>NZ_CP091277.1:1885437-2513916 GCF_029633965.1 Methanogenium sp. S4BF | reverse complement strand
TGTTGTGTCACCAAAAAGGGTTTCAAAATAAAATAATCAGGTCTGTAATTTACCTCTAGTAATAGACCGAATCAGGGGATATAGATTTTTGACACTATCTGTCATCAGCTACCGGTGCATCGTGCCCCGATTTCTACGAGAACCGGTATCACGGTGTATCATTTCGACAGCATCACCTAAGAAGCCGGAATATGCAGGATCTTCTGCATCAACTCAATGCGCTCCCTCCGCACAGATAGACCCGGACGCCCGGATGCACCTGTCCGGGAGAGGTGGATTCGGCACCCGCCATCCCTGCCTCATCATGATGTGTCCTGACAGTCTGTGAAAACGATTCAAAAAAAGATAAGGAGAGGATTTACCGGACCAGCTTCACCGCAGTGCCGTAGGCGAGGAGTTCGGCCGCCCCGGCGGTCGTCTGGGATGTCGCGAACCGGACGTTGACAACGGCGTCTGCCTCCAGCCGTTTTGCATCGTTTATCATCCGGTTGATGGATTCCCTCCGGGCATCGGAGAGCATATCGGTGTATTCCTGCAGTTCTCCCCCGACAACGCTTTTCAGGCCCGACATGATATCCTTGCCGAGGTGCTTTGCACGCACCGTGTTTCCCGAGACGATGCCGAGAATCTCGTATTCATGTCCGGGAATCTGTTCAGTTGTTGTTATAATCACGTATTATCACCTCATTTCAGGGCCTCGATACTCTCCTCTCTCCCCCGGAAGATGAACAGCGCTGCTCCGATAACGAGCAGCGGGATTCCATAGAAGAGGAAAAAGACAGGGATGACCGTTACCGAGAGAACGGTGAGCACCAGGCCCGCCGCAAGCAGCAGGGTTCCCCACAGGATCTGGCTCTGCATTGATTAGAAATCTATCAGCCCGGTAGATAAACATCTCTGAGAAGGATTACACATCAGGGATGCTGCCTTCCCCTTTCACCACAACGAGACAGGGAAATGGGGAGGGAACACTTGTTCCTGAGGTTACTTCACCCCGATAACATCCCTGATTTTCTGCTGCGTTTCAGAACCCCGGGTGCAGTAATAGGAGTACGCAAGCCCCATTTCACGCGACAGGGGGCAGGTGGAGCAGAGGCATTCAACCTCTTTTTCAATGCAGGGGCTCGCACCCAGTGTGCAGAAGGCAAACCCTTCGTTTCCTTCCGTCTCCCCTCCACAGGTCTGAAACGTCGGGCACATATCGCAGATGCACTGCTCCTTTCTCTTCTCCACAATCATCTCACGCTCCTCTGACGTCAGGTTCAGGGAACGCAGCATCATCTCAAAATAATCGCTTGGCATACCTCATCAACAGGAAGCACAATGGCAGTTGTATTATAAAAATGTAAGCCGCCCGGTGCTACCCAAACATAATGTGGCACAGGAGGATAGATGAATGAAACCAGCATCGGAGAGGGCAACAAAGATATTTTGATTTGATTTGGAGGTCTGCAAAAAAGGGGAGGTTTCATTCAGTTGAATTATACATCCATCGCAAGGTTATACACCGTTACGCCGGCATTTTCCAGAGGAGCGACCGTGACGACTCCTTCCTTAAAGGTAGTCCGATTGGACACAACCGCGACATCATAGCTGCCAATCGGCATATATGAAAACTCATGAGGAGTGGTAACACCGGTATACCGCCCCTTCAGATAGATCATGGTACCGGAGGGCTTGCTGTCGATATACAACGTGCCATAGGGATACTCCTTCAGGTCAAAACTAAATTCAGAATTGTCGGATTCACCGGTGTTTACAAACCGGATCTCCTTTTTCTCCGGATAATACCCACCCTTCGATACCTTCAGGATATGACTCCCTTCGGTGATATTGGCTATCGTGCATGGGGTCAGGATGCCGGTCTGGTGGCCGTCAACAGAGACTAACGCACCTGCGGGTTCGCTTGTGATGCTGATCGTTCCGGCGGTATCTCCGGCATCCGGAGAGAGAATATTCAGCACGCCATTCTCATCCTGGTGCCCGGTCGTGAAGGTATAATATGTCCCGTCTTTAACAACGGTGATAAATGTCCCGCTCTTTTCGAGATATACAGTTGACGGGAAGGAATATTCCGGATATTCACCTTCAATCATGAATGTGCAGTCCCTGAATTTCTTTGACTGGACGGTCACCGGCACTTTCTGCGAAACCACACAGGGCTCGAGTTTCACACAGGCATCCTCACCGGAGAATATTGAAACGGTCTGCTGCGCTGTCTTCACGGTATCGGAACGCTCAGTCACCATCACCTTATGCAAACCCTCTTTGAGCCCGTAGAAATATTCAGGAGTTGTTGCATCCGTCTTTACGCCATCAAGAGTTATGGGAAGATTGTCCGGATAGGAGGTGACATAGAGCCCGCCGGTGCCTTTCACGGCTTGTGCCGCTGCCGGGATTTCATCAGGAACGGCATCATACACAAGATCATCCGGATTTACCGGGGTTGCATCCGGGAGTGCCACCTCTGCCAATGGATTGGCAGCGGCAGACGGAAGGGATGACGGTTCTTCGGGAGCACCGGAGAACAGACCAGCAAAGAGACTGAAGATGTAGCCGATAATTCCGCCATCTTCCTGTTGACTGGTCTCATCAGATATGGTGGCGCCTGCAGAGGAATTGGCCTCCCATTCAGCCCCTGCGGTTTCGGATGGTGACGGAGCGGCCGGTTGTTCATCACCTATACCCGGAGCGGACGTCTCCGGGATATTTACATCTGCCCCGTTCCCGCCGAACACAAAGGAGAGTGTGGACTGCTGATCCATATGGATGGTGACATCTGCGGATTCAGGCTCATAGCCATCGTGATAGACGGTGACGGTATGGTTTCCGGATTCGATTCCGGAAATGAGAGAGTTGGTATGCCAGAGGGTGTCATTGCCATCGACAAAAATGTCAGCGCCCGTGGGCACAGATGAGACGAAGCAGGACCCGGACCCTTTTGTCAGGACAAAATGCTCTTCGGTGATGTAGCCGCCTTTCACCCGGATGGTCTTTGGTTCGGTTGGTGCATATTCACCATATTCAAGATAGACACGATAATCTCCCGCAGGAACATCCACAAAAGTGCCGTTTGTCTCCTTTCCGGAGTAGACATCGTCGATGTAAATTTTTGCCCCGGCCGGAACAGATGTGATGTTGAGATTACCAACCTGCGGCTTCCATGATCCCGGAGCAGAGAGTGAGTCATCAGAGTCATAGGAAATCTTTCCGGATGAGCCTCCTTCCCCTCCGCCCGAACCGACGATATCGACGACATAGCCGCTTGCGCCTTCTCCCACGATCATATTCGTCCAGGATATTCCCGCACCCTGGTTCGCCTGATTCTCATCGCACCAGCCATAGGTGTTGAATGCCACAAGACCGGAATCAAAATTTTCAATCGTGTATTCGACCTTCACCATTCCGTTGTCTGTCAGTCCTGTTATTCCGGAGTTCTCACCCAGATTTCCTACCTTTAAATCAACGAAATAAAGGTAAAACTCCTCATCACCCGACATATCCTGATCCCCGTATATCGGATAGTTCATCGGGTCATTGTTGCCTGCAGGCTTCCATTTCTGTGGCCCATAGCTCAGGGACGAGAGCGTAAAGGTCTGATCTATCGCCCCGGGAACATACTCCAGATCTTCTGCAACCGGAGGCTGATTGAGAACACCGGTGGGTATCCAACGGTATCCACTCGAACGGAGTTTCAGCGCGAAATTATCAGGAATCGGGTCCTCATCCTCCGCAGGTTTCCGGATGGCAATCATCAGCAGCACATCATTGAAAAAGCCCCTTCCTCCGGTATCGGAGATATAAAACACCCCGCTTTTCATTGATGTGGTGGTCAGCTGGCCATACCGGTCCGATGTGCTCGTCGTCATATGCAACGCGTTTAACCCTCCTCCATCGAATTTTATGTAATAACCGGCAGAATTTGCGGTATTGATGTTTACATGCATTGCCCCGGCAAGCGGATTTGAGGGCAAGTCCAAAGCAGATGCACACGGGATGGCGAGCATCGCAATAAGCAGGACGGCAACAATTCTGCCGAGTCCTGTGTTGTTTTTATGATTGGTTTTCATACGACACCTCAGATGAATACAAAATGCGTGAGAAGAATTACCAGAATTACAAAGAGCACAAGAATGATTACCGCCACACCATCATCTGCCCCGATAACGGGAGCCTGATAGATGGTCGGTTTTTGAGCAGTGCCATAACCCCTGCACTGCATCGCATCCGAAACCTGACCGGACCGGTTCAGCATGATCACGGTCATCGGAATGAATAACGAGAGCAGTTTATCAATCTTTGTTATGGATGAGCCCTGGTCAAACTCCAGCCCACGGGATTTCTGGGCCTCTATGACATTGTTTGCGTCCCGTGAGAGGGTAGTCGTTGAGGAAAGTGCATACCCCAGGGAAAACGAGATGATATGCGGGACCTTCATCCCCTGCAGACCCTTTACAAAATCGCTGTACTGCGTTGTCATGATAAAGAGGAATGAAAAGCCCGCGATAATGAGCAGGCGAGTCACCATGGAGATGGAGAAATACAGGCTCCCTTCCGTCGCATAGGCGTGGATAAACCCAATCTGCGCTGAGAAAAATTCAGCACCTGCACTCTGGTGGGAGAAAAACAGGTCAATTACAAAGACAAAGAGAATGAGCGGAAGAATGAGCCTGAGTGAATACAGCCACTTTTCGAATAACCCCGATACATAGGCAAGGGCCACGACACAGGCGAGTATCAGGCACATGACGAAGGGATTGGTTGTCAGAAATGACAGGATACTGAATACGACGAGCATGAGTAGTTTCGTTCGTGGATCCAGGGAATGGACAGGCGAATCTCCGGGAATGAACAAAATCCCCTTCTTTTTCTTCTGCCCCTTCGTACCAGCCATGATCTGTTCATGAATACTTCTCTCCCAGGGATAAAAATAGTTATTACATGCAGAAAGTTAACAACATTAACTAAACTATCTGGCACCTGCGCCATTTTGGCGGATCATGATACCGGAGAAAGAGAGTCCGGCATGCAATTCAGTTCAAAAAAAGAGTTAAAATTTATTTTTTACCGGATGACTTCTTCCAGTAGACGCCTCCACAGACGGCGATGATGGCAACCACGACAAGGATGACGATTGCTGTCGTATTGCCGGTTGTTGCCGCCGGTGCCGGTGTGTCTGCCGGGGACTGGTCACCCGCAGCGGGTGTGTTTCCGCCTGCAGCAGCCGGCTGTAAACCGTCTTCAGGTGATTCCGGTGCCGCAGATGCAATACCTTTCTCCGCCGAGATGGCAAAGAGGCTGAACGAGGGCGTGTCTGCGAAGAACGTATAGCAGGTGCCGTCCTCACCGCAGGCAACCGTGGAGAGGAGCACCCAGCTGTCGGTCGCTTCGTCGTAGTGGTACATCTTCACATCAGATGCACCAGCGCCGATGGAGTCGAGCCACTCCTTGTCAACACCAAACTTCAGCGTTGCCATCTCCATGCCGTCTTCCGGTGCAAGGTAGGAGGTAATTTCCACATACTGGTAGACCGCATTGGGTGCATTCCCGATGTTCGATGGTTTTGCAACCTGCTCTGCCGTCAGCATCATGGACGGAATGTTCGTGCCTGCTTTGACATCGATTTCGGTGATAGCGGTTCTCTTCATCATGAAGACACCGGTTTCTCCGGCATTGATGCCGTCACAGCGTGCGGTACTGATTGAGCTGGATACTCCGCCGGAAGAGGAAGACCCGGAGCCGGACGAGCTCCCTGGGGTGCTCGTGGCGGAGAGACCAAAAATGGACAGTCCGTTTGGTGACAGAGCCTCAAACAGATCCAGTTCGCCGTCGAATCCGAGATAGACGGTATTCAGGACTTCCATGGTGCCGTCTTCCGCGAAGCGGATGATCTTAACGCCGGCATATCCGCCGTTTGCGGCAACCCATGCCGGGCTGACGGCCATACGAATCGTCGCATCGGCGATGTCCTGTCCGTTGGCAAGATTCGTCTTGACGATATTCATTGTGTAGGCGACCGCATCGAGGTTCAGGCCGTCATTCGTGGCGGCAATCTGGAAGGCAGACTGGGCAGCGGCGGAGACGTTCTCTGAGATGGTGGTCTCCAGAGCAGCCCCTGAGGGGATGCCCGTGAGATTGACCATCAGCGAGGCGGTGACATTCCCAAGGGCGTCAAAGTTCGTCGAAACCGGTGTGGTGGTAAGGGAAATGCCCGATACCGTTCCGTTCGCCGTGCCATTTCCGACAGTGGGTGCACCCTCTGTTTCGATGATGAGGCTAAAGGTGTCTTCATCAATCTGGATGGCGTTCCCGTTGACGGTTGCATTGGTAGCGGTGAGGTTCACGATGACCTCACGCGTGCCGTCCCCTTTATCCGAGATGTTGCATCCGGGGACGTTGAGCGGGGAGTCACTCGTCTGGTCGCCGTGCGGCATTGTGACGGTGACCGTGGCAGTGCCTGAAACATCGCCATTTGAGGCGGTGATCGTGGTCTTCCCAGCCCCGTGGGCAGTGAAGATGCCGTTTGCATTCACGGTACCGATGGTGGAATCGGAGCTTGCCCATTCAAAGGAAGTCCCCGCCATCTCATTGCCATACTGATCGAAGGCAGTAGCGGTGAATGCAGTTTTCTGTCCTTTCTGCAGGGTGATCTCTGAGGGATCAAGGGTGATTGCAGTCAGGACAGCGGAATCACAGAGGGTATAGTTCGCGTACGGTGCGATCAGTGGATAGTTATCGACGTACGTTTTTGAGGTCGAGTAAACCCCGGCGACAAATGGTTCATCGCCGATACCATTCCCATCTGTATCAGTGCCGGTATAGTTCGTTCCCCAATAGTTGCCTGCAAGCGATGTTTCCATCTTTCCGTCATACAGGTAAGTGATCGGGGTAAGCGTGTTCCAGTTCTGATCATGGCCGTCTTCGGATACGAGGAGCGCATCGTTGCCGATGATATCATTGAGGTAGATATCACATGTTCCGCTGCCCTTCTTCAACGCAAATCCAGCTCCATTCTCTGCGATGGTGTTTTGGTAGATGGTATTGTCGTAGCTGTACAGCAGATAGACACCTGCGCCGCCGTTTGACATGATCACATTGTGGGCGACCGTTGTCTGGTCGGGATGATTGAGAATCAGGCCATAGTTCGTGTTGCTGCTGATGGTGTTGTTGGTGAAGACGGTGTTGTCTGCATAGTAAATCTTTACAGCTCCGTTATTCGCCACGTTGCTGGCAACATTTTCGGTGAAGAGGTTCTGTGTGACGGCATTGTAGTTCGCTACATGGGGCTGAGAGGTGCTCCCCCCATACCCGTTAATATAGAGACCCTGATCGTTTCCGG
This sequence comes from Methanogenium sp. S4BF, assembly GCF_029633965.1. Classification (NCBI taxonomy): domain Archaea; kingdom Methanobacteriati; phylum Methanobacteriota; class Methanomicrobia; order Methanomicrobiales; family Methanomicrobiaceae; genus Methanogenium; species Methanogenium sp. S4BF. The sequence continues at coordinate 2,506,577 of NZ_CP091277.1, read as the reverse complement.
CGAGGGTGTTCCGGTCAATCGTATTCCTGTTCCCGCGATAGACATAGATACCATTGCTGTTTCTTGTGATGATGTTCTCCTGAATGGTGCAGTCATCGGCATTTACCAGATAGACACCGGATGTACCCAGGTTCTCACTGCCATCCGGGGTACCGGAAATCGAGAATCCACTGATGGTGACGTTGCCCGCTGAAACCTGAATGACCGCGGCTGTCGGATCGGCAGCGATGACGCCAGCATGTTCCGGACCATTCTCAGACTGGAGGGAAACGACCTTGCCGATCACGAGATTTTCGGTATATGAACCATCCCGGACAACGATCGTATCCCCGTCAAGAGCTGCGTCGATGGCCGCCTGAATCGTAGTGAAATCTCCTGCACCCGATGCATCTACGATGATGGTCATCGGTTCAGCTGTTCTGACGGTAACAGTGGCAGTTCCTTCAACCGTGCCGTTCATTGCAGTGATGGTTGTTGCACCGGGAGATAGGGCGGAGAAGAAGCCGGACTCATTAATGGTGCCGACCGTTTCATCGCTGATTGTCCAGGTAAATACGGTGTCTGCCATCTCATTGTCGTACTGGTCGAAAGCAGTGGCGGTGAAAAGGCATGTATCATTCTGCTTAAGGAAGGCGGTTGCCGGTTCGACGGTAATGGAAGTGACGACATTCTCACTCTTCCCCATCTGATAGCTCGCAAGAGGGGCAACAAGCGGGTATGCATCGGTGCTTCCGTCAGAGAGCGTGTAGGGTGTGTCACCGATACCGTTTCCGTCGGCATCAGTGCCGGTGTATCCCGGCCAGGTGTTGCCAAGATGCGAAGACCATCCCTTGCCGCTGTAGATGTAGTCAACAGAATCGGACGAGCTCCAGATGTTGTCAGAGGACGTGCCCTCGACGGTCACTATTCCCTTCGTGAAGGTGTTGTAATAGATCAGGTTATTACTCGAATTAATGAGCCAGAGCACCTTGTTCGTGGCTTTGTTGTTGATAAGAACGTCATTGCCGATGATGACAGTTTCCTCAGCCGTGTCAAGTTTGATGCCCTCGCGGCAGACGTTGAAGGTGTTGTTTATGACTGAGACGCCCTTTGCCCGGGTGATCTTAACCCCGAAATTTCCGTCGCCGTTGACACGATCGATGGTAAATCCTTCAACACTTGCCCCGTCGGCCGTTACCACAAACCCGCTGAAAGAACCCGGTGAGAGTATCGTTGTTGCAGCGCCGTTTTCGGAACGAATTGAGATGCTTCTGGTGACATTGATGCTCTCGGCGTAGGTGCCGTCACGGACGATGATCGCATCGCCGTCTGATGCAGCGTCAACCGCTGCCTGAATTGTGGTGAAATCAGCGCCGCCGTCATCGCCTACATAGTAGGTTGTTGAGGAAAAGATCACACCATCAGTATACATTCCCATGAGCGGGTAGCTGTCAACAGCAGCACTTACATAACACGGTGCATCTCCAATGCCATCATGATTCAAATCGGTAAGATCAAACGCTTCGCCGTAGTAATTGCCAATCCTGCCGGAGTATTGTATACCATCATAGACATAGTCAACTGGTTCAGATGAGTTTAAAGAATTCTGACTATTTGAAATATAGAATCCCTTATTTTCAACAAAATTATTTCCATAGATAACATTGCCCTCCGAATCGCCATCAAGGAGAATGCCATAGTAGTCGTTGTATGCAATGGTGTTGTTCAGGATAAGATTGTTGATTGCTCCCATGAATCTCAGGGCGACATCTCCATTCCTCATAATGATATTCCCGGAAACAACGTTGTCATGAATATCTGCCCCTGGTGTCATAAACTCCAGCTGACACCTGATACCATTCTTGGAATTATTGCAGCAAACATTCTCTCCAACATAATTCCCGTGAGAGCCCATAAGAATGATACCGTCGCTGTTGTTATTACAGGTATTTTTTGTGATGAGATTAGCCCCGTCGCAAATCTGGAGGTATATACCAGCACTGGAATCAGAAACGCTGTTGTTTGTGATCGTACAGCTTCCTGCCTCTCCAAGCAGATTAATTCCATATTTGGAGAGACCTCTGACACCAAATCCATCAATGGTAACAGATTTTGCAGATACCGTAAAACCACTGTAGTTCTTGTTTCCAGGAGTCACTACAGTCATGTCCGGGCCATTCTCCGAACGAAGGGTCAGCGCCTTTGTAATACTGACAGACTCGTTGTAGATGCCGTCACGGACGACAACATAATCCCCTTCTCCTGCAGCATCAACAGCCGCCTGGATAGTGATGAAATCAGCGCCGCCTGAATCATCAACATACCAGACGCGGCCCACGGTCAGGTCTGTTGATGCACTGGCACCTGCATAGGATGCAGTGATTGTGGTCGTTCCTGGTGCAGCAGCAGTGAAGACACCGTTCGCATCGATGGTTCCAACGGTTGTATTGCTGCTGATCCAGCTGAAGGTGGCGTCATCAATCAAAGCGCCTGCATTGTCAAATGCGGATGCACTGAAACTGAGGGTTTCCCCACCCTGTAATCCCGGCCTCAGGGGGCTGATAGTAACAGAGATACCTTCAGGCAGTTCTTCGGTGACATAGTCAACCTGCGAATTCACCAGCGGATACGCATCCACATTGCCGTCTGCAATGGTGTACGGTTCTTCACCAATACCATCACCGGTGGTGTCGCTGCCGGTATACCCGTTCCAGTGATTTCCGAGAACGCTTGTGTGAATGGCTCCGTCAATGCGGTATTTCACTGCAACCGGTGAGGACCAGACATTGCCCGTCGAGGTGCCCTCGACGGTAACGGCACCGAGGTTGAAGTCATTCTTGTAGATGAGGTTGTTGCTCGCATCAGCAAGCCAGAAGACATTGTTTGCCGCATTGTTGCTGACGGAGAGGATGTTGTTTGTGACCGTGTTGCCGGATGAAGACTCAATCTTCACACACTCACGGCAGTTCTGGACCGTGTTGTTGATGATGAGAGCACCGTCGGCACCATGCACATAGATGCCGTAGTTGCCCTTCCCGGTGACGGTGGTGATAGTGAAGCCGTCAATCGTAACATCAGCTGCGATGATGTCAAAGCCGCTGTCTTTCGCTACCGAGTACAGAGTGGTTACGGATGCGCCGTTCTCAGATCTGATGAGAAGACTCTTTGTCACATCTACGTTCTCCTGGTAGGTACCGTCGCGGACGATGATCGTATCGCCGTCAGCGGCAGCGTCGACTGCGGCCTGAATCGTGGTGAAGTCACCACTGCCGTCACCAGAGACATAGTAGGTCGTGCCCACAGGTACCGGACCATATACGGTGTAGGCATCGAGCTTTTGGATGAGCGGGTAGGCGTCGGTTACGTTTCCTGCAATGGTGTAGGCTTCATCACCGATGCCGTTTCCGTCTGCATCAGACCCGACATACCCGTTCCAGTAGTTGCCGGTGTATGACTGATAATCAGCCCCGTTGAATGCATACTGCATTTCAGTCGGGGAACTGAAGACATTTCCTGTGGAAGTGCCTTCAATGGTTACGGCACCCAGGTTGAATTCGTTGAGATAGATGACATTGTTGCTCGCATCGGCAAGCCAGAAGACATTGTTTGCCGCATTGTTGCTGACGGAAAGAATGTTGTTTGTTACCGTGTTGCCGGATGAAGACTCGATTTTTATGCACTCACGGCAGTTCTGGACGGTGTTGTTGGTAATGAGAGCGCCGTCTGCGCCATGCACGTAGATGCCGTAATTGCCTTTTCCGTTGACTGCCGTGACGGTGAACCCGTCAATCATGACATCAGCTGCGGTGATATCAAAGCCGCTGTCTTTCACTACTGAATACAGAGTGGTCACGGCTGAGCCGTTCTCTGATCTGATGACAAGACTCTTGGTGACATCCACGTTCTCCTGGTAGGTGCCATCACGGACGATGATCGTATCGCCGGCATTTGCCGCATCAACAGCCGCCTGGATGGTGGTGAAATCAGCGCTGCCGTCACCTGCAACATACCATGTCGCCGATTCGGGAGAGACGACGGTGACCGCAGACGTGCCCACGATACTGAGGCGGCTTGCCGTCACATCTGTCGTGCCCGGTGCGAGAGCAGTGAAGTTGCCGTTTTCGTCGATTGTTCCCACACCTTCGTTCGAACTTGCCCACAAGAAAGTCAGGCCGCTGATCACATTGTTCAGGGCGTCAAAGGCGGTGGCAGCGAAATGATATACATCACCGACGGCAACCTGCACAGTGGTTGGTTCAACCTCAATTCTGTCCGGTACCGGGCCGGAGACAGCTCCGACGACCGAGTAGCCACTTCCAGCCTTGCCAAGACCAAGGGCGTTTGACCATGCGATCATGTCATCGCCATTATTGGAGTTCTGACAGTAGGCATAGACATTGAAGGCTGCAAATGTTTCGAGATTTTCGAAGGTATACGTAATCCGCACCGCACCATTGTTCTCAAGGGCGGCGTTAGGTCGGAGGACACCTGCATTCAGGTCAATGAACATTACCTGGAAGGTGTTTTCCGTATCGCTCATGTTCTGGTCCGCATAGATCGGGTAGTCGAATCCGTTGCCGGTCGGCTTCCAGATCTGCGGTCCGTACCTGAAGTCTTCTTTGGTGAAGGTCTCGTTGAGGGCGACAGGCTGGTAGGTCACGTTTTCAAGCGCCGGTGCCTGGTTGCTCACGGGGTTAGGTGTCCATGTGTAGCCGTCGGCCTGCACACGAAGGCTGAAGTCATCCGGGATGGTGCCGTTCACGGCGAGCATCAGGAGGATCTCATCCTCATACCCCTTGCCGCCGGAATCGGTGGCATAGAAAGTGCCGGTCTGGTTCTCTGTGACCGTCACCTGACCAAAGTTTACCGTCGGGTCGGTGGAGATGTGCAGGGCATTGAGGCCACGGTCATAGCCCTCAAACCTGATGTTGTACGTGTTGTTTTCGAAGGCGTTGTATTTCACGCCGGCGTCGTTCGCCACTTTGAAGAAGACATTGTTATAGTCCGGAAGCGGCTGCGGACCGGACGGATCTCCGATGACCGTGATGTAGTCTGTCTTCACGTCGGAATCGCTGCCGGCAACATTCATGGCCGTGAGGTTCACGGTATAGATGCCCGCGGCAGTGTATATGTGGGTCGGATTCTGTTCGGTGCTGTCAATGACGCCGTCGTTCTCAAAGTCCCAGGCCCATGAGGTAGGAGTGCCGGTCGAGAGATCGGTGAACTGCACTGACAGTGGAGCGTCGCCGCTCGTCACATCAGTGGTGAAGTTCGCAGTCGGTGCAACAGGTTCCGGCCCTGTCCCTGAGAGATAGGTCTGCCAGCGGTCGACGAGCGGTGCGTTGTCAACCTGGTTGGCGCCAATGGTATACGCCGTGTCGATGACACCGTTGCCGTCGGCGTCATCGCCGGTGTAACTGCTGTGGTAGTTCCCGAGTGGGCCTGTGTAGTTCGTCCCCAGATAGGTGTAGCCGATGGATGAAATTTCCCACGCCATAGCCAGGGGTTTGGGATTGTTGGTGAACTGGAACAGGTCGGCCTTGTTATCAATGAAGTCATTGAGGAAGATAATGTTGTTGTCAAGCGTGCACCGCAGCCCTATTGCCGGCGCGGTATTGTTCACAAACATGTTCCGGGAGATGGTGACACCCGAGCACCCGTCGAACCGGGTTGCTGCATTCTGGGTTCCACCGTTCGCCTCGAAGGTATTGTTGGTAAACGTATGCCCGCTGCCGGTTACCAGCAAGAACCGGGTGGGATTGTTCTGGAATACATTGCCCTCCAGCCTGACGTTCTGGCCGGAGATGGCAATGGAATGCTGGCTGGAGAAACCGGTGAAGCTGCAGTGTGCTACCGTGCTCTCTGCACCGGAGACGCTGAATGATCCACTGGTGAACCCGATACCCTCGACGACCGTGCCGGCACCGGAGAAGGCAGCGCCGGTCGGCGTGACCGTCACCACGTCCGCACCTTCACCGGTGAGGGTGACCGTCTTTGCAAGAGGTGTGCTCAGGGCATACGACCCGGCGGAGACCAGGATGGTGTCCCCGTCGTTCAGCGACGGGCTGGCAAAGGCGGAGTCGAGATCGGTGAAGTCGCATCCGGACGCACCGACGGTCACGGTCTTGGGTGTCACTTCGGGGAAGTAGGTCTGCCAGCGGTCGACGAGCGGTGCGTTGTCGACCTGGTTGGTGCCAATGGTATACGCTGTATCAATTACGCCGTTGCCGTCGGCGTCATCGCCGGTGTAACTGCTGTGATAGTTCCCGAGCGGGCCGGTATACGGTGTCCCCAGATAGGTATAGTCGATGGATGAAATTTCCCACGCCATAGCCAGGGGTTTGGGATTGTTGGTGAACTGGAACAGGTCGGCCTTGTTGTCAATGAAGTCATTGAGGAAGATACTGTTGTTGTCGAGCGTACACCGCAGCCCAATTGCCGGCGCGGTGTTGTTCGCAAACGTGTTCCGGGTGATGGTGACACCCGAGCACCCGTCGAACCGGGTTGCTGCGTTCTGGGTTCCACCGTTCGCCTCGAAGGTGTTGTTGGTAAACGTATGGCCGCTGCCGGTTATCAGCATAAACCGGGTTGGATTGTTCTGGAATACATTGCCCTCCAGTGTGACGTTCTGGCCGGAGATGGCAATGGAGTGCTGACTGCTGAAACCGGTGAAGCTGCAGTGTGCTACCGTGCTCTCTGCACCGGAGACGCTGAATGATCCACTGGTGAACCCGATACCCTCGATGACCGTGCCGGCACCGGAGAAGGCAGCGCCGGTCGGCGTGACCGTCACCACGTCCGCACCTTCACCGGTGAGGGTGACCGTCTTTGCAAGAGGTGTGCTCAGGGCATACGACCCGGCGGAGACCAGGATGGTGTCCCCGTCGTTCAGCGACGGGCTGGCAAAGGCGGAGTCGAGATCGGTGAAGTCGCATCCGGACGCACCGACGGTCACGGTCTTGGGCAGCGGAGCGGTCACGGTGATGAGATCGGTCTTCACCACAGAGTCGCTGCCGGCGGAGTTGGTGACCGTCAGGTTCACCGAGTAGGTGCCTGCAGCGGTGTAGGTGCAGGTTGGATTCTGTTCCGTGCTGTCGATGACACCGTCGTTTTCAAAGTCCCAGGCCCACAAGGACGGATCGTCCAGGGAGGTATCGGTGAACTGAACTTCAAGCGGTGCGTCACCGGATACGGGATCCGCAGTAAAGTCTGCTGTGGGGATTACCGGGGGAATACCGATTACCTGATAGACACTGGCACCGGAATCGGCCACCTTGTTGGTCCATGAGATACCCTGACCCTGATTGGACTGGTTGCACCAGACGTAGGCGTTGAAGGCTGCAAAAGTCTCCAGGTTTTCGAGGGTATACTCGACTTTCACCCCACCGCAGTCAGTGAGATCGCTGCTGCTGGCAAGCCCGGTGGCCTTGCTGATGGGACCTGCCTTCAGGTCGATGAACATCAGCCGGAAGGAGTTGGTGGTGTCGCCGGTGTCCTGCCCATAGTAGATTGGATATGCCTTCGGGAGGTTATTTCCCGCGGGCTTCCAGGTCTGCGGCCCATAGATGAGGTCTTCTTTGGTGAAGGTCTCTTCCATGGTTCCATCGATGTGCTCGATGTTTTCAAGCAGAGGGAGGGTATTTACCACGGCAACCGGTTCCCAGACATACCCGCTCGCTCTCACGGTGAGAGCAAAGTCATCGGGGACTGTCCCGTTGACAGCGAACATCAGGATGGTGTTATCCGAGTAGCCACGGCCGCCGGTGTCAGTGATATAGAAGACACCGGACTGATCGTTGCTCGTCGTCACCTGTCCTGTGGGAACGGCGGTGTCTGTCGTCAGGTGGAGGGCATTGAGGCCTCCGCCGTCAAACTTCATGTAATAGGAGCCGTTCTCGCTGTCAGAGAATCGTGGTCCCAGATCATTGGACACATTCACATACACATGCAAACAGTCCGGTAATTCTTCGGCGCTCGCCGGTGCAATACCAATAAAAATGAAGAGCAGGAGCATCACGGCAATCCACCGCAGGCACCCGCCCGGTTCAGAGGTCAGTCGTTTCATAGATAATCGTCCCCTTTAATCCTGGGCCGGAGCTGAGTAAATTAAAGTAAATTAACACAAATTTACATGGCCAGGATATAAAGTGAAGATTGTTGATCTACGGAAAATATATATATTTTGATCCATAATCCCGCAGTCAATTAAATTAAATTAATATATATCACTTAGATTTCAAAGGTTACAAATTATCCGGCACACAAGGGGACAGATCACACAATCCTCATACGAGCAGAATAATTCAGAAATAAAAAAGGGAGAAAAATTTATTTCTTCCCGTTTGTCTTCTTCCGGGAGACAACACCGCATACGCTGAGGATTGCACAGAAGGCAGTGATGACCATCATAGTTGTGCTGCCGGTCTTCGCCGGTGTCGTCGGCTGAGCCTGTTCCGAAGTGTCTCCACTGACGACGGCAGTCGGTTCTGCGACATCCGCCGGTACTTCAGCGGCCGGAGCTGACTCGTCCGATTCGGCAGAGATTGCAAAGAGGCTAAACGATGGAGTGTCTGCAAAGAACGTATAGCAGGTCCCGTCTTCGCCGCAGGCAACCGTGGAGAGGAGGACCCAGCTGTCAGTCGCTTCATCGTAGTGGTACATCTTTACATCCGATACAGCAGCGCCGAGGGAGTCAAGCCAGTTTTTGTCGACACCAAACTTCAGCGTTGCCATCTCCATGCTGTCTTCCGGTGCAAGGTAGGAAGTGACCTCAACATACTGGTAGACCGCATTGGGTGCATCCCCGATGTTCGATGGCTTCGCAACCTTCTCTGCCGTAAGCATCATGGACGGAATGTTCATGCCTGCCTTGACATCGATTTCGGTGATGGCGGTCCGCTCCATCACGAAGACACCGGTTTCTCCGGCATTGATGCCGTCACAGCGTGCGGTACTGATTGAGCTGGATACCCCGCCGGATGAGGAGAATCCGGAGCCGGACGGTGCAACGGAAGGTACACTTGCGGCCGAGAGACCAAAGATGGACAATCCGTTTGGTGAGAATGCCTCAAACTGGTCCAGTTCACCATCGAATCCGAGATAGACAGTATTCAGGACTTCCATGGTGCCGTCCTCTGCGAAGCGGATGATCCTGACTGCACCGTATCCGCCGTTTGCAGCAACCCATGCCGGGCTGACAGACATACGGATCGTTGCATCGGAGATGTCCTGTCCGTTCGTGAGGTTCGTCTTGACGACGTTCATCGTGTAGGCGACCGCGTCCAGGTTCAGGCCGTCTGCCGTTGCAGCGATCTGGAACGCAGACTGAGCGGCGGCAGAGATGTTCGCTGAGATGGTAGTCTCCAGACCAGCTCCCGAGGGGATGCCCGTGAGATTGGCCATCAGCGAGGCGGTGACATTCCCAAGGGAGTCAAAGTTCGTCGAGACCGGGGTTGTGTTCAGGGAGATGCCTGCGACCGTTCCGTTCGCCGTGCCATTCCCGACAGTGGGGGCACCCTCTGTTTCGATGATGAGGGTAAACGTGTCTTCATCAATCCGGATGGCGTTTCCGTTGACGGTTGCGTTGGTAGCGGTGAGGTTCACGATGACCTCACGCGTGCCGTCCCCTTTATCCGAGATGTTGCATCCAGGGACATTGAGCGGGGAGTCACTCGTCTGGTCGCCGTGCGGCGGTGCCACCATGACCGTGGCCGTGCCGACCGCATCTCCGGCAGCGGCGCTGATAGTGGTCGTGCCGACCTTGCTGGCGGTGAAGTAACCGGTGGTATCGATTGTACCTACGCTGGTGTCGGATACTGTCCAGGTGAAAGTAGTGTCGGGCAGTTCATCACCAATCATATTAAAGGCGATTGCTGTGAATTGCTGAGTCTCACCGGGATTAAGATTCGCCATTGCGGGCGAGAGTGTAATTGTAAATGTCTCGGGGATATCACTTCTCAGCTTAATGAGGTCGATGTAGAACCCGCCACCATTGGTGGCTTTCCCCTTGAAGTAGTTCTCCACCTTCAGGGTGTGTAGACCGGGTTCGTACCCGGATATGTTATAGGAATACTTGTAAAACTGTTTCCTCGTGTAACTGGTTCTGAGCTGCTCTTTCTCCTCGCCATCAATGGAAATCGTGGTCGTGGACATGATACCGGCTCCGCTATCCAGACGGTCGATATACAGACGGAAACTCAGTTCTGTGCAGCCTTCTGGGAATTCAATCGTCCTTTCAGCCGAACTGTTTGCAGGGCAGGGCGCAACACCGATGCTGTGAGAACCCGTATAGAAAACCGAGTCTATGAGACCTGCATTGCTGAATGTCCACCCATCTGTTGATTCACAGGGGTCAACCCAGACTGTCTTGGCCGAGGTCTGATTCACGGTCACTTCTGCTGTGGCCTCAATATCGTAGGATTTTACCAAAACAGTCGCCTCACCAGGAGCGAGACCGGTAAAGGTGCCATCCAGTTCGTAGCCCTGTTCAAAGGTTCCGACGGTATCATTGTTGCTGCTCCACTCATACCCAATACCAGCCATCTCTTTTCCGTTCTGGTCACAGACCGTTACGGTAAACTTTATCACTCCCTCTTCAGGGATGACATATGATGGCTCACTGAATTCGATGCTCGTTGGTACAGGGATACCGTCGCAGGAACCACCATAATAGGCGGGCACAGGCATCATAAGCGGGGCGTTATCGAAAACACCGGTATAGAGTGTCACCGCTGAATCAGCGATTCCGTTTCCATCCGCATCCTCCACCAGGAAGGCTCCTCCCCAGTAGTTGCCGATAAGACCTGTACAGGTGGCACCATTGTACAGATAGGTAACGGGTTCCGGAGAGTTCCAGAGATTATCCCATTGCGGATTAACCGAAAAGAGCTCGGTGTTGTTGACAATGGTATTTGCATAAATCTCATTGTTCATCCTCATGTTCCGAATGGCATAGTCATTCTCGCGGATGGTGTTATTTGTGATCTGAGATCCCGACGCAGATGGAAGGTCCAGTCCGTAAACATTGCCGGTAAACAGGTTGCCAGACACGATGTTCCCGGAAGTTTGGCTGGGTGATGACGCAAATAGGTAAATACCCATCTGATTGCCTGAGATTATGTTGTTTCTGATGAAACAGTTACTGGAACGATCAAAATACACCCCGTATTTGCAATGACCATACAGGGTGTTGTTCTCTATCAGGATTCCGCTGCCGTCGCGCACCCAGATACCAAAATCAAGGCCTGAAACTCCTGAACAGATATTGTCAGAGAAAATACAGTCCGAGTAGCCATCACAGAATATGCCTGAATTTGTGCCTGTGAGAGTAAACCCTGAGATAGTCGTCCCGTCTGCCTGAACAGTGAAAACAGCGGCATAGCCACCTGAGGTGACGCAATGCACAACAGTATTTTCAGGACCATTTTCCGATCTGATGAACACAGATTTTGTGACATTGACAGACTCGTTGTAGGTGCCGTCACGGACGATGATCGTGTCGCCGTCAGCGGCAGTGTCAATGGCCGCCTGGATAGTGGTGAAGTTCGCTTCGCCAGAGGCGTCTACATACCATGTCTGCGATGCACCGGGATTCACGACAATCAGGTCCACCCTGATTTCAGAGTCGCTGCCTGCTTCGTTCACAACGGTGAGATTCACCGAATAGGTTCCCGCGGTCGTGTAGAGATGTGTTGGGTTCTGCTCGGTGCTGTCGACAACGCCGTCGTTCTCAAAGTCCCAGGCCCAGGAGGTCGGAGAGTTGGTCGAGACGTCGGTAAACTGTACCGAAAGCGGAGCAGTTCCTTCCGTCACATCTGCGGTGAAGTTCGCGGTCGGTGCAACGGGTTCCACAGGCTCCGGCTCAGAACCCGGGAAGTAGGTCTGCCAGCGGCCGACAAGCGGTGCGTTGTCGACCTGATTGGCGCCAATAGTATACACCGTGTCTATGACACCGTTGCCATCGGCGTCATCGCCGGTGTAGCTGCTGTGGTAGTTCCCGAGGGGGCCGGTATACTGGGTCCCCAGATAGGTGTAGTCAATGGATAAAATTTCCCAGGCCATGGCCAGGGGTTTTGGGTTGTTGGTGAACTGGAACAAGTCGGCCTTGTTGTCAATGAAGTTATTGAGGAAGACTTGGTTGTCGTCAACCGTACACCGCAGCCCCAGTGCCGGTGCGGTATTGTTCGCAAACGTATTCCGGGCGATGGTGAGACCCGAGCACCCGTCAAACCGGGTTGCTGCATTCTGGGTTCCGCCGTTCGCCTCGAAGGTATTGTTAGTAATAGTATGGCCGTTGCCGGTTACCCACATGAACCGGGTTGGATTGTTCTCGAATACATTGCCATCCAGCGTGACGTTCTGGCCGGAAATGTAAATGGATTGCGAACTGGAGAAGCCACTGAAGCTGCAGTGCGCCACTGTGCTCTCTGCACCGGAGACGCTAAACGTTCCACTGGTGAATCCGATCCCCTCGATGACAGTGCCGGCACCGGAGAATATAGCACCTATCGGGGTGACGGCCACTACGTCCGCACCTTCACCGCTGAGGGTGACCGTCTTTGCAAGAGGTGTGCTCAGGGCATACGACCCGGCGGAGACCAGGATGGTGTCGCCGTCGTTCAGCAACGGGCTGGCAAAGGCTGAGTCGAGATCGGTGAAGTCGCATCCGGACGCACCGACGGTCACGGTCTTTGATGCCGGTGCATCGGGGAAGTAGGTCTGCCAGCGGTTGACGAGCGGTGCGTTGTCGACCTGGTTGGTGCCAATAGTATACGCCGCATCGATTACACCATTGCCGTCGGCGTCATCGCCGGTGTAACTGCTGTGATAGTTCCCGAGCGGACCGGTGTAAGATGTTCCCAGATGGGTATAGTCGATGGATGAAATTTCCCACGCCATAGCCAGGGGTTTGGGATTGTTGGTGAACTGGAACAGGTCGGCCTTGTTGTCAATGAAGTCATTGAGGAAGATCCGGTTGTCGTCAACCGTACACCGCAGCCCCAGTGCCGGTGCGGTATTGTTCGCAAACGTATTCCGGGCGATGGTGAGACCCGAGCACCCGTCAAACCGGGTTGCTGCATTCTGGGTTCCGCCGTTCGCCTCGAAGGTATTGTTGGTAATAGTATGGCCGTTGCCGGTTACCCACATGAACCGGGTTGGATTGTTTTCGAATACATTGCCATCCAGCGTGACGTTCTGGCCGGAAATGTAAATGGATTGCGAACTGGAGAAGCCACTGAAGCTGCAGTGCGCTACTGTGCTTTCTGCACCGGAGACGCTAAACGTTCCACTGGTGAATCCGATCCCCTCGATGGCAGTGCCGGCACCGGAGAAGGCAGCCCCGGTCGGCGTGACCGTCACAACGTCCGCACCTTCACCGGTGAGGGTGACCGTCTTTGCAAGAGGTGTGCTCAGGGCATACGACCCGGCGGAGACCAGAATGGTGTCCCCGTCGTTCAGCGACGGGCTGGCAAAGGCAGAGTCGAGATCGGTGAAGTCGCATCCGGACGCACCGACGGTCACGGTCTTGGGTTGCGGAGCGGTCACGGTGATGAAGTCGATCTTCACCTCAGAATCGCTGCCGGCGGTATTGGTGACCGTCAGGTTCACCGAGTAGGTGCCTGCAACGGTGTAGGTGTAGGTTGCATTCTGCTCCGTGCTGTCAACAACGCCGTCGTTTTCAAAGTCCCAAGCCCATGAGGCGGGGCTGTCAATGGAGGTATCACCGAATGCAACGGACAGAGGCACGATGCCAGTGGTTACATTTGCTGTGAAGTCTGCGGTCGGTGCCAGTGTTTCGGGGAAGTAGGTCTCCCAGCTGCCGACAAGCGGTGCGTTGTCGACCTGATTGGCGCCAATAGTATACGCCGTGTCTATGACACCGTTGCCATCGGCGTCATCGCCGGTGTAACTGCTGTGGTAGTTCCCGAGGGGGCCGGTGTACTGGGTCCCCAGATAGGTGTAGTCAATGGATGAAATTTCCCACGCCATAGCCAGGGGTTTTGGGGTGTTGGTGAACTGGAACAGGTCGGCCTTGTTGTCAATGAAGTCATTGAGGAAGATCCGGTTGTCGTCAACCGTACACCGCAGCCCCAGTGCCGGTGCGGTATTGTTCGCAAACGTATTCAGGGCGATGGTGAGACCCGAGCACCCGTCAAACCGGGTTGCTGCATTCTGGGTTCCGCCGTTCGCCTCGAAGGTATTGTTGGTAATAGTATGGCCGTTGCCGGTTACCCACATGAACCGGGTTGGATTGTTTTCGAATACATTGCCATCCAGCGTGACGTTCTGGCCGGAAATGTAAATGGATTGCGAACTGGAGAAGCCACTGAAGCTGCAGTGCGCCACTGTGCTTTCTGCACCGGAGACGCTAAACGTTCCACTGGTGAATCCGATCCCCTCGATGGCAGTGCCGGCACCGGAGAAGGCAGCCCCGGTCGGCGTGACCGTCACAACGTCCGCACCTTCACCGGTGAGGGTGACCGTCTTTGCAAGAGGTGTGCTCAGGGCATACGACCCGGCGGAGACCAGAATCGTGTCGCCATCTTTCAGGAACGGATTGGCGAAGGCCGTGTCGAGATCGGTGAAGTCACCGCTTCCGCTGCCATCTACATACCATGTCGACGGTTCGGCTGATACGACGGTGACCACCGACGTGCCTACGATACTGAGGCGACTTGCCGTCACGTTTGTCGTGCCTTGTGCGATGGCGGTGAAGTTGCCGCTTTCGTCAATTGTTCCCACACCTTCGTTCGAGCTTGCCCACAAGAAAGTCAGGCCGCGGATCACGGTATTGAGGGCGTCATAGGCAGTCGCGGCGAAATGATACACATCACCGACGGCAACCTGCACCGTGGTTGGTTCGACCTCAATTCTGTCCGGTACCGGGCCGGAGACAGCTCCGATGACCGAGTAGCCGCTTCCAGCCTTGCCAAGACCAAGGGCGTTTGACCATGCGATCATATCATCGCCATTATTGGAGTTTTGGCAGTAGGCATAGACATTGAAGGCCGCAAATGTCTCAAGGTTTTCGAAGGTATACGTAATCCGCACCGCACCATTGTTCTCAAGGGCGGCGTTAGGCCGGAGGACACCTGCATTCAGGTCAATGAACATTACCTGGAAGGTGTTTTCCGTATGGCTCATGTTCTGGTCTGCATAGATCGGGTAGTCGAATCCGTTGCCGGTCGGCTTCCAGATCTGCGGTCCGTACCTGAAGTCCTCCTTGGTAAAAGTCTCGTCGAGGGCGACAGGCTGGTAGGTCACGTTGTCAAGAGGCGGTGCCTGGTTGCTCACGGGATTTGGCGTCCACGTGTAGCCGTCGGCCTGCACACGAAGGCTGAAGTCATCCGGGATGGTGCCGTTCACGGCGAGCATCAGGAGGATCTCGTCCTCATACCCTTTGCCGCCGGAATCGGTGGCATAGAAGGTCCCGGTCTGGTTCTCTGAAACTGTTACCTGACCGAAGTTTACGGTCGGGTCGGTGGAGATGTGCAGGGCATTGAGGCCACGGTCATAGCCCTCAAACCTGATGTTATAAGTGTTGTTTTCGAAGGCGTTGTATTTCACGCCGCCATCGTTCGCCACTTTGACAAAGATGTTGTTGTAGTCAGGGAGGAGCTGCGGGCCGGAAGGCTTTGCGATGACGGTGACTAACGCTTCCCCTTCGATACTTTCGTTTATCGCGGTGATGGTGGTCGTGCCTGCAGTGAGGGCGGTGAAGTATCCCGTCTCACTTACCGTGCCGACGGTCTCGTCCGAACTCGTCCACTCGAATTCTATGCCAGACATCGTACGGTCATTCTGGTCGAGGGCGATTGCCGTGAACTGCTGCCCTTCACCCTCGGTGATCTCTGCTGTCTCAGGGGAGACGGAAATGGAGGTCAGTTCCGGAGGAATACCGATTACCTGATAGACACTGGCACCAGAATCGGCCACCTTGTTGGTCCATGAGATGCCCTGACCCTGATTGGACTGGTTGCACCAGACATAGGCATTGAATGCTGCGAAGGTCTCCAGGTTTTCGAGTGTATACTCGACTTTCACCCCGCCGCAGTCAGTGAGATCACTACTGCTGGCAAGCCCGGTGGCCTTGCTGATGGGACCTGCCTTCAGGTCAATAAACATCAGCTGGAAGGGATTTCCGGTATCGCTGGTGTCCTGCTCAAAGTAGATCGGATATGCCTTCGGGAGGTTATTTCCCGCTGGTTTCCAGGTCTGCGGCCCATAGATGAGGTCTTCTTTGGTGAAGGTCTCTTCCATGGTGCCATCGATATGCTCGATGTTGTCAAGCAGAGGGAGGGTATTTACCACGGCAACCGGTTCCCAGACATAGCCGCTCGCCCTGACGGTAAGAGCAAAGTCATCGGGAACAGTCCCGTTGACGGCGAACATCAGGATGGTGTTGTCCGAGTAGCCACGGCCGCCGGTGTCGGTGATATAAAAGACACCAGACTGATCGTTGCTCGTCGTCACCTGTCCTGTGGGAACGGCGGTGTCTGTCGTCAGGTGGAGGGCATTGAGGCCTCCACCGTCAAACTTCATGTAATAGGAACCGTTATCGCTGTCAGAGAATCGCGGTCCCAGATCATTGGACACATTCACATAGACATGCAAACAGTCCGGTAATTCTTCGGCGCTTGCCGGTGCAATACCAATAAAAATGAAGAGCAGGAGCATTACGGCAATCCACCGCAGGCACCCGCCCGGTTCAGAGTTCAGTCTTTTCATACGTAATCGTCCTCTTTAATCACGGTTGAAGCCATGTTAACACAATATAATTAACAATTTTTTTAATTTCCGAGATATAAAGTGAAAGTTGTTGATCAGATACACATAAATATATTTTGATATATATCTGAATATTCATTAAATAAAGTTAATACCATTAACATGCAGCATAAAATGATTAAAAAATCCGGCCCGAAAGGGGCCGGCCAATTCTGATTCTCCCTTATGGGAGAGTCACAGTATAACCACTGCTACCAATGAGAGAATCGACTCTGTTTGTCCATGAGATACCTTCGCCCTGGTTGGAATCAATGCACCAGGCATAGGCATTGAATGCCGCAAAACCAGAGAAGTTCTCAAGAGTGTATTCGACCTTACCCATGCCGTTGCTATTACCGATAACCCCTACATTCAGATCAATAAACATCATCGTGAAGTTTTCAGTCTGGCCCATATCTTGCCCGTAGTATATTGGATAGCTCTCGAATAGATTATAGCCAGCGGGCCTGTAATCCTGCGGACCGTAGATCAGGTCATCGTAGGTAAAGGTCTCATTGACCGCATTATTTACATAGTTATAGCTTGTAGGCATCTCACCGGTTGGAGTCCAGGTATAGCCGCTTGATTTGATATTCAGGCTGAAATCCTCTGAAACAGGGGTTTTCGCTGCAAAGAGAAGAATAAGATTGTCGTCATAGCCCCTGCCACCAGTATCCGATATATTGAATGAACCGGTGGCACTCTGAGAACTGGTCACCTGACCTGCCGGAACAGAAGTGTCAGTCGTAATGTGAAGGGCATTGAGGCCACCACCCTCAAATTTAATGTAGTAGGTGTTGTTTGGGCCATCATAGGCATCGCCGTCATAGTTATATTTGACTCCTGCATCGTTTGCCACATCAATAAAGGTATCAACGCACCCCAAAGTCAGTGCGGCTGCCGGTGTGATACTGATCGCGATCATCATGATGATCGTAGCTGCTATTACAAGGCTTCTGAAGCCATTGTATTGATTTGAACTTGATTTTTCCATCAATGTAACTCTTTTTCATTTCATAATCTGGCCAAAGTAAACAAATTGTAGTTTACAAAATGTATAATTTAACCAGATTCTGATCATCGCATGGCATGATATAAATAATTATCAATTTGGATTCACCCCTCATATGACCATATTTTATGAAACGAATTTCTTTACTCTTAGAATTCCGAAGGGGAGAGCATTAGAATAAAGTTGGGTGCACCGTGGATGCAAGATCTGTACAACATAAAAAAGCGTTGAGATCCTAAAAGGGGGAGGGGAGGGTAAAAGGATCAACCCATGCATAAATACTCAAATGAGAGAGAACTGTGCAACTAAACAAAAATAACAATCAAAATGACAACGGCGGTCAAAAAATACCAGTGACCATTATCTGATATTATCAGGACACCAGACACCCGTCCCGAAAATACAAAAACCGGTCTGCACACAGCCGTGCAAACTCCTGATCATGGGTAACAACAATGATCGTCTTCCCCCCTTTCTTCAGGTCACGAATCAGGGACGCCAGTTTATCTTTTAGGATTTTGTCAAGGCCCAGCGTCGGCTCATCCAGCACAATGACCGGGGTCTTCATCACAAGATGGCTGGCAATGGCCACCCTCTGCTTCTCCCCGACAGAAAGTTTCAGCGGCCGCCCTTTCCGCCCCAGATGCGTCATGCCCATAAGTTCCATGATCTCATCAATGGAACGGTCGATGGCACCCTCCTCCATACCCAGATTCCGCGGGCCGAACGCAAGTTCGCGTTCGATTGTCTCCTCGAAGAGCTGATAATCCGCATGCTGGCCGACAAGAGAGACGGTCGCAGCTGTTTCAGCCACGGTCTTCCCCGCGATATCACCA
Organism: Methanogenium sp. S4BF; assembly: GCF_029633965.1. NCBI lineage: Archaea > Methanobacteriati > Methanobacteriota > Methanomicrobia > Methanomicrobiales > Methanomicrobiaceae > Methanogenium > Methanogenium sp. S4BF. The sequence goes on along the minus strand of NZ_CP091277.1, from coordinate 2,487,983 downwards.
CCGGAAACCAGCACACGCCCGGTATCCGGCCGCAGAATTCCATTGAGATGCTTAATGAATGTGCTCTTCCCCGAACCGTTCGGTCCGCAGATGAAGACCACCTCACCCGGATAAAAAGCGGCAGACACTCCGGTCAGCACCGGTATTTTTTGGTGCGGATAGGTGTAGCTGAGATCAATTGCCTCAATTATCGGGGCGATGCCTTCCGGAGGAACAAATAGTCCAGGCATACATGCCTCACCCCCATGCACTCCGCCCCCGGTATTTCCCGGATGCAAACCGGCGGCCGGTCCGGAAAAATCCGCCGCATGCCCGTCATACACAATCCTGCCGTCATCCATCACGACCATACGGTCCATGAAACCAGTAAGGAGATCCAGCCGGTGCTCAACAATAACAACCGCAATATTCAACGTTTTTCCAACCGTTCCCAGATGGTCAATGAGCGTGGCAGCAGAATCCGTATCCAGACCAGAGAGCGGCTCATCCAGCACTATTATCTTCGGCTGCATGACGAGCACCGATGCAATTGCAACCTTCTGGCGTTCCCCCCAGGATAGATCGGAAAGCTCCCTTCCCCTCAGGTGACTGATATGCAGCATTCCGGCGATCCGGGAAATTCGCGCCTCAATCATCTCCGGGTCCATACCCGACTGTTCGGGCCCGAATGCAATCTCGGAATCAACGTCGCCGGTTACCATCTGGTGGTCGGGATCCTGAAAGACAAACCCGACGGTTTTTGAGAGATGCGGCACTGATGTTCCGGACGTATCCAGTCCGTCAACTATGACCCTCCCTTCCATCCTTCCGCTGCGTGAATGAGGAATTAATCCGATTAAGGTCTGAATCAGGGTGGACTTCCCCGACCCGCTCGGGCCGCAGATCACCACGCGTTCCCCCTTATGAATCGCAAGGCTGATACCGGAAAGTGTCGGTGGTTTCTTCCCGGAACCAAAAGAGGGATATGAATATGAAAGGGATTCCACTCTGAGGAGCGGTTCACCCATTCTTCTCACCGATGACACCGGCGCGGGTCAGCCTCCGGACAATATACACCGAAATCAGTCCCCCCAGACCGCCGAAGATCAGGTAGGTGATTGAGCTGACGCCAATGCCGAGGATGATAAAATACTGCGGAACCCCCAGTAAAATCTGCACCCCGTAATGGACCACCATCTTCACGACATTTGCAGCGGCACCGGTGATGACTCCCACCGCAAGAGAATCAAAGCGGTATGCAAAGAGAACACCACAGATATCCGCTACAATGCCAATCGTCAGATAACTGAAAATATCAAAGACATGAAGAGCGCCCAGACCGAAAAACGAGCCCAAAAGCCCGGATATAAGCCCGATATATGTCCCGGTGCCAGGCTTTCGCACAATTGCGATGCCGACAATCATCGGAATGACCCAGAAAATGCCGCTATGCCCGGGAATATGCACGGGAACCTTGAATACCACTTTCATGACAAAGATCAGTGCACCGCAGATGGACATCAGGGCGATCTCATTCAGGGAAAAATACTTTTCAGGATGCATCATTTCTACTCTCTCCTCACAAACGACGTCTCAATATCAAGCCTGAAGTCTTCCGGCTGCACTTCATTCACACAGACGACGAGCAGCACATCATCAAGCAGACTGCCCCCCGTATGGGTGATGTAAAACTGTCCCGACTGCGCATCGGTTTCAATGACCCCGCCTTTCAGCAAGTCCGGACTGTCCGTGATATGCACAGCGCCGACCCCCCCGGAGAGGGGATCAAAATGGATGAAGTAATAATACGGTTCAGGCCCCTCATCGGTGTCATACTCGCCCGGCGGCAGAACGGCCACATTATTCCATGATGTCATCGGTGCAGAGGAAGGGGAGACGGCGCCTGCCGCAGCGGTTCCGGTAACAAAATACGAAGAGGCGCCATAGCCGTCCTGTCCGTTGGTCCGGCACTTCGCCGTTGCATCAAACCCTATAACATGAAACGCAGCAGTCCCGGCAAGATTCGTAAACGAATAATTTACCTGCACATTCCCTCTCCGGTGCAGAGCGGGATTGCCCCCGTACGGGGTTGCATTCGCTTTCACAAACATCAGATACCATTCGGTATCGCCATACGCCGTGTTCGAAATATTCAGCGGTTCTTTAAATGGCCTCCACTGCTGCGGACCATAATTGAAGTCGTCCCGATAAAAGGTCTCCTTCATTCCGGTATCAATAAGAGGTGTGATGGTATCGGGACTGATACCCTTAATCCATTCCTCACCGGCAATCTGCAGTGCCAGCATGCCCCCGGCAAAAATTACCAGAACGGCAAATGCAATGGCAATCCGTTTTTTGAAGATATCAGGGGCCGTCATCCTCGTTTCACAGCATGGAACTGCCCGTCAATTTTCTCAACAAACAGAATCTTTCTGCCGTCAACCGGACAGGGCTTCGCGGATTTCCCTTCTTTGATGATAATTCTGCCATCCCGGACGATATGCCCGTCCACGGTATAGACCGCATCAATACCCCCCTCAAGGAGCGTCTCAACATCAGCAGGGCCCGACATATCCCTGATTTTGCCGCACATCAGGTATCTGCCGTCATTGCCGCCTTTGGCAAGACCAAGACCGGCCATCGTGCCAATCACGCCGTCTTCTGTGCCGCCCAGACCTTCGAGCCGGATTCCGAGATTGGCTGCGAGTGTCCGGGCCTTTTCCTGGTTCAAAACGATCTTCTGTGCATCCCTGCCGTACGCAATCAGGGGAGGCAAAATCTCATCTGCGCAGGCAACGGCAATGCCGGGATCACTCCCGTCAATAAAATCATTGAGCATGCACTCCTTTGCAGTCTCAAAGATCCACTCCTTGTCATCCCGCTCCCGTGCCTCGATGTGAATCACCGCACAGCTGTTGTGCGAGGTGAAGGGGATATCCTCATGCACAAAGAGCTGGTGGCGGGAGATGCCGTCAACGTGGAATTCCTTTGCGATCTCTGCCCCTGTAGCCCGTGCCAGTTTCCCTGTGCCGCGCGAGTTCAGGCTGTCCGTGTCGTCCATTGCAAGATATATTTTCATTTTCATCCTCTCCGGTTAGTGCATTATCTAAGGGTAAATGAGCAGTAGTTATGGTCGGATAGTACTATCAGACAGAGGCATACCGGCAATGAAAACCATGAAAATCACAGGTTTCATCGATACCGATTGAAACACGGGAAAGCCTGATTTTAAAACCTGATTTTTAAGTGCATCTGTCCATAGCAACCAGCCAGAGTAATCAAAAATAATTAATCTTCATTTTTGAAAATTTCTGGATCAGTGTTCTAATGTTCTTTCAGCCAATGTATAAATCTCTTCACATTTTCGACAAATATCCAAAATAAGTTAATTTTACAAAATTAACATCGAGACCACCTGACATTCACACACGATTCCGGAGACCTGACAAATTCATAAGTGTTTAACACCATATTAGATCTTTGAGTATCATGCCCGATGAATACGAAAGAACCATTCAGGCACCGGATATTATTGAGAATATCCACCCCCCCCTCATTTCTGATCCCGGTCAGGATGCTGACCTTCAGGCATATTCAGACAAACTGGCCCTTCTGGAATCAGAAATCAAAAGGGTTGTCATCGGACAGGAAGATGCAATTCAACAGTTAATCATTGCCTTCGCAGCAGGAGGGCATGTGCTTCTTGAAGGCGTGCCCGGCATTGCAAAGACCCTCCTTGTAAAAACCCTCTCCGACTGCACCGGATGCTCATATACCCGGCTTCAGTTTACCCCCGACCTCCTTCCGGCAGACATCACCGGGACGAAGATATACCGGTTCGAAAATTCATCCTTTGAGACCGTAAAAGGGCCGGTCTTTTCAAACATCGTGCTGGCAGATGAAATAAACCGTGCACCACCTAAAGTGCAGTCCGCGCTGCTGGAAGCGATGCAGGAGAAACAGGTCACTATTCAGGGCGACAGCCACCCCCTGTCTTTGCCCTTCTTTGTTCTCGCAACACAAAACCCCATCGAGTCGGAAGGCACCTATCCCCTGCCCGAAGCACAGACGGACCGGTTTATGCTGAAAATCCTGATGGATTACCCCTCGATAGACGAGGAGATTCGAATAATCCAGCAGTTCACCGGACAGAATTGTCCGTCTGCCCAACAGACCCTTGATAAACAGGATATTCTGGAGATCCAGTCATATACCCGCTCAATTCACTGCAGCACCCTGGTGGAACGGTACGCCGCTGAAATGGTTGATGCAACGCGGCACCCGGAGAAATACGGCATTGACCTCAAAGAGTACATCGCATTCGGTGCATCTCCACGGGCATCCATCAGCCTGATAGTCTGTGCAAAGGCAAAGACGCTTCGTGAGAAGAGGACATATGTCACCCCCGACGACATCAGGGAGATGGCATATCCGGTGCTCAGACACAGGATACTCCTCAATTACGAGGCGGAAGCAGACGGTATCCACACCGAAGACATCATCGGTGAAATCCTCTCACGGGTGAAGATCCCGTGAAGAACGCAAAGAAAGAGAGAGTCTCGGCATTATCAGGATATTCAGCCGAGGAATGCCTGAAGAGCGTCAGGCAGATACGCATCGTTACCCGCGCATATGCACAGAGGAACCAGACCGGGATGCACACATCGCTCTCCAGAAGCCAGGGAATTGACCTTGCGGATATCCGGGAGTATGTCTACGGGGACGACATCCGGTCAATGGACTGGAATATCACCGCACGAACCGGAAAACCCCATGTGAGAGTATATCATGAAGAGCAGGAGCGGACTGTCTATCTCGTGATAGACCGCTCGGCATCATCATCTTTCGGGGCGGATGTGTCCAAGGATGTTAAGATTCTCGAGGTTGCGGCCACCATCATCTATTCGGTACTGAAAGACGGGGACGCAGCAGGAGTCCTGCTATTCACCGGAACAGCTGAGAAATATATCCCGGCACGAAAGGGGAAAAACCACGCTGCATCAGTCATCAATACCATCATCTCGCACACCCCTCGCTCACCAGAGACGGATATCGGTATGGCAGCAGAGTTTCTTCTGGGAAGACTGAAACGCAAATCCCGGATTATCATCATCTCTGATTTTGACTCGCCCTCCTTTGAGGATGCCGTTGCCCTCCTCAAAAGACGGCATGACGTGCAGGCGATACGGGTTTCAGACGGACACGAGACGGAGATCCCGGATGTGGGCCCTATCGAGCTGATCGATCCTGAAACAGGCGAACAGCTGCTTATTGACACCTCAGACCGGATATTCAGGGAACACTACCGCCGGATTGCAGAGGCGCACGAGGAAAGGCTTACCGGCTTTTTCCGCAAGAACAGGATTCCGGCATTACCGGTCGATACATCTGACCCCTACCGGGATGTGTTTTTTAAATTACAGACGTTTTTCGGGGGGGCTGCATAACCCATGGCCGGATTTTATCACCCGGAGTTTCTGTCCGCCCTGATAGCAATTCCGGTCCTGCTGTATTATTATTGGTATTATGAAAAACACAGCCAGCGTCGTGCTCTTGAATTTTCCCGCCTCTCCTTTGCAAAGGCGGCGCAGGCAGCAGCTAAATCTGACACACGGAAAACCTCTCTCACCCCGAAAAAGACGGTGTTCATCCTGCTTCTTCTGGCACTGACCGTCCTCATCATCGGCCTTGCGGGCCCGCATATCCCCCTTGAAACCGACAAAGAAGGCGTCAATGTCGTTCTGGCGATGGATGTATCCGGAAGTATGCAGGCAACCGATTATAAACCAAACCGGCTGGAAGTGGCAAAGACGTCTGCTCTCATTCTGATAAACAGTCTGGGTGAAAAGGACTTTGCGGGGATCGTAACATTTGATTCCGGTGCATCATCCGCCGCCTACCTGAGTCCCGACAAGGAGAAGGTCGGCCGGAAACTGATGGCAATAAACCAGAGAGACGGAAATACGGCCATCGGAGAAGGACTCGCACTCGCAACCGACATGGCGGATGCCATCCCTGACAAACGAAAAGTCGTCATCCTCCTCTCGGACGGTGAGAATAATGCAGGGGACATTACCCCTCAAGAGGCTGTGTCATTTGCAAAGACGAGAAATATTCAGGTATTCACCATCGGCCTTGGATCAGCAGAGCCGGTACTGTATGACTATGACTCATTCGGAAATCCGCTCTATGCGAATCTTGATGAGGAGAACCTGAAATTCATTGCAGAAGAAACCGGCGGGTACTACTACCACTCCGTCAATGAGGACACGCTGGAAGAGATTTATGCAGGACTTAATCAGGAGATTGTCCGGGAATCAGAGGAGACGGATGTCAGCCGGATCTGCTATATTGCAGGCGCAATTGCCCTGTTAGCTGCATTTCTTATAGCATTCGGAAGGAGGCAGGCAGTTCCGTGAGGACGAAATTCCTCCTCTTCATCCTGTTTCTTGCGGCCGCATCATCAGGCATCGTTGCCGCAGAGGATGACGCACTGTTTCTTTCGACCGGCTCCGGTCAGTATCAGTTTATGCCGGGTGAGGAATCCCGGATTCCGGTTCAGATAACCAACAACATGGGCAGAGATGTTCCCGGCACGATGGTGATACGGCTGAAAGACCCCCTGACCGGTGAATACTCCTCTTCACAGAGCAAGCAAATCACGGCCTTTTCCGGGGAGGAGATCTATTATGTCTCCGCAGGCAATGCCGGAGAGGGCACCGAATATATTGTCGATATCTCATTTGAATATGGAAACGGACCAGTATATAGTTCGGATTTACCGGGAATCAGCCTCAGCTTCAGCAATGAAGTACCACAGGATGAGGATACACCGGAAGCGGAAGAGACCGCTTCGGCACCGGTGAAAAGCTCCTCCGGAATAAAAGCGGAAACACAGGATACCACCTCCTATGCATCGGGAACGACACCCGACGGGGTACAGGCATCAGAAGAATACTCCGATGCTGAAGCACTGAAACGGACCTTGCTGGAAGAACAGATTGAACGGGAATTGCGGAAAAATGCACTGACAGCAGCAATCAAAAGTGATCCGGTCTTCCGGGGCGTCAACGGCTCCCTGTATGACCAGAATTTTTCACGGCTCTCCCTTGCCGTCAATGCCGGAGAAAATAACTCCGGTGTGTTTTCATCGCTCTACCGCGACGAACATGATGCGACAGTCTCCCTTTCGGGAACGGTACATGAAGGCGTCATTGAAAAAATTTTTGAAAATACCACTGCATTCATCGCCCTGCCGCCGGTTTTTATGGAGAATGAGACATTCGGAATTCTCATCTCACAGACGGAGTCTGAGGGATTTGTGCGTTCAGGGACAGAGATAAACATATCATCCGATAATTCGGATATAACAATCCTCTACACCAAAGGCATCTATGCAGCAGAAATCCGGGCGGAATCGGTTAACGGGAGTGTTAAAGCAGTCAGTATCCGAAAAGACGACATTCTTCCGTTCTATGTCCTGCCACTTTTGATCCTGATATTTGCCTGTCTCAACGCCATTGTGATATATTTCTATTATATGTACAGACCGGACCCTTCCGGGACCGGGAATGCCACAGAGGAGTTTGCCGACATTCAGGATTTTTATGGTACGGATGCACTGCATGCCACCGAATTGCTCTTTTTCCGGGGACACCGAAAAGAAGCCGTCAGCATGGCGGTGCGGGTCCTCAGGATGAAGGTCGCTGCAGAACGCTTTTCCGGAAAGGAGATTTCAGACTCTGAGTGCAGGGCATACCTGCTGGAGCATACGGATCAGCATAACAGCGAACAGACCATCAGCATACTCACAGCCACCGAACGGCAACGGTATTCCGGAGAGGAGATTACGGAGGCTGAATTCAGAACGCTGATTGCGGAGATCAGATCCCTGATACAGGACTGATCTCAATATTTTCCCTGCAAAAAAGGAAAGGGGTTTCCTTTCATCCCGACCGAACGTATTGAAGCTTCCATATTCCCCCGCCCGGATAATCCGAACACTCCGGAATGTGGCAGAGCATACTCATCGCCCCGATCACAGATGCCCGCAGGCAAACCGTCTGCCTGCCTCCCGTGCCTGCTCCTGCATGGCAGGGTCCCCGGCAACCGCACCCTTCTTAAAGTATCCTTCAGCCGGCAACGTATCCGTCACCGTAAATCCCAGCGCCTCAAGCGGCCGCTGCATCGCCTCAATGGAAACCCCCGCTCCTCAGGTGTTGTCTGTTCTGCGACCGAGAAGACCAGCGCCTTCCTGTCACGGCCCTGAAAGAGGCTCGAATACGGGCCCGGCCGCTCTGCTGAGAACCGATAATAGGGATACAGACGGTCGATGAAGGCCTTCATCTCCGGGGTGATATTGTAGTTGTAGGTCGGTGAGCCAATGATGAGGCCGTCTGCCGCCTCAATCTTCGCGTACAGGAGATGCATGCCGTCCATAAAACGGGTGCAGGTGAGGTCTTTGCGGCAGCGTTCACAGCCTGTGCAGGGATGGATGGCATAATCGCGGAGATGTACCGCATCTGTTTCAGCCCCCGCTGAGGCCGCACCTGCAAGCAATGCCCCGAGCAGGGTATCGGTGTTCCCGCCCGCCCGCGGACTGCCTGATAAGCCAAGAATTTTCATTGCTCCTCCGTTTCACAGACACGGGGACCCTTGAGCACCGCCCGAATCGTTTCGAAGTCAGCCGCCAGCACCTCACGGAATGCGGGCCGGTATATGGTGGCTGCCGGGTGATACACGGGGATGACAACCTGCTCGCATCCACCATTCCGGATACGGAAAACCGCACCATGCACCTCGGAGATAGGGCCGGGCGTAATGCCATACGACTCGAGCACCCACCGCATCGCAAACCGGCCGAGAGGGACAATAACCTCCGGACAGAGCAGGCCAAGCTGGCGCTCAAGGTAGGGCCGGCAGGCCTCAATCTCCTCTGTCGTCGGGTCCCGGTTTTTCGGCGGGCGGCACTTGACGATGTTTGTTATAAATACTTCATCACGGGCAACGCCGATTCCTGCGAGAAGGCCGTCGAGGATGCTCCCCGCCCGGCCCACAAAGGGCATCCCCTGAAGATCTTCATTTCTGCCCGGTGCCTCCCCGATGAAGAGAATACGGGTGGGGACAGGCCCATCACCGGGGACGGCGTGGGTCCGCGTTTCTGCAAGCGGGCAGCGGGTGCAGGTGCGGACCGCTTCGTCCAACGCAGTGCGTTCGTGATCAGTGGTCATCTCGTGTGCTCCTGAAAAAAGTTGGATTTTGAAAGAAAGAAAAGATGCGGTTTGCATCCGCCCGATCAGGATGACGCGACCTTTCCTATCTCATCAAAATATTTCTGGTACAGCCCAAGGTCCCCGTCATCAAGGGCCTTACTGGCAAGATCATAGAGTTCAGCGATGCGTGCAAGCTTTGCCATATCACTTTCGCTCACCGGAGGCAGTTCACCGGGACCGGCCTCTCCGGTATCACTGATATCGCCGGTCTCGCCACCGAAGATGACGGCAAGCGCCTCCCCCAGCGTGTCCTGCATCGTCAGCCGGTCACCATAAGCGACGATCACCCTTTTGAGCTGCGGGAGCGTGCCTTTCTCCGTTGCCTCCAGATACAGAGGTTCAACATAGATGATGGAATCCTCTATGGGTATGACAAGGGTATTACCCCGGAGCACGGACGAGCCGGACTGCGACCAGAGGGTGATGTCCTGTGATATCTCGGTATCCTGATCAATCCGGGCCTCGATCTGCATCGGGCCATAGGTGAGCTCCTGTTTGGAGAACTGGTAGACCACAAGCGACCCGTAGGCGTCGCCGTCAGAACGGGCGGCCATCCACCCGATCATATTCTCCTTGTTCCGCGGGGTGAAGGGCAGCATCAGGATGAACTCCTCCGACTGCTCGCCGGGCAGGTCCATGATGACATAATACGGCTGCATCTGCTGGCGGGAGCCGCGGTAGATCTCATCGGGGATGACCCATGCATCCTCTTTGTTATAGAAGACGCGGGGATCCTTCATATGATAGGTGGCATAGAGCATCGCCTGCACCTGGAAGAGCCCCTGCGGATAGCGGACATGACTCTTGAGCGATTCGGGCATCTCTGCAAACTCTTTGAAAAAGCCGGGGAAGATATTATCATAGGTCCTGATGAGAGGGTCTTCCGGGTCGACGACGTAGTAGGTGATATCCCCGTTGTAGGCATCAACGACCACTTTTACACTGTTTCTGATGTAGTTGAGCCGCTGTCCCCCGACCGTGGAGACAACAAACGGCTCAGCGTAAGGGAAGCGGTCTGCGGTGGTGTAGGCGTCGATGATCCAGTAGAGGCGGTCATCGGCCACCACGACGTAGGGATCGGAGTCATAGGAGAGGAACGGGGCGATGGTCTGGGCACGGTCAGCAATATTGCGGTGGAAGAGAATTTTGCTCTTATCCGTGAGCGATCCTGACACCAGCAGCTCAACAGAGCCAAATTTCATTCCGTAGATGAGCCGTTTTACAAAATTATCCATGCCGACGCCGCCCTGCCCGTCATAGACATGATAGGCATTCTGATCTCCTGCCGGATAGTCAAACTCTTCTGTTGTGGTGCCCGTCACGACATAATTTCCGGTCTCCTCACCGTAATAAATACGCGGCTCTTCAAGAGTGAAATAGGGCGATGATGGCGGAATGTCCTTCAGATAGAATACCGGGAGGCCGTCGTCCGTCACTTCATCGACCGGGTTCATCACGGCGCCATACCCGTGAGTGTAGATCAGATGCGTGTTCACCCACGTCTGTGCCTGCGGCTGGAGGCCCCGTATGTTCATCTCCCGTGCCGAGACAAGGACCTCCTTGTAGGTGCCGTCAAAGTGGTAGCGGTCGACATCCACGTCATTGAAATCGTAGTATGTCCGGAAGAGCTGAAGCTGCTCATAGGTAGTCTTGAGCGGACGCCAGTCCCAGAGGCGGATGTTTTTGATGGTCGCATCATTCTCGCGTATGTCTGCTGCTGTCAGATTATAGGCAACCGGGAAGAGCGCCTCATCGGCCGTATCAAGGTCGTAGCTAGCAAGCGTGAACCGGATGTTATAGTCCAGATACTGCTCCTCCAGATTCAGCTCATTGGGCTCAACGATAAGCCCCTGTACAACCGCACCGGCAATAATACCGATAAACGCGATCGCCACAAAGGCGGCGATGCCGTAGGTAATGACCTCAATGCGTTCGAACTTCTCATTGATCAGAAACCCGATGCCAATGACAAACGCCACACCGGCAAGGATGGTGAGCACCGGCAGGGTGACATGAACCGCGGTATACCCGGCCCCGACCACCGCACCGGTTTCAGAGAAAAGCAGATCGAACCGGGCAAGCCAGAGGCGGACGGCCAGTGCTGCGAAGGTGAGAAAGAGCAGGGCGTTTAACTGCGGCAAAAATGCCTGTATCGTCTGTTTCAGGGAGGGGCCGCTCTCATATCCGAATCCGGCCTCACCTTCACCACCACCCTCAGACCGGTAAAATACCCGGCTTCTGAAGATATTTCCCGGAAGACCGGCAAGATACGGGAGGCCGGAGAGCAGAATGGTCAGGATGAAGAGGGCAATACAGAGATTGAGAACAAGATTGTAGAACGGGAGTGAGAATACATAAAATCCGACATCAAGCCCGAATATCGGTTCAGTTATGCTAAAAGGCGCCTGATTGAGATATTTATACACTGTCTCCCACGAGCCGGAGATGCTGAGTCCGGTAAAAAACGCCAACAATCCCGCAAAAAAGACCGCAATCGAAAATCCGTCCGATGTATCTCCCTGCAGGAGGGCAGCCTTTCCGGCCGCATACCGGATATTCAGATAGGCAAATCCAAAGAATACGGCAGTTGCGATGGCAAACAGCACGATACGGATTGAAAGAATGGAGAGGAACACATCCTCATACCCGATGGCGACAAACCAGTACCAATCGCCGAGAAGGCCGAACAGAACCAGTATAAAGACAAGGATGGCAATGCCGGCAATAATTAGTCTTTGACGGTTCATGGAATCACTCTGGGAAGAGATGTGGTTATACTAAAAAAAGGTTGGGAATAACATTGCGCAGAATGCTTCGAATTATTCCTCAAAAATACGCCTGAATAGCAGTAGATTGTTCACGCACGCGTTCCTGAGATTATTTGTGCACCGAAATATCTTCTCCGGTGTCGTTTTAAAATTTCACCGATTGCTGCAGACCATGAACAAAGGTTACAAAGAGGCGATCGGGGTTCCCTATAATGGAAAAAAAGAGAATAAACACAGATTACCGGGAAAACCACCGATGGAGTAAAGAGTGCGAATGAATCATCCCAGAATGGGGAAATAAAAGGGTAATATCAGGTAATTATTGAATCGATGGCTCCGGAAGGAATTCAGGAAACCACATCGTGTTCGAGGTATGATTTATGGTATTATTGAGATTGAATCTCAGTATTTCTGTCCCATCTGTTCAAGTGCATCCTCTGCAGCACTGGCAATGAAGTGATGATCCGTTTCCATTACCAGCCTTAAGGAATCAGCAGCTCGTGGATCTCCAATCTTCCCAAGCGCTCCCGTAGCAGTGAAACGAACATCCTGATCACTATCACCCAGGGCTTCAATCAGTGCATCGACAGCTCCTGAATCGCCAATGTTGCCAAGGGCATCAGCAGAGACGACTCTGACCCATTTGTCTGAATCTTTAAGAGCAAGCACAAGGTACTGTAAGGCCGGTTTGCCATAGGTCTCCAGTTCGGAAGCGACACAACAGCGTTCATTCGTTTCTTGGTCAATAAGTCTTTGATAGGTTTTCTCTGGCATAGTATCTATCCTGTCACATTAGTGCCGATACACATCTTCAGTATATGCGGCAGCGACATATTCTAATAGGAATTATCTTTTTATTAATTTACGCCATGCGAATCAGCAATGCGCCCCCGTAGGGCGAAAATGCTGAATTAACGGAATAATAGACATTATTAGAAACATTAAATAATAATTTGATTTGGCATTTGCTCATTAATACCATACTGACAGCCACATTTTGACGGAATTGGATACATTATCCCACATATTGATATAAATTTGATTTAAAATCGAAATAAATGGAGAACTAATCAGAAAATCTGTCAAAAAATCGTGTATAAACACAAGGAAAACCGTCACGGGATGACAAATGACCGATGGTGCCGGCTTATACATCCCTCAGGCGTCAGAACAATTAGTTCTCATTCCGGAGGAGCGGGGCCTTCTGGGAAATTCCCACAATCCCTCTCAGTTGACCGGGCTCAACTATCAGAGGAATGAGACGTGTCTTCCAGCTGTTCCTGTCATCTCCGACAACCGCATCATGATGCACAACCACCTCAGAACCAAGCAGAACGTCTTTCGCCTCATCCTCAAATATCCCTTTGGTGATGAAGCCGTTCAGGGCCGAGTCCAGCGGTTTTCCAATAGCATCCTCAGGCATGACTCCGGCGGTCTCTGCCAGAGCAGAATTCATGTGAACAAGGTTACTATTCTGATCAAGGAGGAATACACACCCCAAAATATTGTTTTCAAGCTCACGATGCAGCGCAATTTCATTTTTAAGCTCCTCTTCAACCCTATTCTTTGAACCGAGCTCAACACCGATAACTTCAATCGCTTTTATGAGATCCTTCCTGAGTTTCTCTTCGATCTCTTTGAGAAGAGTATCATACTCAGATGATCGGGAAGAGTTCTCAAAAAATATCCAGACACCCTGTCCAATATAATCCCGGAAAATTGTTGCGGCAACTTCTTTTTCGCTTCCATCATTAAGTTCTATTGTTGCCATCTGGCGTTCGACACTCCCCGGTGGTGCATTCGCACCGTTTCCGTGTGAACCCAAATCCCTCCTGAACGTCACGACATCGTGAATATTCTTTCCAATGAAACTCTTTGGATCGGCTTTTTCAAACAGATGAAGCAAGCATGGATTTACATATGTCACTTCATTCCCCACCACTTTGAGGAGAGGAACAGGAACATTCTCTTCCATGGTCTTCTGCAATGTTTGGACATGGTCAAGCTTCTCTTTCAGGGGGATCTCTTTTGATATGTCACTCCCCATGATGGAAATACCATAGATATGGCCTTTATAGTCCCTCACAGGAGTGAATGTCACAGAAAATGATCCCAGATATCCATCTTTGCGCCTGAGAATGATCGTATCAGACCGAATCGTCTGACCTTCATTCATTCTGCTGAAAATATCATCAATTTCGGTATTATTGGGGGGAACAAGAACAGAAAAGGTGCTGCCTAGGATCTCTTCCTCTGTGTATCCCAGATATTTCACAGCTGCAGGATTCCATGATATGATCTCTTTTTCAAGGGTGATACCAATGATAGCCTTCTCTGACCATTCGGCTATCGGCGCAAGAAAGGCCCTTGACATCTCAGTTTGTTTCCGCTTGGTAATGTCAACCAGAGACACAAGCAGACACTGAGGGCTGCAGCGCTGATCGTCCACCGCACTTCCGGATATATGGACATAAAAATGGCTCCCGTCTTTTCTGATCCCGGTGCGCTCTCCTTTCCATCCCCCTTTCTGCCAGAATAGATCCATCCCTTTTTCGAGCGTTTTGCCCTGCAGGATGAACGAGAAAAGCGATCTTCCCTGAACTTCTGCAGGTTCGGAATATCCGAACATATTCAGAAAAGAAGTATTTACATAGGTGATGGCCGCATTCCTGTCACAGATCATGATGCCGTCAATCGATGACATGATGGCACTCTCCTTGATCCAAAGTTCCTTTTCCGCCCGGCAGCGACGCAATGCAACGGATGCCTGATTGATTATGGTTTCAAGAAGCTCCACCTTTCGCAGGGAGCTTGTGACGGGAATGCTGATGAGCAGGTTGCACAGAGAACCGTCTTTCTGGAGAATGTTCATTGTGAACCTTCGTTTTGGCGGGGCAACCTTGTCGATCCTGGGAAGAGGGCTCTCTTTATCAGATTTTTTGATCAGGGCCCTGATCCTGGGCACTAAAATTTCTGTCAGAGTACGTGAGTAGGCGAGATCTGCGTAAGACTCCTCCAGTTCAAACGTCTCACCCACGACATGCTGGAGTTTTTCGCTGCCGAAACAGGCACCGACAACCCCCTGAAGACTTTGTTCCTGAATTTTGATGATAGCAACATTTGAATCCGGCAATAACAGGCGTATGGATTCACCGATATACCGGAAGATATCCTCCTCATGGAACATGCTTACGAATTTGATAGATGTTTCCGAGAGATATTTGAGGTCTGCAAGGGTTTCCTTCTCCCTTCTTTCGAGAATTTTTCGATTGGTGATATCACGACCGACGGAGAGATATTCAGTGATGTTATCATTTTCATCGAAAAAAGCCCGGTCGGTGAACTGCTGCCACCTGACAGACCCGTCAGGCATGATGATTCTCTGTTCGATACTCGCAACAGGAGTCACCCGTGTCAGTGATCTGAGATGTTTGGTGAGGAGTGGACAGTCATCGGGATGAACTCCCGGTTTGAACCGTTTTCCTATGATTTTGTCTTTTTCTCTCAGAAAGTACCGGCAGTAGGCATCATTGACATAGATGTGGGTACCGTCCGGCAACCAGCGGGAGATTAACTCGGTCTGGTCCTCCACCATCTCCTGATACAGTGATTTCTGTTCCTCAAGTGAGAGTTCATACCGTTTCTGGGGAGTATTGTCCTCCAGAATCACGCTGATGCCGCGGGTGCCTCCTTCAAATATCGTTGGGATAATCTTAGCCTTAAAATAATATTCTCCATCTTCATGGCTAATGGAGACATCCTTGCAAAATTGGCGTTCGAGATCGACATCCCGGATTTTCTCAAGGATTTCCTCATCCCTCAGAAGGGAGAGAGAGATATTGTCGATATGGATTCCAAGTGCCTCTTCGCGGGTAATGCCCTCAAAATCCAATACTTTCTGATTGATGTACTGAATGGTCAGGGCACTGTCAAAGACGATAATATAGTCCGATGAGAGACTCAGCATTGCGGAAATAGGAACCCTTTTGGAAAGAAAGTATAATTTTGCCGTTCCCACCGCATGCATCTCCACCTGGCCGGAGATGAGGAGTACGTCCAGATATTTGGCCACCGAATTTCTGTTGATGCCAATTTTCTGAGAAATATCAATTATTGTCATTCCCCGGGGATGAGATCTCAGCAGTTCCTTTATGTGAGAAAGCTCCGGATGATACCTCTCCATACGTGGAACATTTTATTCCTGAGTATAATTCTTATCGTTTTTTGAATCATAGGCCAATTAATTTAATTTCATTAGTTTAATGCTGATATTAAACAAATAGTATTATAGGAGTTATTTCCAACAAACACCCATATTATTCCACATATGGGCAATTTTACATAATAATTGACAATAAAGGTCTTAAACAGGCATTTAAAGAAAAATTGGCCGGATTATAATCATTCACATACAGTCTGCGCGCAATATATATAGTCATTCATCATCGGAAAAACATACCCATATAAATACCTTATTACCGCTCAAACCATCTGTCTCTGGTGCTAAAGAAACAGCGTCTGTCAATCGGATAAACAGGGAGCGAAGCGAGGAGTGATACAGCATGAGGACCGGTCCTGACAGCAGACAAAGAAATCATTACATCCCACCAGGGTGCAATCCCTGCTATGGAGATCCGTCATATTACCCTGAAAGACGACCGCACCCTTGCCTACACTGATTGTGGTAATCCCGAAGGAATCCCTGTTTTTCATGCACACAGGGGGCAGGATTCACCACTCGAAGGAAAAACGGTTTGAGAGGAGTGCAGCACAACGGGGATACCGCATAATCACCACCGATCGGCTGGAAATGGGGGAATCAACATATCAGGAAGGACGCCGCCTGCCTGACTATCAGGCTGATATCGCCGCAATCGCAGAACACCCCGGTATTGAGAGATTCGGGGTTACCGGCTGGTCCGGCGGCGGCACCCATACGACGGTCAGCGGATATGGCATCCCACAGCGCCTCATCTTTAATATGACCTTTGCCGGGTACACGAATTTCACCGGGATGCCTGGTGCCAGCAATTACCCGAAGTCCAAAATGGACCAGACATCAGTAGCCCTCAAAGACCCATCCCTGCCTCTTCCGGCTCTTCTTTGATCTGATTAGGGGCGAGTGAAAAATTCATCCCTGACGCATACTATTCCGCATTCATGAAGGATCTCTGCAACGCGGATATTGCGATCACAGCAGACCCATTTTTAAGGAGTGCTTCATGGAAGGGGAGAGAGAAGCATTCCGTCAGGGAAGCCGTGGAGTTACCACCGATGCTACAGTCCACTATGTCGACGGGGGGGTTTCCATTGCTGAGATTCCCTGTCGTCTGCATGTCTTTCATGGCACAGAGGACCCTCTGGTCCCGGTTGCATATGGACACCATATCGCAGAGCATGCTCCCCCCTGTGAACTTCACCTCCCCGGGGGTGAGGGACACCTCTTACCGTTCCGGTATCAGGGCCTGATCTTTGATACGGCAGATGCAGAGATGGGTCAGCAATAACAGATGGCATCCGGAGCGGGGTGCTTCCATACACCCGGAACAGGGGAAAAGACCTTAGGATAACACTGCCTATCTGCCCCTGAACTCCCCGGAGTTTCATGAGAATATGCTCAGGTGGTGACAATATGAAGAAAACAGGTCAGGAATTTCTGAAGAAGACACAATACCCGTATCTTGAGCCATCAGGCCAGATGATGGGCCTCCCCCAGCCGCCGGTGGAGCTCCCCTGCCCCGGAAACGGAGAGGCAATCCGACTGCCTGCTCCCGCTTCACTCACGGTGCCGCATATCGATCTCCGGGATGCCATCCTCCACCGGGAAAGCAGACGGACATACCGGAAGGAGCCGATCACGCCTGAAGAGCTCTCTTTTCTGCTCTGGTGCTCACAGGGGGTGAAACGGGAGGTCACGGGAGAGTATACGTTCCGGACGGTGCCGTCCGCCGGTGCCCGGCATGCATTCGAGACGTATGTGCTCGTCAATAATGTGGAGGGCGTGTCACCGGGCCTGTACCGCTACCTCGCCATCGAGCACCTGCTTGCAGAAATCAGCGCTGAACCGGGCATCGCCGACAACATATTCCATGCATGCCTCTATCAGCAGTTTGCAAAGAAGAATGCGGTCACCATCATCTGGACGGCGGTGCCCTATAGGATGACATGGCGCTACAGTGAACGGGGATACCGGTATCTCTTTCTCGACGCGGGCCATGCCTGCCAGAACCTCTATCTCGGTGCCGAGGCCGTCGGATGCGGCGTCTGTGCCATCGGGGCATTTGATGATGAAGCGATGAACCAGCTCCTCGGCCTTGACGGGGAATCCCAGTTTGTCATCTATATTGCAACCGTGGGCAAAATTACCACCAGAATACACTGATCTCAGGATATCCTGCTGATGCTCCTGAACTCCATACGATAAGCCGAAAGGATGCCTGTAACAGCCCTGACTCTCAAGCGAGACCATCCCATTTTCACGGAGAGGGAGGACGCCGGACTGTCGGTACTTGGTTCCGGATTTCATTCTCTCACTGCCGGACAGGTCTGCAGGCATATGCCACCAATGCTTACCTGATGGCTGCCCCTGCACAGCGAAAACAAATCTTTAGCCCAGCAGAATTCGTACAAATCCTTAAGGGGATGCAGAGGAGATACCCCCGGTACGAATGACAGACATTCCAATTGGCAAAGAAGTCCAGCGCCGCAGCATTCCACCGAAAAGATGTGTCTGCCCCCGGTGCGGGTATGAAACCGGGCGAACACCGACGGTTCCCTGCTGGAGCATGAAGTGCCCCAGATGTGATACACCCCTGACCGGGGAGTGAACCGTCACAAATCAGTCCCCGGGGACGCTTTCACGCAGTAGAACCACGGTCGTACGGATTTTTGTGTCAGGGCCACATCTTCCGGGGGACGCAATCCCCCTGTCCTTTCCATTCTTCTCACCCGAATTATTACTCATTCGGCAGACACCGTTTCTCCGGCATCCACGGGCAGGTCGTCAACCCCTTTTCATTGCTCTCCGGAGGAATCCTTATCGGAACAGCCGTGGCACACTCTCACATCATGAAAGGGAGGAACGGATGGCAGGCATGGTGTTGCTGCGCCTGTCTCATTCTGGTGCTCGCCGCCGGGTGTCTGAATGACGGGGCGGACACCCCGGCGGGGAATACATCGGAATCGGCCATTGCCATTGCTCTTGCCGACCCGGAGGTGCAGGAGAATATCCCGGCCGACACCGGGGCGTATGAGATTGTGCATGTGGGACCCGGTCGATTTGAATCAACCGGGCCGGAGGGAGCCATCTCATGGATTGGCACCGAGGTCACATTCCACGTCACCAACCAGTCGTCCGTCTACCATGTATTCGTTGACATACCAGACAGGACCGTTGTCAGCAGGTACTGGCAGTACATCAAAGAACCGATGCCCTGCATGCAGACCGGCCCGCCGGAAGAATATACAACGCTGGAGGCGGCAGCAGCGGCGCCCGGCCCCGGATGCAGACTTGCGGCTCCCTACTATGTGCCTGAAGGCTACGGGTTTTCCAGCGTTCAGGTCTTTGGCGAGCCCTGCCCCCGGCGTCACATATACTATACCGCCGCAGACGACCGGCTGCTTCTGGTGCAGACCGGTGCAGGTGACCCGCCATGGGCCTTTGCCATCTCCATGCCAAAGTACACCACAATAATGGTGAACGACGCAGAGGCGAAGGTCGTGCAGGGAACTGGTGAGACGCAGATCTCATGGACCACAGCAGATAACACATCATACTGGCTGTGGGGGAACCTCGAACCCGAAGAACTGCAGAGGGTCGCCCGGTCGGTGGCCCCCTTCGGCGGCCCGGCAACGCCAACCCCGACCCCGTCCGCCGCACCGGGGGATCTCATCACCCCCGGTGTATCCCACTTCGGCACCCCGGTCATCTTCTGTCCGGACACCATCACCGTGAAGGCGGGAACAGAAAACACCGGCCAGATTGTCGCTGAATCACGGGAAAAGGGCTAAGGGATGGTGCACCTCCCTATCACCTCCCGTGTCTCCCGGTATGAGATGCCTTCCAATCTCCTGCCCATGCCGGACGGAATGGAGTTCTCGGTGTCGCCTGCGGATTTCATGGCCTATCCAAAAGAGACCTACTTCCCGGAAGTAACCGTCAGAACAACAGCGGCCACCCCGCCGGGAGCGTATGTCTTTTTGCATCGCGAAGAGCGGGAAGGGATGTATTATGCTAAAAGGGTATGTTGAGGTGATTGTTACCGGGTATGGCCGCACACCATCAAATCAGATTCGGATACATGTCAGGAGCAAAAATACCTGAAATATCAGGCAGGGATCATATATAAATGAGTGGCAATCTCAGAAGAGATTCCGATGGAGCAAATCCATTCCCTTTTTCGATACCAGCCCCCTCATCCCACGGCCCGGGTCCGGTTCTGCAGGCGTTTGCTGCTGTATATTCCCCTGCATGTCTTACCCCCTCCTTCTTTTGCTTTGGTTGTTGCCGTCCATTGACTCCGGATTTATGTGCAATCCGCATCCGGAAGCCGATACCGTTTCATACCTCCACAGCGTGATCATCAACCCATGGATGACTCCCCATACCATGAAACAGGAATTGTCAGTGCGAGGCAAACCTTAAATATCCGCAGAGAAGGAAAGCACCTCATTAATGGCCGCAGATCATGGGGGACCGGGAAAAACCAAACCGGCCGAAGAGATTGAACAGCTGAAAAAAAAGCTTTCCGAGCAGACGATTCTCGCCGAGGAGAGACTAGAGCGGCTGAAATATCTCCAGGCCGAGTTTGACAATTTCCGGAAATGGTCTGAAAAAGAGAAAGGGTCAGTCATTGCCCGTGCAAACGAGAACCTGATAAAAGACCTCCTTGTCATCCTTGACGATTTTGAACAGTCGCTGCCGTCACTTGAGGATGAGAAAAACCGGGAGGGAGTCAGGATGGTATACCAGAAGATGGTCAAAATACTGTCAGATTACGGGTTGGAACCCATTGAGTGCATTGGGAAAAAATCGGATCCGCTTCTCCACGAGGTCATCTGCAGGAAGCAATGCACCGACGAATCCGGCACCATTGTCGAAGAGATCGGCAAAGGATACTCCCTGAAATCGAAGGTCATCCGGCCGTCGAAGGTCATGGTTGCAGAGAACGTTTCGAAAGGAAAAGGTGAGAAAAATGGGTAAAGAAAAGATAATCGGGATAGACCTGGGAACATCCAACAGCGAGGCGGCAGTGATGCTGGGCGGCAAACCCACCATCATCCCTTCGGCAGAGGGGGCAACCGTCGCCGGAAAGATGTTTCCCTCCTATATCGCGTTCACGGCGGACGACCAGCTGCTTGTGGGGGAGCCGGCACGCAGGCAGGCGGTGAGCAACCCTGAGGGGACGGTCACCGCAGCAAAGCGGCAGATTGGCACCAGCCACATCTACCACATTCACAACAAGGACTACACGCCCCAGCAGATCTCAGGGTTCCTCTTAAAAAAGATCAAACGGGATGCAGAGGCATTTCTGGGAGAGACCGTGACCAAAGCGGTCATCACGGTCCCTGCCTATTTCAACGACAACCAAAGGACCGCGACGAAGGATGCCGGAAAAATTGCCGGTCTCGATGTCGTCAGGCTGGTAAACGAACCCACCGCCGCTTCGATGGCATACGGGCTTGACCGCGGTGGTGAGTATAAAATTCTCGTCTTTGATCTGGGCGGCGGGACGCTTGATGTGACGATCATGGAGTTCGGCGGGGGCACATTCACCGTGCTTGCCACCTCCGGCGACACCCATCTCGGCGGCACTGACATGGACAATGCCGTGTATGAATGGATTGCCTCTGAGTTCAAGAGACTTGAAGGGGTTGACATCAGAAACGACAAAATGGCCATCAACCGGGTGAAAGAGGCCGCTGAGAAGGCAAAAATAGAACTCTCGACCGTGCTTGAAACAGAAATAAATCTCCCGTATGTCTCCGCTACGCAGGAAGGGCCCAAACACCTCTCGATGAAACTCTCACGCTCAAAACTTGAACAGCTGATTGAACCAACCATCAAGCGCTGCATCCACCCGTTTGAACAGGCATTAAAGGACGCCAAACTGACAAAGGACGACATCCAGAAGGTCATTCTTGTCGGCGGACCGACGAGGATGCCGGTTGTACAGAAATTTATCGAGGACCATATCGGAAGAAAAGCGGAACGCGGGATTGATCCGATGGAATGTGTTGCCATCGGGGCAGCCATTCAGGGGGCGATTCTCGCCGGTGAAATAACTGACATGGTGCTTCTGGATGTCACACCCCTGACACTCGGCATTGAGACGCTGGGGGGCGTTCGGACCGAACTGATTGAGAGAAACACCACCATCCCCACCAAAAAGAGCCAGATATTCACCACGGCAGCAGACCTCCAGACATCTGTTACAGTACATGTACTTCAGGGTGAACGGCCCATGGCCGCCGACAATGTAAGCCTTGGGCAGTTCAACCTCGTGGGCATCGCCCCCGCACCACGGGGTATCCCCCAGATTGAGGTCACGTTTGATATCGACTCATCCGGCATCCTCAATGTCTCTGCAAAGGATATCGGCACCGGCAAAGAGCAGAAGATGACGATCACCGCCTCGACAAAACTCTCGGAGACCGATGTCAACAAGATGGTGAATGAGGCGGAACAGTATGAAGAGGAGGACCGCAGACGAAAAGAGGAGGTCGAGGTCCGCAACATCGCCGATTCGCTCATCTACACCGGAGAAAAGACACTTGCAGAGCTCTCAGGCAAATTAAACACCGAAATGACCGATAAGGTGAACGCTGCGATTACGGCTCTGAAGGCGGCGCTCGAAGGGAAGGATACCGGTGCAATCAAATCGGAAACCGAACGTCTCCGCACAGCCCTGAGTGAGGCAGGCTCCGCCATATACCAGCAGTCCGCTCAGCAGCAGGCGCAGGCGGAAGGGCCGCAGGCAGGATATGCAGGCGGCGGAGAACAGACAGGAGGGGCTGGCCAAAAAGGCGGTGAAGATGTCGTTGATGCCGATTTCGAGGTTCATGACGAGAAATAACCACTGGTCACCGATGAATGGATAAAAAGGATTACTATGAAACGCTGGGAGTCAGCCGGGATGCGTCACCGGATGAAATAAAAAAATCGTTCCGCCAGCTTGCACGAAAATATCACCCGGACCTCAACAAAGGCAGTAAAGAGGCAGAAGCAAAGTTCAAGGAGATCAACGAAGCCTACCAGGTGCTCTCAGACCCGCAGAAAAAAGCCGAGTATGATCAGGTGGGGTCTGCAGCATTTACCCCCGGCGACTTTGCCGGGTATCAGACGCCGAGTTATGATGATCTCTTCCGCGACTTTGGCCTGGGTGACATCTTTGACGTCTTCTCCGGGCGGACGGGACGAACCGGAAGGCCGCAGAGCAGAGCAGGGGCGGATCTCAGGTATGATATCGAGATCTCCCTGAATGACGCATTCTACGGAATAAAAAACACGGTTGAAGTTCCGCATGATTACGAGTGCACGACCTGCCACGGCACCGGCGGACAACCCGGATTTATGCGGGACTGCCCCACCTGCAAGGGAACCGGCGAAATCCGCCGGGTGCAGCAGAGCGGTCAGCAGCAGGTCATGACCATCGCCCCGTGCCCGGACTGCGGCGGACGGGGAAAGATAATCGGAAAAGCCTGTGAAACCTGCCACGGAAGCGGGACGATACGGAAAACCAGACGGATTGAGGTCTCCATTCCCCGGGGAGTGAGAGACGGCCAGTTCCTGCGGATTGCAGGCGAAGGAGAACCCGGCATGCGACAGGGTCCCCCCGGCGACCTGTATGCCGTTGTCCATGTCAGGCCCCACCCGTCATTTGAACGGCACGGTGCAGACCTCCAGAGTACGACCGCCATCGGCCTGCGCACCGCCCTGCTGGGGGGCGAGATTACCGTACAGACCCTCACAGGAACGGCACGCCTCACGATTCCGCCGGGCACCCAGAGCCATACCACCTTCCGGCTCCGGGGGCAGGGAATGCCATTTTTAGGGTCGGACAGACGGGGTGACCTGCTGGTAAAGGTTTTTGTAAATATTCCGAAGAACCTGACTCAGAAACAGAGAGAGCAGGTGAGTGCAGTCTTTTCCGGTCTTACTTAAATGCAAAAACGTTTCCCGACGCAATGAACAGTGTGAGTTTTCCTTTTTTTTTGGTTTTCACCCATTTTTTCGGTTAAGGATTTTCACCCGGAAAAGGGTGTCCTGAAAAAGAGGAAAAAGGGGGGGACTGTCAGGTCAGGTGTCAGGCCGTCGGATCTGCCACCCGTCCCATAAAGAGCAACATCCCGGTTTCGTCATCGGTGATCATGAAGACAAACGGGTGGTCCGCCCGGAATACCGGAACAGGGCTCTCTACCGATACCGCACGTCCGACAATAACCGCAGTCGCAGCGGCGGCCTCGGTTCCTTCTTCATTGACCTCCACAAAGGCCTTGTGAATGACATCGGTGATGAAGAGGAAACGGGTGTTGTCCATGCCGGAGAAATCTGCTTCATCCCCGAATGCGGTCGGCATCCCCATCACCGCAAGGGTGTCAGGCAGGAAATAGGTGGTCTCAAGGGTGAACTTCGGGAAGAATACCTCCACCTGCCTTTCTTCCATTGAGGAAACGGCTTCCGCAAGTTCCGTGGTGCCGAGGGCGGCTTCTGCTGTGGTGATGTCGCCATCTTTCGGGAGAAGGACCAGCATGGAGAGTGCCTTCCCGCTTTCATGCTCATACGGCATCCTGAGAATTTGCAGGTCGTCTGTCTCGGCGTAGGGGTAGATGGCGTCATCATCAGTCCTCTGCATCATATCCACCGTGACAGACTTGCCCTGCCCTGTACGAAATACTGCCGGTTGTGTCTTGTTTTCATCAAACTGCAGCACCCATGTCCCCTTGAAGTAGACGGCATTTGTAATCACAAGGCGTGTGAGGGGAGTGATGGCCCCTTGGGGTATGAGGTCTGTAATCCGGTCTTCGGTCCGGTCCTCCACCCACCGGTTAATCGTCAGTCGCGACTCTTCAGGAGAAGAGATAAAGTCCATATTCCTGACTTCCGCTGCGTAATACTGCTGTGCTATTCCGGTATATGCAGGGAGGAACGGGTAGCTCTCTTCTGCCCAGAGTGCATTTGCCGTGCTGAGCATGTACGCGGCATCGGGACTGTTCAGCCCTGCGATGAGGGCCGCATAGCCTTCCTGCCGGACGGCGTCATCCACCGGGAAATAAAAGACCGAACGTATCTCCTCTGCCGTGGCCCCCTTCGCCCCTTCATAGGTCAGCGCAAGGGCAGTTGAGATGCTGTAGGGCGAGAAGAAGATGTTCTGCTCTGCATACTCTTTATCGCTGCTGAGCGTGTGGTACAGGTCATATGCAAAGAGGGTATTTGCCTCCAGAATATCATCCGCACCTTCCGTGGCAGGCGGGGTTTCTTCAGGGCCGCCATCCGTATCAGTGCACCCGGCAAAAAAGGTGCAGAGAAGGATGATGCAGGCTGCAGCCCCGATAAGGAATGCCTGTTTCTTCATGCAGAGCAATAAGGGTTCATTTTATATAATTGTGGCCATAATTTCGAACCGTTTCGCAGTTATAGAAGGAATTTGCCGAACATTTATTCCCGAAGGGAAGAGCTACAGAGATTATTTGGGGAATAAATTGTCTGATATGTGGATTTAATTCGAATGATCTCAAAACAGGGCAATCTCCTTGCCCTTACCATTGTATACATCAGTTGTGATGCAGCCGGTATCTGCTGTGAAGCACTCCCCCATCAAGCAAGGACGATGAGATGCACTCCAGAGTGACACGGCGTTCCAGCTGTTCAAAGAGCTTCGGATGCTCCCGGCCTGCCAGCACCGGGAAGGTAAGCAAGCTGAGTTCATCGGCGATACCCTCTTCGATGAGATGACTGTTCAGGTGTCCGCCGCTGTCTGAGATGACTTTTGAATATCCAAATCTGCCGGATAGTTCAGTAAGTGCCTCCCGAATGTTTACGCGTGTTGTCCCGGACCGGATATACGGATATTCACGCTCCTCCAGATACGCCAGGTACTCTTTGGGAGTCGTCTCTGAAACCATCACTATCACATCTTTGATGTGCTCCAACCGCCGGTAGAAATGCAGTCTGTTCATCAACAGGCCTCTGCTGTCAACAAAAACACCGACCGGCCGTGGGTCATCTTCCTGCATCTCCGGTCGCATCATGTCATACTCAGCTTCAGACGGCATCTCCCCGCCAAGCTCAATCCCCGAAAGGGCAGTCGCAGAACCCACAAGAAGCGCATCCGGCTCAAAGGAGAGGAGGGTCCCGTAATGAATGCCAAGATCGACATCAAATCCGACATATGCTGTATCAAGACTGATACTGTTGTGAATGATTACGAACGGACGCATAAACAAAATATATACCGGGAACGATTCATTCTTTTTGGTCCTTACTGTTTCCCCCGGCCGGTAAATCTGAAATACCAGTACCACCTCTATCTCCCATCATG
Organism: Methanogenium sp. S4BF; assembly: GCF_029633965.1. Taxonomy (NCBI): domain Archaea; kingdom Methanobacteriati; phylum Methanobacteriota; class Methanomicrobia; order Methanomicrobiales; family Methanomicrobiaceae; genus Methanogenium; species Methanogenium sp. S4BF. The sequence continues at coordinate 2,461,424 of NZ_CP091277.1, read as the reverse complement.
CGCACCAGCCACGCCCTCCTCCTCCGCCTCTGGCATGACCCGGAGTTTGACATGAAAAAAGCCACGGTGGAATATATCGACCGGGGGGCACCGAATAACCGTTCTGCTGCCGAAGGGGAGTATATCACCAATCTTGACCGCTACTATTTTGAAGTGATTTCAACCGTTGGAACCACACCGATACCGTATCACCGGATTCTGCGCATCACTTATGCGGGCATCCCCATCTGGGAAAAACAGACATAACCAGGTTTACGGCGTCTGAATATCCACACTCTCCGATAGTCCCTGCCGCTCCAAATCACATCAGTACCCGGTCGCGTAATACCAGCCATCCTCTTCCCGGATATGCAAGGGCACCCCAAAATGCCCGCCGATACGCTCGTCTGTCAGCATCTTTGCCTTCGGCCCGTCGCCGCAGAACCTTCCGTCCTTCATGAGGATGATACGGGACGTCTCGGGGATGATATCTGAGAGCATGTGTGTCACCATGATGATGCCGGTGCCTGCCTGCGCAATCTTTCTCAGGGTGGCGCGGAAGGTGTGCAGGGCATGGAGATCGAGGCTCGATGTCGGTTCATCAAGGATCAGTGCCTTTGGATCATGGACCAGCGCCCGGCCAATCAGAAACCGCCGGGCCTCGCCGGAGGACATCGTGGTGACCAGCCGGTCGGCGAGGTGGGTGATCTCAAGGAACCTGAGAACTTCATCCGTTTTCTGCTCCATTTCAGGCGTCGCCTCATTCCACCAGAGGCCGATGCTGGAAAAAAATCCGGAGAGAACGACATCGCGTCCGGTGATCTCACGGGTGAAGGTATACTGGAGTTCATTCGAGACAATCCCAAAATGCGACCTGAGGTCGGAAACATGCCATACATCCTTACCGCAGACGCGGAACCGAACTCCCTCTCCCCTGAGCGGATAATGATCCCGCGTAATGGCTTTGATAAACGAGGATTTACCTGCGCCGTTCGGACCAAGAATGGCGAGATGCTCCCCTTCCTGAATGGTAACAGTGAGAGAATCGAGCAGTTTCTTCGGGCCCTTCATCACGGTCACATCCCGAAACTCCAGAAGCGGGGGACGGGAGGGACTATCTGAGGCAGTATGTACGGCATGCATGGAGTATCAGCCAGATCACTTTCGGGAACCGGCCCTATCAACTTTTCCCACACAAAAGGATGGTGTCCGGATGCGCAATTCCGAAAGAGCATACCGGTTCTGATAAACAAATGATATGATTTCGTTCAGGGCAGAGCCTGTCGACGCCATACGAGGAAATTCGGGACGTTATGAGGCTAAATTCCACAAACAGTCACAGATACGCCAGAACGCCGCTCCGCATTACCAAAACATTCATAGAGGATAGTGCTGATTACACCTGTTATTTAAGGGGGCCAAAATGGAAAGCCACAAACTGTACGTTGGAAACCTGAAGCACTCAATGACGGAAGATGATCTCAGGGAGGTCTTTTCTTCGTTCGGCACACTCACCGATGTAAAAGTCATCCGTGACAGAGGATTCGGGTTTGTCACTTTTGAAACACTTGAAGGGGCAGAACAGGCACGCGAGGCTCTGGCAGGAAAGGAGTTCGAAGGGCGGACCCTCCGGGTTGAAGACGCCCGTCCGATCTACCTGAACGAGAGAAGACCATAATCCAGAGAGTCAGTTCGTCCGCCTCTCCGTGTACACATCTGTGAGAGGCACCTGCACTCTCTTTTCTGCACTCTCTTTTTTGATCTGCCTGCCCGGCCTTCGTGTACCACCGACGGCATACGGGTGGGCAACACCGGACGGACCTATACATGTCAGGTCACAGGAATAGTGCCTGATTTCAGGAAAAACTGCATAGGATTTGCTGACGGCAGGATTTCCGGCGTTATGATGACAAAGCAGTCCTTAAACAACCACATTCAAACCAATGCTTATAAATCACCACAAAAAAAACCACATATAAAACTCTCTGTTACTCGCCAAAGGTAATCCCATGCTAGAACCTGATATACCCATCCCGACAATCAATATTTACAACGTTATTGAAAATCCGATAGAAAATATCACACTCGCAATCATTACACTTATTCTGGGATCTATCATTGTCTACTTTATCGGAAAGAAGATATCCAGTTATGGAGTAAATTCTGTCCGGATTCCCCGGTTGATGATGGTCCACATCACCAATGCGATCAAGTTTTTCCTGTATCTTGTGGTGATCCTTATCGCCCTTGCATTCCTGGATGAAGATATCGAAGCGGTCATCATCAGTGTCAGTGCCCTTGTTACCTTTATCCTGGGTTTCGGCATGAAAGACACCATTAACAACATGGCATCCGGTGTCTGGATCGCCTCTTCACGGGCCTATGACATCGATGATGAGGTGACCATTGCAGGGCATCACGGCTACGTGACACAGATGAATATGATGGCGACAGAACTCAGAAAAGTCGATAATACCCGTATTATTGTCCCAAACGGAAATGCCTGGAATAACCCGATTGTCAACGTCTCCAAGATGCCGACCCGAATGATTGTTATGTCATATCAGGTGGCGTATACCACCACCATCAGCAATGCAATAGAAGTGGCACTGAACGCAGCATCCAAAACCCGGGGTATTCATGCTGAGCCCGAACCCTACGTGCGGTTCAGAGAGATTTCAGAGTATTCCATTACGCTTCAGCTGAGGGCATGGACTGATACCGACGGCTATTACCCTACAGAATCAGAACTGAAACGGACGCTATTCGCCGAACTGACCAATGCAGGCATTCAGATCCCATATCCAATGATGGATGTCAATGTCGCGCAGAGGTGAGCCAAACCCGATCCTGCTTTTTATTGAGTATTCGATACCGCACCGGCATAAACTCAAATTTCCGTCTCCCGACGGGTCCAACACCGGGGAGAGTGCAGTTCCGCCATTGGTGCCCAGAGATATTTATGCAATAAAACGAATGATCTCACATTAGCATGATGAAACGTCAGGAAGTTGATCTCGTCGCCATCGCACTGGATACGATGGAGAGATTTAATTTTAATCCCGAATTCCCCCGGTCCGTTCTTAAGGAAGTAAATGCCATCACAGCGGAGTTTCAGGAAGGAGAAGGAGATACTCGAGACCTCCGCTCTCTCCTCTGGTCGTCCATCGACAATTTTGACTCCATGGATCTCGACCAGATTGAGTACTGTAAAGAGGGGGAAAACGGCGAAATAGAGGTAAAGATAGCCATCGCTGACGTCGATGTGTATGTCCCGAAACATTCGGAAACAGACCGGTATGCCGCCTATAACGGCACCTCGGTCTATACCGGCATTGTCACCTTCCCCATGCTTCCCGACCGGCTTTCCAAAGGCATCTCCTCCCTTCTGCCTGGACAGGACTGCAGGGCGGTTGTCATCGAGTACACCGTTCTCCCGGACGGAAGCACCCGGCACGGAGAAATCTACAGGGCCATTGTCGCAAACAAGGCCAAACTCATCTACGAGGAGGTTGGGGAATGGCTGGAGGAAACCCGCGAAATCCCTCCGTCTGTCCGGGACGTGCCGGAACTCGAAGCGCAAATCCGTCTGCAGCACGAGGCAGCACAGCGCCTGAGACGCAGCCGTATGGAGCATGGCGCCCTTGACCTCAGGACCATTGAGCCGGAGCCGGTGGTCGAGGAAGGCCGGGTCAGAGACCTTGTGATCCAGCGTCAGGACCTTGCCCGGCAGGTGATTGAGGAGTTCATGGTCGCAGCCAACGGGACAACGGTTGCATTCCTTGAAGAGGCCGGACTGCCCATGATCGAACGGGTTGTCGTCACCCCGAAATACTGGGATGAAATTGTTGACACCGCAGCGGAATACGGCTGGAAACTGTCAAAACATCCGGATGCCAAATCACTCTCCCTGTTCCTGAAAAACGAACTGGAGAGAAGCCCCGAAACATTTCCTGATCTCTCACTGACCATCGTCAAACTGATGGGGCCGGGGGAATACATGGCCCGCGATCCACGCAAAAAACCCGTTGGCCACTTCGGACTTGCGGTCACTGACTACACCCATTCAACTGCACCAAACCGGCGATACGCAGACCTCATCATCCAGCGGCTTATAAAATCGGTCCTTGACCGGAAAGAATGCCCGTATACCTTCGAAGATCTGGAGGAGGATGCGGAATGGCTATCCGAACGGGACAAAGGCTCCAAGAAGGTCGAACGGTTCATGCGCAAGGCAGAGGCGGCCGTGCTTCTTCAGGACAGAATCGGGGAGACATTCGAGGCCTTTGTCACCGGCGCCTCGGAAAGGGGTACATATGTCAGGCTCATCACCCCGGCCGTGGAAGGCAGGGTGATGCGGGGCGAAGGGTGCCTGAAAGTGGGCCATAAAGTCATGGTGCGCCTCATTCACACAGATCCGTATAACGGATATGTCGATTTTGAATGCACCGCGAAACGGCCGGGTGTACGAAGATTCGGATAATCCTCTTTTTCCCGGAGGCACCAGCTAATCTTCCTGACGTCTTTGGTTCACTCCGCGGTGCGTTTCAGGTCTGCATCGGTGCAGGGCTCTGAAAAACACAGATTTCTGCCGAACAGTGCAGGACAGCGCAAAATAATGATACCTTTACGCAGAAAATGGGCATGAAAGTGACCACCCCCGACGGGTCACATCGCATCCCGGTAGATGGCAATAATATCATCCAGACCTGCCTCTCTTGGATTGGTCAGGCCGCAGACATCCTTCATGGCATTCTCTGCAAGCACCGGAAGGTCCTCATCCTTTGCACCGATTTCGGCAAGGCCGGACGGGATACCGATTGCAGCGGCGAGGTCCTTTATGGCATCGATGGTCGCCTCAGCCGCTTCTTCTGTGCTCATCCCTGACACATCCACCCCCATGGCCCGTCCGATGAGGACAAACCGTTCGGGTACAGCCTCTTTATTAAAGGCCTGCACATACGGCAGAAGAATTGCATTGCAGACACCATGCGGGAGGTTATAGAATCCGCCGAGCTGGTGTGCCATCGCATGCACATACCCGAGGCTTGCGTTATTAAAGGCAATGCCGGCGAGATATTCTGCATACGCCATCATCTCACGGGCCTCCATGTCCGTTCCATCCTTCACCGCCTGCGGGAGATATGCAGCAATCAGTTCAATTGACTTCAGCGCCGCGGCATCAGTGACCGGTGTCGCAATTGTCGAGACAAATGCCTCAACCGAGTGTGTCAGGGCATCCATGCCGGTTGCCGCAGTCAGAGACGGCGGCATACTCACCATCAGTTCGGGATCATTGATCGCCACATCAGGGGTAAGCCTCCAGTCAACCAGCGCCATTTTGATATGCCGGTCCGTGTCAGTGATGATGGAGAAGCTGGTCATCTCACTTGCGGTGCCGGCAGTAGTGTTCACAGTAATAAGCGGCGGAAGGGGTTTCAGATTGTGCCCCATACCTTCATAATCACTGATTTTCCCGCCATTTGTCGCAAGTACACCGATACCTTTCGCACAGTCCATCGGGCTGCCGCCCCCGACGGCCACAATCATATCACATGATTCACGCGCATACATCTCTGCACCGGCATGCACACTGGTGTCTGTGGGATTGGGTTCTGCTCCCGCAAAGACAGCGGATGCGACACCGGAACCCTTCAGAAGTGTTGCAACATTTTCAGCCAGTTCTTTCCCGTGTTTTGAAACTCCGCAGACAATAAGGGCTTTTGTCCCTCCGATCTGTTTTGCCTGGTTTCCAATCTCCTTTACGCACCCCGCCCCCATCAGAGCGATTTTAGGGTTATAAAACGTGTACACCATCTCCATTCCCTCCGGTTGGCACATCTCCTGTGCCCGCACCACCCCATACATTCCCGGAATATATAGTGATACCGCAGGTCGGATCCGGTTCCGGAGAGAATGGTCAGGGACATGGCACAGGAATACTGCAACCCCGTTCCAATCAGGGATAGTATATCATACAGGGAAACAAGGGGAAGTGAACGGGAGAGAGCAGAAGAGACCGGCTTCCCATAAAACCACCGGAATACCGGATATTCGTACCGGATAATGCGATACAAGACAGAATTCACTCCATTTTTCAAATAAATATCCATTTTCGGCGTAAATCCCAATGAGTGAGTAGTTACTCATTTAAACAGGGAGATGAAATTATTATTGCATCCGCAGTAATGCACGGAAAAATAGGAGGGATGGTGTGAGCAGGCATTTATCAGAAGAAAAACGGAGGGCCCTGATGGAAGCGGCGGTTGATCTCTTTTCAACACAGGGGTTTCATGCAACCCCGACACAGCAGATATCAGACCGTGCCGGGGTTTCGGCGGGGACGCTCTTCCGATACTTCCGGACAAAAGAAGAGCTGATTGATACGCTCTATTCCTCCATTCACCGGGCACTCGCCGATGCGGTGGATGAGGCAATCCGTCCGGAGATACCGGTTGAAGAGCAGATTAAAAATGTGAAGCGGCAGGTGCTCCACTGGATGTTTGAAAATCCAAAAAAGACTATCTTCTTTGAACAGTTCTCCTCTTCCCCGAACATCACAGGGAAGGCAAAAGAGGAAGCGGTGATCCGCTTTTCCGCCCTTGACGAGCTCTACCAGAAAGCGGTGTCCCGTGGAATACTCAAAGGGATTAACCGGGAGGTGTTTCTGGCTCATTTCTGGTACCCGAACTTTATGCTCATCCACCTGCACACCTTCGGCAGACTGCAGAGTGACATCGAGGAGACCATTGAACAGTCGGTTGCGTCAATGTGGTGCGGAATGGAGCAAAAAACAGTGACACCGGCAGAAAAAGGAGAGGAGACGGGAAATGGCATACCGCCATACAGGGGGCCTGCAACCGCCTCACGCCATCAGAGTTTTTCTGACAAAAACACAGGAGTACCGGGCACATAATCCCGGACAATAATCTTCAGGCATACAACAATACAGGAACAACATCAGAATGGACAAATTACAGGGATACCGGAAAATGCTCCGCACAGGAGACTGGATAAAATTTTATCCGCTCTTTCCGCTGGCTGGAGCATGCCTCGCAGCAGGCATCGCACCCGACCTTATTACCGTCTTTGTACTCTTCTTCTTCATCACCGGATACGGATTTGTGATTAATAATCTGTATGATGCAGAGATAGACAGCAAACATTCAGGAAAGACAAAAACGGGAAAAAACCCGTTTGCTGACAACGTGGTATCAAAAGGGGAGACCATCGCAATGTGTGCGGTGCTCGCAGGAATACCGCTTCTGGCATCCCTTCTTATTTCGGGACCCGGGTTTGTGTGTACCCTCCTCTGCCTCATAGCCCTGACCCTGTATTCGGCAACACCAGCGAGGCTCAAGGACCGGTTCGCAGCAGACATCATCTGCCATGGCCTGATGTTCGGGGGACTGCCGTTTCTTGCGGGCTATGCACTTGCCGGAGGCGGGATTCCGGGACCATTCTCCCTTGCCGCTGCAGCGGCGCTTGTCTGCACCTTCATCTGTTGTGAAGCGCTGATTGCACACGAGATTATGGATTATCATGAGGATTTGGGCACCACCTACACCACCGTTGTCGGCATCGGTTTACGAAACGGTGTGCTCCTTCTGGGCATCACGGCTCTGCTCTCCCTTGCGGCCCTTGAACTGATGGCATGGTGGTTTGCGGTAGATATCACCATCAATGCGGTGATTTTTATCTTCCTCATCATCTATCCCCTCTACAGCTGCCGGGATCTGCTGGTGCCTGCCGCCGGAAAAGGCTGCCGTCTCCTGATGAATGACCATATATTCCGGGTCCGGTGAACCGCATGATAACCGTAATCATTCCCGCACTCAATGAAGAAGAGACCATTCTCGCATGTCTGCAGTCGCTTGCGGCCCAGACCATCCCAAGGGAGGCCTATGAAATCATCGTTGTCGACGGGGGTTCTTCAGATAATACCCGTGAACTCGCTGCCACCATCGCAGACCGGGTAATCCCACAGAAACGCCCCGGCATCGGCGGTGCACGCGGGGACGGTGCCACAGCGGCAAACGGGAATATCCTTGTCTTCACCGATGCAGATACCCGCCACCCCTCAACCTGGCTGGAGACAATCCGGGAGGAACTTACCACCGGCGGGTATGATGTCTGCACGGGGCCGGTCCGGTTTTATAACCGTACCATCCGTTCATGCATCATACAGGGATGGCGGCAGTATTACCTGCTGCTCCACCCATTCGGGTTTTACTGGCTCATCGGGTCTAATTTCGCGGTGAAAAAAGATGTGTATATGAAGGCAGGCGGTCACCGGAATATCTCAATCCTCGAGGACTATGACCTTTCACTGCGTCTTACAGATACCGGTGCACGGTGCACCTACAATCGCCGCACCGCAGTTCACACCTCTGCACGCCGGATGAAAGGAATCGTCCCGTATACCGGAATCTATCTTACCGGATTTTATCACTACCATATCACCGGAAGTGATGATAGCCTCCTGAAATATCCTCAACCGCGTACTATCTCGCTTCAGCGGTTTACTAAGCCCGGCGGACTAAAAGAAACACGAATGAAGATTGTTTCTGCCTGGTGCAAATTAATCCTGAACGGTCCGCGATTCGACTGAAAGACTGAAGCGACAAACGGGATGCCGTCCATCCTGAATAACGCACCGTTCCTTTTTTTTCTGTTCAGAAGACTACATACTGCTGCCATCCCGACAGGCTCCCACAATCACAAACCCATTCCGTATCCCCACAAAAATCTCTGCTGGCATCCATATCCTTTAAGTATGCGCCAACCGATAGTTCATTAGTGAACCGTTCAGTAATGAACACGTCATACCGGAAGCGTATGAACAAACGGTGATCGATCATGAAAGGCATGCTGAAATGTACCACCCAAAACGGGCATACACACTCTTTGATCACCCTGTATGTCCTGCATTCCCTGCACCGCGAACCAAAAACCGGCTATGACCTCCTCAGGGAAATTGAAGCGTTAACCGGAGGGGCATGGGTGCCGAGCAAAGGGACCATCTACCCGATGCTCCGCCAACTCGCAGATGAAGGGATTATTGCTCCGCAGGAGACAGGGGCCCGGGCAAAGACCATCTATGCCCTGACAGAAGACGGAGAGGCCACCCTTTCGGAGATGAAGGAGTGCAGGCACCAGTCACGCGAAAACGTCCGGCTGCTCAGAAATATTCACACTGAGATCTTCGGGGAAGGGCGTGCCTCCCTCGCAGAGAGATTATGGGAGATACGGGAGTGCGTGCGTGGCCTGCCGGAGGAGAAACAGGAGAGAGCAGCAGAGATCCTTGTGCAATGCAAGAGAGACCTCGGTGAACTGGAGAAAGAGGAGGAGGAAGAGAAATGAACGCGATTCAGGTAGAGAAGCTCACCAAACGGTTCGGGGATTTCACAGCGGTTGATTCGGTCTCCTTTGATATCATACAAGGAGAGATATTCGGCCTTTTGGGCCCGAACGGTGCCGGAAAGACCACGACAATCTCCATGCTCTCCACACTTCTGGAACCGACATCGGGCAGGGCTCTTGTCAATGGCATCGACATTCAGGGGGATCAGGACGGCGTGCGGAAATCCATCGGTATTGTTTTTCAGGACCAGAGCCTTGATGAGGAGCTGACTGCGTGGGAGAACATGGACTTCCACGGCCGGCTGTACCGCATCCCGAAAAAAGTCCGGGAAGAGCGGACAACAGAACTCCTGCACCTTGTGGAGCTGAACGAACGAAAAGACAGCCTGGTGAAGACCTTCTCCGGCGGCATGCGGCGCCGTCTTGAAATTGCCCGCGGCCTCCTGCACGAACCGGCGGTTCTCTTTCTGGACGAGCCGACCCTCGGCCTTGACCCCCAGACCCGCAACCATCTCTGGGAGTACATCCAGACCCTGAACCGGACAAAGGGCATCACCATCATTCTCACCACTCACTACATGGACGAAGCAGACCGGCTCTGCGACCGCATCGCCATCATCGACCGGGGGACCATCATTGCCATGGACACTCCGGAAGAGCTGAAAAAACACGTTGGCGGGGATGTGGTAACCGTATCATCCCCTGATTCCGGGAGAATTGCCACTGAAATCTCCGCTCCGTGGATCTCCGGTGCCGAGCAGCATGACGGACAGGTAACCATCCGCCTCCGGTCCGCAGAGGAGCATATTGCAGAACTCATCCGGCTGTTCGGGGAGCGAAACTATGAGATCACCTCAGTATCCATCCATAAGCCAACGCTGGAGGATGTCTTTTTGCACTACACCGGAAAGACCATCCGGGAGCAGGAGGCAGGGGCAACCGACCGGATACGGATGATGATGGGGAGGAGGCATTAAATGGATATCGTCTATACGCTCTGGCTGCGCAGCGTCAAGCGCTACGTCCGGTCAAAGAGCAGGATTGTCGGGAGTCTGGGCATGCCGGTCTTCTTCCTTCTTGCCTTGGGATTCGGGCTGAATTCGGTCGTGCAGATACCGGGCAGCACCGGGGAGAACTACATCCAGTTTCTGATTCCCGGCATCATTGCGATGAGTGTACTCTTCACCTCGGTCTTCTCCGGCATACAGATAATCTGGGACAAACAGTTCGGGTTCCTGAAAGAGACGCTTGTGGCACCCGTCTCCCGCCTTGAGATCATGCTCGGCCAGACCTTCGGCGGCGCCACCACCGCAGTCATACAGGGGGCCTTCATTCTCATCATATCGCTCTTCATCGGCCTGAGCATCCCCTCTGTTGCAGGGTTTCTCATCGCCTTTCTCTTCATGACACTCATCGGCATCTGCTTTGCGGCATTCGGTATTGCCATTGCGTCAAAGATGGAGGACATGCACGGCTTCCAGCTGATCATGAACTTTGTGGTCTTCCCGATATTCGGGCTATCCGGCGCACTCTTCCCCATTGAAAGCCTGCCGGAATGGGTGGTGCCCCTGACGCTCATCGACCCCCTCACCTATGGCGTGGAGGGCATCCGCTACGGTCTTCTGGGCACATCTGCCATCCATCCCCTGATCTGCCTCACAGCCCTCTGTGCCTGCACGGTCATAATGATTGTCGCAGGTGCTCTGCTCTTCCGGAAGGCGTCCATCTGAAGGATGATACAGCACAAAACGGGAAAACCGGTTAAAAATAGAAAAAGTGGAGCAGGAATATAGGTGGACGGCAGGGAAAGAGTAAAAACCCCTTTCCTGCCACATGGTTTCATCCAACTGGCAGATGCCGCCTGTCTCAGACAACAATCGCAGGCTGCAGCAGTTCAAGCGAGTGATCCAGAATTTCCATCCCGGTATCAATATGCCGTTTTTCAATCACCAGCGGCGGACAGAACCGGATAACCGAAACTCCCGCAGGCAGCATCGTGAGCCCACGCCTGAAAGACTCATTCAACACACGGGTGCGTTCCTCTTTTGCCGGCTCCTTTGTCGTCCGGTTACGGACCAGTTCTGCACCGACCATCAGGCCCATTCCCCGCACATCGCCGATAACCTCATGCCGTTTCTGCAGGGCACGCAGCTTCCCGATCAGGTATTCCCCCATATCCGTGACATGCTCACCAAACCCGGGCCGGTCCATGACGGTGAGCGTGGCAAGGGCTGCCGCACAGGCGGCATTATTCCCGCCAAAGGTGCTCGCATGCGAGCCGGGCGGCCAGTTCATCACGTCTTCTGAGGCTACCGTCACACCCAGCGGGAACCCGCCGCCAAGGGCTTTTGAGAGGCAGACAATGTCAGGGACGATGCCAAACTGTTCAGAGGCAAGGAAGGTGCCGGTCCGGAAACATCCGGACTGCACCTCATCGACGATGAGGAGAATGCCGTATTTGTCACAGACCTCACGCAGGCGTTTTAAAAACGTCCGGGGCGGCACCACATATCCCCCTTCGCCCTGAATGGGTTCAACGATAATCGCCGCCACCTCTTCAGGTGAGACCTCCATCGGGAATACCTCTTCTTCGAGGTACTGGATGACATCCACATCACAGGTCTCTGTTTTAAATCCGAACGGGCGGTAGGGGTTCGGATAGGGTACATGAATAACCGGCAGAAACGGGCCGAAATATTTGCGCTGGATGACACGGGATGCGGTCAGGCTCAGCGCACCGTAGGTCCGGCCATGAAATCCGCCGTAAAACGCGATGAAATATTTCCGTTTGGTGTGATGGCGGGCCAGTTTCAGGGCGGCCTCGATAGTCTCGGCCCCGGAATTTGAGAGATATACACGGTTCAGGTCACCCGGAAGCATGGAAACGAGTTTTTCCGCAAACCGGACGGGTGTTTCCGAGCAGTAGTCCAGAAATGCACCATGGGAGAGCTTCCGCACCTGGTCGGTGACCGCCTGCACGACGTCCGGGTGGTTCCACCCGAGATTCATCACGGCAATGCCTGCAGAGAAGTCCAGGTAGCGGTTGCCGTCCACATCCCAGAGGTTCATGCCCTCCGCCCGGTCAACGACCAGCGGATATTCCCGCACCATCGACTGCGAGATGACCCCTGCATCCCGGCGGAGAATGGCCTGTGCCTTCGGGCCGGGGGGCACGGTTGCTATGAGTGGTTTCATGGTCTAAGATACGATTCCGGTATATAATACCCGTCGTCCGGCAAACTCTGAACGGGAGCCAATAAACAGGTATTTTCGAAATAAATTGTCCATAGAAACCCATATAACTTTTATTTGTTTGAATGAATCTAAATTTGGAGCAGAAACCAGAATTGGACAACCATCACGTCGATATCCAAAAACTAGCTGCACAAAAACGCTCGCCCATCACAAAACAGGCACTCCCATCCAAAAATAAATGCAGCATCCATTTGACTGATTATTTTAACCCTCCACTCCAAATACTCACAAAATACGTACAGCATGGTTTTGGCCCGGATTCGCGTGTCATCCGGCATCAGGTGCCGGCCACCGGATTTTGTCGGGCAAAAATCAACTGTAATGTTTTGGTGAGATAACAATGCAGAGATCATCGGTCATACGGTACATTCAGGTCATCATCCTTGCAGTGGTGGTGATTGCAATCATCCTCTTATCCGTCCTTTCAACCGGTATTGGCGGCGGGATAGGATTTTTCGGCACAGATGCAGGGCAAAAGAACAATTCCCCCGATTCACCCTTTTCGGGGACGATCAGAATACTAACCACACCAGATATTCACAGCCATCTCGGTGCAATGAGTGATACCGATACCGGCACACGCATCGGAAGAGTCAGTGCGCTGGCAGACAGGCTGGGTGAGGAAAACGATACCACCCTGTATCTCTTTGCAGGCGATCTCGGCGAGGGCAGCTTCTACCATATGTACACGGGAATCCCCGAGGTGACTGCCTATTCAATGGCAGGAGTTGACGCAGCCGTACCCGGAAACCATGCATTTGATTTTTCAACCGGATTCTTTGAGGAATGGGCCACGAATGCGTCCTACCCAGTCATCTGTGCCAATCTTGATTTCACGGACGCCACGTTCAACGATACGGTGAAGGATTACATCATTCTTGACGCCGGCGGGGTACAGGTGGGAGTATTCGGCATTATAACCCCCCAGCTTGAAAAAATCGTTATCCTTGATGATGATGTCATACTGCATGAAAACACGGTTGAAATCGGAAATGCAGCGGTGAAATCCCTCAAGGATGAGGGAGCCGACATCATTATCGCCCTCACTCATCAGGACAGGGATGAGGATACCCTCCTTGCCAGATCCGTTCCGGGCATTGACCTGATCATCGGGGGCCATGACCATCTCGTCTGGAACGAGACGGTATTTTCCGGTGACGGCAGCGAGACGCTCATCGTCCATGCTGGAAAATACGGCGAGGAGATGGACACTGTCGATATAACCCTTGAAAACGGCGTCGTTACCGGAACAACACTTCAGCGGTATGAGATCACGGAGGCACTGCCGGATGATGCGTCCGTCACCTCGTTTGTGGCACCGTATTACGATAGATATACCGAGAGCCTGTCCAAAGGCATCGGGTATTCGACGGTCTCCCTTGATGTTCAGAAACAGACACTGCGAACAGGGGAGACAAATGCCGGAGATTTCATCACGGATGCCGTCCGTGAAAACATCCCCGGCGTTGACATTGCGCTCCTCAATTCAGGGGCGATACGAGGCGACTGTATCATTCCGGCCGGGGAGATATCGTACCTTACCCTGAATGAGATATTCCCGTACGAAAATCTTATTGTAACGGTGCAGATGACCGGGAGTGAGATAAAAGAGACGCTTGAGCGGTCCGCATCCGCACTTATCGTCACCGGCGACGGATGCCCCGGGGATGAACGGGCGCCATCGGGAGGATTTTTGCAGGTGTCAGGCATACGGTTTACCATCAATACCGGGGCGGATTCCTTCTGCATTGACTATGACACGGACACGGTGAAATCTGCGGGAGAGAGGATCGAAAACCTCTCGGTTGTGACGGAGTCCGGGGGCGTGGTGCCGATTGATATGGAGAAGAGCTACACGGTTGCAGTGAACGATTACATGGCCGGCGGAGGGGACGGGTACACAAACCTTGGTGCCATTCCGGATGCGAGGAAATTTAACACCGAGATTAACCTGATGGATCTTGTTGCGGGTGATATTGAGAAGAATTCTCCAATATCACCGGGGACGGATGGCAGGATTATGGTTGTGCAGTGACAAAGAGATCCTGGAGGAAATACTCCCTTATTATACCCTTTTTCTCAAGCATCTCAGGATGTGATTTTGACAGGTGGCATCTGCCCATATTTTTCCGTACATTGTTTGTAATGGCGAACATTTGTTCGCAGATACAAACGTTTATTGAGGCGTTTTATCCGGTTCTTCACACCTCCCTCCCGCACCCACTCGCAAACGCCGCCTCCCGCACCGCAGCCGCCACCGCCTGCACCAGACCACGGTCAAGAACGGAGGGCATCAGATCCTCCTCTGTCGGATGTGTATGATACCGGGCTAGTGCTTCAGCTGCCGCCACCTTCATCTCGTCTGAGATGCCTGTCGCACTGGCATCGAGGGCACCGCGGAAGACACCGGGGAAGGCCAGTGCATTATTGATCTGGTTCGGATAATCGCTTCTGCCGGTCCCGACGATGCGGGCTCCTCCCTGCCGGGCCGCCTCCGGCCAAATCTCAGGGACCGGATTTGCCATCGCAAAGACGATTGGGTTGTCATTCATGGTTTGTATCATCGCTTCTGTCAGGAGTGCAGGGGCTGACACACCGATGAATACATCTGCACCCTCAACGGCATCTGCTAAGGTGCCCGTCATCCCCGCCCGGTTGGTGTCACTGGCAAGAATGAACTTGTATTTGTTCCTGTACAGCCCGGCCCGCTTCCGGTGAATTATTCCCTGCCGGTCACAGACAATGATGTCACCGACCATGTCACAGAGATCGGCGCTGTAGCCAATGCACCGGAGGATCCGGGCGATGGCATACCCGGCGGCACCGGCACCGGAGATCACGATCCTGAGGTCTGCAAACTCCTTTCCGGTCACCCGGCAGGCGTTAATGAGAGCCGCAAGCACCGTTATCGCCGTCCCGTGCTGGTCATCGTGCATCACCGGAATGCCAATATCCTGCAGATCATCCTCAATCTGGAAGCAGTGCGGTGCGGCAATGTCCTCCAGATTAATGCCCCCGAATGCCGGGGCGATATGGCGTATCGCATCGGTGATGCCGGGGAAATACGTATCAAAACAGACAGGATATGCATCGATCCCTGCAAATTCTCTGAAGATCGCAGCTTTCCCCTCCATCACCGGCACTGCCGCAAGGCCGCCGATATTGCCCAGTCCAAGCACCGCCGACCCGTCGGTGACAATCGCAATGGCATTGCCCTTCATCGTCAGACGGTATGCTGACATCGGATATGTCCGGATTCCCCGGCAGACCGCCGCTACACCCGGTGAATACGCCCGGGAGAGATCGTTTCTGGTTGAAAGCGGCACCTTCACCCGTGTCTCAATCTTCCCCCGGTGCTCTCTGTGCAGTTCAAGCGCCTCACGATAGATATCCTCCCCACTCTCCTTCTCACCAGCCAGACACATCCCTCCGCATGAGACGGAGATCGGGAGAGGAGATATATGGTCTTTCGCATAGCCTGATTGCCATTCATCTCCGCCACCTGAGAGCCGGAGAGAGACAGGGTCTTTGCTGAATCGTGTGAATAAATGTCCCAGAGATTCCTCTTTTGGCAGGCGGAAAAACCATTGCAGAACAGATTATAAGGGGATATCTGCCGGATTCCGGTTGCACCATGACCGGGAATCAGCAGAGAAAATCACACCGTGCCGCAAAATGCAGTGGTGAATATTACTCCGCCCTGCATGCGGCGACCTCCTTTTTGAAGAGCCAGTTTCTGAATGCAAGCGGTGTTATGACCGTCGTCAGAATGCTCATCACGACGATTGAGGCATAGATATCCTGCCCGATGAGCGAGAGGTTCAGACCGAGGAGGGCGACGATCATCGCCACCTCCCCCCTCGGCGACATACCGAACCCGATAGCAAGGGAGTCTCTGTTGGAATACCCGAGCAGTCGCGCAGGAATACCACAGCCGACCACTTTTGTGACAATCGCAATTACCGTAATAACGGTGATAAAAAGAAGCACCGGAACGGTCAGTGCCGTTAAATCGACCAGTATGCCCAGCGATACGAAGAAGACTGAGGCAAATATGATATAGAGATATTCCGCACCCTCTGCGATGTCCCGGCTGTGTATCAGGTTGATGCCGTTAAAGGAAACACCTGCAATGAACGCCCCGATAATAGCAGATATCCCGATAAACTCGGACATCGCGGCAAAGAGGAATGCGATCATCACCGCAAATATGAACACAAACTCGGGGTAGCGTTGTGCAATCGGGCTCTGGTCCATTTTGACGATCATCTTTGAGATTACAAGGAGGCCAATCAGGGCGATAAGAATCAGGAATCCGACCTGTTTTATGATGATAAAAGCAAGGCTCTCTATCGAGAAGGTCCCTGATGCGACATCTGCCGTTATCGAAAGTGCAAGAAGACTGAGGATATCGTCAATAACCGCTGTGCCGATGATCGCCTTTGCAAATTCGGTGTCTAAGATGCACATCTCCTTCAGGACGTTGGCCGTTATGGCGATGGACGTCGCAGTAAGCGCCGTCCCGATGAAAAGGGCACTTTCATGACTGAACCCAAAGGCTACTGAGGCACCATAGCCGCCTAACCATGGGACAATGATTCCGATTATTCCGATTATTCCGTACTTCGCATTTGTCAGGTCCTCGATTTTAAACTCAAACCCAATAACAAACATGAGGATGACAGCACCCAGTCCGGCAATCGCCTGGACGAACTCCGTATAGGTTATTAATCCCAGAACAGAAGGACCGACAATTAAGCCAAGCAATATCTCACCGACAACTGCTGACTGATTGATCCTCGACGCAAGAAGATAGCCTGCAAGAGCAAAGAAAAGCAGGAGCGTCATCTGAAGTTCCACAGGTGGCACTATCCCGGCACTCATCCCAGTGTATGGGTCAGTCAGACATATCAGTTTATTGGCGAAAAATTTCAGATGGGCAAATCTGTGTTCCCATCGAACACCCGGCATTCACTCCCGGAAAAGAGCCTGCAAACCTGCCATTTCCCTCCGGTTCATCCACAGATTCTCAGCGGTATACCGGAATCAGTGAAAATACAGATATCCATACACGAAGCGAAAGGCAGGAAATTGAAAAAAGGAGGAATTCCATTCTGCAAAACCGTGAGATATGTGTCCTCAGCCGGAAAATTGCCTGAAATTTCTCTGGCGAATTATACAAATGGAACCGATTGAATGCACCTCAAGGAAACAGATGTCTGTACGGCCGAAACCGGATCGGAAATGCCGGACCCGGTCGCAAACTGCGAAAGAAGTCAGATGTATAGAAGAACAGCAGTTATTCTGCGATTCATAGCAGACCCGTTCAGTGCACGAGTATTCACATGCCAAAATTTCAGATACCCTCCAGATAGGAGAAAGTAAAACAAATATCGCCGTTCAATG
The DNA here is from genome assembly GCF_029633965.1 of Methanogenium sp. S4BF. Classification (NCBI taxonomy): domain Archaea; kingdom Methanobacteriati; phylum Methanobacteriota; class Methanomicrobia; order Methanomicrobiales; family Methanomicrobiaceae; genus Methanogenium; species Methanogenium sp. S4BF. Next base: position 2,443,421 of record NZ_CP091277.1, on the reverse strand, counting down.
CTGAGGACTCTGTGCACGGGTTTACTAAATCATCCCGATTAGCACACCCTCCATCAGGAAATAACCATTTAATTCTTAATGCAAGGATTATTTTGCAATTTAAACAATTAATATATACAAAATTCCAAATAAGCACAGTAATGATTATATATGGGATTAAAATTATCAATAGTTTTATCACGACAAGGAATAGACAACTCACATTCTAAGAATATGGAAAATACCAATCCCAGCGCCCAAAATCACCGCGTTTTGTATGTAGATGACGAAGAAGCGCTCTTAAATGCCACGCAGCTCTATTTTCAGCGAGAAGGAGGCTTAAGTATTGATACTGCCGGTTCTGCAGACGAGGGGTTTCAAAAACTTGAGGCATCCAAATACGACGCTATCATCTCTGACTTTGAAATGCCTGATATGAATGGCATTGAATTTCTCTCTGCCCTGCGTACCAGCGGTGATGACACCCCCTTTATTATTTTCACCGGAAGGGGTCGGGAAGATGTCGTCATTGATGCATTCAATGCCGGAGCAGATTATTATCTCCAGAAGGGGGGTCATCCAAAGGCACAGTTTGCTGAACTGTTCAATACCATCCGGAAGGCGATTGATAACAAAAAGGCAAAAGATATAATTGAGCGGAAAAATGCTGAAATCGAAGCGGCAAACCGGGAGCTCATCAACCGAAGTGAAGAACTCCGCCATAATCTTGATGCACTCACGATAAGCAGAAATCAGCTGCAGGAGAGTGAGCGGCGTGCACGCTCCATTCTGGATTCATCTCCCTCAACGATTGTCCTTCTTGACAGGAACGGTGTCGTACTCGATTCGAATGAGGGATACCCTGCCCGTTTTGGAAAGACACGTGCAGAGATTCTCGGTACATCAGTCTGGAGTCTCTTCCCGAAAGATATTTCAGAAATACAGAAAGAACGGCTCGAACAGGTATTTTCCACGGGAAAATCCCTTACAGCAGAACTCGTATGGCAGGGAGTCTGGGACTACTCCTGTGATCCCATGCTCAATGCAGACGGTGTAGTACAGAGTGTAACAGTGCATGCAACTGACATCACACAGCGCAGAGAGATGGAGGATGAAATCCGGACCAGTGAAACCCTCTACCGGACCGTGGTGGAAGACCAGACGGAATTTGTCTGCCGGTTTCTGCCGGACGGCACACACGTATTTACGAATGATGCCTACTGCCGCTATTTTAATAAACCGCGTCAGGAATTCATACAGGCGAAATTCAGGCCGGATATCCCGAAAGAGGATCTGGTGCGTATCACAGAGATGCTGCAATCTCTTACCATAAACCATCCCGTTGCAACCATCGAACACAGAATTGTGATGCCGGATGGCACCATCCGGTGGCAGCAATGGAGTGACCGTGCCATCTTTGATGAGAACGGCAGCGTAATGGAATATCAGTCGGTGGGCAGGGACGTCACAGAGATAAAACATGCAGAAAATGCCATATTAGAGGCAAACAACAAACTCAATCTGCTTTCTTCTATTACCCGGCATGACATCCTCAATCAGCTGACCGCCCTTCTGATGCTGGAGGAGTTCCTGAAAGAAGACATTACCGAAGAGCAGCCATCTGCCTATGTCGATGCCATTATAGATGTCACCAATAAAATCGAGGAACAGATACAGTTTACCCGCGATTATCAGGATCTGGGACAGATCAAACCAGCGTGGCAGAGTCTTCGGAAGGTTGCCGGTCTGGCATTTATGCAGTCTCATGCGTGCAATATCAGGACAGACATTGATGTGGAGGACGTCTTTGTATATGCAGACCATATGCTCGAGAAGGTATTCCTGAATCTTTATGACAATGCCGTCCGCCACGGGAAGAAAATCACTCAGATCCAGGTTTCATTCCGAAACGAGGGCTCCACCGGCATCATTACCGTCGCAGATGATGGGATCGGGGTCCCCACCGATATGAAAGAGAGGATATTTGATCGGTATACCGGCTCCAATACCGGGCTGGGGCTCTTTCTGGTTTCAGAGATTCTTGCTATAACAGAGATCACGATACGGGAAAACGGAGTGCCCGGGAAAGGGTCCTCATTCGAGATTTTGGTACCGGAAGGAAAGTGGAGACGTGACTCAGAATCTGTTCCTGACCTGCAATCAGGAAATACTGATCCACCGGTCTGCCCGCGATAGATTCAGACAAGATCCGGGAGAATGGGAAAATAAGCTACAAATAGACCCCATTCTAAAAAATAAGCAAAATACATTCTCAATTCACCAGGTTAAATTGATTACGGAGTAAACAATTAAATCCTGTCCTGCCCATTTAGTAACGCATGAGTAACATCACTGTCAGCCAGGATGACTGCACGAAATGCGGAGTGTGCGTAAAAGTCTGTCCGGTGTCAATCATCTCAATGAAAGAGAATAAACTGCCGATGATTGCAAAAGACCTCGAAGACAAGTGCGTCAGATGCGGACACTGCGAGATATTCTGCCTGTTTAATGCACTGGAAACAAACTTCGAAGGTGAATATCCGTTATCCATGAATGAACGGGCTCCCGACATCAAACCGGACCAGCTCGCAAGATTTGTTCAGACCCGCAGGTCAATCCGCCATTACCGGAAAAAACCGCTTAAACGGGCACTTATTGAACAGATGCTGGATGTCATCCGCTACAGCCCGACTGCAGCAAACAGCCAGCGGGTGAAATGGATTGTCGTCCATGACCCGGAGAAGGTGCAAAAGATTGCAGAGCACACCGTAGAATGGATGAAGACCGAGGTGGAGAAGAGGCCAAACCATCCCTACTCTCTCCAGTACAACGGCATCATCCGGCGATGGGGGCTGGGAGAAGACGCTGTCTGTCATAGCGCACCCCACCTCCTTATCGCCATGATACCCGAAGGGAGCACCTGGACAAAGGCAGACCCAATCATTGCACTTTCCTACTTTGAACTGGTCGCAAAGGGATATGGCATCGCATCCTGCTGGAATGGATTTTTGAAGATCGCGATGGAGGAGTTCCCCCCTATGCGGGAAGAACTGGAGATTCCGGAAGGCTACATCCCCTCATATGCCCTCACCTTCGGGTAGCCAAAACAGCGGAGCACCGGGGCCGCACCCAAAAGAAATCCGCTGAGCATCAAATGGATCTAAAAATTCTTTTTTCGGGAGCATACCGAATGCTCTGGAGCATCTTACCCCGTACTGGCAATGACAAACAGTCAAAATAGCACAAATATATTTGAAACTCCTATTTTAAACATTACGCACCCCCATGCAGAAATAAAACCAATATTGGGACACAATCTGACAAAAAGGCCACCAAAAAGGATTATTCCAAATAACGCATAAATACACATATATATGATTATGCGGAGTAAGGGCTGTATTTTTCAGGAGGGCATAGTCTCCTGAAAAAACAGTATGTAAAGGGGAAAAGCGTATGAAAAAACTAACAATTTTGATCCTCGCCATAGGCTTGTGTCTTCTGACAGTGCCCGTAATGGCAGAGGACGAGGAGCCAGTTGCAAACACATTATATCCGGGAGATAATATCTGGATTGCAATTTCACCGATGGAGTCCCATCCGATGAATATAGACCGTCCGGCAGCGATCATTCCGACAATTCCGGGTTATCCGATCCGGGTTGCGGTGTACAGCAATCCATATAATTACCTCACGACCGATGAAAACAACGAGCCAATCTGGGCTTCGATCACAGATGAGAGTGATCAAGCGATTGAGAATTTTGATGTCACCATACTCGGCGATCTTGAGAGTAATCCCAGATATACGATCTCACTCAGGCTGCCGGATCCTGCTCACCCTGATGAGCCATACCAGCCATCTCCGGAAGTAGGAGCCCTCTATTCTAAGGTCCATCGGGAAAACGACTACAAATGGGAGTATGTCTTCTATGTAAGGGATCTGGACGGGCTGAATGCCGATGTAGAACGCATGTTCTTTGTTGTGGAGAAAACAAAGATTGACGGATCTAAGAAGATCATTTACCAGGGAAGCGGTGCAGTTAAGGTCACCTCAACATCACAGAAAGATGGCGGCAACGGCGGCGGCCAAACATAGCCAATACCTGAAACGGGAAAAAGGGGGATAGAATTCTCATTTTTTCCCTATTATCCAGCGGCATCATTTCATGAGGGATTTCCGGTTCAGGAATATATCAGTCCGCTACCGTGCCGGTGTATAATCAACACTCATGCACCATGTGCCACGGCACTGGCCAAGAAACCCAGAACTATTTTCCGCTCAGAAAGTATCCTGCATTACGAAAAAAAAATTAGTTCCTAAACTCTTTCGCTATCCGTTCTGTCTCATCAAACACCTGAGTGATTGAATCAGCCGGCGGCGGAGTCATTTTGCTGACCACATAGATGGCAAGAAGGGAGAGAATGAACCCAGGAATAATTTCATAGATGCCAAAGAGCCCCACCTGTTTCCAGAGAAGAACCGTCAGTCCACCGACAACAATGCCTGCAAGAGCTCCCTGCCGTGTAGTTCTCTTCCAGAAGAGGGCCATTAAAAGAAGCGGGCCAAACGTTGCCCCGAACCCTGCCCAGGCATAGGAGACGATGTTAAAGACAAAGCTCTCCGGGTCAAGTCCGAGAAGAATCGCAAAGACTGCCACAATAAGAACGGAGATACGGCTGATCCATATCAGTTCACGGTCGGTCGCCTTCTGTTTGAAAAAGGAGGTGTAGAGGTCCTGTGAGACAGCAGATGCACTGACGAGAAGCTGGGATGACGCGGTACTCATGATTGCTGCAAGGATACCGCAGAAGACAATGCCTGCGAGGAACGGGAACAGCACATCTCCGGTCATCACCATGAAAACAGTTTCTGAGTCGGCACCGATGAGAGGCTGGCTCAAAAACACCCGCCCGATGATGCCGATTGCAACAGCGGCACACAGGGAGACGATAACCCATACCATTGCAACGGTTCGCGCCTCACGCACCTGTTCTGCCTTCTCGATTGCCATAAACCGCACGAGAATATGGGGCTGGCCGAAATAGCCCAGTCCCCAGGCAAGCATCGAGGCAATCGCAATGATTGTCAGGGGATTTCCTTCAGGGTCAAGGAACGGATTGAGGAGCGCCGGGTTAATATCGCCAATACCTGAAACAACAACACCGGGCCCGCCAAGAATCGCCAGTGCGGCAATCGGCACAATCAGCAGTGCAAAGAACATCAGGCACCCCTGAATAAAATCAGTCAGGCAGACCGCCTTGAAACCGCCGGTAAAGGTATATAAAACGACAATCGCCGATCCCAGGAGAAGTGCGGTTGTATAGTCAATACCAAAAACCGTGTTGAAGAGTTTGCCGCCTGCCACAAACTGGGCAGATGTGTAGATGAGGAAGAAGATCAGGATAAAAACCGCAGATATGCCGCCGATAATATCCGATTTATCCTCAAAACGGTTTCTGAAAAAATCGGGGAGTGTCAGCGAGTCATTTGCACACTGGGTATAAATCCTCAACCGCTTTGCAACAAACTTCCAGTTCAGGAATGTTCCGATAATCAGACCGAGTGCCACCCATGCGGCTGACATCCCGGTCAGGTATGCAAGCCCTGGCAGCCCAATCAGGAGCCACCCGCTCATATCCGATGCCTCGGCACTCAGGGCCGTTACATACCGGTTGAGTCCTCGCCCACCGAGAATATAATCGCTCACCGTTGTCGTCTTCTTATAATACAAAAATCCGATTGTGACCATTACGCTGAGATAGACAACAAATGCAGCGATAATTTCGATATTGTTTATTTCCATAGTACCACCTAAACCAATACATCCGACTGCTGAAATATCCGGTCCGGGATAATATGGGATACGGAAGACATTCAGCTCATACATTTCTGCGATTAATTATATTTAAATGATAATTTTTGTTTTTTTTACAGGTTATCACACATTTACAGCTTAATTGAGAGAGAAAGCTAAATACGGGAATTTATTTCTGAAAGAACGAGCTGACGGACACCTGCCATCCAGACAGAGAAGATGCACGAACAGGGTGAATCCTTAAAAACCCTCTCCTCATAGAAGAGAGTGTCCATATGTATGAACTGGTCTCCCCGGTGAAGCTGCTTGTTGTCCTGAAGTATCTCTCGATTCTGGTGATGGGAGCAGGCGCCATGCTGCTGGTACCGCTTATTGTTGCACTCTATTTCGGGGAATATACCATTGCAGGCATGTATGTTATCATCGGGTCCACCATCATTCTGCTGGGATTTTTCTTTCACCGACTGCTGCCGGAAGGCGAACTGGAATGGAAGGAGGCCCTCATCATTGCAGCGGTCATTTTCCCCTTTGCCGCCCTTTTAAGCGCCATTCCCTTTACGGTCTCAGCCGGAATGCCATTTCTGGATGCTTATTTTGAGGCAGTCTCCGGGGTGACGACGACCGGCCTCTCAGTTGCCCCTGCAGCCGTTGGGCCGGCGTTTCTCTTTGCCCGCTCCTGGCTTCAGTGGGTGGGCGGCATCGGGATTATCATCATCATTCTCATGGTATTCATCCCGCCGGGTACAAGCGCACACCGCCTCTATGCGATTAACAGCCCTGAAACACCCCTGCGGCCCGGCGTCACGGCAACTGCAAAAGTGCTGGTGCAGATCTACTGCCTCTTAACTGCGATCTCGTTTCTCATCCTCTTTGCCGGGGGCATGCAGCCCTTTGATGCCGTATGCCACGCCTTCTCCGCAGTATCCACCGGAGGTTTTTCCACACGGGCGGAATCTGCCGCCGGTTTTTCCGGACTGGTAATTCCGTTTCTTATCACCCTCAGCTGCCTGATGGGAGCATTCAATTTCAGCCTCTATCCCCGGCTGATTGAGAATAAAAAAGCACTCATCTCAGATATTCAGTTCAGGTATTTTCTGATATTCGCCGCTATCGGCATTCTTCTGTTATTCTTCACCATGCCGGGAGAGATGAATCCCATGGAGGGACTCTCTGTTTCCGCTTTTCAGACATTCTCCGCACTGAGTACAGCAGGATTTGCCACGATTGACATCGGCACCCTTCCCGACGGATCAAAGGCAGTCATCACCGCTCTGATGTGGGTGGGCGGGTCAGTGGGGTCGACAGCCGGAGGCATCAAGATTCTCAGGCTTGTTATCCTCTTAAAAGTGGTGCATCTGGTCTTTATCCGGTATTTTCTTCCCCGTGAGGCACTCACTCCCCTCAAGCTGGGAGAAGACGTGATTGAGACCGAGATGGTCTACAATATTCTTACCTTTGTCTTTCTTTATTCACTCATCCTCGTGGCATCCAGTTTTATCTTTATGCTCTATGGATACGGCCTTGACAATGCCCTCTTCGAAGTTTCAAGTGCCCTCGGGACAGTCGGCCTCTCCTGTGGCATCACGAGCGCTGCAATGCCGGATCTGTTGAAAGGGGTGTTGATCGTCGATATGCTCCTCGGTCGAATTGAGATCGTGCCGCTGTTTATCCTGGCATTCCCGAGAACATGGGTGAAGCGGTAGTACACCAGACTTTCACATAAGGCCGCAAAGGAACACAACACAATGAGAGATATTTCGGATGGGGGGAAATAATCCGGAGTATTATCGGAAATAGCTCCGGATTCACCATCCCGTTTTCCTCAATCCTGAGCCTATCTTCATTTCTGTGAAAAGCCGTTTCAAAATCCCTGACAACAATTAAGTTAATGGACAACCATTAACAGCCAACCCATCACAGGATGGGGGGTGTATTGAATGAAATCACTGAAAATTCTGGGCATACTGATTGTGGTGGGAGCAGTGCTTGCTGCAGGGTGTACTACTACCGAACCACCGGAAGCAACCCCTGCCCCCACACAGACACCAGCAATGAAGAGCATCGTGGAGACCGCACAGGATGCCGGGTCATTTACGACCCTTCTTACGGCAGTCGATGCCGCAGGTCTGACGGAGACACTCTCAGGGGACGGGCCGTTCACCGTATTTGCACCAACTGACAATGCCTTTGCGGCACTTCCCGAGGGAACAGTCGCTGTCCTCCTCGAGGATCCGGAGGGGGAGCTGAAGGATATCCTTCTGTATCATGTTGTATCAGGTAACCTGATGGCAGAGGATGTGGGAACACAGCCGGATGCAATGACACTTCTTGGCAAACGGATACGCTTCGATACAACAGACGGCGTAATGGTTGAGGGGGCAACCGTCACTACGGCAGACATCATCTGCAGCAATGGTGTTATCCATGTCATTGACGCAGTGATGCTGCCAAAAGGGAATGTCGTAGAGACTGCGGTTGCCGACGGTCGGTTTACCACTCTCGTTGCGGCGGTTCAGGCAGCAGACCTTGCGACGACACTGTCCGATGAGACGAAGGACTTTACCGTATTCGCACCCACAGATGACGCCTTTGCGGCGCTGCCTGAAGGAACAGTTGCAACTCTGCTGGAAGACCCAAAAGGGCAGCTCACGCAGATCCTGCTCTATCACGTGGCAGACGGCCGGTATATGGCTGCAGATGTTATGGCCATGGAAACAATAGATACCCTGCAGGGCAGCACCCTTGCCATTGACACCGCAGACGGCGTGAAGGTGGACGGTGCGAATGTCATCATCACTGATGTGGAATGCAGCAACGGCGTCATCCATGTCATTGATGCGGTGATTATACCGCCGGAAGCGTGAAATACCCAAAACCTCTCTTTTTACAGGCTCAGGGAGCGGGAGTACCCGGGACGATTATTTCCGGGGAATCCGCCCCATGGTGACGAACACCCGGACTATGCTGCTTTTGAAAGACAGCAGATGAGAATCTCACTTCTCTTCTGCCGCAGCACAGAGAGCACGGGAGAGATCCCGCAGGGATTCGGCGACAGGATTTTCGGATTCTCCCGAACAAAGGCTTCGGACATCGGGCTCGGAATCAATGATTGCCTCATTGAAGGGGATGTAGTGAACCGAGGTGAATTTTTCCCCCCCTCCAGAGAGGAGCTCTATCTTTTGGATATCTGATGCCGAGCGGACCTTGTTGACCACCAGGTGGACATGGTTGATCCCCAGTTCACGGGAAAGGGAGGCCGCGTGTTCGGCGACGCTGTAGGCATTGTATGAGGGTTCTGTGACCACCACCGCCTGGGAAAAACCGTCTGCAGTCGCCCGGCCGAAATGCTCGACCCCTGCCTGGGTATCCATCAGTATCACTTCGTTTCGCCGCAGACGGATATAACGGATGACACTGCCCAGAAGGGCATTTTCCGGGCAGAGGCAGCCACCGGCCGCGGTGGAAACGCTGCCCATAACGAGCAGGCTTATATGATCATCGATAGCGATGCCGAACCGCTCCACCACATCGTTCACCTCCGGATTGATCCGGAGCATCCCGCCCCACCCTGACCCCGGGCGCACGCCGACCTTCTCCTCGATATATGCGGCATTCTTCGACAGCGGGATTATTCCGGATGCAGCTTCAGGGAGATACCCGAGGGAAAAGGCGAGGTTCTGCTGGGGGTCCTCGTCAACGGCGAGGACGTTCATGCCACTCTCAGCAAAGATGGATGACAGGATCGCACAGGTGGTGGTCTTTCCCACACCGCCTTTCCCTGCGATAACAATACGCATGCCATCTCCCGATGACGGTGCCCGGTGGGCCCGGAAATACCGGACCGCATTCCGGATATCAGATTTTTTATCGCCCATCCTCCGTCTCCTCTACAGCCCGAGCTCCGTTCTCTTCCCGTCGATATGCGAGATGATGAGCTTCGCTGCCGTTACGGGGTCCGGCTCCACAGCAAATTTTGCCTGAACGACGCCGTGTACCCCTGAGGTGAGGAGCTCTGCCACGTTCGGACTCCCCGTGATCTTGGGCATCACCCCAAGGACGGTATAGACACCCGATGCGACAAAATAGGAGCCGATGGAGACCGCTTTCTGCGAATACCACTCCGGTGCCGCTCCTGCCACCGGGAGCTGGTGAATCCCGACACCCAGTGCCTTTGCAAGCTCCGCGAGGAGGACAAGGATGCGTGAACAGTCCACACAGGACCCCATGTGCAGGACCGGCGGGATGCCAAGGGCCTTGCAGACTCCCCTGAGGCCGGGCCCGGCCAGGAATGCGGCATCAGGCATGAGAAGACCCGCCTTTCCCGATGCAATCGCGGCGCATCCGGTCTCGACGCAGAGGATATCATGCTTTATCAGTTCCTTTGCAAGGGTCACATGCCCGTAATCATGCTTCACCTTCGGATTGTTGCAGCCGACGATACCGACCGCCCCCCGGATCCTGCCGTCGGCAATGGCATCGATGAGCGGCTGGAAGGTCCCGCCGAGGGCTTCCTGGATGGCCTCCACCGAGAATCCGGCCATCAGGTCGACCGGCTTTCCGGGGATGTACACCTTCTCAGGAATCCTGTTCGGGAAGTTGGCGACCGCCATCTTCAGGATGGCCTTTGCCGTTTCAAAGGCATTCCCGGGTTTGAATTCGTAGTAATACGAACCGACCACCTTCGATTTCTCGCTTGTCGAGACGATTTTCGTGTGATAACAGCTTGCCGTCCGCGGCAGCGAGGGGAAGATACACTGGTAATCGATGATCATCGCCTCAACGGCCCCGGTGGTAATCACAAGCTCCTGGTTGAAGTGGTTGCCTGCCATCGGGACGCCCTTTCGCATCAGGAGTTCATTTCCGGTGCAGCAGAGACCGACCAGATTGACCCCCTTTGCCCCTGCCTTCTTTGCAAGCGCCTGAATTTCAGGGTCCTCCGAGGCCCGGACGATCATCTCTGAGAGCATCGGATTGTGGCCATGCAGCGAGACATTGACATAATCTTCCTTCAGAACACCGAGATTTACCTGCGACTGGTTGATCTTCGGTGTCCCGAAGAGAACATCTGAGATCTCTGTTCCCATCATCGAACCGCCCCACCCGTCGCCGAGAGACGTCCGCAGACCGTGCAGCAGGATATTCACATAGCTTGCCCCAACCCCCATGTGGACCCGGTGCATGGCCTCGACAATCTCACGGTCAACACTTCGCGGCCGGATGCCTGCAGCGTCCCAGATTGCCTGTGTCTGTTCAGGAGCCCGTTTTAAAAAGCAGATCTCATTTTTTACCGTTCCGAATTCCTCGAGAAGCCCGAGGCCAACATCGACTGCCATCTCCTCATCACTTCTCCCATCCGTTGAAATCCCGAGTTCGCCGGCGATACGCTTCAGCTTTTCAGGGTCGGAGATCCCGTAGCCCTGCGCCGTTCCCTTCCCGGTTTTGTAGAGTGTCTCGACGATATCGCGGCCGTGGTCCGAGTGTGCCGCAGCCCCTGTTGCAATGGTGTCGAGCAGATTTCGTGCGACGACGAGATCCCCGTCCGCACCGCAGACTCCCCGTTCACGGTGATGCTCAGGGATTATCCTGCACGGCCCCATCGCACAGCGGCTGCAGGAAAGGCCGCTGGCACAATACGTGCACGAGGGCTGCTGCATCTCGTAGCGGTCCCATACGGTCTCGATGCCCTCCCGCATCGTGTGTCGGAGCATCTCCTGTGCCGTATCGTCAATCGTCCGTTCCTGAACCTTCTCTTCTATGAGGGCCGGGTTCATGAGGCTCATCCGTGCCCGGTCAATCTCACATGTCTCAAGGGTTTTTTCGACAAGCACCGGTTTTGGCATCTCTTCCATCCTGATCACCTGATTCCGTTATACGATATGGAGTCCTGTATTGGTGCATAGACGGGAGGAGATATAGTTATATTGCAGAATAGAGGGGGAGGATAACCGGACGAAAAAGGGATGGGGCAGGAGACAGACGACTGAGACCTGCCACTGATTCACAGCCCAAAACAAAAAAAGAGGGGGCACCCTATCTTTTTATTGCATACAGTGCCCATCTGAACATATCGGTATGTGATGGTAATGCCCGTGACACCTGAAATAATTCTTGTCCTTATTGTCCTTGCAGCGACAGTTGTCCTGTTTGTGACAGATAAACTCAGGGTCGATATAATTGCCATCATCATCATGCTCACCCTCGGGTGGCTGGGTCTTATCTCTCCTTCCCAGACCTTCTCCGGGTTTGCGAGCAATGCAGTCATCTCAGTGATGGCAGTGATGATACTCGGCTATGGGGTGGACAGGACGGGAGTGATGATCCGGCTTTCACGCATGATTGTCCGGATTGCAGGGGCAAGCGAGGCGAGACTGATGACTCTCATCTCAGCAGTCGTCGGAGTGCTCTCCGGATTCATGCAGAATATCGGGTCGGCGGCGCTCTTTCTCCCTGCCATCCTGCGTATCTCCAAAAAGACCGGCATACCCCGTGGCCGCATGGTAATGCCGATGGGATTCATGGCAATCCTCGGCGGGACCATAACGATGGTGGGATCATCCCCCCTCATTCTCCTCAATGATCTTCTGGCCCAGGGAAACCTCGAACCGTTTGGGATCTTTGCCGTCACCCCGATAGGCCTTGTGCTCCTCCTGGCCGGAATCATCTATTTCCTCATGCTGGGCAGATATCTTCTGCCATCTGGCGAGGTGGGGGCAGGCGGCCCACCGCCGCAGCAGGATGTCATCGAGACATGGCAGCTGCCTGCGAACATGCATCATTATATTGTTCCCAAGAAAAGCTCCCTTGTAGGTGCAAGCAGGGATGATATCTCCCTCAAATCCCGGTATTCACTGCACCTTCTGGCAGTAAAGACGGGGAGGGATATTCTCTATGCCCCGTGGCGATACTCGGTCTTTGCTGAGGGCCAGATTCTCTCCATTCTCGGAACACCGGAGGATGCAGAACGGTTTGCAGTCGATTACGACCTTGTCCCCGTGGGAAACCCGGAGCGCCACACAGAAGAGATTGGTGAAGAACATGCAGGATTTGCCGAAATAATCGTTCGTCCCCACTCCCCATATACCGGAAAGACCCTTCGTGAGATCTCATTTCGGAAACAGCATGGTCTTGAGGTCATCCTCTCCCTGACAAAGGAGGGCGAACACCGGGGGGATGTTGCCGACATCCCGATGAATCCGGGGGACACGTTTGTTGTCTTCGGTCCGTGGGAGAAAATCAACCGTATCGGGCAGGGACCGGAATTTGTGCTAAGCACAGTCCCCGAAGAGAAGGGAGTGGATTCAGCAAGAGGTCCATTCGCCCTTCTCTGCCTCACGGGCGGCATTGCCCTCACCTTCACCGGGGTTCCGATAGCGCTCGGCCTTCTGACCGGTGCGATTGCGATGATTCTCGGCAGGGTGCTGACCATCGATGAGGCATACCGGGCCATCGACTGGCGGACGGTCTTTCTCCTCGCAGGGCTGATTCCGCTGGGTCTTGCCATGGATCAGACCGGAACGGCGGCTTTTCTTGCAGACGCCATGATGAACCTGCTCGCCATGACACATCCGTTCCTCATTCTCCTTGGCATTGCGGTGCTTGCCACCTTCTTCAGCTTATTTATGTCAAATGTGGCCGCGACTGTCCTTCTGGTGCCACTCGTCATCATCATCGGCACTTCGACAGGGCTCGATCCCCGCGGGCTCGCCCTCCTTGTGGCACTCTGCGCCTCAAACTCCTTTGTCCTCCCGACCCATCAGGTCAATGCATTCCTGATGACACCGGGGGGATACCGTAATGCCGATTACCTGCGGGCTGGAGGAGGCATGACCATCCTCTTTCTGTTCATCACCACAGGATTGGTTTATATATTATTCGTCATATAGGAGGCAGCACAGACATCCGGAATGATTGTATGCTGCTGAAACAGTTTTTTATTGAGAAAATCGCCCACAGTTCGTATCTAATCGGGGGAAACACCACGTGTGCCATCATTGATCCGAGCCGTGACATTGACCGCTACCTCGAGGCTGCAGAGGCCGAAGGGCTGAAAATCACCCACATTCTCGAGACACATCTGCATGCGGATTTTGTCTCGGGTCATATGGACCTTGCCGAAGAGACCGGCGCAGCCATATATGCTCCCGCAGCAGGTCAGTGTACATTTCCGCATGTGCCGCTTTCAGACGGAGATACCTTCCGCATCGAAGACATGGAGTTTCTCGTCCTCGAGACACCCGGCCACACGCCCGACTGCCTGGTGTATGTGGTCACCGACACATCACGCGGAGATACACCTGTTGCCGCGTTCACCGGCGATACGCTCTTTGTCGGGGACGTCGGCCGCCCGGACCTCTTCCCGGGAAAGGCACAGGATCTTGCCGGAAAATTGTATGAAAACCTCCACACAAAGGTCATGACCCTCGCCCCTGAATGCCTTGTATTTCCGGCACACGGTGCAGGCTCCCTCTGTGGAAAGGCTATGGGTGCCATGCGGTTTTCAACCATAGGCTATGAGAATACCTACAACCCCGCCCTGAATAGTGCAGATACCGAAGAGTTCATCCGATCCCTGACCGTCAACATGCCCCCGGCACCCGACCACTTCGCCCGGTGCAGTGACATCAACCGACGGGGCCCGGCCTCTGTCAGGAACCTTCCTCCACTGAAGGCGATGAAACCAGCCGAATTTTATGAGCGGATGAATGATTCAGACACCATCGTGGTGAGCATCCGAAACTATGCCACCTTCGGGGGGCAGCATATCCCCGGCAGCTATCACATCGACATGGGCGGCAACTTCGCAACCTTTGCCGGATGGGTGCTGCCCCCGGACAAAGAGATCCTCCTTGTCACGGACAGCCCCGAACAGGCACATGAGGCTGCAATACAGCTCCGCCGGGTTGGCCTTGACCGGACGACAGGATACCTGAAGGGGGGCACACATGCATGGGTGACCGCCGGCTATACCACCGATCATATCCACCAGCTCTCTCCTTCAGAGGTGCATGCAAAGATACAGGATCCCAAAACCGTTCTGCTCGATGTCAGATCAAAAGACGAATACGAATCACAGCACATCCCGGGAGCCATCAACATCATGGCAATGGATCTCAGAACACGTGCAGGCGAACTTGATGCAGACCGGCCCACGATTGCAATATGCCGGACCGGCCATCGTTCAAGCCTTGCCTGCAGTCTCCTGAAGCAGCAGGGTTTTTCTGATGTTTACAATGCCGCCGGCGGAATCACCGGCTATATCGCCGCAGGATATTTCCCAGAATAATCGTGCGGGATAGGAGCAAAAGAGGAGAGAAAGAATGGACTGGACACCTTATATTGCAGGAATCGGCATCGGCCTTCTCAGCTGGATTGCATTTCTGCTCTCAAACAAACCACTCGGGTGTTCGACCGCATACACGCGGACGAGCGGAATGATTGAACGCCTCTTCAGGGGAAAAAAGACCACAGAGAAACCCTATTACCGGAAGTTCGCTCCCGAAATAGACTGGGAATGGATGCTGGTCGCAGGAGTGTTTCTCGGAGCGTTTGGAGCATCGGTGCTGCTGGGGGGATTCTCGTTTGAATGGGTGCCGACGCTCTTCGGCGATACCTTTGGGTATGATACCGGACTGCGGCTTGCGGTTGCTCTTGCAGGCGGGATTCTCATGGGGCTCGGTTCACGCTGGGCCGGGGGGTGTACGAGCGGACACGGAATAAGCGGTACACTCCAGCTTGCGATTTCAAGCTGGATAGCGGTGATCGTCTTTTTCCTGTCCGGTATTATGACGGCGTTCCTGCTGTACGGGGTTCTCTGGTGAGGGAAGATGATGCTGACTACATTACATGAAAACAAGCGGCTCCAGCTTTTCATCGGTTTTCTCATCGGCATCTGCTTTGGCGGATTCCTGTATATCGGCGGGGTGACTGAATACAACGTGATCCTCGGCCAGCTGCTCTTAACCGACTTTACCGTCATCAAGGTAATGCTCACCGCAGTGGTGGTGGGGATGATCGGTGTGTATGCAATGCGTTGCCGGGGAATGGTCGAGCTGCACCCGAAACCCGGCTCGATTGGGTCGACGGTCATCGGAGGCATCATATTCGGGATGGGATTTGCCATCCTCGGCTACTGCCCCGGCACCGTCGCAGGGGCGGTGGGGCACGGTTCACTTGACGCCCTTTTCGGGGGAGTGACGGGCATCCTCATCGGTGCAGGCATCTTTGCTGCGGCCTATCCCGCCCTTGATGAAAAGATCCTTTCCAAAGGGGTATTCCGGTCCATGACGATCCCCGATTACCTGAAGATAAATCCATGGTATATCATCATCCCGCTTTGCATCCTGATCGTGGCATTCCTTGCAGGAATGGAATATTTCGGCATATAGGACAAAATAACCTTTAAGGAGTGTAAATGGAGATTACTTTGCTCCCCGGGACAATGAACTATTTATACCCCCCGTACCATTCTTTTGCCTATGAATATTCTGGCCATCGACGCGTACGCCGGATTTTTTGCGTTCCTGCAGATACTGACATTCTTCTTTGAGATTGTTGGGGCGGCCCTTATCGTCTATGGCGGCATCAAAGCTGCCTATTTGGTTATTCTCCTTGAATTCCGGAAGATTGACATACCTTACAACCGGATACGGATGAACCTGACCAGTAAGATTGTCTTTGGACTGGAATTTCTCATTGCAGCAGACATCCTTGCCACCATCATCGCTCCTACCCAGGAGGAACTGTTAATGCTTGCCGTGGTCGTCGTTATAAGGACCGTTCTCGGCTATTTCCTGGAAAAAGAGGCCCTTGAATTCAAGATCACCTAAATACCCTCCTGCGCCGGGAAACACATACCGGCCAAATAAAAAGAGCAGGCATCTCAGGCATCACCGGCATATCCGTTGGTGAGATGCCTGTCCTTCTGAAGCCTTTCTAAAAAACACCACGGCAGATCCCCGGTACGCCATGGGAAAAGGGTGGAAAGCATCGCTATGTATATCGGTTTTCGTGAGAACATGAGGAGAAGAGGCAGTATACATGCGGGTTATCATTGTGGAAGGGAGTGCCCTGGGTGTCAACCTGGCGCGAACGCTGATCCAGACAGGATCAGAGGTCATTCTCATCGAAAGGAATCCAAACCGGGCAAAAGAGCTTTCAGAAACCCTTGACTGTACGGTTATCAGTGCGGAGGGCACCCGCCCCGACATCCTGGAAAAAGCAGAGATCGAGAAGGCCGATGCCATCGTCGCCTGCACCATTCATGACCAGGACAACATCATCATCGGGCTGATTGCAAAGCAGTTCAATGTCCCTGAAATTATCATCACAACGGATGACATCCAGTTTATGACCGTTGCAAAGCGGCTTGGCTTTCACCACGTCGTCAATTCCCCCCAGACCACATCAACCAGTATCTTTCACACCCTGCGGGGAATTGACACCATAGAACTGGAGACGATGATGCGGGGAGATGTGCGGTTCATCAGCGTCATTGCGGGAAAGAAATTTGAGGGGACGGAGCTTTCAACAATCAACCTCCCAAAAAACAGTGTCTTCATCGGCCTCTACAGAAACGGCGATTTTCTCCTGTACACCCAAAATCCTGAAATAAAGGAGCGGGACGAGATTCTGATCGCCACCCGTGTCGAATTCGTCGAGCGAATCTATGAGGGGTTCAAAGACGAGGAAGAGGAGGAGGAGAAAGAAGCATCATAGAAGGAGAGCTCCCATCTCAGGACTAATTCTCCTCACCCACAGAGCTGAAGCTGGGGGGCTGGATTCTCCCCCGGTGGCCACCGGTTGTACATATTTTTCCTGCCGCCAGCCCCGCATTATGGGCCCCGACACCAGGGCATAGCAAACTTCGGAAGGGGATGATACAAACCAGAGAGGAGAACAATACAAAAAAGCTGCATTTTTGCCATGATGTGCCCATGCAATACGATTCATTCCATTTCATCAAATCGAACACCCTTTTTCATCAGGAGCTGAATCCTTCCCGGTGAAGAGGACACCATACAACCATTTTCCTGCCATACGGCACAGTTTCGGAATATTAGCGCAATAATGGCGTTTAATTTAGTCCGAAGACAAAAAGGACCCACAACCTTTAATGCGGGAGAATCCGGTGGATAGATGATCTTCGGGGTCGGGCTGCTCCAGGCGAACAGGGCAACACCAACAGCCACCTTTCCCGGAATGGTTCATCAGAGGAACTGACTCCAGCCGGGGAATAACGCCTGACACCCGGACCCCCATGAGAGGTGAAGAAGAGATGGTACAGGTACTCAAAGAGATCCCGGCAGAGAAACGCTGGGATATTGCAACCCGGTGTTCGGACATGATGCCATTTGTCTATAGTCAGGCATTCAGGAAGGTTGCACCGGAGCGGCAAGAGGAACTGAACAGGGCAGAGAAAGAGATCTGGCGGGAATTCGGAAAACGGCAGGGAGACATTGCAAAAAGCATTGGATATCCGGCCAATTCCGCAATGGAAGTTGCAAAAGCATTCAATGAGATCTCAAGGACAGTCCTTGGCCCGCAGCTGCAGGGACGGACCATACAGGAAAAGGGTGATGCGGCGACCATCATCACTGAGCAGTGCCCGATGGCAGCAAACACAGAACGGTTCGGGGCAGAAGCCCGTCACACCTGTGAACTCTGCAGTGCGTATGGCAAGGCGTCTATAGAGAGCCTGAACCCTAAATACCACATCAGCTCAGAAAAGCACATGTGTATGGGAGACTCCTCCTGCCGGATGAGCATTGAGAAAACTCAACGCTAACCCTTTTTTCCCATCATGCGCCACATTCTCCGGTTCGCAAACTGGTTAAGTGCGCCCCCTTTTTCCCATCATCCCGTCCCGGAAGCAGACATTCCGGTCAGAAATACGCATTGTATCAGCATTCTGCAATGCGGCAGTCATTATCTGCTTTGGACCCGGTTTATCCCACGTCAGAGTAAGGCACAACCTGTCTCTGAGTTCGTGCCGTCGGAACAGCCCAATGCTCATCCGCCAGGAAAACGAAAGCAGTTTCCACCAGTGCACGGGCAATTTTCAGACATTCTGGGACCACTTCATCACGAACGATCTGCAGGAGATACCGTAATTCAGCCCCGGTAAGATCACGATATGAAAGCAAAAATCGGTTTGAATTGCATCGAAAAAGAGAATTATCGGTTCCGTACGTCAGTCTTTGTCATTTGCAGTATATTCTCTCCTGCGGCAGAGGTATAGGATGATTCATCCATCTCTGCACGGATAATTCCTGCAACAGGGTTATCCGTTTCTTCAAAGATGTTGCGTGGGATCCCATGATCGGTAATCCGTAATGCAACCGTACCCTTTTGATACGCACACGAGAGTGCAAGGTACCCCTGCCGATCCGGGTATCCATTCATGAGAATGTCAACGATTACCTCCCCCATCAGACTGCCGACAGAATCAACAGTAGTGTCACAGACACCGCATGCATTCATCCGGCGCCCTGCGGCTTCCACCAGATGAGAAACTCCTCCCGTTGATGCAAGCTTCAGGCTCACATCAAAACATTGTCCATGTGTTCTGCTCAAAAATTTCCCCCCCCTCATGAAGCAAAAAAGACAGACTCCTCTCTAATACTTCACGATCAGTTCATTCGTACAGTAATATACCTCTTTGCCGTGCAAACAACGCGGAATCCAACAGATGAATCAGGCAAAAAGGCAGATTTTCATGGATTTACAAAAATTCCTTCGTTTTAAGCAGGTATCCCAGTGCAAAGCAGACTGCAGCGGAGATGAAAATAATAACAAGATATACAGACGGGTCATTCTGCATGGGCAGCTTAACATTCATGCCGTAAAAACTGGAAATGATCGTTGGAACCGAGAAGATAATCGTGATTGATGCGAGAATCTTCATCACCCGGTTCATATTATTATTAATGACAGATGCAAATGCATCCATCATCCCGGAGAGAATATTGGAATAGATACCCGCCATCTCAATTGCCTGCCGGTTTTCGATTATTACATCGTCAAGAAGTTCCCGGTCCTCCTCATAGAACCGGATGGGGCCAAACTTCATTATTTTCTCAAGGACACCCTCATTTGCCTGGAGTGAGGTTGAGAAGAAGACAAGACTTTTCTCCAGGTTCATCAGGGCAAACAATGCTTCATTCTTCATGGATTTGTGAAGCATTTCCTCATATTCTTCACTTTTTTTATTTATTGTCCGAAGGTCTTTGAGATAGAGCCGGGCTGTCCTGAATAAGATTAGAAACAGAAACCGAGTGCGTTTAGAAGTTGAAAACGACTTAATCTCACTGTTGATGAAGTCATCGACAATCCGGTTTTTCCGTAACGAAACAGTAATGACAGCATCAGTCGTGATGATGATTCCCAGGGGGAAGGTATTGAAGAGATATGGTTTCTCCCCTGATGTGATCTCAGGAATGTCGATGACAATCAGGGAAACGTCATCTTCAGAATCAATCCGCGGCTGTTCCTCATCATCAAGTGCTGCCCGAAGAAGTTCACCAGATACCGAGAGATGCTCTGCTACGTGTTCAATCTCTGCATCGTCCGGTGCAGTCAGGTTCACCCAGCAGTTTTTCTCAAATTCCAGAGTCCGTGCAGGCCGGGCCGAATGATCGCCACCATTATTATTGGATATAAATATTTCCAGCATTCAGCTATACCACTCATCACACCTGTTTCCCGATGCCTTATACCTTTTCTGCTGAGAGTCCGGCACACCCTTCTCCGTCACAGGATACCCCCCGTCAGGTCTGCCATTATTCAGACAGATCTTAAGAGGACATCTGTGTACTCGCTGCAAAAAAGGAACCGGGCCCGAGGGGGAGCAGGGACAGACCCGGCACGGGAATAACCGATGTATCAGCCCCTGAGGTAGGAGTACCCGGAAGGGATGCATAACCATTCTTCCCCGGGCAGGAAACAATGAGAATCCCGTGATGACCCGAAGACGGGGACAACGCACGTATCCGGCTCAGGGAAAAGGTGGTAAGCACAACCGACGTTTATGGCTTGCATTCATCATGCAGTTCAGGTTTACAGAAATCGGTTCTGACAATAACCGGGCCATTCATATCCACAGCATACCGGTCCGGGTATTCAACAAGGTCGGCGACATTGATCTTCATCTCAATCAGGTTTTCGTAGCTGAACAGTTCGGATACCGTGTCATTTCCTGACAGGAACGATACCTGGATTCCATTGAAACTTTTTGCAGCGTGAATGATCGGTTTCATAATTTGCACTATGGCGAATGATAGTAATAAACATATACCCCGGCCATCCTCATCCGTACCGGTTCTCTGGAGCATGGGCCGGGAACAGAGAGACGGAACGGGAATCCGGGGCCTTTTTTGACGCCATCGCCCATATAACCAAGTCATTTTTTAGATGGCTTTCAAAAAAAAGGGACGGATATACCCCGTATTGCAAACCCTCTGCATTTCAGACGCCCGACAGACCCGGCCGGGCAATAATTTATATATCTCACCCACACAATTACCACCATCCTCAAAGGGGGGGACAAGATATGAAAAAAGAAGAATTTCGCAGCATTCTCTCAGGAGCTATCGCAAACGAGGTGGAATCATATACATTCTATCGGGGGATTGAGAGGTGCACAACCGATTCGACCATGAAGAAAATATTTGGTGAACTTGCAAACGACGAGCAGACCCACCGGGAAACACTGGAGGATTTCCTCACGCAGCCGGTTAAATCATTTCACTTTGATGAGGCACGGGACTACAAGATTTCAGAGACACTTGACGTTCCGCAGCTCACAACGGATATGAAACCCATCGAAGGCATCACCCTTGCAATCAAAAAGGAAGAGGACGCACGCGATATGTATCGGGAACTTGCGGAACTGAGTACAGATCCGGAGCAGAAGAAATTATTCGTAAACCTCTCGAACATGGAGGCTGGGCATAAAGCACAGCTTGAAGACCTCTATACCAACATGGCATTTCCGGAAGTCTGGTAGACAGGGTGCTATTTTTTTTTGAGGCCGGTGCATCTTTTTGCCCCAGCCTCACCATGTTGTATTCACTGCCTGCAGCCGCCACCCATCATCATGGTCCTTCTCTTTAGCGCAGGTTCTGTCATTCCGGAGGCAGGATAATCGGTGAGCGGACAGCCCCAAACATTTAACCCTCTCTTCCTGAAGATATGAATCAATATGGATGTACGGGCCAGTGCACAGAAAACCTACCTGTCCATGCTGCAGGTAGTTCCGCAGGTCATAGGGATACTGCTTTTGGTGAGCCTTCTTCTGACCGTGATCCCACATGAGTGGTATGGGACAGTCTTTTCCGGCCATCCGGTGGCAGACCCCGTCGCAGGTGCGGCGATCGGGAGTATTGCTGCCGGGAACCCGATCACAAGCTATGTCATCGGAGGGGAACTCCTGAATACCGGTATCAGCCTCACCGCAGTGACCGCATTCATCGTTGCATGGGTCACCATCGGCGCAATCCACCTGCCGATGGAGATGAATATCCTCGGAAAACGGTTTGCCATTGCACGCAACCTCTCAGGGTTTATCTTTGCAATACTCATTGCAGCACTGACAGAGGAAACTCTTTCCGTCCTCGGGGGGCTCTTATGAAGCAGGAGGGGGGAAAAGAGCAGAAAAGAGAGAGAAAAGAGAACGAACCACACTTTCCGCTCATCTTCCTCGGTATTGCTGCAGGCATCTACTGCATCGCTGCCATTATTGACGGATCAGCTGCCATTCGCGCATTTGAAACTTTTATCGGGATTTTCCGGCAAATAATCCCTGTCCTTGTGCTGGTATTTGTTTTGATGTTTCTCATCGACATCTTTGTCAGACCAACCGCAATTGCTAAACACCTCGGGTCAGAATCGGGAATGAAGGGTTGGATTCTTGCAATCATTGCAGGCGTCATCTCATCAGGTCCCGTTTATATCTGGTATTCAATGCTCGCCGATTTCCGGGAAAAAGGGATGAGAACCGCTTTTGCCGGCACATTTCTCTATATTCGATCGATAAAACTCCCCTTACTTCCCATGATGATTTTCTATTTCGGAGGCCTCTATACCACAGTGCTTACCGCATATCTGATTGTCTTTTCTGTGATTGTCGGAATGATCTGTGAAGCGGCAGAGGGGAACCCGGAGATTCCGGCTTCCGCAGACAAACCGTCCCGGTAGGCACCTGATAAGAAAGGGAAGGGCAAAAGATGACAGAAACCAAAGTCAGGCTTCCGCTTCTCCGACCCTCAGCCGGACGACACAATGAACGGATAGGTACCGGCTCCTGCAGGAGGTTAAAATCCTCTGAATCCCGCAGCAGTCCGGATATACGGTGTTCTCACAATCCTGCAGAGCATTCCTTCCGGCCAAACTCATCAGACGTTAACCAGTATTCCTGAGGGCAGAGAATGATTCTATTTATTATAGAATTAATCACACATATTCAGAATAATCAGATTTTGTGTATGCCACAAAGTGTCGGCCGCCAGACACCCTGTGCTGAGAAAAAGACCAACGCCATACCTTTACCGGGAGCCATTCAGGCACCCCTGACACCTGAGGAGCAGATATGACACAGAATACCATTGACTGGAACGAATGCTGGAAAGAGCAGTGGCAGAAGAACCATGAAATAAACAACCGGAAGGACAGTGCCGGCATGTGGGACGAACAGGACGCCGCCCGCAAATTCTACCGGATGTCGTATGAAAAGAACGGCGAACGGGTCAACAGAACGATTGCCGGGCTTGCCCTGACACCCGAATCACGGGTCTGCGATGTGGGGGCGGGGCCCGGTGCCATCACCATTCCCATCGCCCGGCAGGTCAGCCATGTGACCGCTGTTGAGCCATCTGAAGGCATGTTTGCCGTGCTGCTGGAAAACCTGAGAGATGAGAAGATTGCCAACGTGGACTGCGTGAAGAAACGCTGGGAGGATGTGGATGTGGCAGCGGACCTCTGCGGACCCTATGATGTGGTCTTTGCCTCATTCTCACTCGACGTCCCTGATATGAAGGCAGCGATAGAGAAGATGTGCGCAGCCTCCTCACAATATGTCTACATCTACTGGTTTGCCGGAGAGGCATCCTGGGAGACGATGGCAATAGATCTCTGGCCAAAACTCCACGGGACAGAATACGTTTCATCACCAAAATCCGATATCATCTTCAACATCCTCTACGCGATGGGCATCTACCCGCATGTCGAGCATTTTGTCTATGAACACATCTACCGGTTTGCAACCGGGGATGAGGCCGTCGAATACTTCAAACCACGGCACTTTGTCACCACTCCCGGGCAGGAAGAGCTCCTCAGGGAGTATATCATGCAGTCCCTGCAGCATGACGGGGATACGGTCATCGTGCCGGGCCATTCCCACCGCATGAAGATCTGGTGGGATGTGAATGATTTTGCTCCGGTTGAGTAGGGAAAGACAGGGTTTTTGTATCATTCCCCTTTTTCCGTAGAACAGACATGGGACAGCAGTGATCAGACCTCATATCCTAATGCATATGAAGCTCTGGTTTCTAACTTAGCCATACGTAATATAACCCGGAATCATCAAAAAAGCAGAAGATTACTCCCGCAAAAACCGTATCACCTGTTCAACCACTTCCGGGTTGCCGGGCAGCCGTACATGGCAGTATTCTGCCGGAGCACCATCCAGCACCGTCGGGTCGGCCGGCAGCAGTACCGCCTCAGCACCCGCGATGAGAGAGTCGGCATGGGAAACAATGCCGTCCCCACGGACGGTCTTCTGCCACCCGTCGGGCGAATATTCCCAGGTCTGCCCTCCAAACAGGGGAAAGAAATCCGGGGTGGCCGTTAGATTTCCGGCAACGATCACCCGGTACCTGATATCCCTGCGCAGGCCTGCCTTGCGCAGCACCTCCACAAAGGGCCCGGTTCTCCGGAATTCCTGTACCAGCCGGTCCTCTGCGGGGTCATAGGTCCGCGGCACAAAGGTGCCGGTCAGCCGCCGGAGGATCTCCGGCCCGTGGATGGGATCATTGAAGAGTTCCGCCATCGAGGACCCGTTATTCGGAGGGCCGATGCCGATGAGAGTCCGCACCGGAATCCGGCAGGACGCCCCGTCCATCACCTCCAGCATATACCGGGCCACCGCAGCGCCCATAGAGTGGCAGACCAGATCAACCGGTCCGTGATATGCCTGCTCCTCCTGCATCGTGTGAATAAAGTCCATCAGGGCACGGCCAATCTCTTCTGCCCCTGCATCCCGCAGTCCGCTGTGGCTGAAGTTCCAGCATACAAAAGACTCCTCCTCCAGCCTGCGGATGAGAGGTTTCCATACCCCGGGGTGACTCTTCCACCCATGCACAAGCACGACAGGACAGCTCGGTTGCATAAGGAATATTGTCATTCCTCAACCAAGAAATCATTGGTAAAAAAGGTTTTTAGTGGTCGTTCCCTTTGTTCACCGGAGCAACCTCATCCAGTTCATATGTGCCGGGCTCAACAGTTGTATCCTTCATAATATACATCGGAATAGCGAAGAACGCGATTCCCAGGCAGATAATGCCGACGACGATGAGGGCGAGAAGCAGGAGCATGAAGAGGCCTGCAGCGATGACGCCCAGATTGGCCAGTACAAAGAGGATAACTGCGATGATGACACAGGCAAGGAGGATGATACCCCCTGCCCGTCTGCGGCGGCTGTTTGTCTCGGTCATAGGCTCATCAGAACTTCAGCTGGAATCCGCCGCTGTCGCCTCCGGATGACTGGGCAGGGAGGAACGGCAGCACGGCATTTGCCAGCTGCGGCAGGGTCATTGACTGAATAATTACTTTCCCGGGTCCGGTGAGCGTGGTCATGAAGAGGCCTTCACCGCCAAAGAGTGCCGTCTTAATGCCGCCGACCGCCTGGATATCGTAGGTGACCGATGGCTCCCACCCGACCACATGGGCTGTTGAGACCTTGTACACCTGATCCGGTTTCAGGTCAATCTCCACAAGGTCGCCTGCTGCATGCAGGAATACCATGCCCTCACCCGAGAGATGCTGGAGAATAAACCCTTCACCGCCAAAGAAGGTGGAGCCAAGGCGCTTCTGGAATGCAATCTCCCATTTTACGCTCTCTTCAGCGCAGAGGAATGCATCCTTCTGTGCAATGAACTCCTTTCCGGTAATGTCAAGCGCTGCAATCTTTCCCGGGCAGTTGCCGCCGAACGAGACCAGACCCGGACCGCCTGCACTGGTAAAATGCGTCACCATAAAGGATTCACCCGCAAGGGTACGTTTGAGCCCTTTCAGCAACCCGCCCTGAAGCTTTGCATCCATGGTGATGTTGCCGCTCATGTACACAAGGGCACCGGCCTCGGCGTAGACCATCTCGCCAGGCTGGATTTCCAGTGTGACAAACTGAAGATTATCTCCGATCAGCGTGTATTTCATATTGTTCTATGCGCAAAAAATGGTAAAAAAGGTTATTGTATGCACTCCCTGTCGGGGTGGAGCATGTGAGAATGCAAATCTCAGGTGTGGCTGTGAGTATGGTCCATTCCGGAACGATTCGTATGTCCGTTTGCGGGAACTACCACCGGATGACCGGCAACCGTCTCTACATGGACCGGCAGCCCATACACCTCTTCGATGACATCAGCCCGGATGACATCGTGGCCCCCGGCCTCGTAGATCGTGCCGCCCTTCAGGAGGATAAACCGGTCCGAGAACCGGATGGCAAGATTGAGGTCATGCATCGTCATAACAGCAGATACCTGGTGGCTCTTCACGACCCCCTGTATGGTGGAGAGGATATCGATCTGATTCTTCAGGTCCAGACTGCTTGTCGGCTCATCAAGGAGCAGAAGCCGTGGTTCCTGCACAAGGGCTCGGGCAATACTCACCTTCTGGAGTTCCCCGCCGCTCATCTCATCAGTGTAGCGCAGGGCAAGACTCTCAAGCTCCAGCATCCGGACTGCAGATTCAACAATCTTCAGGTCGGTGTCAGAGACATTCCAGCCCATATGCGGGCGCCGACCCAGGAGAATGGCATCAAAGACGGTCAGACGTGCCTTCTCGCACTGCTGTGCCACATATCCGATGCGTCGTGCCACCTCCATACGTGAGAGGGAGAGGATGTTGTCATCGCCCACAAGGATAGCACCGGCCTTCGGTGCAAGAATCGCATTGATGCAGCGCAGAAGCGTGGTCTTCCCTACCCCGTTTGGCCCGAGAATGGAGACCACTTCTCCCGGCTGGACGGAAAAGGAGACATCATGCAGCACATCTGAACTGCGGTAGGTAAACGAGACATCATGAATGTCAAGAATCACTGTGACCGCCCCCGGATGATGAGATACAGAAAGATCGGAGCTCCCATGAATGCAGTGAGGATGGCAACCGGGAGGATATGGGGGGCGAGTATCAGACGGGCGGCCGTGTCAGAGGCAAGCAGCAGGAGTGCTCCGCAGACACAGGTCCCGGGGATCAGGTAGCGGTGATCGTCACCGATTAACCGCCGGACCATATGGGGACATACAAGACCGACAAACCCGATAATACCCAGAAACGCCACGATGACCGCGGTGACAAACGAGGCTACAAGCATCCCCACAATGCGTTCACGCCCCACATTTACACCCAGTCCTTTTGCCGTCTCATCACCGGCATCAATCGCATTGTAGTCCCAGCGCTTCAGGACGAAATAGATGATTGCTGCTGTGACAACGACGGCCATCACAATCAGTTCATTCCACCCGGCCCGGCCCACATCACCGAACGTCCAGAATACGACCGCTGCAAGCTGCACGTCATCGGCAAAATACTGCAGAAACATCGTCCCTGCGGTAAAAAGCGAACCGATGGCAACGCCTGCGAGCACCATCACCTCAGGCGATGAAGCCCGGATACGGGATATCGCGATGATGATGCCGGTTGCAATAAGGCAGAAGAGAAAGGCAAAGATGGTGGTGATATATGGGTTATTGAGTGCAATTGCGTCAGCGCCGCTGCTGCGCATGGTGCCGGTTCCGAGAATGATGACTGAGAATGCGGCACCGAATGCGGCTGCATGGGAGATACCCAGGGTAAACGGTGATCCAAGCGGATTTCTCAAAACGGACTGCATCCCCGCCCCGGCAATCGCAAGGCCGGTTCCCGCCACTATAGCAGCAAGCGCCTGCGGCAGGCGAATATTCCAGATGATCCGGTCATAGAGCGGATCCGGTGCCATTCCGGTGAGAGTCCCGACAACAGAACGAATGGGAATGTCAACAGCACCGACCGCAATGGAGACCACAAGCAGCAGCAAAAGCACCAGAACGCCTGCTCCAATAACCGCCACCTTCCGGCGGGTGTATGTGATATAGCCTTCCGGTATTTTGCCGTCAGCAAAATGCATCAGGCCACCCCCGGATAGCAGGCGGAAAGAACTGCACAAAAAAACCTGTCATCTCTGCCACCCGTTTTAGAAAAAAAGATGTATTGGTCATTCCATGCTGATCCGTTTGAATGCCTTTCTGTCGAAAAGACTGTCCATCTCATCAAAGACCGGTTCTCCCACAAGGAATGCGTATATCTCATCTGCTTTCTCTGCCGGGTCAACGTCTGAGAATGCATCCGGGTAGAGCACGGTGCCGATGAAGTAGGCGTCGGCCATCACTGAACCATGGTTAATGGAATACCAGTTATACGGCAGCACACCGTACACCTCGCCTGCCTGCACGGCAGTCATCGCGGCGTATGACGGGTCGTCTCTCAGTTCATCGACGGCTGAGGGTGCGGTCTGGAGAGTGGAAAGGTCAACAAAGATGACCTCAGGGTCAAAGGCGATGATCTTCTCCTGTGCGATATCAGCATGTGCGGTATCAGGCCCTTCAGAGAGCATACGGGCATTGACAAACGTGAACGGCGGATAGGCAGGCTCGGTTGACTGGAAGCCATGCGGGCCGCGGTAGGCGATGCCGCCGACAAAGACGGTCGGGCGGTCCCCGTCTGCAATGCCCCCAGTCCGTGCGTTCAGGTCTGCCGTGAGGCTGTCAAGGTAGGTGACCACGGCTTCAGCACGGTCTTCTGTGCCCATGATGGTGCCCATCGTCCGGAGTGACTGGTCCAGATCAGCCCGTTTGGCCCCCAGATCGCCATACTGCAGGGCAATCACCGGAATGCCGGTCTTCTCCTGCAGCTCATCAGCCTCGGATGCCTCAATGCACTGGGTCTTGAAGATCACCTGCGGATTGCAGGCGACAATCTTTTCGGGGTCGTCATTTCCGCGGAATTCACCGATCATCGGCAGGGAGGAGAACTGTGGGTTTGCAATGGCATACGGCCGTGCATCAAAGATGTTCTCTTTTATCTCCATATCATCCACCCCGACAGCCCGGTCCTCTGCCTGCAGATAGGTCAGATAACGCAGACAGCCGGAGCCGGAACAGACAACCCGCTCAGGGTACGCGGGGACGGTTACACTTCTGCCCATCCCGTCTGTGATGGTCATCGTCTCACCGGATGCGGCTTCATCTCCGGCAGGTATGGCTGCGGATGACGAGGTGCTGGTGCACCCTGCACAGAGTGCCACAGCGAGAAGCAGGCCGCATACAGCGGCAATAAATATTCCATTATATTTCATACGATCAAGTCACACTAATTTCATATTTCGTAGCATAACTAAAAAAGTGTTGCGGAATTAGTCATACATAATTTTACATATAAAATATTCATATGATTTATTCTGTGATAATGTATAGAATGTATGCCGCAGACATCCGGCAGCAAAAGGATAAAATGGGTTAAAAAAACAGAATTCCACAATTCTCTCCATACAATATGTATCAGGATCCGTCATGCAGAATTGAAAAAATGACAAGAACAATTGAGAACAGAGAACCATCTATATATAGTATCACGTAGGGTAATCCATTTGTGAATCATCATGGCAGTACATAACGCCGGAACCCCGGCACCCGCATTCTGTCTTCCGGACAAAGACAATACCGAAATCTGCCTGACCACATTTGCCGGAAAATGGATTATTCTCTATTTCTATCCAAAGGATAATACCCCCGGATGCACAACCGAGGCAAAAGGCTTCAATGAAGAGCTCGAAGAATTCTCCCGGATTAACGCGGAAATCATTGGAATAAGTGCCGATTCATGCAAAAGTCATGCAAAATTCGCCGGCACGCATGGTCTGAAGATTATCCTCCTCTCCGATGAATCACACACAGTCATAGAAAAATACGGAGCATGGCAGCCCAAAAAAATCCTCGGACGTGAAATACTGGGTATTGTCAGGACTACCTATATCATCGGTCCGGATGGCATCATCCGGGAAGTCTGGCCGCATGTACGGGTGACGGGCCATGTGGCGGCCGTAAAAAAACGGCTGGAAGAACTGCAGGCTTCATCCGGATGAGGAATTTGATCCTGTATCTGCTTTTCTTTGCCCAGTCACAGAGAAAAAAGGGATCAGAAGAGAAGAGATTAAGGATTGCATTCCCCACAGATGCAAAAATACTGTCATGACAAGTACATGTGTCCCTTCAGATGGATGCACGGATGGGGAACGTGACAGAGACAGAAGAATTGTTTCCCTGCGGCTGTCACCATGACAGACTACCCCCCGATAGGTTCATCTCACAGGAAATCTATTCAACCCCCATGGTGACCGGTTTCCGGTTCCCGGAGATAACTGCTGAAACACTCTCCGGGAAGAGAAAAACGCTCCCTGACGCAGCAAGGGGGGCACCCGCACTTATTGTCGTGGCATTTGTCCGTGAAGCACAGGACATGATCGATTCATGGATCATTCCTTTAAAAAAGGAGTTTCGTGGTTCAGAATCAATTGCAGTCTATGAGATTCCCGTCATCAGCTCAGCTATCTGGCGGCCGATGCGAAGAATCATTGACGGAGGGATGCGTTCAGGCATTCCGAAAGCAGACCATGACTATGTGATGACCATCTACAGCACTGCATCCGAACTCACCCGCCCGCTTGAGATCACCGATCAGTCATCGGCATACCTCTATCTCATCGACAAAAACGGGATCATCCGCTGGGAAGGCAGGGATTTTGCAGAGACACAGACCCTGTACCGCCTGAAGGAGATGATACGTAAATGCCTCAGGCAGGAGAACAGGGAGGTAGTTACAGGCGCAGGGAGAGAAGAGCCTTCTGTCCCCCTCCCATAAGCATCAAAGACACAGCATTTCCGTGTTTCCTGATTGCATGGCAGGCGCAGGAAACTGTTTCTCTCAGACGTGCTGTGCTTCCGTGTAGGCATCATACATGGAATAGATCCATACGACGACATACAGCGGGATTGCAATAAGCGTGAACCAGAAGAATGCCAGGATACCTGCTGCAACAAAGAGCAGAATTGCTTTCAGAAACTGTCCGGTATAAAACTGTCCCAGACCGGGAATAAAGAACGAAAATATCAATGCGAGAAGGGGGGATGCCATATACTACAGGCTTTTCCCGCCGAAGAGATGAATATGCTGATTTGTGCAGGGTATAAACAGGACGTCTATGGGATTTCCGGTGACAAACCGGCAAAAGGAATAAATCACTTTTTTTCAAATATTTCTGGGTGAAAGCAGACCACGGATGCAGTACCCCGTTTCTTCGTGCATGTATCATCGCACTTCTCATTTCATCAATTGTCCTTACCGCAGGGTGCCTCCAGTCAGTGCCGTCACCGCAGTCACCACCCTCCGGGAACGATGATGCCGCAGCACATGCAGAAATGCTGCAGATCCTCGGTACACTCCAGGGTGATATCAATACCCGGCTGTCCGCACTTGACAAAACAGCGGCAGAGACAGCCACGGAACTCTCAGATATGGGGCTTGACGCCACATGTGCCTGCAATTACGTTCCCCTGACAACACTCCTCTATGCCGACCCCTCCGGCAAAACCGTGGTCATCGTTGGGAGGGACGGCACCGTCCTCTCAGGACTGCCGGCAACAGAGACCAGTACAATCATCGGAAAGAATCTGGGCAACCAGACAGTTATTCGGCAGCTCTTTGCCACCAGACAGGCACTGATGAGTGACATTATACCTCTCGAACAGGGCGGCTATGCCTCTGTCATCGAATACCCGGTGTTCACCGGCAATGACTGCCTGACAGGGCTTGTAAGCCTCTCATTTGCACCGGATGAAATCATCGGCCGGTATGCAGAGCCTGCCGTGGAAGGCACCCCATATACCATCATGGCAGCCCAGACAAACGGACGGGTTCTCTATGATGCAGACCCGGAGGAAATAGGGAAAGAGACCTTTAATGAATCTCTCTATGAGGGATTCCCGGAAATACCCGACTTTGCACGCCACTATGCCGGCAACTGGTCAGGCTATGACACGTATGCATTCTATGACACCGGCTTTGGAAGAGTCGTGCAGAAAGAAGCCTACTGGACCACCATCGGGATGCATGGAACGGAGTGGCGACTCATTATCATCCGGAAAACAGGAGATTCTGAACGCTGAAGTGACACAATTGTGTACATGAGAAAAAGAGAGGAAAACAGAAGAAAAAATCCTTCTTTACCTGATACACAAAAAGACTTCCTGCACCACTGCCACAAGGATATCCATCTCGGCCAGAGACCTCCTGACACCAGAATCCCACGACAAGGGTATAATATGATGATTTATCACCGGTCGAGAGCAGACATCAGTAACAACGAAATACCAGGACCATCTCACGCATTTTTATGATTCATGCTCACCGATGAGGAGGGCTGAAGAATCAGAACCTTCTCAAACCAGCATATCACGGACCGGCATTTAAAATCCATACGGGCAAAGTTGTTTTTCTATGTGGGCAACGCCAGTTCGACAGAAGCACCGGAATCCGGTGTCCCTTCAGTACGGATAAAAGACAAAGAAGAGCAGGCACAACCCACAGAGGAGCCACCCTGCAGGTGACACATCACGAAATCTCCCGGATATGACTTTAAAAAAAGGGAAGAGGACAAATCCTGCACAGAGACCAACCCCGATATTGTAGGTGAAGGCCATCATCGTGATAACAATGAATGCAGGGACGGACTCAGTGTAATCATCGAACCGGATATTTCCTACTGATGTCATGAGAATCAGTCCGATAAAGACCATAGCAGCTCCGGTTGCCTGTGGAGGAACGGCAATAAAGAGGGGATAAAAGAAGAGTCCTGCGAGAAACAAAAGAGACACAACCACAGCCGTCAGTCCGGTCCGCCCTCCTGCTTCAATTCCGGTTACAGACTCCACATATGCACCGGTGGTTGTCGTCCCGAGGAGAGCCCCCACCGTGGTTGCGAGCGCATCAGCCAGAAAGGGTTTCTCTGCGTGCGGAAGGTTCCCGTTTTCATCAAGAAAACCGGCACGTGCGGACACACCAATAAGCGTTCCCATCGTATCCAGAAGGTCCATGGTAAAGACAGAGAGCACCACGGCAAACATACCCCAGGTAAAGACCCCTGCGATATCCAGCTGGAGAAATGTCTCTGCAACAGACGGAGGCAATGACACAACAGCCTCAGGAGGGGGTGCAACACCGGAGATAAATGCAAGCAGGGCAGTTACAATGATTCCTATCAAAAGAGCTCCATGCACCTTCCGAACCATAAGGACGCCAATCAGGAGAAACCCTGCTACGGCAACGATCAGTGCAGGATCCTGCAGGTCTCCAATCATCAGTGGTTCGCCTTCCACGCCGGTCGTTATGATGCCGCTCTGGATTAGACCAACAAATGTGATAAAAAGGCCAATACCTGCCGCAATTGCATTCTTCATAGAGACCGAGACAGCCCCGGTAAACACAACCCGCCACTTTGTTACCGTCAGGAGGGTAAAAAGAACACCGGAAACGAATATGGCCCCCAATGCAGTCTGCCAGGAGTATCCCAGCACTCCGCATACTGTATAGGCGACAAATGCGTTCTCACCCATATACGGCGCTACCCCAAACGGACGGTTTGCATAAATCCCCATGACAAGGGTCCCAAAGAAAGCGGTGAGAATGGTTGCCGCCATGGCCGCACCAAAGGGCATGCCGGCATCCTTCAGAATGGAGGGATTGACAATGATGATATAGGCCATCGCGATGAAGGTGATACACCCTGCCATGCATTCCCGGCGGATAGTGCTTCCCGCCTCCTGAATGCCGAAATATGAGTCAATGGATCTCCTCAGTCGCTCCCCTCCATTCATGATATCCCACCGTTTTCATACGTCCCTGACAGGGGAGTGTACATGAACATATATTGAGTACTGAGGATATAAACAAGGCACGATATTCTCCTCAAAATACCGGTATAGCAACTCATGTAAGCAAAAAAGCCGGAATGAGATATCCACATTGATAAAAATTAGGGGCAGCAATCTACAAGATAGACAACAGGCATTTCAGGAGATTTTTAGAGAGGAGAACCTCACCCGTTATTCCGGAACACACATTTTCGATTTTTGCACCATCTTACACCGGGAAAGACATATGATAGCAACCTGACTCACAAAATCGTGAACACAACCCATATATTCTGAATGAACAACCCTTTGCCATGCAACCTTGAGGTGCAAACCAATATCATCCCGTTTTTCAAATACATTTTCGATCAGAGGCATGTGCACCTGCTATAACCCGCTAAGAACCTGAAATGGTCATGGTGTGCAGGAATCTGATTCTGGCATAATTATCATCCTGTATATATATCATGAGAATACCTCCTTTTTTGCAGGAAAGCAGTACGAACATGTGGTCACAGGGGTATCCGGGAACGAATAGAGTGGAAGGTACCCTGCAGGGAGCACTATTCCGCCGTGATATCACGCACATCTGCTGCCAAACGGACAGCCTGCACCGGAGACGGAAAAGACATGTCGCCGGAAGGATGAATGACCATGAATGTCTGGCCGGCAGCAGCTAAGACACCCTTAAACCTGATAGAACATGTATACTTAGGGTGTGAAAGAGAGCATGGACAGGCAGATAGGAGTCATCGGGACGGGGAGCATGGGGGGCATGCTCATCAGGTCATTTCTCAGGGGTGGTGCAGCAATTCCCCAAAACCTCTGTGCTGCAAACCGCACACCGGAGGCGCGTATTGCAATTGCCGCAGAAACCGGGATACAGACCGCAGACGACAACCGTACACTTGTAAAAGACTCAGATGTTATCCTCCTCTGTGTCAGACAGCCGGACGTGATGCCGGTCATGGAGGAGGTAAAAGACCTCCTGACTGAAGACAAACTGCTCATCTCGGTTGCATCGGATGTGCCCCTGAGCGCACTCGAATCCCTGATTCCCGCACGGGTGGCGCGGGTGATACCCTCGGTCACCTCAGAACAGCTGAAGGGGGTCTCACTCATCGTTTTTTCAGATCGTACCACACAGGCCGACCACGAACGGGTCATCTCCCTCTTCGGGGCCATCGGCACCCCGGTCATCATTTCAGAGCCGGATATCGAGCCCTATACCACCCTCACCAGCTGTGCCCCGGCATTCTTTGCGGCAATGGTCCGTGAATTTGCCGCATCCGCAGCCCGGATGACTGGGGTTCCCGCAGATGAGGCAGAAGCACTTGCCCGCGAGACATTCATCGGCACAGCCGCCCTGCTGGAGATTCCCGGAACGGCGTGTGCAGATATCATCAGCCGGGTGGCCACCCCCGGAGGAATAACAGAAGTTGGGGTAAAGATCCTGTCCCGTGAATTCCCCCCGGTATGCGATGAACTGTTTGCAGCAACGGAGAAAAAACATGCATCATTCCGGGTTCCATCCCCCGGAAAAGAATGAGCGAAAGGTCGGTCGGCCCCGACCCCCGGCAGGCGGCAGAACCTGCGGGGTAATACTGCATAAACACAAAAGACTACTCTCCCACCAGATATGACATCAGAAGATAGTGCCAAAGGCATTGACAGTGCCGGAACAGACAGACTATATACCGCCATCATCATCGGAGGCGGCCCTGCCGGGCTCTTCTGTGCCTGCCGTGCCGCAGGGAACAACCGGCGCATCCTGGTCCTCGAGAAGATGCCTTCCTGCGGGAGAAAACTCTGCATCACAGGAGCGGGCCGGTGCAATCTCACCCATACCGGATCAATGGCTGAGTTTACGGCACATTACGGGGATGGCGGAAAATTTCTCCGCCCTGCCCTGATGAACTTCACCAATTCTGACCTGCTGGCATTTTTCAAAGACCGCGGCCTCTTCTTTACCCCCGATGAAAACGGCAAATACTTTCCCACAGACGGGACCGCAAAGGATGTCCTCTCCATCCTTCTTGCAGAGTGCGACCGTGCGGGAGTTAAAGTCCGGTGTGGGGAGCCTGTCCGGGCAATCGATCATAAAGACGGCCTTTTCTCAGTCAGGACAGGAGATGCCGTATATATTGCAGAGCATGTCGTGCTCGCAGCCGGCGGGGCCTCCTACCCGGCGACCGGGTCGACGGGAGACGGATACACACTCGCCGGTATGCTGGGATTGCCGGTCACCGAGACAGGCCCGGCACTCGCTGCCATCATCATCAGGGACTATCCCTTCCGTGATTTAACCGGTATATCATTCGATGGTGTCCCGCTCTCCCTCTACCGGGAGAACAAAAAAATACGGGAGGTAACCGGGGACATCATCCTCACGGTAAACGGCTTTTCCGGCCCCGGTGCCCTGCATATCTCCCGGTATGTCCGTCCCGGAGACAGCCTGCACGTGGGTTTTATAGCCGCCACGGGTCAGGACCATGCCAGAAAGGAGCTGACCGACGCCATCACAGATGGAAAAAACCGACAGGTAAAGACTGTGCTCACAGAGAAAGGTATACCCGTCCGGTTTCTCCTCCGCATGCTTGAACTCTCCGGCATCCCGCGTGATGCCACCTGCGCCCATCTCACCAAACCAAACCGAAACACCCTCATCAGGCATCTGACAGACTTCCCGTCCACGGTGGCAGGAACAGAAGGGTATGCGACGGCGATGGCAACACGGGGCGGGGTGGCACGTGATGCCATCCGGCAGAAGACCATGGAAGCAAAAACAGTGCCCGGGCTCTTCTGCATCGGGGAGGTGACAGACATCGATGGCGACACCGGCGGGTATAACCTGCAGGCAGCTTTTTCAACCGCTGCACTCGCGGCAGATGCCATTGCATCGAAGAAAACCGGCAGGAACACATAACAAAAAGCACCCCTCCGATCCCATGATGACCTGTCGCAGAGTATGTTCCATCCAGATTCCCGGCAGAGGCAAAGAGATGACTGAATAATCCCGTTCTATCAGAAAAAGGAAAAATGCAATGAAATTTCTTCCTGCCTATTCCTTCTCATCCCGGATGCCTGCTGCCGACCATCTGCCCGTTGAACGCCGGTATACGAGGGCCCCGGCTACCGGGCAGACCTCAACGCACCGGCCGCACATATAGCATTCCGATTTCCGGTCGCCCACCTTCGCTTCATCGGTGGGACAGGCCCGCTCACAGCGTCCACATTGAATGCAGGTATCTGTCCGCCGGAACTTGAAGGCGCTCACCGCCGCGGTGAGGGATAAAAGCAGCCCGTACGGGCAGATGAACCGGCAGAATGGCCGGTATACCACCATTGAGAGAAGCAGCACCCCGAGAAAGACATAGAAGAGAACAGACGTCACATCAAATGAAAAGAACTCTTTGAGGCCAAAATAATCGATAATTCCGACAGACCACCCGAACGCCGCTGCAAGAACAATCACAAAAACAACCGCCCGGATACCCAGAGACATCAACTTCCCGTTCTGTCCACATTTGGGCAGGGGAACGAGGGAGGCAAGCTCCTGAACGGCACCGGCCGGACAGATATGCCCGCAGAATATTCTCCCGAACACCAAAGAGAGAATCAGCATCAGAGTCAACCCGGCAGCTGCCACCTGGAGGGAGGCGCCCAGCGATACAGCGTCCCGGAGAATCAACTGCTGGAAGTTATGCGGCGCAACAGGAGCAAAGATCAGAAATCCCAGTGCTGTGGAGATGAGTAAAAAAACAAACGCCTTTTTCCGATTTATTTTCCCGGTATACCAGAGTATTGCAAGCGCAAATACCACTATAATTGCATACGCAAACCCTGCCGCACGGGGAATGAGATTTGCAGCAACTCCTCCCCCTCCACTACCGGTACCCGTTCCCCCACCTGTATTCCCACCTGTATTCGCGCCTGTCCCCCCGCCGGTTCCGCCGCCTTTTCCGCTCATATGTCATTCTCTCCCTCTCATGCTGTTTGGGATATAGTCTGGATTTCCGGCAGAGAAGAAATACCTTTACCCAAGAAATCCGGGGATTTTTCCGGCGAAGGAAAGTGGGGGTGACAAGCAGTGCTTTGGATACAAAACCGTCACGACACCAAAAGAGTATTCAGAAATATCGAAAGATATGCACACTGATCTCGCCGGTTTTCACGTGAAACCTTTATTGCCATTCAAAAAGGAGGATACACTAGAGAAATGAAGAAACGTACGGAACACAGGAAACTCCGCCAGAGAAATGCAGAGACAATCACTTCGTCCCGGGATTCCATGTATCCGCCTGGCCCCCTCGCTGCATCCGTACAGGTTGGCCTCATCGTCACAGAGCACCACTTCACTGCCGGCCCTGTTCTGGAGACAATAAAAAATGTGTTTCTTCGCCTCGAGAATGTTCTCGCCGGTACACCTCATTCCTACCGGTTCTTCCTTCCCCACCAGGCAGGGCCGGAGCACATCATCCTTGAGGCCCTCCTTGCAGACAGTATCTGGGAGGGCGCCCGCCCCCCGGAGATAGCCCTGATATATTGTGGCAAGGATCAACCGGATAAAAGCCTCTGCCCGTTTGAAGGGGATGTAGATCATGATATTGAAATAATTCATGAAGAAGACGCAACCCCCGGATACAACCCGGTCCATGATGCGATCATCGACTGGTGCACGCTGGCGCTCCTTGTCGGAGAATGGGAACCCGGTGCTGACCTCTACCGGCCGGGGAGTGTCTTCGATCTTGCCCGCAATCACGGGCGGACTATCATTGCAGTAAATCCGGTGAACGGCAGCCACTATGAACTGGCCCATGACGACATGATCTTTGATTCCTATGCAGAGCTCAACCAGTATAATAAGGAAGATATCAACCCCGATTTGTATATCACCACATACCAGCGGTATCTTTCATCTCTGCGCAGGGAATCGGAGAAGGCATCACTGAACGACGAGATTCTGGAGCCGATTTATGGATCTTTACTCCCATATTTCACCCGGACACGCATTCTGGCAAATAAGTACCAGCGCCTGCATACATGGACAGGTACATGCGTCTCCCTGCTTGCCGCCCTTGCCGTTGCAACCATCACATTCCAGACCCTCTTTCTCCCGGAGTTGCCATGGCTGGTCTGGCTGGAAGTGTTTGAGATCTCACTGATCATTCTTTTGATGTATACGTCACGCCACGGTGATTATCACCGCCGCTGGATTGACTACAACTTTCTCACAGAACGCCTGCGTGCTGCATTTTTCCTCTGCATCATCTGCATCCAGTGTGAAAAGCCGGATACGCCACCTCATATGAGCCTTGCCCACCGCCCAAACGACTGGATGGTCATGGCGTTTGAAGAGATTATGGGCTCACGACCGATCCAGTTCTGTCGCCTTGATACACCGTATGTACCCATCAAGAACTTTTTTCGGTCTGCTTGGATTACAAACCGCCTGAGACACTATGAACGGGCAGGGAATGCTGCACGCCGCAGCCTCACACTTCTGACCCGTGCCGGTGTGGCAATCTTTTCCATCACTCTCATCCTCGCGGTTTTGCATGCAACCGGAATCGGCCACTGGGAAACGGAATACCCGTTTCGCATACCGATGATTCTTGCCTTTTTTACCATCACCCTCCCTGCAGTTGGTTCAGCCATTGCTGCACTCCGTCTCCAGCGGGAATACCAGCGCAATGCCGAACGCTATGCACACACTGTCCGCCATATCACGGCTATCAGAAACCAGATCCAGCATGCAAAGAACATGAAAGATCTCTGTGACTATCTTGAGGAGATGAACGAGGTCACCCTCCGGGAACAGCAGGACTGGCGGATAATCTTTCGCTTCCGCCGGGTTGAGGCAATGTAAAACCGGGCTGGTGCAGGTACCAGGAAAAAAGAGTCTATGGGAAAAACGGAATAACCAGTGTATTACAGGGGCAGCCTGCCCCTGTCTGGTTTCACCGGCTAAAAATCAAATTTAATACCGTTTTTTCCGGGATCTTTCGTTCTTTGGGCAGTCAAAGCCGAGAGTTTTCCCATTGACAAGTTTAATCCCGCCGATAGATTTCCCAACCATTCCCTCAACGACCTGCTTTGCCTTTTCCTGGGGGACTTCCAGCAGGGAGTAGGTGTCAAAGATGCTGATGGCGCCAATCTCCTTGCCGGTAATGCCTGTTTCTCCCGTGATCGCGCCGACAATGTCTTTTGGCCGGATACGGTCTTCCCTGCCGAGGTTCATGCAGAGCTGAACAATGCCTGAGTGGCCAAAACTATCTGCCTGAATCGAGGAGCTCTCATCCGCATCGGAACCGGTATCCAGTTTCATCTTCAGCAGCGCTGCGGCAATGTCAAGGGAGGTGTAGCCGTCAACCATGATCTGCTCGACGATCTCCACATATTTTTCATTGTCACCATCATCAGAGCTCTCCTTGATCTTCTCTATCAGATTGCGCATACGGGTCCGTTCAACGTCCCGGGCAGTGGGGAGAGGAATAGCAGTGATTGTGATATGTGCATACTTCTGGATGGACCGGAGTTTGTAGATCTCCTTCGGGCCGACAAAGGTAATCGCACGTCCCTCTCGTCCTGCCCGTGCTGTCCGTCCGATCCGGTGCACATAGTACTCCACATCCTGCGGAACATCGAAGTTGATGACAAGGTCCACATCGTCCACATCAATGCCACGTGCTGCAACATCAGTTGCAATAAGGACGTCAATTGCACCCCTGCGGAACTTTGCCATTACCCGGTCACGCTGCGACTGTTTCATATCGCCATGAAGCGCTTCTGAGAAGTATCCTCTGGTCTGCAGCTGGGTCATCAGTTCGTCTACAGCACGCTTGGTATTGCAGAAGACCAGTGCGAGCTCAGGATCATACATCTCAAGGATGCGGCAGAGCACTTCGTTCTTTTCCCGGTTGCGCACTTCAAGGTAGAGCTGCTCAATCTGCGGAACCGTCAGTTCACGGTGCTGCACACGCACGAACTCGGGGTTCTTCTGGAACCGGCGTGAGATCTCCTTGATTGGTGCGGGAATTGTTGCAGAGAAGAGCACAGTCTGTCTCTCCTTCGGGGTCTCTGCGAGAATTTTCTCAATGTCCTCCCTGAATCCCATGTCAAGCATCTGGTCGGCCTCATCCAGGACCACCATCTTTACATTGTCAAGGGAGAGTGTCCCACGGTCCAGATGATCCAGCACACGCCCGGGGGTGCCGACAACAATCTGTACACCCACTTTCAGTGCGCGGAACTGGCGTTCAATCGGCTGGCCGCCGTAGACGGGAAGAATATGAACTTTCCTAATGTATTTTGAAAGCCGGTTGAACTCTTCTGCGGTCTGGATCGCAAGTTCACGGGTCGGTGAGAGTACGATAACCTGTGTCTTTGTAGAGGTCAGGTCAACAGCATGAAGTGCCGGAATGGCGAATGCTGCGGTCTTTCCGGTACCGGTCTGTGCCTGTCCGGTCACGTCCTTTCCTTCAAGAATGGGGGGGATTGCCTGCACCTGAATCGGTGTGGGCTCTTCGAATCCCATATCTTCTATTGCCTTGATTATTTCCGGTGATATGGGAAATGTCGAGAAGCGAAAAAAGTTTTCCATTCTATTATAATGCGCGCCAGTACTTCATTATATATTGTATTGAGGAGATGCCAATATGACCCCGGACGACCACAATTAGGCAAAGTCCCGCAGTCGGTTATGGCTCACCGGCATAATCTGTGAAATCAACGGAAACAAACCAAAACGGTTAATGCGCTTCATGCAGCCTAAATGACAAAAATCTGCAGACCGGAATCAAAGATTCATACCTCAGGTCAGACAAAGATTCGGAATACACCGCGCGAATTATCACCACATCATCCTGATCCCACACGGAACCCACCCGGGCACATATACTTCTGCCGTACGATAATATCTTCTGACCCATCCCGTACGACCAGACCAGACCTCCTGCTCCCAGGGACCACGTATGCCATCGGGCCTTTATCCCGCTGTCCACACCGGATATGGCGTGAAATCCACCCCGGGCCGGGTATTCCGGTACCTGTCCACACTACCTGCCGCCAACATCTATTTATTTCCACTCTGCGAGTAGGGTCACCATGGAACTGGCAGAGAAGATCATCGGTGTGATTGGGGGCATACATGTAGGCGCAGTTGCCACCATAGCAGGAGACCGGCCTGCAGTGCGTTTCATGGCACTCAGTGGATATGATGATATGACCCTGGTTGCAGGGACCATGAAGAGCACCCGCAAGGTTGAAGAACTGAAGGCACGTCCGGAGGCTGCTATCTCAATATGGTCAGGGAAGGAATTTACCGACCCGTATGTCGGGATTCGTGCCAAGGCAGAAGTGCATGAAGACCGGGAAACAAAAGAACGCTACTGGAACCCGATGTTTGCGGAATATTTTGGATCGATCGATAACCCGGATTTCGTTCTTCTGGTCTTTACCGCCGGGACGATTGAGTATTACACACCGCCGGAGATGACCCCTGAGATCTGGAAGAGATACCTATTCGGCGCAGATAAATGAGAGAAAATCAGCCTGGTCCCCGTGTCCTGAAAAAGGGGGCACCAGAGCGCCAGAACGGGCGCTGGCAAAAATCACCCGGCATACGGTATGTCCGGTGATATGACACCTGAGTATGTGTGATGCACCCGCTGAACCGGTGCATCCACATTTTAAATATTATAACGGAGGAGGTAGGGTATCCATTCACTGAGTGGAAGGGGGGAATAGATGAAAGTACCAGACACACCTGAGAATCTGGAGATCTGTAAACGATTCTGCGGACCCTGTCCGACATTCCAGGAGAACAAACTCATGGACACGGAACCGCACGCACTCTTCTGTGCACGCGGTACGACAAAAAAAGCAGACTGCAAAAGCAAGGGCTGCAACTGCCCGAACTGTGAGGTTGCAGAGAAGTATGCGCTTACGGGCGGATGGTTCTGCCTGCATCCACCAAAATAAGCAACCAAATAAGCAGGTCCTGCTGTACTGCATCGGGTGTGCGGGAGACACATCAGGGACCGGGAAACAGTGGCATCCCGGACATTATATAATCCCGCAGGCCCTGGTCAGACACTCCTGACGGTGTGACACAGGCGCCGCGAGAGGCCAATTACCTGTCTCATCCCTGCAGGAAAGAGGATATTAGTGATTCAGGAGGAGATACCATGCAGATGGGAGAAGACATCTGGTATACTGCCCAGCGCAACCATATGGTTGACAGGCAGATTGC
This sequence comes from Methanogenium sp. S4BF, assembly GCF_029633965.1. NCBI lineage: Archaea > Methanobacteriati > Methanobacteriota > Methanomicrobia > Methanomicrobiales > Methanomicrobiaceae > Methanogenium > Methanogenium sp. S4BF. Next base: position 2,400,163 of record NZ_CP091277.1, on the reverse strand, counting down.
AGCCCGGGGAGTCTCAGACCCGGTAGTCCTCGATGCTATGCGCCGCGTGCCACGCCACCTTTTTGTTCCGGAAAACCTGCAGGATGACGCTTACGATGACTGCCCGCTTCCCATCGGATATGGGGCCACCATATCTCAGCCGTATATCGTGGGAATGATGACCGCCCTGATTAAGCCAAAACCCGGTGACAGAGTGCTGGAGGTCGGGGCGGGATCCGGTTATCAGGCAGCAGTCCTCGCCCGGATAGGCTGCCGGGTCACAGCAGTAGAACGGATTCCCGAACTTGCCCTCCTTGCACAACAGAACCTGATGCATGCGGGCGTGGAAGGTGTCATCGTCATCACCGGGGACGGGACGGCATTGCCGGAGAGCGAGGGCCCCTTTGATGCCATTATCACCACTGCTGCAGCACCGGATGTGCCGCCCTCACTAACGGCACTTCTGGCTGACGGCGGCAGAATGGTGCTTCCGGTCGGAGACAGGGATCTGCAGGTACTGACCTGTATCCATAAAACAGGAGACGACCTGACCGTCTCACATCATGGTGCAGTGCGGTTTGTTCCCCTGATAGGCGCGGAAGGATGGACACCGGTGTAGTCGACAGAAAGGAATCATCCACCCATAATAGTAATACAATTGGCTAATACAATTGGCATAACACATTTCAGCACCCGGATATTTACCGGTCCGGCGTTTTTTCGCACCATCCCGCGCAGGACTGTGAGGAAGCCAAAATTTCATGCCCAGCCCGGAACTATGCAATTGGAGGCACCGGATAAGAGAAAAAGGCGGTACCACGGGTGGACCGGGAGGAGGGCGGCCGTGTCTCAGCCGCAGGTAGTCCTGTCAGATCATCGACGATATGGCCATCAATTGCAAAGAAAAAGGCATACTCAAGGATATTTTTTCAACCACCATCATGGATGACCTTTTTATCAGAAGAGGACACATATATATAAAAGGAGTGAGTCTTCTGGCAAACCAAAACAGAAAAAAGAGCGGGCAGGCCGAAGAACCTGCAATCGTGCGGGTGAAACTGCCCAATAAAAGAAATAAGGAGATGTTTGCGGAAGCAGATCTCATGCTTGGTGCAAACCATATCAGGGTGCGCTGCTTTGACGGAATCACACGGACCGGACGCATTAAGGGGAAGATCAAGAAGCGGGTCTGGATTCGTGAAGGCGATGTGTTAATTGTCGTGCCGTGGGCATTTCAGGACGAAAAGTGCGACATCATATACCGGTACACCCGGCCACAGCGGGAATGGCTGCAGCGCAATAAATATCTCTGAATATACATAATTCTGGATATAACCTCCGGCATTTTATCCAAATATTCTTTTTTAGGAACGCGTCATATTCGACCGTACGAAGAGTGCGTCCAGTAGAACAGACATTTCTGAATCTGAACGATTCAAAAAGGTTTTTGTCCTCAGGCATTTCTGGGAATTGATGTGTGAACCCGTGTCACATCATGGATGCAGCGGAAAAATGGCTGAAGCACAACAGACAATCAAAAATGATTCAGGGATTATATTCCCAGGATCTCAACTGTATACTCTTTTATGACCAGGCGGTCGACATTCAGCTGGTAGACATCTGGATTTCCTGAGACTACCTTCAAGAAACCACTTTGCACGATATAAGGACCGGTCAAATAGTTCTCCCATGCTCGTGAAAAATCATCAGTCGAGTCGTGGAAATATTCTATCTCCACGGTTCCGGAGTCACCAAAGTCGTGGACCGCAGGGGGTTTAAGCATCGCCATCTGTATAGTCCCGATGCCACCGAGGGTCATCGGCCGTGGTGAGGTCAGGTTTGTCATAAAGATGACAAGGGTCCCCTCCCTCTCATCATAAAACCAGCGGGGATCAGAGACCATGCTCGAACCATCCTGATCCAGCTGACGTTTGACCACTGCGCCATTGGCTACCGAGATCACCGCCGTCCCTTCATCGGAGACGAATTCCAGCGATCCTGGATAGTACACATCTGAAAAGACAGTCACACTAGCCACATCATACGTCAGCGTGAAATATTCACCGCCCGCATTCTCTGCCTCCGTTGAATTGGTCACAAACAGGCTGCCACCCGACACCCCGATGGTCGTATCACGGTACGGCACATTGTTTCTGGTCAGAATCTTGATGTCATTTTGGAGGACAATCATATTCTGCTCCATAATCTTCTCATCTGAACTGATTCGCGCATCTGCAAGCACGGGGTATCCATAGAGTGTCACAATTGAAATTCCCAGAATGACAATCGTAAATACCAGAATAAACCCGATCGCTTCTGAAACCCCTGATTCATCTTTTCGTATATCTGTTTTCATCGAAACTCACACCCCTGAAGAGTTATAGGAGATCAAATTATACCCGCCACCGGTGGTATTCCCGGTTACCCCCCTGCTGGCACCAATGCCGGAGATTGCCACCTCTGCAAAAACAGACCCATCGGTAACCGTAATGTACTGGCTCTCCTCAAAACCACCCAGTCTCACTTCATACTCCTCTCCCGCCACGGTATCAGGAAGGTCAAACTGCGTCCGGATGGTCCCGTCCCCCGGTGAAATGGTGTAAAGGTCAACCATCCGCACACTCACACCGTTTCCGATATCCACATAGGAGTGATATTTGAGGGTATCGGCCGGACCTTCAATCAGACCGGCATTCACAACAAACATCATGATGACAAACATGCAGACCAGAACAGACGTGATCGTGAGATATTCTGTCATCGATGAGACGCCGTCATCATCCAGATTTCGGAACATCTTTTTCATATTCAGGGCCTCCTCTCAGGCAGCAGCAGAGCCTCATCGTATTCGGTGACGCCATTGTTGTAATGGATGTCAATTTCATGATAGGTATAGAAAATATCCTCATATGTGCCAGCGGCAGTCATGTTCCCTCCATCAATCGAGTATGTTGCAATTGCGTTGTTGCGAGACATAGAAAGGAGGGCCATATCTTCCCTGAAACGTTCCTGAAGAGTGCTCGTTGGCGAGTTGCTCCCCATCGAGACCAATTTTCCCCTGAGGTCCTGCACCTCATTTTTCGGGAACTCCATCACCGATTCAGCGGTCGTCTGGCCCACAAGCGGCGCCTGGCTGACCACGACCGCCAGCATAAACATGCCGATTGCAACGAGAAAACCCATCATCACAATCCATTGTCCATCGTCGTTCAGCGCCTCCATATGAGCACCTCCAGGAGGACCAGTTGTTTGCCGGTGTCATAACCAGATACAAACGGCCTGTCTGACAGCCAGACATACCGTGTCACACTGATCGCAGGTTCACGTGTCAGCTGGCTTGTTTCATACATCGTAGAATTACTGAACTGATATGAATGGATAGTATCTCCATCCCTGTTGAAAACCGTTGCATTGTATTCAAGGCTATCCACAATCTCAGTAGTCCCGGTATGCTTATTCAAATAATCATTAAATTCATACTTGAATTGGTCCCCATGATCACCCTGAATCATCTTCGCAAGCGGACTTTCGTAAAGCGGAGATGAATCTGCTGGCGTATCCATCATCAGCAGGGCGTCATACCCCAGCTGCTGGATCTGCATATCCGTTATATGGGCATCCCCCGGGGTATACACAATGCCGGTATTAAAAATCGTAAACGCCGTCACGAGCATGATTACCCCTGCGGTGATGCCCTCAATCGTGTAGAGCTGCCCTTCGTCATTCATCACCATATCGCCACCTCCATCACAGCATCCACGAGCTCCGGCTGTGTCACATTCGTAGTGTAGTCATACTGATATGCACCAGTCAGATAATTGTGGTCCGTGATATTGTTTGCATACACATAGGAGAAATTGAAGTTCACATTCAGAACACTCGTAATCTCATTTGAAAACGGCAGTGGAGGGTAGAGCACCATTGTGATCACTGAGCTGTTGCTGACAGACTCTGGCGAACCGCCGGTTGCGGGAACAGCAGTTCCGTTGACTTTCAGCGAGTAGGTGTCATTTGCCCATGGGTAAAGACCCGGAATGAGAATCGTGCTCCCGTCATCAAGCTGCTTGTATAGCCCCATGCGGGTGAAATTCATCGATTCAATGTCTGTCCCATTCAGGTGAGACCACAGACCTGTCAGATTGATCATAAGCTGTTCTGACTGCGGATCAATCCGGTATGCAGGGTTCACAGACCGGTTAATAAGGACATCGTATGGGATCTGCACCGCAAAATCTGCGGAGGTGCTTGTAATATTTTTATCAATAACACCAGTATAAGGACCAAGTCGAGTCGAGTTGATCTCCGCAACAGAGGGCTCTTTCACCTTGACCAGGCGCCTCATATACCCATACTGGAAGGTCGGGACCTCATCCCCGCCAACGGCATAATATGACTCACTTTCGGTCTCCAGTCTCAGGGAGATATTATAGAGATACGTGAAATCACCAAAGATGACTTTTTCACGATAATCCTCTGCCGTGAACGTGAAATCAGGAGTGCGATTAAAGAATTTATCGACCTTTTCCCGCGACAGAATATTGGGAGTATCCTTTGATACCGTAAGGCCCAGACGCTGGATGTCGTCTTTATGCTCCATGTCATAGGCCCCCATCAGATTCCATGATGGATTCTGTGGTGCACCCGGGTCCTCCACCAGAATCACCGACGTGCGGTAGGCAACAGCATCATAGTCAATATTCTCACTCTGAATGCCTGCAAGAAACCCCGGCACAAGCGATATGACCATAATAAGTGCCAGAATAAATACGGTAAATCCGGCGAGAAAATCGATTGAGAGGATTCCATCCTCATCTGTTATGTGTCTTATTGCATCCACTCCCCTGTATATGCATCAAACCGGAATGTTTCATAGAGATCCGAACCATAGACCGTAGCCACATAGGTGCCGTTACTCAGGAATATATCCGCCTCGGTGCCCGGTGCGCTGAAATATCCCGAAAGTTCATCTTCGTGAAGACGGAGGAGTTCATCAGGAGACAGAATATCAGCCGGGTCAACGGGCAGATAGGGAATAGTCCGTGACCAGTCATACTCGCTCCAGCCCCGGTCAGTATAAATAAGAACGACCGTCCGGTCCTCATTCTCCGGCCGTACAAAAAGCGCCCATGACAAGGCACGCCCGTCCCCCGTCATCTGTATACCCCGCACGGCAAGAAACGACTGGTTATGAAATGAGATCATCTCTTCATTCTGGCTGGCGCCAAGGTCAGCCAGCGCTTCATCGAGGGTCACCCCCACGCTTCGCTCATCGGAAATGTCCGACCCAAATGTCTGGGAATGCCCCCCTGAAAATATCGAATCTCCTCCCACACAGCCACAGCAGAATGCCGCAGCCACGAACAGCAGAAGAAGCCCCCCCCCATATTTACTCATACAGAAAGCCTTCCGTAGTGAATGTTTTGTGATACCGGCTAATAAATATTGATATGACTCCCGGCAATTCAATATCTTTTCGAATTGACCCGAATTTAAAAAATACAGACGAATTCAGCAAAATTGTCGAGAAAAAGAATTATTTGAGTGAATGAAGCACAAGACCGCTGAGCAGCTTTGGTTCAAACCATGTGGACTTCGGAGGCATCACACCGCCGTCATCTGCAATACCCAGCACGTCATCCACCCGGACAGGCTGCATAGAGAAGGCAAGCATAAACTCACCCGAATCCACACGATCCTGCAGGTCACGCAGCGGTCGTGCACCGCCCAGATACTGCAGACGCGGGTCGCCACGCGGGTCTGTGATGCCCAGCATCCCCTCAAGGACCGATTTCTGGAGTATAGAAACATCCAGTGAGGCAATCCGGTCTGCTGCCGGGTCCACAGGGCAGGAGAGCTCATACCAGGCACCGGCCATGTACATGTGCATCACGTGCACCGGTTCTGCAGACTCGACAAGCGGCGGGATGCAGAAGACCGTATCCTCAATCTCACCGTATGGCTTCACGGTAAATATCTCAGAGAGTCCGGCCATGAACGTCTCAGGAGTGTAGGTTCCCAGATCCCCGACCAGTCTGCTGTAACCGTGGATCTTCACCCGGTTCTCAGCAAAAATTACCGCCATAAACCGTTCGGATTCGGGCGTAAGCCTCCCTTCCTCACCACGCTTATCTGCGACATTGACCGAGGACTTGGCACGGTGATGACCATCTGCGATATAGAAGGCATCAACGCCGGCAAACATCTCCTGCAGGGTGGCGATTGCCCCTGCATCAGCAATGCGGAATACCTCATGAACCGCACCGGCACTCTTTGCGACACCGTCAGGCGTACCTTCCGGGATGAGGGAGGCAATGTAGGGGAAGATCTCCCCCGGATCACGGTAGAGGAGGACTACAAGGCCGGTGTGCATATTGGTTGTGTCAATATGGCGCGTCCGGTCCTCTTCCTTGTCGTAGCGGGTATGCTCATGGCGTTTAATTTTGTTGTTCCGGTAATCATCCACACTCACATTTGCCACAAATCCGGTGTAGATAGCGCCGCCCTGCTTGACCCGGTAGAGATAGATGCCCGGCTCATCGTCCTGCAGGAGAAGGCCGTCGTCAATCAGCTTTTGCAGATTTGCCGCAGCAGTCTCATAAACCACCGCTGCTGCGGGGTCTGTATCTGTGGGAAGGGTGGCTTCCGAACGGATGACCTGCAGAAAGCTCTGCGGATTTTCTGCGAGGGCTGCGCGTGATTCTTCAGTGGATACCACATCATATGGGACGGAGGCGATATGCTGTGCCTCTGCTGCCGGAGGGCGAAATGCCTGGAAACTAAATATATGGACCATAACGAAAATTCCTGCCTGTAGGTTTCGGGTGCGTCATTTATTGATCTTCAGATATAATATCAGTATCCGCAACGGAGTACATAAGTGAATGCAGAATACTGACATCCGGATTCGCCGGGCCCGGCAGGCTGACCTGCCCGGCATCTGTACAATTGAACATGAACTGTTTCCCGATCCATGGGATGAATCTGCATTTCGGGACGCGCTGTACCTGTTTCCCGGCCTCTTTTTTGTCGCAGAGACAAACGGTACCATCATCGGTTTTGTCTCCGCAGGGATGGAGGATACGGGAGATGCCGTCTATGGCCACATCATGAATATCGCAGTCCCGTCATCTTCCCAGAGACAGGGAGTCGGCGGCAGACTGCTGCAGCGCATTGAATTTGAATGCATGGTCCTCGGGGCAGAAGCAATGCAGCTTGAGGTGCGTGTTTCAAACGAGGACGCACAACGCTTTTACCAGAAATACGGGTATACACAGGTCTTTATGCTGGACAGCTACTACAGCAATGGGGAAGATGCTGTCCTGATGATGCGCTGGTTTACCTAAAAAATAGGGTTTATCCCCGGCCAAGCTGCTTGTGCGCCCGGGCCAGGTGTCCTGCCGCAAGCGCACCAAGCAGGGAGAGTTCTCCTGCGAGTACGCCTGCTGCAATAATTTCTGCAAAGGCACGCGCATTGGCCCCGGACGGCACTCCGCCGCCTGCGACCCCGAGCATCTGCAGGCATGCCTGCTGCGTCTCAATCGCCGTACCGCCACCCACGGTTCCCACCTGCAGGGAGGGGAGGGTCACCGAGACATAGACTCCGCCATCCACCGGGTCCACGGTGGTAATCGCATTGCTGCCCTCCACCACATGCGCCGGGTCCTGTCCGCAGGCGAGGAAGACTGCTGCAATGACATTTGCCGCATGAGCATTGAACCCGAGAGAGACCGCACGGGCTGAGCCCACCAGATTCTTCCGTGTGTTGACCTCAGCAAGTGAAGCTGCATCGGTCTTTAAGATCTCTTTCACCATCGCATCGGAGAGGAATACACCCGCTGCAACAGTCTTTCCCCTGCCCATCACCACATTTGCCGCAGAGGGTTTCTTGTCAGTGCAGAGGTTTCCGGAGAGTGCAACCAGCCGGGCGCCGGTCTCTGCCTCAATGATCTCTGCTGCCTTCTCACTGCCGATGGTGACCATATTCATCCCCATCGCATCGCCGGTAAAAAATTCAAACCGCACATACAGGCTGGTCCCTGCGATATGGGTCGTGATGCGCTCCAGACGGCCGTGTGAGGTCGTGGTGGCCGCAGCCTCTGCAAGGACCATGAAATGATCCTCCACCCAGCGTGCCGCCTCCACCGCGTGCGGCACACTATCACAGGCAAAGACCGGTGCGCGTGTCATGCCGTCACGCTGGATCCGCACCTCAGCACCGCCTGCCTTTGTGATGGCCCGGCATCCCCGGTTCACGGAGGCGATGAGGGCACCCTCGGTTGTGGCAAGAGGGAGATAATATGCTGCATCTGCATACTCTCCTTTCACCCGCAGCGGTCCTGCCACGCCGACCGGCACCTGAACGGCGCCAATCATATTCTCGCAGTTGCGTTTGGTGACCCGCTCGGTCGTGATTGCATACTCGCCAAGCACACCAAGGGACACCCCCGTCTCCTCTTCAATAAAGGAACGGCGAACGGATATTGCCTCATCAGGAGGAAGTTCTGTTTCCAGTGAATGGAGTTTCAGCGAACCATCCCGTATCCGCTGTATATAATCATCCATGTACATATCATAGGAGAGAAAGACAATAAATGGAGGTGGTCAGGTGAAACAGGAACAATGGTGCGTCCGCGTGCCGGTGAAAGAGGGGGAGCCCATGCGGCGGCAGCTGATCAGTGACGGCGTGCTGGACACGTCACTCAAACCCGCCCGTGACGGAGCCTTTCTGCTCTTTCCGGTGACAGAACCCACCCGGGCAACCGAACGATGGGAATGTGAAGCACATGCGAAGGCAATCCCCCTTCCCCGGCATGATCTGGTGGGTGGCATTGCCATTATGCAGGATGATGATGTCCACGAAGCAGAGATGCTTCTTGCATCACGCCCTTCCATCCACACGGTACTCTTTGCAGAAACCCCCGTTTCCGGTGAGTACCGGACGCGGGGATTCCGGGTGCTTGCAGGAGAACCGGTGACCGCCACAGAATGCACGGAGTATGGCATGCGCCTGAGAATAGACCTTGAAGCCGCCTACTTCTCCGCCCGCCTCGCAAATGAACGTCAGCGAATCGTCTCTTTGATGGAAGAGGGGGAGCGTGTCTGCGATATGTTTGCAGGCGTCGGCCCGTTTGCGATAGCACTCGCAGAGAAGGCAGGCATCGTCATTGCAGGCGACATCAATCCCGGTGCCGTCCTTTTAATGGAACAGAATATCAGGCTCAACCGGCGCAAAAACATCATCCCGATGCTTGCAGATGCACGCCATCTGGCGGAGTATCTGGCCACGGGCTCGTTTGACCGTATCATTATGAATCTCCCCATGAGCCCGGTGCCATTCTTTGGAACGGCTGTCCGCCTCGTGCGTCCGGGCGGCACCATCCATCTCTATGCGATGCAGGAGCGGGAGGGGGAATACCGGGAGATGATTGAAGCCTATCCCTGCACCATAAGGGGAGAGTATCAGGTCCGCTCATACTCCCCCACGCAGCATCACGCGGTGTATGATATTACCCGCACCAATGGGTCAGAGTGAAGAAAAAAATCTTCAGATTCGTAGTGCGTATTTTTCCCTCCCCTACTCGTTCCCTTTTACCTGCTCACGCGCCAGCGCCCCTTTGGCACGGTGATCTCAAAGCGGGCACCAGTCCCGTATGTTCCGGTTTCCGTGATCGTGAGGCCGGTCACTGCAAGGATATCAGAAGCCAGAAAGAGCCCGTATCCCGTGTTCGCCCCATATCCCCGTTCAAAAATAAACCGCTTCTTCTCATCGGGGACACCAGCCCCGTTATCCCCCACCACAATAACCTGTGCATCGCCGCGGAGACTGGCTGTGACCTGCACACGGGTTGCATGTTCTCCGTGGCGGGCGGCGTTATCAAATAGGTTGGCAAAGACCTTCTCCAGCATGGGGTCGGCGTATATCTCAATACCGGAGAGCGCCACATCGACTGAGACGGCATGCTGACGGGCAGCCATCTGTTCTGCGATCTCCGCCGGATTCTGCCATACCGGATGAGACGCACCGGCCTTCTCATAGTCACGGGCAAAGGCGATCTGTTCCTCGATATTCTGCAGCGCCTTCCGGATATGTTGGATAAAGGGTTGAACGCCCGGAACGGTGACGTCATCACTCAGCAGTTCAAGATACCCTGAGGCTGCCATCACCTGATTATTGACATCATGCCGGGTTACCGAAAAGAGGGTCTTCAGTTTTTGGTTTGACGTATGCAGGTCCTGTTTCGTTTTTCTGATACGCTGGTTAGAACTGACCAGCACAAGAACCACCGCTATAAGGGCGCCTCCGCCCACAATGAGTACACCAAGCATCCAGTCAGGCAGGACAATCTCCCCATCCGGCTGGTTTATAGCCACAGCACCCTCAGGCAGGAGAGCAACCGATAAACCGTGCTTCTGCATCTCCATGTAATCGACGAACACCTGTCCTTCAGGAGGTGCAGATACGGGAATCTCACCCGCCGGCGTCCCGTTCAGGATATCTGCACCCATTTTTGCCGCAGATTCCGCCTGAATGGTGGTGTCGGTAAAACACCCACCCACCACACCATGCCCAAGAAAGGTATCAGAGATGCCATACACCGGCACCGGGGACCAGGCAGAGACAATGCAGGCAATCTCACCGTCACGGTACATCCGGCCGTCACTGTCACGGTTGAAATCCATCAGAAGAACGGCAGTGCCGGGGGTGAGGTTCTGCAGGTCATGACAGAGTACAGTCATATCAGTCTCACCATGTGCACGGAATGCAGGGGTGCCGTTATACGCTGCTGCCTTTACTACCAGTTCAGCAGCAAAGAACCGGCCGGTGGTGGTGCCCGGATCATTCACCACATAAACCTCCTGCACTCCGGGCTGGAGCGTGGTTATGAGATCGACTGTCGGGCCGACACGGGTTCGTTCGACCACCCCGGTCAGATTCGGCAGCTCTTCCCGATGTGCCGGGTCATACCCGCTTACGCCGAAAAAAACGATCGGAACACCGGGGAAAAGCTCATCCCCATATTCGAGGATAAACGCATACGCGTCATCATCGGAGACAAGGATCAGGTCAATGGGTATGGAAGCATATTTGTGCCGGTATACTGCAGCGAGATTTTCATAGTGCCGGGAATCCGAAACGAGTTTCCCGTCCATATACTCGGTATAGATGACAATATCCGGATCATCTGCCGGAAAGACGCGGGCCAGGCCATCTGTTACCGCCCCCACCCAGTCCATATCCGGCCCGTACGAGTGAATGATCAGAATGTGATCGCTTTTTTGTACATCACAGGACACCGGCGGTGCCGCAGCACCGGCACTACACAGCATGAGAATAACAAGAATGACAGGCACCCCTCTTCGCATCCAGGGGGAGAGATGACGAAGCTGGTTCATTATATAATGAATAGACAAGTGGTATGAATATGCTTTGGCATATGAACGCGCTGAAAAATGGGGATATTAGTATATGAGGGTCTGTTATGCAGGCACAAACTTTGTACCGTACACGATGACACCGCTGTCGCCTTCAGCGATAATCTTTCTGAAGACACGCTTCACCGGCATGCCAAGATATATCTCATCAGGTTCACAGATCACCTGCGCTGTCATGCAGGTTCCTTCGTCGAGTTCTACAATAGCGAGCGCGTATGGCGTCTGCATATCATAGTCATCGCTTGCCGTTCGGATGATCGAGAAGGTACGCACCGTACCATTCCCGGAAAATTCATAGTCAACAATCTTTCCGTCTCTCCGGCACTCCGGGCAGAAGGCACGCGGCGGGAAGAAATACTGGCCGCATGTCTCACATTTGTTGCCCTTCAGGTTATACCGGTTCTGCTGCTTTCTCCAGTAACGCGGGACCGACATCTTTAGACCCCCAGAATGTTACAGACAACCGTCGCACCCGTTCCGCCAACGTTGTGGGTCATGCCGATCTCTGCATCGACCTGCCGGCCGACTGCCTCTCCACGAAGCTGCTCAACAATCTCACATACCTGCTTGATGCCTGTTGCACCGACCGGGTGGCCGCATGACTTCAGGCCGCCGGATGTGTTGACCGGGATGGACCCGCCCAGTGCGGTCTGGCCGTCCTCAGTCAGTTTTCCTGCCTCTCCTTTTGCACAGAATCCAAGGTCTTCGATTGCACAGAGTTCTGCGATGGTGAAACAGTCATGCACCTCGACCATGCCAATATCCTTTGGCGTGAGCGAGGCCTGCTGGAATGCACGCCTGCCGGCTGCAACGGTGGCATCGAGAGTCGAGAAGTCCCGGCGGTCGTGCAGGGAAATCGTGTCGGATGCCTGTGATGATGCAAGGATCTTCACCGGTGTATCGGTGAATTCGCGTGCCATCTCCATCGGGCAGAGAATGACTGCCGCAGCGCCGTCTGTCACCGGAGAACAGTCAAGAAGCCGCAGAGGGTCTGCAACAAGAGTTGATCTCAGCACATCCTCAACGGTGATCTCCTTTCTGTACTGTGCCATCGGGTTGTGGGCGCCGTTGCGGTGGTTTTTGACCGAGACCATCGCAAGCTGCTCGCGTGTGAGGCCGTATTTGTTCATGTAGTCGGTTGCAATCATCGCATAGAGACCGGGGAAGGTAGCGCCGACGAGGCCCTCCCATTCACGGTCTGCTGCGCCTGCGAGTGCATCGGTGGTCTCACTGCCGCCTACATCGGTCATCTTCTCGACACCGCCTGCAATGACAATGTCCTGAATGCCGGATGCAACCGTTGCATATGCCTGCCGGAAGGCAAGACCGCCGGATGCACATGCCGCCTCCACTCGGGTGGAGGGGATGTGGTTTTTGGTAAGACCGGAATAATCTGCAATGAGGGCACCGATGTGCTCCTGCAGGACAAACCGTCCACCGCTCATGTTTCCGACAAACATTTCGTCAATCTGGTCACCGCTCATTCCTGCGTCTTCCAGAGCCCGGGCACCAGCCTCCACGAAGAGATTCCGGAACGATGTGTCCCACTTCTCACCGAATTCGGTGAGACCAATTCCAACAACTGCTACTTCTCTCATTACTGCATCACGATCTTTCCTTTGTGTTTGGCATACAGTGCATAGTCAAGGTACTTGCCGTTTGCAAGAAGCTCCTCAACGGTTGGTGCGGCAGACCGGTTGAAAACATCTGATTCAATCGCATCTGTCACCGTGATGTCAAAGGCATCACTGCCGGCACCGGACCCGTATGAGGTGACAAAGATACGGTCGCCGGGTTTTGCTACATCAAGGGTGGCCGAGATTCCGACCGGGACAGCACCGGAATAGGTGTTTCCGAGGCGCGGAACCGCAAGGCCGGGGGTTATCTGTGCTGAGGTGAACCCAAGCATCGCAGCCACTTTCCTTGGGAACTTTGCATTCGGCTGGTGGAAGATGGCATAGTCATAATCAGACGGCGCTGTGCCCATCTGCTCAAGCATCAGGCGTGCGGCGCCCTGAATATGCTTGAAGTATGCCGGATCACCGGAGAAACGCCCACCGTGGCTGGGGTATTCCTGCCCCTCACGCCTCCAGAAATCCGGGGTGTCGGAGGTGAACGAACAGGTATGATTGAACTCTGCGATCGGGTTGTCATTCCCGATGAAGAGAGCCGCACCGCCTGCAGAGGCGGTGTACTCAAGTGCGTCACCAGGTGCGCCCTGTGCCGTATCTGCACCGATGGCGCATCCGTATTTGACCATGCCTGACTTCACCAGGCCCATACAGGTCTGGATAGCCGCTGTGCCTGCCTTACAGGCAAACTCATAGTCTGCAGCAGTCATCACCGGTGTGGCGCCAATCGCCTCACCCACGGTTGCGGAACTGGGCTTCACCGCATAGGGGTGAGACTCTGAACCGACGTAGATGGCTCCAATTGCATCACGCGGAATGTCCCTGCGGGCCAGGGCATAGCGTGCCGCCTCAACGGACATGGTGATCGTGTCTTCGTCAAGGTCAGGGACCGACTTCTCTTTCACACCGAGACCTGCGGCGATCTCGGCGCCGTTTGCGCCCCATACCCGTGCAATCTCCTCGGTTTTAACGCGGTATCGCGGGATGTATGCGCCGTACGTAATTATTCCTACCATAATTCTTCCCTCAGAATATCGACAATCTCGTTGACATCCATTTCAGTGCACAACAGGGTAATCCGGTCACTCTCAGCAAGGCGGGGAACAAGCGGATGTACTTCCTCCGGAGATATCCCCTGGAGAATTACACAGCGTGGTTTGAATGGTGTCACCCTGATTGCGATCATCGGCGATTTGCCGGTTGATACATTTGTAAAGATTAACGCCCTCTCTGTGCTCCATCCATAAATCCGGTTGAACTCATTGGCTGAAAGCTGAAGAATAGCGTTTTCGGAGTTGACAACAGTGTAACCGTAGATCTGCTGATCCATGGAGCCCCCCAGGTGTTTGCAGGCAATCGCGTTGGAGAACTGTGTGAGCGGGATCGGCATGTTGTAGTCATGCATGTCAGAGATGACGTCAGGGTCAAAGTCATTGTAGAGGATTTTGGCGAATTTGCTGATGTTCCTGACACCATTCGCTTCATCAATACTCAGAATGCTGTCAACAATCTTTCCAACGACCGCAGTACCCGGGCTCTTTCGTCTGCCACCCTCATAATCAGAGATGACAGACGGAGAGACATTCATCTCATCTGCAAGTACTCCGGGGGCAATGTTGAATGCAAGGCGCCACTTCTTCAGTGCCTCACCGGGAGATGCAGAGAGCGTGATTTCTCCTGCCATTTTTTCAGCAAGACGGGTCCGCAGTGCGGATTTCATGTATATACTCTTTGCACGCCTCTATTATATAATTAGCGAAGAGCACTTCGTCATTCGCCGACAATATCCTGACAGACAGCCGGGTTTTTCCGGAAGAATGTGCAGACGAATATCCGAAATATGGACTTAAAATAAAAAATGAACAGTATTTTCATACATAAACTACACAGAGGGCATTATCCGGCGACAGACTATCAAAAAGAATGTCAGACATGCATGATAGTCAGGCGACACAATCCCTGAGCAGACCCGACATTCAATGGAGAGAACCGATCATAAAAGACAGATAAAATGTCTCGATGCCTTATGCCCTTCGGGTATCCCGGACATGTCCCCCTGATGAGAACACCCGCACCGGACCACAAGGGAGAGACCGGGAGATTCTGTAACAGGTATGACCATAGCGGTCTGCACATCGAGACTGGCGAAATAAGGGATGGAATAGTGAAATGCACACACGAACCGTCAGCAACCCATGACAGATATGGCGAAAGGACAACCCATATATGGCATGCATTCCAAAAATGATGTTAGATGATCGCACCCGATGACCTGATCTGCCTGAAAGCGATCGCCCTTTTGGGAGGGCTTTCCCGTGCTGTGTCCGTCTCTTCGCAGAGCCTTGCACAGGAACTTGCGATTAGTCCCCAGACTGCCTCCCGGAGATTGATCTCCCTTGAAAATGCCCATATGATCTCACGGGTCATGAGGGGGGACGGACAGTATGTGACTGTCACACAGGCAGGGGAAGAGAACCTGAGGGCTGAATATGCAGCATACCGCCGCATATTTGAAACACACGACAGGCATTACACACTGGAAGGGGAACTCATCAGCGGTCTCGGAGAAGGACGGTATTACGTCAGCGTGGAAGGGTATGCCAGCCAGTTTTCAGAGAAGCTGGGCATCACCCCGTATCCCGGGACATTCAACGTAAAGCTCAGTCCGACGAGTATTGAGACCCGCCGCAAGCTCGATGCAATGGAGTGGACGGAGATAGAGGGGTTTACGGATCATGACCGCACGTTTGGCGCAGTCCGGGCCCTGAAATGCTCCATCAACAAATACCCGTGTGCAATCATCATCCCCGGGAGGAGCCACTACCCGGAGGATATTATTGAACTTATATCGGCAGAACGGCTCCGTGATGTGCTGGGTGCAGAGGACGGGGCGCAGGTAACAATTGAGGTGAGACGAAAATGATAGAGAAGGCACTGGAAGCATTCAGGAGAGGGGAATTCGTTCTCCTCTATGACTTTGATGATCGGGAAGGAGAAACAGACTTTGCAATCAGGTCAGATGCAGTCAGACCGGAACACATTGTCCGGATGAGAAAAGACGGAGGCGGCCTCATCTGCACTGCCCTGCATCCACAGGCGGCAAAGAACTTCGGCCTGCCGTTTGCAAGCGAGATCCTCCAGCCGACACATCTGGCAGAACAGGAAGGGGACATTCCCTATGACCGCAGAAACCACTCGTCCTTCTCCCTCTGGGTCAACCACCGCGACACCTTCACCGGCATCACGGATAACGATCGGGCACTCACCGTGACCCGTCTTGCAGACCAGGTCAAAAAGACGCTGAACGGCGGCGGGGACAACTTTGCAGCAGAGTTCCGGACACCGGGCCACATGGCGCTTCTGCGGGCAGCAGACACCCTGCTTGACCAGCGGGAAGGCCAGACTGAACTTTCGATTGCCCTTGCCGAGATGGCAGGCGTCACACCGGCAGTCACCATCTGTGAGATGCTTGATGAAACGACCGGCCGGGCACTCAGCAAAGAGAATGCACGCCGGTATGCAGATGAGCACGGCCTTGTCTTCCTTGAAGGCAGTGAGGTCAAAGAAGCCTGGAAATCCAGAAAATCTTCCTGAATATCGGAATATCTCTTTTTTGCCCATTCCCGCAAACCAGCACCATTGATTACCATACAGGATAATTCTCTACTGAGTGAAGAGTGAAGCAGGCGAATATCCGGTCATCATCAACCGAAAACCGGTCCGTCGTGCACGGATGCAGGTGATGGCTGACGGGACCCTCCGGATAACCGCACCACAGGGCTTTGATGCAGCAGGCTTCATTGCAGCGAAGAAGGACTGGATTGCAGCACGCCAGGCGGAAATGGACCAGATTGCCGCAGCACATACCGCTGCACCGGACCAGATGCTCTTGTCCGGCGCCTGGTACACAGTCCGGGCAGGAGAACGTTGCCGTATCGACCATGCAGAGCAGGCAGTTACCGCTCCGGACCCCCTCGCCCTCAGGCAGCACCTGACAGATGAATTCCGTGCACTGGTCACCCCATCGGTTGGCGCCCGTGCAGAGGGGATGGGGGTCTCTTTCGGCCGCTGCACCATTCGGATGCAGAAAACCCGCTGGGGCAGCTGTTCATCAGCAGGCAACCTCAATCTAAACCTAAAGGTATATGCCCTGCCGCCACATCTGATGGATTATATCGTAGTGCATGAACTTGCACACCGAAAAGAACTGAACCATTCCCCTGCATTCTGGTCTGAAGTCGCTGCACACTATCCCGAATACCAGAGTGCAGAAGCAGACCTCCGCAGATACTGGGTTATCATAGAGCGCAACCACTGGTGGAACGCCATACAGAACGCAAACAGAGGAGAGAGATGAAACGGGCATTGCAGTGGTGCGGTGAGATGCGCAGGAATCCAACCATCCACAGCTGGCACATATTCTATGTCATCTTTCCGTTCGCTGTACTGATGCTCTACCTTGGCATTCTCTATCTCGCCCTCCCCAGAGCACTCTTCTGGACATTCGGGGCTCTTGGCCTTGCCTACCTCTTCCCCCCTGCCGGAAAAGAGACCGTCATCCCACTGATGGTGGTATCAGGTCTGCCGTGGTGGCTTGCTGCCTTCTCCATCATGCTCTTTGACCTGATGGGTGCACTCTTCATCATCTGGAACTTCCCCCTGGCCCTCCGGATTCCGTGGTTCGGCCACTGGGCGGAACGCTTCATGGCCACCGGCCGCGAACAGTTTGACCGGTTTCCCATCATCGAGCATATCTCAACCGTGGGCCTCGCATTCTTTGTGATGATCCCCTTCGAAGGATCCGGAGGAGTGGCCGCCTCCCTCATCGGACGGATGCTGGGGATGGATTACCTCAAGATTCTCATCAGTGTCGCCGTCGGCTCCCTCATCTCGGCATCTGCCATCGCCCTTTCAGCGGGATTTATTATGTCACTGGTGGAATCAGGCATCATCTCCGGCATCGCCGGGGCAGGCATCATCATTGTCGCCATTGTTGCGGTGTATATCTGGGGCAAACGGAGATGGAAAAACAGCAGAGCTGCACAGAAGGAAAATAATATTGAATAGGGAGGGCCGGTAGGCAGATGTATGATCACTCTTACAAATAACAGAAATACTTCTGAAAAATAATTATGGGCAGGTCTGATTCTTCAAAACGGTGCCAATCACTATTTTATCATTTTTTTGGCCATTCCATTGTTGTACTTTCCATCCAACATCGTAGTTCAGGCAGCATTTCATCAAAATACTCCGGATAAATCAATTCAGAATACTCCGCCATCGTAATATTTGCCCCCCAATATCATTTAAATGAGACAATTGGGATTCATTCAATTCAGATTGATTCCAGGTTTTTTCAGGATAAACTTCTGAATATGCATTGAGATATGCCAGCAGATAGAAGCATGCCAAAAAAGAATTATCATAGCCAGTATTACGGATATATAGGCTAATTTCGGTTTTTCCATATGCTTTAGACTCTAAAAATAATGTGATTGTCTCCAACAACTCCTCACAACCGGCGGTATTGCTGGATCTAATGGGGGATGAGAGAATTTTAAAAATCAATCATATTTTCCGCGGGGATCTTCCCATCCGGTATACCCGCAGTAGATGCAGCAGTCGCCTCCGCAGGCGGGACAGAGTTTTGCCGGTTTTCTCACCTGAACAGATCCCGTCTTGTTGCAGTACGTGCAGCCATACCCGTCACAGTGCCGGCAGGTCACCGTTTCATATTCAATCTGTTCTGCACCATCTGATTTTTCGTTCTTTTCCGCATCTGCCATATATTCATCTCCTCCTCAGTCCGTATTATCAGTTTCTTTGCCTTCACCGGAACAACGGGTCTCAAGAATCCGCTGCATAATCAGGCGTGAACCCGCATATCCGGGGCCTTCATAGGCGCCGATGCGGACCACCTCAGCCTCAATGCCACGGGAACGGAGCGCTGTTCTGAGAGAATCCTCTGAAAAATGCTGGTTGAATCCAAGGGTGATGATGGCAGGACTGATCTCTTCAATCGGCCGGAACATATCCTCACTGTCGCCCAGCCGTGCGTCATCCACCACGGCAAGGGACTGGATCATGCAGAGCCGCTGCTCTTCGGGCACAACCGGCGCCGGTTTGTGCTTCACATTTGCATCACGGGCTACGATGACATGCAGTTCGTCACCCAGTGCCCGGGACCTCTCAAGATAGTAGATGTGACCGGGGTGGAGAATGTCAAACGTGCCGGTTGCAACCACCCGTTTCATTCAATCACCCCGAGTTCTGCCGGTGTCCCGTCACGGCGGAATACCCGCCAGTCGCCTTCCCCGTAGGGCGGGCCGAAGATGAGATGGTACTTCCCCATTCTCCCGAAGAACCGCAGATCCGCATCTGACGGTCGCAGGGGACCGCTGGGGTGGGAATGAGCACTCCCGGCCGTATGAACATCAAGCGGCATCATCTCAAAAGAGAATCCGGCGCTCTGCTCAGTGACAACGGTTCCGGGTGCCAGATCAAACTCCTCGATAATCCCGTCTGTCTCCCGCAGAACTGCCACAAATTCCCTGGGGTGCTGGCTTTTCCCCACTGCCCGAAGGGTGTCCAGACATTCCCTTCTGATGCCGCGAATCTCCATTTATGTCATATATGTAGGCAGAGACCCGACATAATGGTATCACAATAACCGTCTCCGGGCAGATTCAGGCAGATATCTTGATAATGGCGAAAGATATAGTGAATACCAGAAGAGAGGAGAAGAGAAAATGGTCTTTAAAACACTACTCGTTGCATACGACGGTTCAGAATTCGGTCGTGAGGCATTGAGGACAGCAGTCGCCAATGCACCCCTCTGGGATGCAACGGTACATGCCATCTACGTGGTAAATCCCCGGTATTACGCATCCACCATCGTTGACCCACAGATCGGTGTCGTCGAACCCCGTTCAGAGCACTGGATTGGTATGCTTGAGCGTGAAGCAGAAGTGATGCTTGCAGAGGCAACACAAATCGCCACCGATGCCGGGGTAACGATCGTCCCCCACATGGTCATCGGGGACCCGCGGGACGAGATTATCGAGACCGCAAAGGAGATAGGTGCGGACCTTATCATCCTTGGATCTGCAGGAAAGGGCAGAACAAAGCGGTTTCTTCTGGGCAGTGTGAGCACCTCGGTTGTTACCGAAAGCCCGATAGCGACACTTGTGATCCACGCCCCCCACGAAAAATGAACCAAAGGGAGAGTTAGAACTCCCCGTCCTGCTCAAAACTCCGTCCAAAGCGAAGTGAGAGTTCCGCCTTATAGAGCTCTTTTCCCAAATAGGCCGCGTGATCCATGAGGGAGACACGGCCGTCAGAGAGAATGGCATGGAATACTTCATCCCATTTTTTGCCACGGAAGGCCATCCCTTTGTGCTCCGCAATGATCCACCCGTCCTCAATACCGATCCTCAGATTCCCACGAGGGTCAAAGACCAGTTCTTCAGGAACGGGCGGCACATCACAGGTCATTTCACGGGGAATAGCCGGTTCATGACGGCGGCGCTTCTCCTTGATGCAGAAGAGCGAGAGACCCAGATCTTTCGGGTACGGCCGGTCACCCATGAGCGCCATCATCTCGGCAGCACGCCGCATCTCCCGCACACTCCCCTGCGTCTTGTCGGAGTGTTCACTGGTGAAGAGCACCGCCGCATGACATTCATGTGCCATCGCAGCCAGAAGGGCGTTCATCCCCACCGAGTCCGCATCGATGAGTTCGGTGACATTACCCGCCCCGAAAAAGACAGGATGGCGCCCCTCCGCAAACGAAGAGAGAGATGAGACAAGACCGCTGCCTGCCGGCTGCAGCAGCGGATCTGCAATAATCCGGGAGATGCCTGCCGCCTCTGCCGCCCGGATATTCTCTGCAAGAGACGCATCTCCGGGCACCACCACCGCTGCCGCACCGGCAGCCACCACCGCAGCAGCCACACACGGGATATTCTCCTCCTGCAGGGAGAGTATGATGTCAGCGTCAGGAAGAGCAGCACAAATGAGTGCCGGATCCTGCGTATCGGCGGCAAGCGGCACAGGGAGGTCCCGCAAAGCTGCAAAGACCCGTTTGACATCTGCTGCAGTCGCATCAAATCCAAAACCGAGATCAATGATGTCAGCTCCTGCGGCCAGAAACCGCTCTGCTGTGGCACGGATATCAGGCACGCGGTGGGCATCCATAATTTCAGCAAGCACCTTCATCCGCGATGTTCCGCCAATACGGCATCCCCGGAGCATAAAGGCACAGGATGCTTCCTCCTCCATCTCTTTGAGGCGGTTTCTCGCCTCTTCTTCCCGGATGAGGATGAGAAACTCATCGGCAGGCACCGTGCGGGAAAACTCCATCGTCCCCAGCAGGCTCAGCATCATCCCGAGGTCGGCAGCATGCCGGGGGCCACGGTAGACCGGAATTCCCAGTGCCTCTTCCGCCGGGGCAAAGGAAGCCGTGCACATCCCCGATATGATGACGGCATCATACCAGCCTCCCTGTGCCATCGCACAAAGCCGCTCCGGCGTCAGGAAGGATGCAATCTCCCCGGTGACCACTACATCGGCATCAAACCCCGCAGCCGCCCTGCGCACAATCTTCTCAGCAATCGTCCCTGTGGGAAGCAGTACCCGCATACGTTTCACGATTCACTTTAATTAGCCATGAATGAAAAAGGGTACTGATCTGATGCTGCAATGTGACCTGCATGTCCATACCAATTTTTCCCGTGACGGGGAGAGCAGTGTAGAGGCATGCCTGAAACGGGCGGAAGAGCGGGGCCTTGACGCCATCGCCATCACCGATCACGACACCACAGACGGGGCAGTGTATGCGATGCAGTGCGATTCCCCGGTGCTCGTGATCCCGGGAATTGAGATCTCCACAGCTGACGGCCATCTCATCGCTCTGGGCATCACAGAAGTGATCCCTGCCGACCAGGGATTTGCCGAAACGGTTGCACAGGCACATGCGGCAGGGGCACTCTGCATCATCCCGCACCCATATCATAAGTGGCGCCACGGTGCCGCCCTGAAAATCAGGAGTGCCATTGCGATGGTGGATGCAGTCGAATCATTCAACAGCCGCTACATCACCGGTGCAGCAAACAGAAAGGCTGCAAGGAAGGCGGAACAATCCGGGAAGCCCTGTGTGGCAGGAAGTGACGCACATAATGCACGATATGTGGGATACGGAGTAACACTCATCGACGCACCGCCGGACGTGCCCGGCATCCTTGATGCCATACGGGAGGGGCGATGCAGTATCCACGGCAGGATGACACCGCTGCGCACCTACACCCGCCAGTCGATGCGTGGTGCCAAGCGGAGAATTACCCGGCGGATTCACCGATGAGGCTGGCATTTCAGGTTGCGTACATCGGGACGAATTTTTACGGCTCACAGATGCAGCCCGGCCTTCGTACCGTGGAGGATACGCTCATCAGCGCCTGCCGGGACCTTGGCCTCTTTGACGACTGGCGCACAGCCGGATTTGCATTCTCCGGCAGAACCGACAGAGGCGTCCATGCACGGGGGCAGATCTGTGCATTTACCACCTCCCTTCCCGACCGTGCACGGGAACGCCTGAATTATATCCTTCCGGGTGACTGCTGGTGCAGCGGATGGGCAGAGACAGCAGAAACCTTTCACCCGCGATTTGATGCAGAATCACGCACCTACCGGTATTATATTCACGATGACGGGTCGACAGACCTTTCCCTCATGCAGAAGGCAGCAGAACTCCTTCCGGGGACGCATAATTTCACCCATTTCTCCCGCCTTGACGGAAAAAACCCTGAGAAGACCATCCTTTCATCTGAAGTTCGTGCTGAAGACGGATTTTATGTGTATGAAATCATGGCACCGGGATTTCTCTGGAATATGGTGCGCTGCATTGTAACAGCCCTCATCGCCGTGGGCAGAAATGAACTGGACACAGACGACCTGACAGCACTGCTCACGGGAGCGCCCAACATGCGCCACCTCACCCCGGCCCCGCCGGAAGGGCTTATTCTCTGGGATATCGACTGTGGCATTGCATTCACCCCGCTTGAGAGCAGCGACAGAATGATATACGCATTCAGAGAACGAAACCGATTCTTTGAAACGATGAAAAAAGTGAATATGCTTCTGGATTAGACCGGCCGGACCGTTGCCTGGGAAGGCACAATCAGTCCGGTCATCCAGGATGACATCGGGGGTGCAGAGGTGCGGGCAGATACCAGGAAATCCAGACGGTTCTCCACCAGACCGCGATAGGTAATCGTCAGGTGGTAATCACTCTCCCGCAGGGTGATGCCGTACGTCTTCACGGTCATATGTGCGGGCTGAAACTCCACCGGTGTGCCGATGGAGAGAATCTGACGTTCGTTTCCGATTTTCAGTGTCACATCATTGCCGGAACTGACGGCCAGAACCGGGACATTCCCGAAGAAGAGTTCTGAACTGTCCGGCAACAGGACATCGTAGGTAGCCACATACGGATAACTGTCGCCCCATGGATTCTGGTTTCCGTAGGCACTGAACGTGACATACCCACCGGCAACCGCCACGACGATGAGGACAAGCAGCAGAAGGAGAATCTTAAAAAATCCAAATCCCTTCTTATGTTCCTTTTTATAGGATTTTACTGCCTCTTCCTTAAATTTCTGCTCTTCTTTTACCCGCTGCCGCTCTTCAGCGATTATTTTCTGCCGTTCCTCTTCAGTGATTCCTGCAGCCTCAGGAGAGGGGACAGGTGTTTCTTTCTGCGGTACTGCCTCCTCTGGTGTTTCAGCTGGTGAGGGGACATTATTCTCCTGTTCTTCAGCCATTTTCCTATTTCACCCCGTTTAATCTCATATATGAAACACCGTATTCACGGTATTTATTAATTCCTGAAAAAGCGGAGGATTGATAATCCCGAACCATTAGAAATCCTCTCCACCCACAGGAGTAATATCAACCCCGTCCGGCAGAATCACACCAACCGCCCATTCCGGCACCGGCCGGGTTGTCATCACTGCCACGATGAAATCATTCTGGCTGGTTACCGGGACATAACCGCGGAATTTTGCCACAATCTGATAGTCACTCTCAAAGAGCGTTACACCGAATATCCGGATTACCATCCGTTTTGGCGATGACAGAGTGATTTTGTCACCAATACCGATCTCCGTGCCCATACCCCCACTTATACTGACAATAACCTTGTCACCGGTGCCTGAAACTGTCACCGGAATTCCGGCGAAGTTAACCGGCTCTCCCTGCGGAATCCTCACATTATAGGAGCTGACATAGGGAAACGAGTCCTGCGTCGCCGGAAGATTTGGCTGTACAGAGAAGGTAAGCGCTGCTGCAGCAATAATGAGGATGAGGAGAACCGCACCGATAACAGCGTTCCGCTTCCATTTCCCAATAGCCTTTTTTCGGGAATCAGCTTCAATTTCCCGTTCAATCTCCTTTCTTTGGCGTTCACGCTCGTTTTCAATAGCCTTCTGCTTTTCTTCCCACACCTGTGCACTTGCAAGCTGTTCACGAATTTTCCGGTCTGCGTCCTCATCCTCCAGTTTTCGCCGGATTTCATCGGTATCAGGGAGCATTTCATTATCCGGTGTTATATCAGCAGGACGCAGGACCTCATCTGTATGGAGTGATGGCCCCTCCTCCCCCCTGCCATTTTCTCCATCAGGATTTTCAGAAACCGTATTCTCACGAGTCTTATTTCCCCGCAATTGGGTTAACACCACTGAAGCATCGGCCTTTTTGCGAATACCTTCTTCAGAGGCATCGTGTATGGTCCTGTCATCAGGTTCCGGGCTCATTATCGAACAACACCTAATATAGTTCGATGAATTAAAGATATATAAAATACTGAGTTTTGGGGCTATCAGAGGGCCATACCAGCATATTTATGTAATTATATTATAAATTCTCCGGACTAATTATCACAGGGCAGATGAAGATGGGGACTATTCTTGTATGCGATGATTCGCTGTTTCAGAGGCGGATTCTGACCTCAATTGTGAAAAAAAACGGCCACACCCCGTTGGAAGCAAAAAATGGGCATGAATGCCTGACCATTGCCAAAGAGAAAAAACCTGACCTCATCTTTTTGGACCTCCTGATGCCTGATTATGACGGCTTTGCAGTCCTGAAAGATGCCGCAGAAGAGGCGCTTGGCATCCCCATTATCGTTATCACAGCAGACATTCAGGAAATAACACGCAGTGACTGCCTGAACCTGGGTGCCCGGGCGTTTCTCAACAAACCGGTTGATCATGATGAAGCAGGGGCAGTCATTGAAGAATTCCTGGGCAAGCGGGGCTGATATGCATGACTGAAGAGATCCCTGAATCCGGCATGGATACTCTCAGAGAACTCATCAATATTGGTATCGGAAGAGCCGCGGGAACCCTGAATGAACTGACACATGCACGGGTGATCCTTGAAGTACCAGTGGTTGAACTGATACGCATGGGAGAACTCCAATGCCATGCAGCATCGTTTGACGGCGCCCCCTCTTCGGCAGTAAGGATCAATTTTAACGGATTTATATCGGGTTCCACAGCACTCGTCTTCAATACGGCCGGTGCTGCCGCGCTGGTGTATGCCATTACAGGGGAAGAGTTTGAAAAAACGGAAATGGATGTGATGATGGCAGAGACCCTGAAAGAGGTCGGCAATATCTGCATCAATGGCATCATGGGATCCATTGGAAACATACTCCATGAACGCATCACCTATACACCCCCCCGGTACGATGAGGGCACGATTCCCTCCCTCTTCAGAAAAAGCATCGAACATGACCAGATGCTCGCCATCATCGTCAACACACGGTTTCTGGTCAGTGAAATCGATGTGGATGGCTACATCATGATGCTTCTTGAGTTTTCCTCTCTCGAAAAAATCCTCTCCAAAATAGCAGAATCAGAAGGAGGGGGAATATGACTGAAAGACCCGGGGACGCGATCTGGAATATCCTTGAATACCTGCCGGTTGGCGTATGCATCATCGACAGGGACTACACAGTCCATTTCTGGAACTCCTGTATGGAGCAGTGGACCGGAAAGGAACGCAGTGAAATCACCGGGACAGACCTCAGAACCCATTTTTCACGAATAAACAGGACTGTCTTACAGGAACGGCTCGGGAGCATATTCACCGGAAGCCCTCCGGTTATATTCTCATCAAAGATTCACACCTACATCTTTGATGCCCCGCTCCAGGACGGTACAATGCAACGCCAGCAGACAACCGTGCTGCCGCTGGAGCATCAGTCAGGATATTATGCGATGTTTGTCTGTGAGGATGTGACCAGCCTGACGGAGGAAATTCAGGCATACCGTGAGATGAAAAATACCGCACTTCTTGAACTGGAGAAGAGGGAAAAAGCGGAGAGCAATCTTCGTGTGGCAAATGAAGACCTTCTTGCCTATATATCTGAAGCAACAGTCAGACTGAAGACACCCGTATCCCTGATAGAAGAGAATCTCAGGGAGATTCTGCGTGAGGCTGAACAGGGGGACTGTGACACCGAAGAGCTGAAGACCATCATGAAACTTCAGATACAGGTGGCAGCCAGTGTTGTTGAAAACCTCAGAGAGCTCAATGAAGCAATCATCACCGGGAAGACCGATGTCCCGGCAGCATACAGGAACATGATTCAGAAATGAACAGGATCACTGCAGAAAAACTGGAAGAGGGGGATTCATTTCTGGTCCTTTCTTCGGCATCCACGCTCAAGGAGAACAATATTCGCCTTGTGCAGGAGGTTCAGCATCTGCAGTACCGGATAATCATGATTACCTTCAATCAGCCCTCACCCATCCTGAAACGGACATATGTAAAGAACAATATTGACCTCGAGACGATAATCTTCATTGACGCCGTCTCAAAATATGCCCTTGGCACGCTCCCTGAGGATATTGACCGTGCCGTCTTCATTAATAATCCCCGCAATCTCACAAACCTCAGTGTGGCAATCAGTGAGATGCTGAAAGAATATTCCGGCACAAAGACCTGTGTCATCTTAGACAGCATCAGTACGATGCTTATCTACCTGTCATCCGAGGACATCTCAAAGTTTGCCCATTTCATGACGAGTAAACTGGCAATTCTGGGTATGCCGGGATTTTTTGTAGCCGTTGAAAACGGACTGAACCCCGTGCTGATGACCCATCTTTCCACCTTCACCAGTGAAGTTATTGATTTCACCCCCCCCCACGAAGGCTGATGTGCCGGGAGGAATCCGGTTCTCAGCCGGAAAGAACCAAACCAATACTTCATTATTATTCATGTGAAATATTCATAAGAGAGACTGGATACCATGGCCATACCTGATGAAGAGTTTTTACTCAAAACCACATCTGCGTGTGCAGGGTGCCCGTCATCCCTCATTCTGCGCTATGTGACAAAAGCTGCAGGAGCGGATACGGTGCTTGTGATCCCGGCATGCTGTACCAGCGTGATACAGGGAGTCTACCCCACAACCGCAATGAATCTACCTGTCTATAATGTCGCATTTGCTTCTGCTGCCGCTGTTGCATCAGGAATGAGTGAGGCATTCCGTGCAGAGGGACGAAAGACCAATGTGATCTGCTATGCCGGTGACGGCGGCACGATTGACATCGGCATACAGGCACTCTCCGGTGCGCTTGAACGCGGGACGGATTTCCTCTACATCTGCTATGACAATGAGGCATACTCAAATACCGGCATGCAGCGGTCCGGCGCAACGCCGCTGGGCGCGATGACCACCACCACACCGGGAGGCAAGAAGGATCATAAAAAAGACCTGGACGCAATTGTGGCAGCCCACAACCCGGTGTATCAGGCAACCGCCTGTGCCGCCTATCCCCAGGACCTCTACAATAAGGTGGAAAAGGCACTCTCCATCCCTGGTCCGAAGTTTATGCATGTTCTGGCACCCTGTCCCCCCGGATGGCGCTTCCCGTCGGAGAAGACGATTGAGATGGGGAAACTCGCCGTAAAGTCCGGCCTCTGGGTGCTGTATGAGCGCGAGAACGGAAAGCTCACGATCACCGGCGCCTCCAAGGCGGCGATGAAAAAGCGGATTCCGGTTGAGGACTACCTCTCCGTGCAGGGGCGTTTCCGGAAGATAACTGCTGAGGAAACAGCAGAAGTCCAGCAGACGGTTGAGGACACGATTGCCCGTCTTCAGCGGGAGGTTGATGGCATATGCTGACATTCGGAACAGGCAACAAAGCGGTGGCAATGGCAGTCAGGGATGCAAAACCTGTGGTTGTTGCAGCATACCCCATTACCCCGCAGACAGAGATCGTCGAGGAGATAGCAAACTTCGTAACGGACGGCTCGCTGGCCGCACGCTACATTCCGGTCGAGTCTGAACATTCATCCATGGCGGCCTGCATCGGCGCTGCTGCAACCGGCGTGCGGACCTTTACCGCCACCAGTTCGCACGGGCTGGTTTATATGTGTGAGATGCTGCATATGTCAGCAGCGGCACGGCTCCCGATTGTAATGGCAAACGCAAACCGTGCACTCGGTCCCGGGTGGAACATCGGTGCGGAGCACTCAGACTCAATATCCATGCGCGACACCGGCTGGCTGCAGGTCTATGTCTCAACGGTACAGGAAGCCTATGACGCCACCATGATGGCATTCCGGATTGCAGAGCATACCGATGTCCTTCTTCCGGTGATGATCAACCTTGACGGGTTCCTGCTGACACATATCACCCAGACATTTGAGACGATTGAGCCGGGTGACTTCATACCGCCAACGGCAACCCCCCATGCCATTGACATCGAAAATCCGGGTGGCTACGGCACACTGACACCCGGAAATACCCACTTTACCTTCCGCCGTGATATCGAACGCGGAATGCGGGCATCCATTCCGGTCATTGAAGAGACAGAGGCCGAATTTGCACGCCGCTTCGGACGTGAGTACAACCTCTACGAGGAGTACCGCTGCGAGGATGCAGATGTGGTCATCGTTGCGATGGGTACTTTAGGCAAAGAGATGGAAGTCGCAGTCGACATTCTCCGGGAAGAAGGGATTGCCGCAGGTGCCGTTCGCATGCGCTGGTTCCGCCCGTTTATTGTGCCTGACCTCGATGGAAAGGAAGTGGTTGTTATCGACCGCGACTACTCATTCGGATATGGGGGCGTTGTTGCCGGTGAACTGCAGGCAAAATGCGGCTGCAAGCCGTTCAGTGTGATTGCCGGCCTTGGCGGACAGGAAGTGACCTATGATGATATCGCAGAGTTTGTCCGGATACGAAAGCCTGGCACAGAGCACTGGTTCGGGGTGGTTGACTGATGTATGAGATACGCCTTCACTCACGCGGCGGCCAGGGCGGTGTGACTGCTGCAAAACTGATTGCATACGCAGCATTCCTGGACGGAAAGCATGCGACGGCAACACCTCTCTATGGGGCCGAGCGCCGGGGTGCACCCGTGGTCTCATTCATCCGCATTGATGATGAACCGATCCGCGTCTATTCCCAGATCAGACACCCTGACCTTGTTATCGTCCTTGATGAATCTATCATGCAGCTGGTTGATGTCCTGCACGGCATAAAACCGGATGGCAACGTCCTGATAAACAGCCAGACGGGAACAGAGGTGGAGGGACACCAAACCTATCCGGTTGACCTGACAGGCATCGCGCTCTCCCTTGATCTGGTGCTTGCCGGAAACCCCATTCTCAACACGCCTCTTATCGGGGCCATTGCAAAATTGGGTTTAATCTCACAGGAATCTGCAAAAAAGGTCATTGCAGAGACATTCCGGGACGAACGAAATGTTGAAGCGGCACTGCGTGCCTATGAGGAGCTGAAGATATGAGTGCAAAACTGGCAATTTCCCGACCTGGAGAAGGTGCAGCAGGAAAGACCGGGACATGGCGTACGTTCCGGCCGGTGGTTGACCGGGAAAAATGCAACGAATGCGGCATCTGCCGTCTGTACTGTCCGGACGCATCCATCAGTGTCGATCTTGAAATCGACCTTGATTACTGCAAAGGCTGCGGCATCTGCGCCGAAGAGTGCCCGAAAAAGGCCATCACCATGGAACGGGAAGAAGACTAAACAGTCTTTTTCTTTTTCACCTTTTTTGATATACTCAATTTTTAGCCAGATCCGGATGCATCAGCATATACATGCCAGATCCACCGGTCTGAACAAATTTATTTATAGTGCGATGCGGTATTAGCGGATGATAACCATGACCCACCGCTCGATCCTCCTTCTCCTCTGTATCATCTGTGTCACCGGATGGATGACAGGTTCGGTTCTTGCAAATGACGCAGTAGTGCTTCCGGTCGACCCGGAGGCAACAATTCTTCCGGAACCTGTACCCACCCATTTGCCGGGAGAGGGCATCTCTTATTATGACATCTACACCAGTGTTGACGGTGCTGCAGTCTCATTTGACGGGATATATCAGGGAGTGACCGCCGGAGGAGTGCTCACCGTCCCGGTTCATACCACTGCCACGCCATATGCTGTTGTCTCTGCCGCAAAGGCCGGATACAACTCTGCACAGCAGACCCTGCCCGTGGTCCCGCCGGAAGGGGAGACCACCTCGGTCTATCTGACCTTACAACCGGTGCAGCCGGTGACCGGATCACTCTCTATCTCTTCTTCACCGTCCGGTGCTGCGGTATATATAAAAAATATCTACTATGGCACCACCCCACAACTGGTCACCGGACTTACCCCGGGAAACCACGTTGTTCAGCTGACCCACTCCGGATATGAACCATGGTCTCAGACAGCCGGGGTCACTGCGGGCCAGACAAACACAGTCTCCGCAGTGCTTGTGCGAAAACAGGAACTTGGAACGCTCGCCGTCAGTTCAAACCCATCCGGTGCCGCCATCTATCTGGATGGCGCCTATTACGGCACCACCCCGATGACCATCAGCGGACTGACAGCAGGTCTGCATGACCTTGAACTGACGAAGGCAGGATACGAAGACGCAGTGATGCTGGTGAGTATCTATGCCGACCAGGTGACGACGGTATCAAAGAGTCTGCTGAAGATCTCCTCTCCTTCCACCGGTTCAATTCAGGTGACCTCAAACCCTGCCTACGCATCCATCTCTGTGAATGGCATCTACTATGGGGAGACGAAGCCGGGAACACCGCTTATCATAAGCGGTCTTTCACCCGGAAGGTATTCAGTACAGGCCACACTGACCGGCTATAGTGACGCAGTGACATCTGCCGTTGTCAATGCCGGTGCTGCCACACCCATCTCATTTTCGCTTTCACCGGTGACCCCGGATATCACCACTGCATCACTGAAGGTCACATCCGCACCTGCAGGGGCAATGGTCTATATGGACAATGTGTTAGCCGGTATCACACCACTTACGGTTCCTGATATTACCCCCGGTGTTCGTGCAGTAACAGTGACCCTTTCCGGATACCGGAACCAAGTGGTATCCGTTGATCTGGCCGCAGGGGAATCAGGCAGCCTTGACGTCGCCCTTGACCCTGCACCTGTACCTGAACAGTCCCCGGCAGGCATTCCGATGATCATTCTCTCCCTCATATGCTGCACCATCCTCCTCTCCTGCAAATGCAGGAGGAAATAACCGTATTAACCACATATTTTTTCGCAGAAAATGCCGGTTTTCTGAACGATATGCCGATTATTTTTCAAATCCTGCTTCCGGATGAAATCGGAGCAGTATATCCTGCACCACACCATTTCACGGCAATAGTGACACCCCAAACCACACAGGCATGGGAAACTGATAAATAGCAGCCACCATATTACGTGGAATGATCACACATGCCATCTCACCACTTTGGTCTGCTGCTTCTCACGTTCCTGATATGCCTGTCCTGTGTCATCCCGGTAACAGCGGAACGGGCAGAGGTGGTTTCCTACTATGATATCTATGCAGACGTGAACGGGGCCGCCATCTATTTTGACAATGAATACATGGGAGACATCTCAAAAGGATTATTAACCGTTTGCGTCGTGTCTTCCAAGACCCGGCCCTACATCAGGGTCAAAGCCGTAATGGATGGGTACAGGACCACTATAGCACCTCTTCCGGAGGCAGCCGGTGAACTGCAGCATGTGTCCGTCTTTCTGGAGATGACACCTTTGATACCAAAAACCGGCAACCTCTCCGTATCATCATCACCCGGACGGGCAGAACTCTTCGTCAACGGTGAGGCATATGGACTTACCCCCCGGACACTGACGGGATTAACAGCCGGGACATATTCGGTACGGCTTGACTGCCCGGGGTATAAGACGTGGTCAGGAACCGCTGTCGTTTCAGCAGAAGAGACCTGTAAAATATATGCGTACCTCAATAAGAAGAAGGAATTTGGCACCCTGTCTGTCAGCTCATCACCGACAGGTGCAGAGATCTACCTGGATGGATGGCGATATGGTACAACGCCCATGACGGCGGGGGGCATATCTGCAGGTCCACACATCCTAGAAATTAAAAAGGATGGTTACATCGGTTTCGTCAGATCCATCACTATTACAGGCAGCTCGGTAACACCGGTATCATTCCCTCTCATATCAATCGAAGAGCAGGAAAATATGCCAGGAACCCTTTCACTTACATCAACCCCTGAAGGAGCGATGGTATACATTGACTCCGTGAGCCACGGAGTCACACCACTCACGGTAAGCGGCCTGACCCCCGGTGTACACCAACTGAGACTGATGTCTGCAGGATATCAGGATTATCAGGGAACAGTCGTACTCGCACCCGGAGAGAAGCGGGCACCTGATATTACGATGCAGCCCCCCCCGGAGCCTGAATATTTACCCGCATCCATTTTCCCTGCGATTCTGGCACTGCTTTCAGCCACCCTGTTCGCCGCCTGCGGCAGGTGTCATAAAAAGAAAAACTGATTATTTCAGATGAGACGAGATTAACGGATCTCTGCCGGTCCGTCACGGTCCGGGATGTACTCGAGATCAAACCGGAAGAAATGGGTATATTCACAGTTTTCACAATGAGTTGAGAAGTTTCTGCATCCGATGATCAGGCGGTGAGGACCGGCAACATGACAGTTTTTACAGGTGGCATCTGTCAGAAGATCCCAAACATCATAACACTCAACAGGAGCAAATTCACCAGGTGCTGCAGGCTCTTCAAACCGTGGCACAAATATACGCGTCGCACCACAATTTGAACAGACAACCTCTGCCCGCGAGGAAGAGGCAGTGATCTCCTGATCAGCCATTTTGCCACAGTTGTAACAGGTGGTCGGGTACCGCATCCCAATGAAATCCTCTGTCATGCGGAAACGTATACAGGCACGCTATAAATAGCTTTTCTGTACGAAACGGAAACGGGTAGTTCCACACAGGAAAAGAGCTGCAAAAAAATCTCACCAGGATACATCGCCAGCTCAGCACACCAATATCAGATACCGGTTCGGTCTGGCAGACAGGGTTTCCCGACACAAAATAATTGAAAAATATGGGGTTTGTATGGGCTGGTGATTACATCATGCCGGGCATTCCGCCCATGCCGCCCATGCCACCCATTCCGCCCATGGCAGCCATCTCTTCAGGTGATGGTCCGCCCTTGCCGGATGATGCGATGACATCGTCGATACGCAGGATCATCACAGCAGCCTCGGCTGCGGATGCAATTGCCTGGGTCTTTACCCGCATTGGCTCAATGACACCTGCAGCCAGCATGTCAGCGGGCTTTGCTGCAAAGACATCAAGACCTGCGGTCTTGTGGCCGGTTTCATGCGCAGAGCGGAGCTCAACAAGCATGTCAATGGGGTCAAGACCTGCATTCTCTGCAAGGGTGCGGGGAATGATCTCAAGTGCTGCTGCAAATGCTTCAATTGCAAGCTGTGCACGACCGCCGACAGTTGCTGC
Organism: Methanogenium sp. S4BF; assembly: GCF_029633965.1. Lineage (NCBI taxonomy): Archaea > Methanobacteriati > Methanobacteriota > Methanomicrobia > Methanomicrobiales > Methanomicrobiaceae > Methanogenium > Methanogenium sp. S4BF. The sequence continues at coordinate 2,366,269 of NZ_CP091277.1, read as the reverse complement.
GTACTCACGGAGACGCAGGGACAGCTCAATCTCAGGTGCACCGCCGCCAGCGACGAACTTCTTGTCTTCCACTGCAACAGCAACGACACGGAGTGCGTCTTCGAGTGCACGGTCGAGTTCATCGACAACGTGTTCTGTGCCACCGCGGACAATGAGGGTCACTGCCTTCGGGTTAACGCACTCGGTAACAAAGACCATCTCTTCGCCGGAGACCTTCTTCTCTTCAACACGGCCTGCTGCACCGAGTTCAGACTCTTCAATTGCGTCAATGGAAGAGACGACGGATGCGCCGGTTGCACGGGAGAGCTTGGTCATGTCAGACTTCTTGACACGGCGGATAGCGAGCACACCTGACTTTGCAAGGTAGTGCTGTGCGATGTCATCGATACCCTTCTGGCATACGAGGACATTTGCACCGGAGCGGATGACCTTGTCAACGATTGCACGGATCATCTTCTCTTCTTCGTCCAGGAACATCTGGAGCTGGTCCGGGCTGGTGATGGAGATCTCTGCATCTACTTCGGTCTTCTTGTACTCGACCGGAGCGTTGAGGAGGAGGATCTTTGCGTTCTCGACAAGCTTTGGCATGCCGGGGTGGACACGCTCCTTGTCAATCACAACACCCTCGATGATCTCAGAGTCATCGATAGTGCCGCCGACCTTCTTCTCGATCTTGATGAAGTCGGTGTCAACGGTGTTGTCCTCGTCAGCGACCATGGTGACCGCACGGACGACGAGTTCACAGAGTTTCTCCTTTGCGGCTTCTGCACCCTTGCCGGTCATTGCGGTGTCAGCAATCTTGGTGAGCATCTCAATATCGTCAGCCTTCACATCGATTGCGATGTCTTTGATCAGTTCCTGTGCCTTGTCTGCTGCAAGACGGTATCCGTGTGCAATGACGGTGGGGTGGACATCCTGCTCGAGGAGGTCCTCTGCCCGCTTCAGGAGTTCTCCTGCAACGACAACTGCGGTTGTTGTTCCGTCGCCGACCTCATCGTCCTGGGTCTTTGCGACTTCAACCATCATCTTTGCTGCCGGGTGCTCGATGTCCATCTCTTTCAGGATGGTCACACCATCGTTGGTGATGACGACATCACCGATAGTGTCAACAAGCATTTTGTCCATGCCTTTTGGACCGAGTGTGGTCCGTACTGCGCCTGCAACGGCCTTTGCGGCTGCGATGTTAGAGCTCTGTGCATCGCGGCCACGGGTTCTCTGGCTGCCTTCTTTCAGAATGAAAATTGGCTGGCCTCCAAGATTTGCTGCCATAGTTATCACCAAATGCGATACAAAAATAGGTTTGTAGTTCTATATAAGGATTGTCAATCGTCGATCAGATTTATGAGGTCAGATCCTGATTCAAGGGAATCGAATTTCGACTCTCCGATGATCAGGGCAATGCCAATTCTCTTTTGTTTGTTGTATCCTTTTATAACGCACACCGCACGTGAATTGGTAATATTTGAGAGATTGGCGATAAGCGCCGCACGCCGCATCACTTTCTGCGCAGGACCGTAACTGGTGAGAATCGTATCATCGCCATAGAACGCAAGACCCTCAAAGGGCGCATTGCGTGTACTGAAGTATTCCACCCCAATACGCCCAAAGCCGGGGAGGATTTCTGCAGAACGCTCTTCATTCCCGTCTTCAAACGGATTTGGATGAGATAAGGGGTCAATGGCCTCAACGAGTGCTGTATCAAAGATCTCTTCCATCCGGCAGGCAATATCAAGGGTCGTGCCCATCCCGCTTTCATACTTTGATATGGTCCTCCGCGAGACTCCGAGAGCAGAGGCGAGATCACCCAGTGACATATTGCATTCTTCCCGCAGTGTCCGGAGAAGCTCACCATTGATATTCACATACAGGCCGCCGGGTTGTGCGTAGACGAGCGGGGGGATCTCTTCAACAAACAGATCATACAGCGTCATTGCACTGGTGGAGACAATACCGTACCGGAGATATACCGCACCCCGCTCGAGTTCGGCATCCCGGGCCTTTTCACCGACAACAAGCGGCTTCCCCTTGAGGAAGTGCGCTATCGCTGCCAGTTCATGGGCAATCTCCTCACTCATGCTGTCGATGTGCACCACTGCCCTGATGATAAGGATTTCATCGTCCCGCCGGGCAATCAGGTCAAAACTCCGCGGACGCATCCCGCATCGTTCAGATACGGCATATCCTGCCATAATGAGAATGCTTGTGACCCTCTGGAGTAACCGTTCATATGACATCTGGCTATAAACTGTTATAGCAGCGAACTCCATATAAAGAGTGGCTTTTATGCGCATTGGCATTGATGACACGGACTCTCCGGCAGGAATGTGTACGACCTATCTCGGAGCTGTGCTGATACACCGGCTCAAAGAGGCAGGAATCAGCGTAACCGGCCAGCGTCTCATCCGCCTGAATCCGAATGTAATATATAAAACCCGGGGAAACGCAGCCATCTGTATTGAGGCAAAGGGAGACACAGACGCGGCATTCCGGATTGCAGCGGCATGTATTGATGAATTGGCTGAATTCGATGAGGAAAAGACTAATCCCGGCCTCGTTGTAGCCGAAACAAGACTTCCGGTCTCGTTTTACCTGCAGGCAGTCACCGGATTCTGCACCACGGAAGAAGCAGAGGCAGTCTGCCGTGCCGCAGGGGCACGAGTCAGAAAATGGAAGAACGGCAGGGGGATCATCGGGGCGACTGCTGCTTGTGCAGCAGAACAGGACGATATGACCTCGGAAATTCTCGCATACCGTGATCCAAACGACAAAGGGGAACGGACCGTTGATAGAGAGAGTCTCTTCCGCGCAGAAGAAGAGACCTTCCCCCATACCTGGGACACGGTGGACACCGCGAATGACTGTATCGTCTGTTTTCCCCACACCCCTGACCCGGTCATCTTCGGCATTCGCGGGGAGTCACCCGAATGGGTAAAAAAAGCCCGCAGCTATGTTAAGTCCCAGGAACCGGTGATCGAGATCATCTATCGGACCAACCAGGGAACCGATGCACACCTGCTGGAGGGAGATATCGCATCTCTTGTTGATGGATGCTCATACCGCCTCACCGGGGTTGTTGCTGATACGCCGGAAACAGGACGCGGCGGGCATGTCTCATTCCTTATAACAGACCCCTCCGGAGTGGTCCGGTGTATGGCATACGAACCGACAAAAGGGTTCCGGGACATCATCAGGGCCCTTGCACCAGGTGATGAGATCACCATCTGCGGCAGTTACAAGAACGGAAGCATCAACCTTGAAAAGCTTCACGTAATCAGCTGTGCAGAGATTATCCGGCAGCGTCCGCCTCTTTGCCCCTCCTGCGGGAAGAGAATGAAGAGTGACGGTGTCAATAAGGGATGGAAATGCCGCCGGTGCAAAACACGGGCAGAGGAACCGGAGATCATCCATGAGCCGCGGACCGTTTCACCCGGCTGGTATGAAGTGCCCCCGTCCGCACGCCGCCACCTGGCAAAGCCGCTCTGCCGTGATGTTCCGCCAGAGTAACATCCTGGCAGAATATTCAAATATTAAATTTCGGAGTTTCGGCTCTCCCTGGGTTAACGAAATAAAAAAAGAATTTTAGAGAGCATAGGCAGAAATACCCAGCTCTTCGAGTTTTTCCGGAGTAGGCACGCCGATATCATCCCAGCCGCGTTCCCCGTAGTATACGGGCAGCATCTCACTGAGGTGGCTTACCGTTCCCTTAGAAGGGCCTGCCGGAATGGGCTCATTCAGAAGGCGTGGCGGAAGGGTGTCGTCTGCCCCGGTATAGCCTGCCTTCATGATGAAGAGACGTTCCAGATTATAGATCCGCTCACCAATTGTCATGACATCATCTGCCGTATAGGTGACGCCGGTTGCTGCGGTAAGTTCAGCTGCAATGTCATCACCGCCGATTGCAAACGAAGTGAACAGGCAGGTGCCTGATGCAGAGAGTGACGCGGTCAAATCCTGAAATATCTTCAGAATGTTGGGTTTTCCCTCGGTTGTCGCCGGGTCCATCTTCATCGGAAGGCCAAGCACCTCCGGGGATATCGTATATCCCCTCACGTGGCAGCCGCCGCGATTTGAAGTGGCGTACTCCAGCCCGATTCCCTGAATGGCACGTGGGTCATAGGCAGGCATCTCCTGTTTTTTCACCGTCATCGACAGTTCCGGGTGGCCATACGAGTCCGCCAAGCGGTATGACCCTTCGGCGAGTGCATCCCCAAATCCGATCCGGTAGGCTGTCGCCGTGACCATCTCGACCATCGCAACCGCGTTTCCGAACCGCAGGTCAGTGCCGGTGGCCGTATGGTCGATGATTCCCTTCTCAAAGAGTTCCATCGCACAGGCGATGGTGCTGCCCATAGATATGGTGTCAAGCCCCAGTTCATTGCAAAGGAAGTTCGCCTTTAGCACTGCATTAACATCAGTTACGCCGCAGTCGGATCCGAATGCCCATGTGGTCTCGTACTCCGGACCTTCGCCTGAAGATTTAAATGTGCCATGGGCCTTCTCAACACGTCCGCAGCCGACAACACATCCCGCGCACCCCTTTCCGCGTACGAGATTCTCCTTTGCCTGGGTTTCACCGCTGATACTTTCCGCTTCGGGGAAGTATGCCTCCTGCCAGTTGCGGGTGGGGAATCCTCCCACTTCATTGATGATATTGACGAGGACATTCGTCCCGAAGGCGGGAAGACCACCTGATGTAACCGGATTTGCAGATATTTTGGAGCGGCCATCCTGAATGGCTTTGATAAAGCCCACTTTATCTGCAACCTTAATCCCGCCGGTGCCGCGGACTACCAGTGCCTTGAGGTTCTTTGAACCCATTACCGCACCAATTCCGGTCCGCCCGGCAGCACGATGCTTATCGTTGATTATGGCGGCAAAACGGACCAGATTCTCTCCTGCAGGCCCGATACAGCTGACCTTGGCATCAGGGTCTGTCTCTGCGAGCAGAAGATCTGTTGTCTCCAGTACCGTTTTCCCCCAGAGGTGCGCGGCATCCCGTATTTCAACACTTCCGTTGTAAATGAAGACATAGACCGGCTTCTCGGACGTTCCTTCAAATATAATCATGTCATAGCCGGCATACTTGATCTCCGGGCCAAAGTAGCCGCCGGAATTGGAGGAGGCAAGGGTATCGTTCAGCGGTCCCTTTGCAAGGATGTCATGCCGGCCGGTTGAGATGCCCATTGTGCCGGTCAGAGGGCCGGTAGCATAGATCAGTTTGTTCTCCGGCCCCAGTGCGTCGATTTTCGGGTCCACTTCATCCATAAAGTATTTGGTGCCAAGGCCGCGGCCTCCGATATACCGGTTTGCATCATCCGTTCGCAGCGGTTCTTTGCGTACCGTACCTTCGGTGAGATTGATACGCAGCACCGTGCCTGTCCATCCGTACATTATATATTTCCCTCCCCGATTGCTGCAGCAATTTTTGCTGAAAAATCAAACTTCTTTTTGGTCACTGCCGCATCTGCAGGTACATACTCAATGGCATGGGTCGGACAGTATTTCGCACATTCGGGGTCGCCGCCGCAGAGATCACATTTCATTGGCGTCTTTGTGACCGCATTATATGCAATATTTCCGAACGGGCAGGCCATCTCGCACATTCTGCATCCGATGCAGCGTTCGCTTTTTATATTGACAATCCCGCTCTCAGTATCCTTTACCAGTGCACCAGTCCTGCACGCAGCGACGCAGGCAGGGCTGTCGCACTGGAAGCAGGTCATCGGGATGGTAACTCCCATCTCAAACCGATATACTGATATTCTTGATTTGGAAGGTCTGAACTCCCCTTCATGGGCGAGGGAACAGGCCAGTTCACACGTTCCGCAGCTGATGCATTTCTCAGGTGTAATCATCAGCAGTTTTCTGCCATTTTCCATCGGATTTCAACTCCTGTAACGGATTCTTATATCAATTCATTACAAACGAGAGATAACCGGAGAAGATAATTAAATGTATTTATGTGCGCAATCGGAAAAAACTCCAGATAATGGCTTTAAATGAAAAGATAAGGATAAAGAGTCAATATTCAGAAGTTTATATCCGAGCAATGTTAATGAAGATAATTTGTGGGGAGAGAAATTCAGGTATTCCTTTCAGCAGTTTCTGATGCGCTGTGCCTCATCACGTTTCCGGCACCGCGGGCAGAGGTCAGGGATTCCTGCCCCACACGGTTCTGCCTTCTCAAGCTGTTCTTCTGTTGCAAAATACTCCCCGCAGGACGGACACCGGACAAGCCTGAATTCACGCCCCCAGATTTCACGGATATTCCCCTCTTCACGGACCTGAATCGCTCCTGTCGGGCATACCTCGGCACAGGAGGCACATCCGACACACCCTACCGGAGGTTCGCCAAACGGGGGTACAATGGTTCGGTCCCACCCCCGCCCTGCAAAACTAAGGCAGTTATTCCCGAGTGCTGCGCAGGCGCGGACACAGCGGCCGCACCGGATACAGAGATCATCATGCTCTGCGACAAATCGTTCATCCAGCGGCTCAATGCCATACTCCCGCGCAAGGTTCTGCAGAATGACTGCCTGCGGGCACCGGTTAAGGTGAAGACGGATCACTGATCGACGTGCATCCATCACCCGTTCCGTATCAGTCAGTATCTCCATAGGACCGCGGACCGGAAACATACAGGCGACCGCCAGCTTTCGCTTCCCCCGCTCAACTACTTCCACCTGACAGAGGCGACAGTTGCCGTCCGGGGGCAGCCCCTCATGATGGCAGAGCGTGGGGATATGAATGCCAAGTTCATGTGCCGCTGCAAGGATTTTTGTGCCTTTCTCCACCGTTATTTTCTTACCGTCAATGGTTACCTCAATCATCTCACTCATCGCTGTTCCTCCGTTCAATCAGAATGGCATTAAATCTGCAGGCATCCACACAAGACCCACAGGTGATGCAGGCTGCCTGGTTTACCACATGAACCTGCTTCTTCCCTCCGGATATGGCATCTGCGGGACACACCCGTGCACACATCCCGCAGCCGGTGCAGGTCTCCGGGTCAATGGTAACTCCATAAAGTCCCGAACAAACTCCTGCACGGCAGAATCCCTCCTTCTCGTGTTCCTCATACTCTTCCATAAAAAACGCCATCGTCGAGAGCACCGGGTTGGCTGCTGTCTGGCCCAGACCACAAAGTGCCGTGTCACGCACAGACTCAGCGATATCCCGCAGGAGAGCCGTGTCTCCCGGACGTGCGTTTCCTGAAGTCAGACCGTGAAGAAGCACCTGCATGGCACGCAGCCCCTCACGGCAGGGAGCACATTTACCGCAGCACTCCCCGACAAGGAAATCAATGAAATACTGGGCTACATTGACCATGCAGGTGTGATCGTCCATGACAATGAGGCCCCCCGACCCCATCATAGCCCCCGCCTCTTTCAGGTGGTCAAAGTCAACCGGGGTATCCAGTTTTGATGCAGGCAGACACCCTCCTGAGGGGCCGCCGGTCTGCACCGCCTTGAATTGACGGTTATTCATCACACCACCTCCGATATCGAATATGATGCGGCGAAGAGGAGTCCCCAGTGGCACTTCAACGAGTCCGCTGTTTTTAATCTTCCCGACAAGCGAGAAGACCTTGGTCCCGCTGTTGTTCCCGGTCCCGATTCCCGCATACCATTCTGCACCATTGAGAATGATGCGGGGGATGTCAGACCAGGTCTCAACATTATTGAGCAGAGCCGGAGCATCCCAGAGACCTTTCTCTGTGGAGCGGATGTATTTCACCCGCGGGACGCCAGGCATCCCTTCGATGGATGACATCAGGGCCGTTGATTCACCACAGACAAAGGCACCGCCGCCACGGCTGATCTCGATATCAAAATCAAACCCGCTTCCGAGAATATTCGTGCCCAGCAGGCCAAGACGCTGTGCCTCACTAATCGCCCGTCTGAGATGGGAGACAGCGAGGGGATACTCATCACGGACATAGATATGCCCATTCCCGGACCCGACAGCCCAGGCACCAATGATCATCCCTTCAATGATGCTGTGAGGGTCTCCTTCCATAAGACTGCGGTTCATGAAGGCACCGGGGTCACCCTCATCCCCGTTTGCAACTACATATTTATTTTCTGACAATGCAATCCGGGCAGACTCCCATTTCTTCCCGGTCGGGAAACCACCACCGCCCCGTCCCCTGAGACCGGAGCGGATGACTTCATTCACAACCTCCGATGGTGCCATAGAGAGTGCTTTCGCGAGGCCAGCGTAGCCACCCTCACGGATATAGTCATTGATGTCAGTTGGGTCGATGTGACCAGTCCGCTGAAGGACAATTCTCTGCTGGTAAGCGTAGAAGGGAATTTCCTCTTCACTCCGGTACAGATTTTTGGTGGCGGCATCACGGTAGAGCAGACGCTCCACGGTTTCACCACCAACAACCGTCTTTGCAAAGATCTCCGGAACGTCGTCCGGTGTGACATGCTGATAAAAGATATTCACAGGGTCTACCTGCACGATCGGTCCGTTTTCACAGAATCCATGGCACCCGGTGGTATCAGCCGCAAAATCAACACCAATTGCCATCCCACACTGTTCTGCCTCTCTGACAAATGCTTCATAAACTGCCTGACTTCCGCTTGCAAGGCAGCCTGTACCCGCACAGACACGGACACGAACAGTGGCGCCACCCCCTTTTGGCGAGAGTGAAGCACAATATTCCTCCAGTGCCTGAGGGCTATTTAATTTCATCTTCTCTGACCTCCTGAATGATGTCAGGGACATCTTTCACCATGACTTTTCCATAGACACGATCGTTCACGGTCACTACCGGTGCAAGTGCACAGGCCCCCAGACAATTTACCGTCTGCAGGGTGAACATGCCATCTGCGGTGGTCTCTCCGTTTCTGATGCCAAGCTCCTTCTCAAAGGCCTTCAGCACTTCAGGTGATCCCCTGATATGGCATGCCGTCCCGTTGCAGATTTTAATTACATACTTTCCAAGAGGAACAAGGCTGAGGGCTTTATAGAACGTGGCAACACTGTAGACACGGCTTTCAGGGACATCAAGGTGGCTGGCAACCGACCGCATCACATCCACGGAGATATAATGCTCTTTCTGCTGTATATCCTGCAGTATGGCAAGCAGATAACGGGGATCTGCAGGATATGATGTGATTATTGACTCAGTTGAAGATTCCGTATATCATCACCTTATACAATCTACTCTGTTGCATGATAGCCACACATTAATCCTTGCTTCCTGCCACGGATTGTGTAAATACCCAAATATTTGAGAGTTCATCTTCTATTCCGTCATGGCAACCCTGATATATGGATTTGATCGCAGAGGAGGCGTCATCCTTTGCGGCGAAGGCATTCACGCTGGTGATTGACGTTTCAGCGGTATCATCGGAGGGGCACATCCCCGGTGTAGTGAACATGCCGCCTGACACCCCTGAAACAGAGCTGAAGAATAGGGATAAATCCCGCCTTTATCGCATCTATTGCCATACTGACGCGGCAAATGCTGCCGGAGCAGAGGCATTCATGGATGCAGGATACCCAATGGCTGTCGGAACAGAGAGGTAACCGGAAGATTGGGCTGCTGACCTCCTGAATATCTCAGGTTCCGGGAGAAGAACAGCCCGGCACAATCATCATTTTTACCGATGCCCATTCGTTTAATGCAGTATCCAGCCAATACTGGTATCAGTTATATGAACGGCGGGAACGGGAAGACCGCCTGCACCAGCCCGGTCGTACAGGCACGGGTCAGGGCAGGCATGACAGTGGCCGAACTGGTGGAAGAACTGGGAAAGGCCGGAGCATACAATGCAGGATATCTCGCGCGGGCGACAGACATCTGCACGGAGATGTTTACCGATAAAGAGACCACCAGGTTTCTGGGCCTTGCAGGAGCGATGGTTCCCGGCGGAATGGGGGGAATTGTGGAGGACCTCATCCGGGACGGCTACGTCGATGTGCTGGTCTCAACCGGTGCCAACCTCACTCACGACACCATTGAGGCAATCGGGTGCCACCACTATCATGGCACCGAGATCTGTGACGACGATGAACTCTTTGAAGAGGAGATTAACCGGATTTACGATATTTTCCTTCCGTCAGATGCGTTTGTGACGTTTGAGGAGTTCATGCAGGAGACTCTTGGGGAGCTGACGGACGGGACCACCCTCTCAATATCCGGTCTCCTGCGCCACATCGGAGAACACCTCGACACCGGCATCCTTGCAGCGGCAGCAGATGCAGATATCCCGGTATACTGCCCGGCCATCCAGGATTCCATGATTGGTCTGCAGTACTGGCTCTTCGGCCAGACACGAAAAGTGACCATAGACGCGTTTGCCGATATGAACGGGCTGATGGACACCTGTTTCACCGCAAAACGGGCAGGTGCATTTCTGATCGGCGGCGGTGTGCCGAAGAACTATATCTTTCAGAGTATGCTCATGACACCAAACGGATTTGAGTATGCCGTGCAGCTCACCGGCGATCGCCCGGACCTCGGCGGACTCTCCGGGGCGACCCTGGATGAGGCGAAATCGTGGGGCAAGGTGACCGGCGGTGCACGGGCCCAGACGGTGTATGGCGATGCGACCATCACACTGCCCCTGATCATTGCCGCGGTGCGGGAGAGGATTGAGCATGCCTGACCTGATTCTTGCCCTGGATGTTCTCAGCAGTGAGGAGGCGCTCAGCGTGGCAGAGGCGGCGGCCCCTCACCTGGATGCGATTAAGATAGGCTATCCACTGGTGCTTGCTGCAGGACTTGATATTGCAGCCCCCCTGAGCGAATTCGGCCTCCCTCTCATCGCCGACTTCAAGGTGGCTGACATTCCCAATACCAACCGGCTGATCGCAGAGCAGGTCTTTGCTGCCGGATTCTCTGCCATCATCTGTCAGGGATTCTGCGGCAGTGACTCTGTTGCTGCCTGTGTGGAGGCAGCTGATGACGCCGGTGGAGAATGCTATGTCGTCACCGAGATGAGCCATCCCGGCGCCCTTGAATTCTTAAGCGGGAGAAATGCAGAACGCATGGCCAGGATGGCCGTTGAATGCGGCGCCCACGGCATTATCGCACCTGCCACCCGCCCAGAACGCGTGGCGGCTCTGCGCACCATCATTGGAGAGAGAAAGATTCTCTCGCCCGGTGTCGGTGCACAGGGCGGCGACCCGGCAGTAATTGCCCCACTGATTGACGGCATGATCGTGGGGAGATCCATCTACACCGCAGAGGATCCGGCTGAAGCCGCACGTGCCTATGCAGCATACCGCCGATGATGAGTGACCGATTCTGATGCAGGCCACAACGGCCCGCAGGTGATGAACCCTATGAGTCACCTGAGGCAAACCCTATTTTGATGCAGGTTGTTTCCGCCTGCTGCCATTGATATCTGAGGCTTTCGGTAAGACAAATCTCTCTTCACTTCACATCGCTGTACCGAAGGGAAAAATAATTCACGCAAATGCCGGAAAAATACGCCCATCGACACATTGACACGTAAATCAGAGATTTTCCGGATGTTGACACCAATAATTATATCTTTTCGGTTGCTGAGAATATCTCCATGAACTGGACGCCGGAACAACTCAGCCTCAAAGAAAAATACCATACTCTTGAAGATATCCCGGTTGAAGAGCGCAGGTACAAGTGCCACACCTGTCACCACGTTGTCGATGAAAAACCCTGCCCCTGCTGCGGTGAAACGCAGCTTGTGATCATGTGCCCGCTCGACCACTGCCACTGCACTCACAGTATCACAGAGACCATCGAATACTGCCCCCTCTGCGGCCAGCCGGTATGTCCGGATTGCGGCAGCCATGACGTCTCCCAGGTCTCCCGTGTGACAGGATACCTGGCGGATGTGGCCGGATGGAACCAGGGCAAACAGCAGGAACTCAAAGACCGGTCACGCTATACCGTTGCATAAAACACCCACACTATTTTTTTAAGTCTCAATTCACAGCGTTTTTCAACTCAGATAAAACATATACTCATACATGCGGTATTTTCTCAGGGACGGGGCACTCTTTATCCGCGGTGCATTTACGATGCTCATGCCATGCATGCATGACAAGGCCGAAGATGGCACAATCACCCATATATCAACAATCATCGCCGCCCATCTGCCCCAAACCAATACAAAAGAGGACACAGACTTCATTTTAGAGACACTCCTCAGAAAAAACGGATATGATACCGACGCACTCAGTCTGTCGGTCACGGTTCCCATTGACCGGCTCTGCATCTTTGCATATGACGGGATCATGGTTTTTATTCTCGCATGCCCAGGTGCGGCGAAAGAACCACCCGGACCGGTTACCATCATTGTCTGTTCCCGTGAACCGCTCCCGGAAGCAGGACTCAGAACACTTCAGTTGACCGCTGAAGAGGCAATGCACAACGTATTCACCTCAGCAGGGTATTCTGAAGCCCAATCCGGAAGACATACGGTTCTCATCTGCTGCGAGGAGAGGGAAGAATCACCCAATGTTCATGAACGTCTGGCACGGGCGCAGACGCTCGTATCTGAGACAATTACCTATGGCATTCCCGAAACATGGACGGTCAGCGGAACACAATTCCCAAGAACACCGGCATTCTATATTCATAGTTCCATCGGCGGGGATCGCTGGTCACGATGGGATCCTGAAGGATGCCCCTATTACCCCTGCCACCCGTCATGTCATGACCAGCGGTGCGACTTCTGCTACTGCCCCCTATATCCGTGTGGTGATGAATCACAGGGTAAATGGCTGGAACGGGAAAATCACGGGAGAATCTGGTCGTGTGAAGGATGCACACTCGTCCATGCACCAGCTGTTGCAGACTACCTTAAAACGCACCCCGAGGCATCCCTCGAAGAGCTTAAACAGATACGAAAAAAAGGAAAGAATAGCGAATAATATTTCTTATTCTTCCATTCCCAGAGCTTCAAGAAGCTCATCTAAGGGAATTCCATGACCAATTGCTGCCTGTCTCAGAGTCTCTCCGTTTGCCAGAGCACAGCCGATGCACCCCATTCCAAATCTGAAAAGGATGTCTGCTGCTTCCGGCTTCTCTTTTAATACGTCTGCTATAGTACTGTCTGCGGTAACAGTCATGGCATTTCTGTTTGGCATCCGAAGTATTTATTTATATATCTATATCCCTGACAGCCGGATCACTTTCACCCCGCACGGACAGGTATTAACCCCCTGTTTCAGATATCGGGTATCAAACCAATCAGGTATATGTATCGCATGATGAACACTACATAATCAGAAAAAAAACCACGGAGATGTATTATGGATCAGATTACCCAAACAGCAGAAAGAATCTCCAGAACAATTGAAGAACGGGGGGGAAAGCCGGATACAGAAAAGATCCAGGCCAAACTCCGCCTGCTTATCAACGAGTTTCTTATCCCGGCAGAAGATGCCGAACGCCAAGTGACAAATGAGATCATGCGCGAACAGCAGATCACCGTCCAGCGTGAAGCAGAAGATAAAAAACAGATCGCTGAACTTCAGCCAAATGACTGGGCCACCATTGAAGGAAAGGTAGTCATGCTTGCTGCCGGAGGAAATCCTGCGATTGCACAGCGGGGAATTATTGCGGATGAGAGTGGTGCTGTCGAGTTTGTCATCTGGGAAAAGGCACAGTTGCAGCTCCTTGAGGAAAATGCCTGGTACAGGATTGAATCCTGTGTCGCAGACGAATTCAGGGAGAAGCTCAATATCAAACTGCACTCCGGCACAAAGGTGGTCCCGGTGCCGGGAATGAGCCGGATTGTCAGCCAGGAATGGCACCAGATGGCAGAAAAAATGGCAGGAAAATCCGGAGATTCGGCAGAGGTGAAAACCATTGGATCACTCAATCCCGAAGAATGGGCTACCATTGAAGGAAAAGTGGTAAAAACATCAGAGGGAGGAAATCCAAAAATATCACAGCGGGGAATTATTGCGGATGCAACAGATGCCATAGAATTTGTCATCTGGAGTAAAGCAGAGCTTCCACCCCTGGAAGAGGGCAACTGGTACAGGATTGAATCCGCCGTTGCAGACAGTTATAATGACAAAATGAGCCTGAAGCTTCATTCAGGCACAAAAATCATCCCGATTTCAGATACCGGAACTCCGGTGACCACAGCAGCAGATGAGATGGCGGTGACACTGAAAACCGGATCAGACAATACCGATGAAGTCAGGGATATTGCTTCCGCAAAGCCAAACGACTGGGTGACTGTCGAAGGGAAGATTGTCGCCCTTCAGCCATCCCCCAGCTCAGCAATTGCACAGAAGGGCATCATTGCAGACGCAAGCGGTGCAATGGAGTTTGTTGTATGGGAAAAAGCCGGGGCAGAGCCACTTGAGGAGCACCGCTGGTACAGGATTGAGAAGGCAACCATTGATGAATACCGCAATGCACCCAGCATGAAGATTCATTCCGGCTCGACAATCACACCCATTGCAGAAGACCGCTTCTTAAATCCGGTTATCACACCCCTTGCAAACCTCACCCCCGGTGTAGCCTGCGTGCGGGTGAAGATGCTCACCAACTGGGAGGTGCGCACAGATCGGATGCTCCAGACGGGACTTGTCGGGGATGAAACCGGCCGGATGAAATTTGTGATCTGGAAAAACCGGGACGGAATGGCAGATGAGACCATACTTGAAGAGGATAAGGTCTATACCATCTATTATGCAGGTGTTGATGAATACAATGAACGATATTCCCTCAATCTCTCCGGGGCAACCGTCCTTGAGGAGGAAGGGGCAGACATTGAGATTGGAAGTGACGGACGCAATGAAATTTTTACCGGTGCAGTCGTGCACATGAGCGCAGGGTCCGGCCTGATAAAACGCTGCAGGGTTGAAGGGTGCAACCGTGCACTCTCACGGCAGAATTTCTGCCCGGTTCATGAAATGCAGCAGGAATTCCGCTATGACCTCAGGATAACCGGCGTCATCGATGACGGCATCACCGCAAAAAATGTCATCATGCAGCGGGACGCGGTTGAGAAAGTTACCGGCCTTACCCTTGAAAAAGCAATTGAAATTGCAGAGAACTCACCACTTGGACCGGATGATGTCTTTATGCAGTTCCAGGAGCGTCTGATGGGGAGATATGTCACCTGCAGTGGTCCGGACATTGACGGCACCATCATTATCCGTGATGCCGAATCGGTTACCCTTGTAACGTATGACCAGGGAGAACATGCGATGCTGCTAAACCGGGCCGGAGGCCAAAACGGAGGTGATCTCTCATGAGCACGCCAGCAGATACCCAGCGCCGCTACATGCGTGAACCTGCCCGGAGAGCGTTCGCAGCAGAAGTACGGGAAGTCCGCCTAACGTTTAAAGACGGGGAGAACGAAAAGAGCCCGGTCTATGTCATGCTTCCCAGCGGAGTACGCTGCAACCGCCTCTTCTTCTGTGGCCAGGTGACACGAAAAGAGCTGAAAGGAGAGGAGAATACCTTTTACTCTGTGCGCGTACAGGACCCGACGGGGATATTCTTTGTCAGTGCCGGTATTTATCAGCCTGAGGCAAAGCAGCAGATATCTCGCATTGATGAGAGTGCATGGGTAGCTGTCGTTGGAAAAGCTCAGGCACGTGACACACCCGATGGTGCAACCTTTGTCTCAATCCGGGCAGAAGCTGTTGCGGAGATCGATGAGGATACCTACCGGAAATGGGTAGATGAAACAGCCGCTCAGACGCTTGACCGTGCTGATGCCTTCGGCCAGACGGACGACAGCAGAAAGGCTCAGGAATTTTATGCAAACAGCCCGGAAACCTACCGCCAGATGGCACTGCATGCACTCCAGCGGATAACTTTCTAAAACCTTTTTTTCCTGTGCATCATATTGAATGATAGAAGACCTCTTTTCAGAAGGTCCACACTCAAACCAACCACCAGGTGATGATGCACTGAGCACCACAGAAACAGATTTGCAAAGAGAGACACTAGCAGATTTTCTCGGCGTATCAGCTGACCGCATCACCCGGTCATCCGGCAGACTCTATGGGTATCCTGCATATTACTGTGACGGGGAACAGGCATATCTGGTGCTTAGCGAGGATGAAGCTGAACAGGCAGCACGAAAAGCAATATCAGAGCGGGTATGGGTCATCGCGCTGGAATCCATCTTTGAATATTTTGGTATTGATGCATATCCCTCAGACGCCATAGAAACTATCGGGAAAGAGCCGTTGTTTCATGTCAACGATGAACTCCGTGCAATTATTCATCGGACATGTGGAATGGATACCCTCGCTTCGCGTATGCTTGAACTGGGAAACCGTCCAAACATTCTTGCAGATTTTGACCAGCGTGAACACCGGCATCAGGACTATTGTATCTATCGCCTGTTCTGAATTATTCAGTCCTGATACATTCGGTTCTGATAATATTCATGTTCGTTTTTTCGGTAAAACGGGCCCCTTCCATTCACCTTTCAACTCAGGATAATCACGAAGAATCTTACTTACCGTGCTTCGTGAAACATTGAAGATACGGCACACCTCACCAATTGTCTTTCCAGAACGCCGTGCCGCAAGGAGATCGGACATCCCCTTCTCATCCAGAGCCTGAGGGCGGCCCGGACGGCGGCTGGGAGCAGCGGCGGTTTTTCTCCCCCGTTTTCCCCGTAACCGCTGGGATGAAAACTGGTCCAGATAGCGGGAAAAGGCACTGACAGCCTCCCTTCGTTCCTCAGAATCATACCCCCCGGAGATGAAATCCCCCTGAGCCCAGTAAGGGATAGACCCGCTTTTCAGGACCAGAGAGAGATCGCTCGTAAACACATCTGAATTTTTCAGTGTGACATCCAGATCATGGAAAATAATATTGGAAATGCCATTTTTTTCACAATAGTTCAGCATTTCGATGAATTCCGGACGATTCGAGGCGGGAACAGCAGGAGACTGATTATCATGAAAAACACGGTCTATATCAAACCGATATTTACAGAAATTTTCAATATCTATCTTTTGTTTCTCAAAATCAGCGGATTTGCGGCTGTTAAGATATACCACTGACTGTTGTTTCATAGCATCACATTCAAGGGCTGGATACGATATATTCTTCGATAACCATATAAATAAATTTGGTTGGATTAAATTGACATTATTTCCCTGTAGTGATGCACCCACACCACCGCCGCATACGAACGCTGTATTTACCGGTAAATGAGCCAATGCATGACGTTATAACCACCATTGCAGCAACAACAGGGACTACAGCGGAAGATCCGTATAACAGTGCCAGAAGGATCGAGAATTCCCCCCGTGACGTGGTATCTGCCCATATGTCAATTCCGGAGAGAACCCTTCCATGAATGGCCTTCCCAATCATAAGCCCGGAGATGAGTTTGGTGATAAGTGCGAGGACTATCACAGACGCCAGGATGACGAGAGGGGGCATGCCGGTAAAGCTGACTGATATCCCAAAAAATACGAAGAATACGACAAGGAATACCTCCCTGAACGGACGGGCAACTACTTCGGCACGGTCAGCTGCTGCAAGGGAGATGGCCGAACCAAGAATGATGACAAACAGACTGTCAGGGACACCGGTTACGTCTGATACCGCAACTGCCAGCACCACTGCCAGAAATACCGCAAGTATCGGAAGTTCGTCCTCCCGTGCAAAGAACTCCCGGAGAGGTGCCCGGAACTTCCCCACACAGACAAAGGCGGCGGCCGCAACGCAAACGATGATACCTATCGTGCGGAGCGGGGAAACATCCTGTGCCGTAAACAGGATCAGCAGTGCTACAAGCATAATGTCCTCAAAGACCATCAGCCAGATCACGGTATCAGATTCCCGAAACCCAAGTTTTCGGTTGTCAATCAGTGATGAAAGCGCAATAGCTGAACTTGAAATATAAAATGCTCCGGCGAGCACCAATGCATCAAAGAGCGGCAGACCAATAAGGAACGCCACCGCTAACCCGGCAGCGAAGTTGACACAGAGATCAATCATTCCGGCAATGAGAAATGAGCCGCGCCGCTTTGCGACTTCACCCGGATGGAGATGGAGACCCATCGTAAAGAGGAGAAACAAAAGCCCCATATGAGCAATCCATTCTGAAACCTCAGACGTCTGTACAATACCAAAGCCCGCAGTCCCTAATGCAAGGCCGGTGATGATATAGAACGGAATGGGGGGAATAGCATACCGCCGGCAGATGAGTGCCACTCCTACGCATGCTGCAAGTGCAATGGCAATTCCTTCCATTCCGTCTACTCCATGAACTCCTGCTCAAATGTCCGGATCTGATCCGATTCACCGATGACAACAACAGCATCACCTCTCATAAACCGGAAATCAGGACGTGGATTAATGGTATTTTTCCCCTCTCGTGAAACCGCGAGAATCGTTACTCCCGTACGGGAGCGGATATCAAGATCAGCTATTGTCTTTCCGGAAAGCTGTGCACCGATAATATACGTATGCACCACAATCCTGAGATCAGCAAGAGCAGAGAATGCAATCTCCACCCCTTCCTCTTCTGCCTCCATAATGGCGCCGGTAAGCACATTGCCCAACCGGCGTGTCTCCATCGGATTCAGATCTGCTGCATAACAGTCCGGACACTGTGCCGGCTGGGTATACAGCTGCACCCTGCCGTTTGGCATGAAGATAACAGAGATGAGATCCCCGCTCTCGGTCTCCAGTTCATATTTCGTCCCGATGCCGGGAAGCACCTGGTGAAAGAACCCCATACCTCAGAATACGGGACGAGAGCATTAATGTATACCGGTAAAGAAGTACTCAAAGGAAATACCGTGCTATTTTCCAGGCACCGTGCACCAGAGGAAATATACAATGAAACCACCAGGCGGAAAAATACTGAAGACAGCAGATATTGCAGAGCTAACAGGGCTCCCGGAAGAAGACATCCGTGATATTGCACAAAGGCACGGCAACCGGATTCCTTCACGAAAGATGGGGAGAATTCAGGTATATGACGAAAAGGCAGCCGCGATTTTTTCTGCAATTGCACAGGAAGACAGGGGAGAGAAGACAGCTCTATCCCTGAATACTGAGGACATCTCCGGACCGGCAGTTAAAAAGAAGGCAAAAACCAGTACACCGTCCCGCCTCTCAAGCATCACAAAATCACGCGACGAGGAAAAAAAGACCGCGAAGGCCACAGCCGGTGAAACTGCTCCCGCAGGCCGGGTGCCGACGCAGCTCATCAATACCGTTGCAATGCAGGGCCAGCAGTTCTCACGGTTTGCTGAGAGACTCACTGCGCTGGAGAACGCCGCTCATGCTGACCGGGAAGCATCCCGGGAACGAATTGAACTGCTCGAACGTCAGGTTGCTGCACTCCAGGAACAGATGGAGGCAGTGGACTCGTGGATACATTACAGCGACAACAGACTTGATACAGGAGCTTCACGAACGGCGGAGCTGGCAGAAGAGACACACACCTGGACTGAATATGTCAGGCAGGAACTTGTGCATGTCAGAGAAGACCTTGCATACCTCAGTCTGCCGTGGTGGAAACGAAGACAGCAGAAATAATATATTCATTTATATGAACGTCTCAGTCTGAAAGAAAATGTGGCCCCCACATCTTCTTCAGAATCATGGGGCATCAGGATATCTCCTGACATCACCTATTTATATCGAGGGCTTCAGTATTAGACACCGAACGGATTCCGGGAGGATGCATCATTCAGATAAACTTCCTGCGGATAATTATACTCTGCGCAATAGCCGCGGTAATTATCCTCTATCTATTTGATCTCTCAGGCGTAATCAACCAGGATTTTGCGCAGTCAGGGGATTTCGAAGGAGTTGAAATCAGGAATTACGATGGGGAAGACCTCTCCAAAATATCAGCATTCCGGGAAAACTCGATAAAAGGTCCACAGCGTATCTCAGAGGAGGATTACCGGCTTACCGTCTCCGGGCTGGTAACCAATGAAAAAACCTATTCATACGATGAGATTCTGTCGGAATTTAAGAACTACAAAAAGGTTGTAACCCTCAACTGTGTCGAAGGGTGGGACGTTACCATTCTCTGGGAGGGAGTACGGGTAAATGATATAACAGACCAATCCGGTATTCTGCCTTCCGCAAATACGGTAATATTCACTGCATATGACGGATATTCCACATCATTTCCTCTCACCTATATCATTGACAACAACATCATCATGGCTCATTCCATGAACAACGTAACCCTTCCCGCAGAAAGGGGCTTTCCCTTCATGCTTGTTGCGGAGGACAAGTGGGGATACAAGTGGATCAAATGGATTACTACAATTGAGCTTTCAGACGATGAAACCTACCGGGGATACTGGGAGAGGAGAGGGTATTCCAACATAGGTGATCTGGACAGGAGTTTCTTTGGCTGACAGATATTCCCGGAGAGATACGGATGAAAATGAGAGTATATCGTACATGGACAAACAGGATTTTGCTGCTGCTTACCATTTGTATTCTGGTTACCGGATTTGGGATTACCTATCCGGGAATCGTTGAACCGTTCACTCTTGGGGTACTCGGTAAATCCCTGTCATTCAGACTTCATACCGTTTTGTGGGGTCCTTTTGCGGTCGCGGTATTGGTCCATCTCTATCTTACATCCGGCCCGAAGACTGGTGCCGGAACCAAACCAGAGGGACCGGGGAAATAGGCAGATCCCATGATGTCATGCCTGGCACCACGAGTGCTGGATGCAGAGGATACGGACAGGACATCTCCCCGTATTTTTGGCCTAAAACACTGCAATGGAATCATAAGTCATTGCTGACCGGGACCCATTCAGACAATGAACGAACAGCTCAGACGTCAGCCCGCTGCACTCCGGAAAAAGAAGGACGAAAGTAATCTTTCAGGAGATTATTTCCACATCCGGATTTTAGAAAAATAAAAAATGGGATTATCTCTTTTTCATTGCCGCATATCCGGCAACACCGAAGACTACACAAATGAGTGCAAGGGTGGTGAAGATACTGCCTGATGCGGGAGTCTCTTCTGCAGGTGCACTGCCTCCCGGGGTGGCTGTGGGTGCAGGTGTCATTTCTGCACCGGCCTCTGCTGCGCTGAGAGCAACGAGAGCATAGCCATCATAGAGAACAGGGGATTCTGCGGTGAATGCACCGTCATCAGTCAGGGTAGTCGGCAGCAGGGCGGCCCTGCCGTCAGACCCATACCCGACAATCGCGACATTGCCGGCACCACCGCTGCTCTCTATCCAGAGTGCAGGTGCAGTAAGGGCCACAGTTGTGCTGCCGACGGAGAATCCGGAAGCGGAGAGCGGCATGATAAAGGCCACATCGCCAGAGGTCTTTCCGGCAGAGAGTGCGGCCTGTTTCAACCCGTTTTCGATCTGTGCAGGCACTTTTCCTGTAAGGAAAACAGCAAACGCAGCGTCTGAAGCGGGCACTGCCAGGAAGTCAATCGTGATGCTGCCCGCGACATTACCGATGCCGCCAAGTGCAGCCGTCACCGGTGCTGCCTTGTAGAAGACGTGGGTGACGTCACCAGAGATCACATTTCCATCCTCATTGACACCAGTCATCTCCACATAAAGCGTTCCACCAGCCATACGGACCTGCACCTCAGTGCCGGTTACGACGACTGCAGCATCATTTGCCTCTGCAACACGACGGTCAATAGAGACTGATTTTGTGTCATCAGCTGTGCTGAAGGTCACTGCTGAGGAAATAATGGCATACTCAGCACCAGCCTCAGGTGTGGAAATAACGGGTGTCGGAGTAGGTGCCGGTGTCCATCCGGAGTCGTCACTGTCACCATAGTATGGTGTTGACACGGCTGCCATGCCAAACAGAGAGAGTCCGTTTGGTGATTCTGCCTCAAAGATCATCAGACCCGCTGCATCATAGCCGGCAAAGGCAGTTTCAAGGACTTCGGTGATTCCTTCCTCGCCATGGCGGATGATCTGAATTGCACCGACACCGCCATGAGCGGTAACCCACTCAGGCGCGACTGCCATTCTGATGACAGCACTGCTGATGTCATCACCGTTGGCGATGCCGGATTTCTGGATATTAAGGGTGTATGCCACATCCTGAATGCCGACGCCTTCTGCTGCCGCAGCAAGCTGGAAGTAGGAAAGCATCTCAGAGGACGGTTCCTTTGCAATCATCGATTTAATGCCTGCATTATTTCCCGGCATGCCGGTCAGATTCACCATAAATCCTGCAGTGACATTTCCGACTGCGGGCACCGTGCCAGATACAGGAATACCTGTTGCAAGGACACCGGTAACGCTGCCGGTTGCAGCGGTCGCATTCTCTGCTAAACCAGCCGTCTTGATGAGCATGCTCTCCCAGCCATTGCCGGCCGGGAAGATGGTGATATTGGAGCCGTCCACATCTACATTGCCACCGGTCAGGTCAACGGTGACATTTCCACCGGCGGCCACAACACCGGGCGGAACACCGTCACAGTCCTCAACACCAACCGGCAGGCTGCCGATGGGGAAGGTCAGGTTAAGCACGACAGTCTGTGCACCCATGAATACGGGGTGCTCAAGTGCCTCAACCCCGTCCACGATGAAGGTGATTGGTTCGCCAATGATATACTGGGTGCCAGTGACCGCAAAGCGTGCATCGGCAGTGGCATACACATTGGTATCAGCCATCAGACCCTCTCCTGCAGCTATGCTGCCGACAAAAGCCTGTATGGGAGCGCCTGCAGGGATGTCTCCCCACTCAGCCGCAACTATGCCGGAGTACTCATCCGGTGCATACGGGAGGTCAAGGATGATCTTCACGATGTTCTTCACACTCTTTACGCCATCATAACGAGCGGTGACATTCGGACCGACAAGGCGCAGAGGCCAGCCGTTTCCGTCATCCGGCCGCATCAGCTGACCGTTGAGGGTGTTTGCAATGACATAGTTGTTGTTTTCAATAGTGTCACGGCTGTCAATGACGGTCTCATAGCCATCTTCAGCGATAATATGAATGTCATAGCCGATTTCAGCAAGCGTCTTATTGTACGATTTGCCAACGTGTGAATTTGCATCGTCGACATATCCGCAGATCAGCCAGAGCGGCATACCTTCCCAGGTATTGCCGGAACCATCTGCATAGACTGCCTTGTGATTGCCGGACATGGTACATCCCATCGCACCCTCGAAGAATCCTTTCGTGAGTTCAGAGGGAATGGCACCGAGTGCGGTCAGCGTCCATGTCGGATCTGCGTAGGTGGTTAGTTCAATCCGGGTAACCATCCTTGCAGAAAGGCCTGCACAGGACGGGAGACCTGAGTTATAGTGCCAGTATTCGAACGGAATGCCTTCATACATATCCTTCTGACCGAAGATGTGGTCATCGGTTGCAAAGAATAAGCGGAAACCATCTTCGTAATCCGGCATCGGGCCGCCCCAGTCTGCGCTGTACCACGCCAGGACGGGTTCTCCGACACAGTCTGCCGGTTCGTAGATGACATTATACGAGAGTTTGCTTGTCCATCCGTCTGTTGCAACGAACTTAATCTCAGTGCCGGGATCCATACCGCCTGCGAGGTCACAGAGCTCGCGGATGGACGTGCCCTTCATCTGTTCTGAGACCTTGAAGCCGCCCGGATAGGTTTCTGCCATATCCCACGGATCGTTCGGCGGCCAGCAGAGGCCTTCAAACTGGTATTCCGTGACACCGTCACCATAGACCGGCAGGTTGTCTGCCATCCATTCCCAGCTAACCGTTACATTGGAAAGCTCGGTGACACCATCATCGGCATACTTCACGATGGTCAGCGGGAGGGAGCCTTCCGGTTCACAGAAGTCAGTCAGCTCAATCTTTGCGAGGTTGCCGACGCCATAGCTTGCTTCCGGCAGGGCAGGGCCGACCAGACGCAGGGGGAAACTGTCCTCAAGGGGTGAACCATTCAGGGTGTTTGCGACAATGAGGCCATTGTTGCGGGCAACAAGAGCACTCGAAAGGCTCTTGGAATATCCATCGTCTGCGGTCACAATCACCGTATAGCCGGCAAGGGCGACAGCATCGTTGAAGCCGTCAGAGCCGTGTGGTGTGCGGTCGTCCACCCATCCTGCAAGGATCCAGAGCGGAATACCACTCCACTGTTCACCGGTTGCTTCGTTGACCCAGGTCTGTGTGTGATGGCAGACAAGCGCCTGTTCAAAGAATTGCTCAGTGATAACACTGGTGATGATTCCCTTCGTCAGAAGGTTGTATGACCCTTCTGCAGGTTCAGGCGGAATCAGTTCTACCAGATCAATGGTGGTGATGTTTGAAATTGCTGAGCCGGTGAATTTCCCTTCAGCCTCATTCCAGACCGCCGGTCCCACAAGCCGCAGGGGGTACATTGCCGGATCGCCTTCATCTGAAAGCGGTTCACCGTTGCAGATGCCTGCAAGGATGTAGTCATCCGAGCGTGCCATATCCGCACTGGCAAAGTCACGGGAGAATCCGTCGCCTGCGGTGATGCGGACGGTGTATCCATTGGCTGCTGTGGTATCATCAAAGGTCCAGTGGGTGGTTGATTCATAGTTGTCAGAGACAGCCGCAATAACCCAGAGCGGGACGCCTTCCCAGACATCGCCGTTGCCGTCGGTCCAGGTGGCGGCGTGCATGCAGAAATCATTGAATTCAGCTTCGGTTACCACATCAGAGATGAGACCGTTTACCGCCAGTTCCCATCCTTCGGACGGTTCGGGGACACCAATGAGTTCGATGGTGACAATATTGCCAACAAGTTTCCCGGCAGAGACCTCTGACCCGGACATCCGGAGTGGCCAGCAGGGCTTATCCTTATCGCCAATGACTGCCGGGAGTTCAGCGCCGTTGAGGGTATTTGCCGCAAAGATATTTGCATTATCTGCGATATCTGCGGATTCGAAGTTGATTGAATAGCCGTCTCCGGAGGTTACTTCAACGGAGTATCCCTGCGCTGCAAGGTCACGGTTGAAGGCATCAGCACCATGTGAATTGTCGTCATCGACAAGCCCTGCAAGGAAGTAGAGCGGCATGCCGGCCCATGTGCCGTCCACATCAGTATAGGATGCTGCATGACCACAGCCAACGCCTGCTTCAAAGTATGCCTTGTCGACGGTAAATTCACGGGCACCGTTCTTTACCACAATGCTCCAGTCCTCACCAGGTGTCGGGCCGCTGCCAAAGTTCACATCAATCGTGATGAGAGCAGTTGCGTTGTCGGTCGTGATGTCATCCTTCGGACCATAGTAGTAGGTGATCACATCGCCGTCTGCGAGATCGGCATAATTCGAGATGCCGGTCACATCAGAGTAATAGTTGACATAGGCACCGTTCACCTGGTAGTTCCAGCCAAGGCCGTCATCCTTGCTGTAGTTGTACCAGCTATCAACTGCGAAGATATCATTCAGAAGAGCCGTGTTTTTGCTGTCTTTCCAGGCGCCCACATAGGTAAAACCGCCATCTGCTGAAGCGGCCTGAAGCGCACCGTGCGGGGTCTGCCAGCGGATGTCATAGGAGGCACCATTCGAATCAGTCCATGAGAAGGTCTCGTCAGCAAGATTCACTGTACCATCGTAGATCTCTGTTGGGCCGGCACCGCCAAAGTTCACATCAATCGTGATGAGAGCAGTTGCATTGTCGGTCGTGATGTCATCCTTCGGACCATAGTAGTAGGTGATCACATCGCCGTCTGCGAGATCGGCATAATTCGAGATGCCGGTCACATCAGAGTAATAGTTGACATAGGCACCGTTCACCTGGTAGTTCCAGCCAAGGCCGTCATCCTTGCTGTAGTTGTACCAGCTATCAACTGCGAAGATATCATTCAGAAGAGCCGTGTTTTTGCTGTCTTTCCAGGCGCCCACATAGGTAAAACCGCCATCTGCTGAAGCGGCCTGAAGCGCACCGTGCGGGGTCTGCCAGCGGATGTCATAGGAGGCACCATTCGAATCGGTCCACGAGAACGTGCTGTCAGCAAGATTCACTGTGCCATCGTAGATCTCTGTTGGGCCGGCACCGCCAAAGTTCACATCAATCGTGATGAGAGCAGTTGCATTGTCGATCGTGATGTCATCCTTCGGACCATAGTAGTAGGTGATCACATCGCCGTCTGCGAGATCGGCATAATTCGAGATCCCGGTCACATCAGAGTAATAGTTGACATAGGCACCGTTCACCTGGTAGTTCCAGCCAAGGCCGTCATCCTTGCTGTAGTTGTACCAGCTATCAACTGCGAAGATATCATTCAGAAGAGCCGTGTTTTTGCTGTCTTTCCAGGCGCCCACATAGGTAAAACCGCCATCTGAGGCAGCGGCCTGAAGCGCACCGTGCGGGGTCTGCCAGCGGATGTCATAGGAGGCACCATTCGAATCAGTCCATGAGAAGGTCTCGTCAGCAAGATTCACTGTACCATCGTAGATCTCTGTTGGGCCGGCACCGCCAAAGTTCACATCAATCGTGATGAGAGCAGTTGCGTTGTCGGTCGTGATGTCATCCTTCGGACCATAGTAGTAGGTGATCACATCGCCGTCTGCGAGATCGGCATAATTCGAGATCCCGGTCACATCAGAGTAATAGTTGACATAGGCACCGTTCACCTGGTAGTTCCAGCCAAGGCCGTCATCCTTGCTGTAGTTGTACCAGCTATCAACTGCGAAGATATCATTCAGAAGAGCCGTGTTTTTGCTGTCTTTCCAGGCGCCCACATAGGTAAAACCGCCATCTGAGGCAGCGGCCTGAAGCGCACCGTGCGGGGTCTGCCAGCGGATGTCATAGGAGGCACCATTCGAATCGGTCCACGAGAACGTGCTGTCAGCAAGATTCACCGGACCGTCAAAAATGGTCACCGGTGCCGCGGGTGCCGGTTCATCTGTGAGAATCTTAATCTGGCTGATTGTCTGCACCGACAGACCTGTTGTTGCAGGATAGATTCCAGAGAAATAATGCCAGTATATCTGCGGCATCGTCTCATGCATATCCCAGTTGCCATAGACATGGGCTCCTTCCGGATTCGTGGAGTTATCTGCAAAGAAGACATTGCGCATACCATCTGCGTAGGAACCGTCACTCACAGATTTGCCGTTTTTCTCCCAGGCAAGCACAATCTGACCCTGCCGGGACGCGGGAGTATAGACATTTTCATATGGGAATGTCTTGTAATATCCGTCTGCAGCACGGAGGACAATCAGATCTCCGCTTTCCGCACCGCCCACCTGATTACAGAGGTCTTTAATGTCAGTACCTCTGACTGCACCCATGTCCTTCTCTTCCCAGTTTATCGTCTCCGATGGATCCCAGAGATTTGATTCATTGAAGGATGGACCCTGTGCATAGTAGTGCGTTGTTCCGTCTCCCATCACGGGAAGATTTACTTCCATCCATGCAGCACTGACTGTCACCTCATTGAGGACTGTCGTGCCGTCTGCCGCAATCTTTTGTACTGTCACTTCGGTTGAGGAAGCAGCACATACCGGGACAGCACATACAACTAACATCAGAAGGATAGCAAAAAAGAGGGGCAGACCCCTTTTGTTAACCAAGTCAACTATACCCATATATATCATTACTCCTGAAGTATACCATTTTTATCAGGTGCAATAGTCTCGTGGCCAGATGAATAAATAGATTACCAAATACGTAAAGTTAATGAAATTTCATTTAAACATGGACACACAGGGTTCCTTAAGCCATTCCTGTCTAAAATTCCTGTAATTATTCCAAAAAATGTTTACAAAAATCCTTGATTTAATTCAAGGAAAATGATCAAAAATAGAATGACGGGCCGTTACCACTCGCCCGGAACGCCGCACAGGATGCGCCCACCCACGATACCGCACACCATGAACGGCCTCATCCGTGTTATGCCGTCATCATACCTCTGTTACAGGGCTATTCTTTCGTGAAGGGATGGACGGAGCCTGAACCGGTTTCGAACAACAGATAAGACCACCCATCCATCAGATCTCCCACCTCATCAGGACACCGTCATTGTGGTAATCGTGAAGCCTTCCTACCAATTGAAGAATCTCTACAAGAACCCCTCTTTTGCTCCTTACCCTCTTATTCATTCTCCGCGCCCCGCATGTATACAAATCCCCGGCACGTTGATCCGCGCCTCTCGTGGATCTCATGGTCTTCGCTATTCATTCAGTGACGAAAGAACCATATACCACAGCCCGGTATTATCCTCCTGTGAAGAGACATGGGTAGCAATGACTGGAACCTCATCCGTCTGTCAAAAGATCAGATAGGCCCGGCCAGCGAGATGCTCGTCAGATCATTTTTCAATGATTCGAAGCTGACGCACATTCTCCCGGACGAAGATTCCCGGAAAGAGAAGGGGAGGCACCTCTTCGCATTCGAACTCCGCTATGGACTAAGGTACGGCCGGGTCATGGCCACCTCCCCAAACCTCGAAGGAGTTGCCGTCTGGCTTCCCTCGGAGCGATCGGAGATCACGTTCTGGCGGGCCATCTGGTCCGGGGGGATGGCGCTGCAGAGAGGGCTCGGGAAGGACGGGATGGACCGGCTCCTCGCATTCTCTGATCAGGTCGATCTTTACCACAAAAAGCACCTTCCCGGCCCCCACTGCTACCTCTTCTTCATCGGGGTTGACCCCCGCTACCAGGGAAAGGGATTTGGAGGGAGGCTGATCCACCCGATGCTCGAATGGCTGGACGAAAAACAGATGGCCTGCTACCTGAACACCCAGAACGAGGGGAACATCGGGCTCTACGAACACTTCGGGTTCCGGGTGGCTGAGCAGGTCACCCTGCCGGACTCCGGGATCATGCACACCGGGATGATCCGGGAGCCCGTGGTCGAAAGGGATCCTTCCTCAGATTAGCCGGACACCCCATTCCCGGCATCCTTCGGGGGATTTCGGTTCTCTTCCGGCTCTTCACCGACACCCATTCTCTGTTGCGGCTCGATGGGTGCATCCCGACAACAGGGTCCCTCATCCCATCACCACAATCCCGTTTCCCCCCATAGCCGTAATTTATTCCTGCTCCCATCATACCCCGTGTTCATCCTCGCCGGCTCATAATGTGGTCTCCCCCCCTCTGGAGTCCGTATCACGAATAGAATTCAAAAAATGCAATACATTAGATTTCAGTCCCGGCCTCCAACCTTATGGAAAAATAATCTCCGGACAATAGATCCAGATCATACTCTCCCGCTTCGGAGATGATTGCAGGCTTCTGCAGAACCAGTCTGAATACGACTGCACCGTCCGGAAAAGAGGGCACCATTTCTGCATCGACATCTTTCTGGATGACAAATCTTGCCGGATCAAGGTTGGAGGAGAGCGATTCCTTAAACAGTTCCCGGTTCTCATCTGATGTGTCGAGCCAGTCGGCTATCTCTGCAACCGTTGGATCACAGGGAATCCATCCATACCCTTCGATGTAGTATTCAGCCCAGAAATGAGCGCCGGGAGTGTCTGACAACAGCATCTGGTATCCGCCGGTTGTCCGGGCAGGTATGCCAAGGGAACGGCACAGTGCTGAGAAGAACATGCTCTGTGTCCCGCAGTCACCGTGTCCGGTAGTGAACAGATATGTCGATTCTGCCGTTTTCGGTTCAATGGTATCAAGAGACAAATGCGGGGTGTGGCTGTATGGGTATGTGTCAATGATATACCGGTAGATCATTTGTGCCCGGAGATACGGATTGGTTTCACTGCCGACAATTTCTGCTGCCCTTTCCTGTATTTCATCCGTGATTTCAATATTCCGTGCAGATTTTGTATACAGCAGATATTCCGGGTCATCTGTATCATACGCCTCGACAGTATCCGGATCTACCTCAAATATCTGTTCATATGAGGTGTATCCGATATCCGCTGTGAGTATAAGGTCCCCGTCAATATTTTCAGCCGGAATCTCATAGGAGACATATCCTATCCCTCCTGTCGTTACCGGTCCGTTTACGATATACTCTTCATCTGACAGATTTACTACCGAAATATTTCTTTGCGATTCCGTCTCCAGCGGGAGTGGATACCAGATCTTCAGCATACCGATTTCAGGAAGCATCTCAGCCGGTATTTGCAGCTTTTCAGTTCCCGTGTAATACACCGGGTTTCCATACGGCAGACTTCCCCCGGACAGTGAGGAAGGAGATCCATTTTGAATCGCATAACGCGCCAGACACCCAAAATCGATGCTTTTGTCTGCGGTTCCCCGTAAAAGGTTATAATTTGCATAGAGGTAATCAGCCGATATTCCTTCATAATAGAGAGTCTCCCCATCTGAACGGATCTTCTGGGCATGACAGGACAGCCAGTTATCTATTTCAGCGTCTGTGATCCCGGAAACTTTCATCATCAGATCTGCCTCTGCGCCCGTTTTGTTGAACGGATACTCCAATATTGTCCTGTTCGCACGAAACATTTCATTCCTGCCAGCAAGGGCTTTTTCAGCGTCACCTGAGTCTGAATAACGTGAATATGCCTCTTCAAAGAGCATCCCGGCAGTCCTGTACTGTTCGTCCTTCATTGCAGCCTGTGCTTGTGAATACAGATCATCTGCAGATGATGCAGCTTTCGGAGAAGAACCTTCCGCAGGATCTCCGGATATGCCGGTACATCCGGCAATGCAGATGAGAATGAAAACAGCAAAGGTCAGCGGAATTACGGATCTTGGGGTGCCCATATTTCTAAATACACCGCAGGGATTAAATGTACGCCGATCAGGGGAAATTCTTCCGGAAAAGAAATAAACGGGATTTATTGGCCCGAATGTTCATTCAACCCTTTTTTCAGAGACAGGACATCCATAATCATCAAACCACAATGCCCCGGGAGTTCTGTTAAAGCTCATACACTTCCCAATATCATCCCAACTTGCTGCCTGGTGGTATTTCATGTATGTTCTCTCATCGTCCACACCCACCACGGCGATCTTTCCGCAGACATGGGACATCGCAAAGGTGAACCGCTTTGCAAGCCCCGAACAGTTCATTTTTGCTTTTTCAAGGATGAAATATGCCTCCTCAACCGGTACAACGAAATGCCGGTTCCCGAGGGTAGGACGGCACTGAAACACATAGTATGGGGCAATGCCGACAAAGGAAAGATTCCGGTGCAGCTCAGCCACGACATCAGGATCATCGTTTATTCCCCGAAGAATCGGCGTTTGGTTGGCGAATACCGCACCTGCATCCTGCAGGATATTAATCCCCCGGATCGCCGGTTTTGTCAGTTCCCGTGGATGATTGAACTGCGTGATGATATAGATCTTTTTTTCGTCCGTTCCATATTTCCTGATCACATCAGGAAGCTGAGGGTCATTGAGTATCCGGTAGGGGTTGTATGCCGGAACTTTGGTCCCGATCCGGATTATGCGGACGTGGTCTATTTCCCTGAACTGCCGGATGATGTTTTCAAGCTGTTTTGTTGAAAGAAACAGAGTATCCCCCCCGCTGAGGAGGACATTTGTTATCTCCGGGTGGGATGCGATGTAGGACAAATCTTTGGAAATATCCCGTACAACCTCTCTGTTTGTATCCATAAACAGCCTCTTTCTAAAACAGTACCGACAGAATCCCGCACACATATCACTTACCAGAACAAGTGCCGTCTGTTCATATTTGTGCTCCATTCCGGGCGCAACGATATACTGGGACTCCTCCGAGGCGTCAAGTGTTCCCCACTCCTCAAGCTCTGCCGGATCAGGAATGACGATTCTTCGTATCGGATCATGAGGGTCGCTCCAATCAATAAGAGAAAGATAATATTCGTTTGAACGAAAGGCAAATTTATCTTGAACCTTGGCAAGGGCCTGTTTTTCAGCTGCTGAAAGGCCCGGCACCTTTGCGAGACCGGTGATATATTTTGGCTGGTACATCCCTGATCAGACCCGGATAAAGGGATATTACATTATAATGGTGATGTGATCGGCACGCATCCGGGCAGAATAGGCAAAGGACATTAATTCTGATTTCAAATGCCCCAATTCATTTTAATAATGAATAGAACGAGGATTCAATTACAGATGAATTCTGCATGCTGTAATCCTCAGAAAACCGGGATTTCCGGGATGATTCGTATGAGCATTATCGTTCTTATGGCGTTATTCCTTCTTGCATGTCCACCGGTACATGCAGATGGCACCGGGCCATCTACCGATCAAGAGCTCATAAATCCCTCTGATGTTGAAGCATTTTTTAACACAGCGGTTCCTGCAGGACTGGCGGAGTACAACATACCAGGTGCCGTGGTCTCTGTCGTGCAGGACGGAGAGCTGATCTTTGCAAAAGGATACGGGTATTCTGACATTGATAGTAAAAATACAGTCGACCCGGAAGCGACACACTTTCATATCGGATCAATAACCAAGCTCTTCACTTGGACCTGTGTTATGCAGCTGGTGGAGGAAGGAAGAATTGATCTCGATACGGATGTCAATACGTATCTGACCGGTTTCTCTCTCCCGGACACCTACCCCGGACAGCCGGTGACCATGCGGCACCTGATGACCCATTCGGCAGGATTCGAGGAGCAGGAGGTGCATTTCGCTGTGGCCGATGCAGCGGATCTCTACTCATTCAGGATCTACTGCAGGGATAACATCCCCGCCATCGTCTATCCGCCGGGGACAGTCACCGCCTACTCGAATTATGGCACAACACTTGCTGCAGTCATTATTGAGGATATCACCGGGATCCCCTATGGGCAGTATGTACAGGAGAACATCCTCACCCCGCTTGGTATGACGGACACCATTGTCTCCTATCCACTCACACCAGAGGCTGACGCGGCAACTGCCTCAGGGTATCACTATACCGGAGAGGCGAATGTGGCCGTTCCGGACACCGTCTTTGTCATCGGTCCGGCGGGGACGATCAGCTCCACGGCGGCCGACATGGCGAAATTCGCCGCGGTTCACATGGAAAACGGCACATGGAACGGTGTGGAGATTCTCTCTTCAGATACCGCCTCCCTTATGCACGCCCCGGCATTCGCAAACGACCCACGTGTCAGCAGCATGTGCCTCGGGTTTTATGAAAACCACATTGAGGGCGAGCGGATCATAACCCACGGAGGCGATACCGACACCTTCCATTCCCTGCTGGTCATTATCCCGGAGAGAAAGACAGGATATTTCGTCTCCTACAACAGCCCCGGGGGGAACTCAGCGAGAAATGATCTCCTGATGGCGTTCGTCGACCATTTCTTCCCGGACGATGACGAGACAGCGACCGGGGGTGAACCGGCCGGACTGGAGGAAGCCTATGACGGAACGGCTCCTGCACCATCCGTTCAAGCGTTTGCAGGCACCTACCAGTCGACACGCCACAACTACCGGACGTTCGAGTATTATCTCTCGCCGCCCCAGCAGATACAGGCCGCGGCAGGCGAGGGGGGGACGATTCTCCTTATGCGAAGCGGGAAAACACCCACCCCCTATACCGAGATCGAACCGGGTGTCTTTGCTCAGACAAACGGGGCGAATACCTATGCGGGGGATGTGGTCTTTCGGGAGAATGCAGACGGCGATGTGACGCTCCTTTGCCTCGAAAACGTCCCGATCATGGCCTTCGAACGGGTGCCATGGTATGGGACGGATGGATTCGTGGATGCGGTGAAGAATGCGGCCACCATCATTCTGCTGACGGCCCTCCTCTGGCCCCTGATGGCGATTTGCCGACGGGCTTACAGTCCGGATAATGGAGAGATGAACGCGGATGAACCAACGAAAACGGACAAAAGAACAGCACCATCTTCGCAGCTGCCGTTCTGTGCACGGATGGTTACGGGGACAGCAGCCCTTCTCGTTCTCCTCTTCGTCCTCATTCTTCTTCCGGCGGTCACGGCAGATGCAGCGTTGATCCAGTCGTACATGTTCGACCGGACTACACCTCCTGCCCTTGCGATGGCCCTTTCAGTCCCGGTCATCGCAGCCCTGCTGTCGGTGGCAAGCACCATATTCCTTCTGCCGGTCTGGAGGCGGTCATGGTGGACGCTCCGGCACCGGCTGCATTATACCCTCGTTGTCATCGGGCTCTTCCTGATGATGTGGTGGGTGAATTACTGGAACCTGCTGGTATTTCGGGTGTAGGAATGAGGCGGCAAATGCCGGATTTATGATGTTCCAAGGAACACCTCTGTTTTTTTATGCGGATTCGTAGCGACGATGGATCTGATTTCATGTATGACCCGGGCATGGGCGCCTATGGCGACGTGGCACTGCTCTTGCCCGGCGTAAATAAAATTGAAACTACAGATCTCACAGTGATCCGAAAATATTCATGTTTAATAGACAATATGTACTTTTGCGAGCTCATTTGATTACAAACTAAAAAAAGCGACTATATAGAGTTAATTACGCAAAAAGTGACAAATATTCGTTTTTTCAGACCAGATTGAGAGATATATTTATCACCAACAATGGCTATCAGTGATTACCTCTGTCTGCGGCCCGATGCCCTCGTTCAATGCCAGAGGTGCTTTTCTACCGCAGAACCGGGGGATGAGCTGAGCAGGAGCGATCTCGCTCTGCCACAGCCTTGGTCCGGGCGATGACGTGGCCGCCGACCCGGCTCAACGAGGGAAAACGCGGCCAGGGAGATGGATCAATGACAAAGAAATTTATGATTCTGGCTCTTGCCGTTATCCTGATCACCCTGACGGGTGTCGCGGGAGTGGCTGCGGCCGGGATATCCGACGTGAGTCCCTCAGAGGGCACCGTGGGAACCGAGCTGACAATCACCGGCTCCGGCTTCGGCGATAAGAGAGGAGAGGTCCTGCTGGGTGACGATAAACTCCAGGTGGTGGACTGGAGCGACACAGAGATCATCTGTAAGGTGTTCAAAGTTCATCCCGCCGGGGACTACACCATCACGGTCCTGATGCAGGGGGATAAAAAGGTTGCCGATCCGATGACCTATGCCCCCTTCACCATCCAAAAGCCGGAGATCTTAGAAGAAGAGGGATTGACGCTGGACGGTGATATTGTCACGATTGAAGGAAAGTTCTTCGGCGATAAGCAGGGAGTAATCCGCCTCGCGTATGCTGATGTCAAAGAAGAGATGGAGATAGAAATAGAGAAGGGAAAGATCGTGGACTGGAGCATGAACTCCACCAGCTTCAGGGTGCCTGAAGGTCTGACAGGACGATTCATTCTGGAAGTCGATAACGTTATTGGAACGGATTACGCCCTCCTGGATCTGGAAGGCGGTCCGCCGCTGGTGGGTATGGTCTGGCCGGACGGGTGGGGACAATACGAATCCACCGATAACGCCAGAGGGGTCTATTACAACGACCAACTCTACATATTCTCCCTCTGGTACTCGAGTACTCAGATATTCTCAGATAATTTCTATCGCATCGAGGTCCGGACGTTCAAGGACGGCGTGCTCTCCGGTGCCTCACAGTTGTGGGATGGCACATCCTATGCCGAACCCGCACCGCTGGTAGTTCAATACCCGAATGGCCCGGAGAAGTTGTTTGTGTTTGTTACAGGACGCAATGGAAATCTCTACTTCACGAGATTGAATGGTAATGTCTGGGAGGACGGCGACTGGCTGAAGATTCAGGACACTTTCACAGGCGTAACTCCAACAACAAAAGCAGATGGTTGGGAGGTTGCTCCGGTATTCAACCCGATAACCAACCGGATATATGTCTACTACGCCAAGGATTACAAAGATTACCTCTACTTTGTTTACAGTGATAATTTTGGATACGACTGGCATTATGGCGGAAAAGTGTACGATTCTCCTGTAGTGACGTCGTCGCCCGGTGCTGTCTTCTATGTTCCCCCTGATATCCCGTCAACAGATGTACTCCTGGCGGTACAGGACACATCCCAGCAGATACGTCTCTGTCACATTGCGATGGGTTCAGTGGTCAATTCGGAAATCCTGGATACCGGGAATGTGGAAGATATGGGCCGGCCGTTCCTGACGGACATTGGCGATGGCACCATCGCGCTGGTGTACGGAGAGAACCACTCACCGAATGCTGCTATAAACGGCGATTGGTACCTTCCATACATCAAGAAGTTCAATAAAACGACAGGCGTTTGGAGCGACGGGTACCAGCTCTATGCCTTACCTGATCTCGGAACCGCTCAGGGGACATATACATTCCAATGGCAGCCCAATGGTGCAATGTATAACGATAACTTCTACCTCTTCTACGGGTTCGAACTGACTGCCTGGTATAGTGATGATACGAATGACGGTCCCTGGTGGAAGTTTAAAGTGGCCGACCTTGGTCCCTGAGAGGGACAGGGAGGTGACGGATAAAAGGGATCTCCCTTTTTTTCCTGCGATGACTGGCGGGATAGGGCAGACCCCCATCCCGCATGTTCTTTTTATTGGTTGATGCCCGATACTGAGGGTCAGATCTGCCACGGCTAACTGACATCCGTCCCGCCGCGCCAGCGTCGAAGGTCATCAGTAATTCCCGGCGGTATCAACATCTGATCCTCGGACTCTTCATGATGATGTGGGGATGCAAAACCGAAGCCTGTTCTTGTGAGGACTGCCGGTGATGGAAGAATGAATCCTTGTTTGGTACTCTACAGTACTCGGGATACACATCTCTGTCACTACCGATCGGGTTGAGCCGATATCATCCTGTTTTCCGGATTGATTTTACCTTCACGGTGCACATGTTGTTAAACTAAATACGCGGCAAATATCAGGTAAATTTCAGAAATATCGCCCAAACGACCTACGATACCCTAAAACACGAGAAATGTTTATCACCAACAATGGCTATCAGTGACTACCTCTGTCTGCGGCACGATGCCCATGTTCAACACCAGAGGTGCTTTTCTACCGCAGAACCGGGGGGGTGTGAGCTGAGCAGAAGCGATCTCGCTCTGCCACAAGCCTTGGTCCGGGCGATGACGTGGCCGCCGACCCGGCTCAACGAGGGAAAACGCGGCCAGGGAGATGAAGCAATGACAAAGAAATTTATGATTCTGGCTCTTGCCGTTATCCTGATCACCCTGACGGGTGTCGCGGGAGTGGCTGCAGCCGGGATATCCGACGTGAGTCCCTCAGAGGGCACCGTGGGAACCAAGCTGACAATCACCGGCTCAGGCTTCGGCGATAAGAGAGGAGAGGTCCTGCTGGGTGACGATAAACTCCAGGTGGTGGACTGGAGCGACACAGAGATCATCTGTAAGGTGTTCAAAGTTCATCCCGCCGGGGACTACACCATCACGGTCCTGATGCAGGGGGATAAAAAGGCCGCCGACCCGATGACCTATGCCCCCTTCACCATCCAAAAGCCGGAGATCTTAGAAGAAGAGGGATTGACGCTGGACGGTGATATTGTCACGATTGCAGGAAACTTCTTCGGCGATAAGCAGGGAGTAATCCGCCTCGCGTATGTTGATGTCGAAGAAGAGATGGAAATAGAAATCGAGAAGGGAAAGATCGTGGACTGGAGCATGAACTCCACCAGCTTCAGGGTGCCTGAAGGTCTGACCGGACGATTCATTCTGAAAGTCGATAACGTTATCGGATCGGATTATGCCCTCTTCGACCTGGGCGGCAGTCCGCCGCTGCCGGGCATGGAATGGCCCGACGGGTGGGGACAGTTCGAATCCTCAGATAACGCGAGGGGAATCTATTACAACGATCGGTTATACGTCTTCTCCATCTGGTACTCGAGTACCAAGATATTCTCTGATGACTTCTATCGCATCCAGGTTCGGACATTCAGGGACGGCTATCTCTCCGGCGCCTCGCAGCTGTGGGATGGCACATCCTATGCCGAACCTGCACCGCTGGTAGTTCAATACCCGAATGGCCCGGAGAAGTTGTTTGTGTTTGTTACAGGACGCAACGGAAATCTCTACTTCACGAGATTGAACGGCAATGTCTGGGAGGATGCTGACTGGCTGAAGATCCAGGACGACTACACAGGCAACTACCTTTCCACGAAAGAAAATGGCTGGGAGGTCGCGCCGGTATACAACCCGCTCAACCACCGGCTATATATCTACTATGCAAAGGATTACGATAAGCCGCTCTATTGGGCATTCAGCGATGATTTCGGAGACACCTGGTACGATGCAGGACCGGTCTTCGGTTCACCGAATGTGAAGGCACCCCCCGGCGCCGTGTACTACGCCCCGGATGGTAGCGATGTCCGTGCACTCGTGGCGGTAAAGGACGAATCGCAAAAGATTCGGGTATGTAATGTTTCTGCAGGGGTCGTGTACAATTCGAAAGTCATGGAAACCGGTGATGTAAGTTACCTCGGGCGGCCGTTCCTGACGGACCTGGGCGATGGCACCATCGCGCTGGTGTATGCGGAGGACCACGATCCGGGAGTGGCGTACAACCCTGATACGTATGTCCCGATGATCATGAAACTGGACAAGACGACAGGCGTGTGGGGCGCTCCGTACCAGCCGTACACGTTACCGGATCTCGGGGCCGCCCAGGGGACTTACCGGTTCTACTGGCAGCCCAACGGAGCGGTCTTAGACGGTGTATTCTACCTCTTCTACGGGTTTGACCTGACGGCATGGTATGCCGATGAGAATGAAGACGGGCCGTGGTGGATGTTTACCGACATTGAAGCCCTGTGAGTACCTGAAAGGGGCAGGGAGGTGATGGAAACGTTATCACCCTTTTTTTCTGCGATGACGGCCGGGACACCCTTGAACGGATTAAGGCAAACCCCGGGGCGATGGATATTCCGGTGATTATGTACTCCGCACATCAGGAAACGGCAGACATTGTGGCAGAATTCGGCACGCTCTATGAAGGTTTTCTCACAACGCCGTTCACCCACAAACAGCTCTATGCGGTGATCGAGACCGCACTCACAAAGAGGCGGGAGAATAGAATACAGTGTATCTGAATGCCCGCCTGATGCATATCACAGGAATCATGTCTGTACTGCGATCCGGAATACCTTCCATACCAGCGCCAATAACGCCTAAATAGTACAATGATGCATCGAAGGGTGATGCCCAATGTCACGGGAAGATAACAAATTGCTTGTCCGTCGGTTTATTGATGCCTACAATGCGCGAAACATGGAGCTCTTCGACGAACTGGTGGCACCCGACTATATTGACCACACCCATCAGCAGGAAGGGCGTGAATCCTTCAAAACGCTCTTTAAAATCGCATTCAATGGGTTCCCCGACTGGCATGAAGATATTGTGGACATGATTGCCGAAGGAGATAAGGTGTGGGTATGCGTGAAGGCCACGGGGACCCATACCGGTGAATGGAATCTCTATGGCGTATCGCTCCCACCCACCGGGAAGACGGTGACGATGATGATGATCTTCATCTGGCGCATCGCAAACGGACAACTCGTCGAGGGATGGGAGGTCGACAGCGAAGTCAATTTCCTGAAAACCATCGGTGTTCTCGAATACACGGAGAAAGGGAAGAATATCTTTCCGGACGGGTGAGCTGCAGACGCAGCGACCATAATCCAGGGTTTTTATCCCGTTTCGCGGGAAATGGTGAAGTAAGAACGTATGAAATTTTACGAGCCACTCCCGGAATCACATAGAGCCGGAGCCATCACATCTGTAGCCGCAGATGTCAACTGTGGGCAGGACTTACCTACTCTCATCTCATTCCGGTTCCTCACGGGTTCGCCAGAAGATGATACCCAGCAGGGGAAACACCACCAGACTAACTCCAACGTAGCCCAGAATGCCAATATTCCGGATACTCATGTCTGCAAGCGGTACACCGATGAGCCCTGCGAGGCTCAGTACTCCGCTGGCGATCATAAGGGTTCGGACCACTGTTTCCAGTCGATCTCTCCTGAATACGGATGCAGCAAAGAGCATTGAGAGGGCAAAGAAAACGTCCCATGCAAGTATATCCAATGCATATACAACAGACGGCCATTCGAAGGAGAAGAGAAGTGAAGCATACGGGAACCCGGCAGCCTCGATGTCGCGGCTTACCGTAAGAATAACGAAGTGGAGGCTGGAGGTTATCGTCGCTACCACAATCATGCATGCAAGCGCTGTACAACTATATGCCTTTGCATTGGAAGTGGCGTAGGCGTGGACCGCGACCATGACAACGACCATCGCCGGTGCCATCAAAATGATGAAAATTTCCAACAGAGAGAAATAAGGATCACCGATCGGATCATCCGGCGAACCGAGAGAGAGAGCATACCAAGGACCAGCGTAACAGCGTATGCGATCATGAGGAAGAATACGACCCAGGCTGCGGCAGTGCCGAGCAGGCGATGTTGTCGGGTAAAACACTCGTGCATCCTCATCGACTCCTTTCATCACGATATTCCGCTTCCGGGGAATCAGTCACCATAAGATGATCTGCCAGTTATACGTTACGGTGCTCACCGGCGGGAAGAGTCTGTGCAAATCATTGACATGCGTCCCATTCGGGATGCAAATGAAAATCAAACATCAGGCGTCATTGTTTTCCAGAGAATAACCCCTCGCGTGGTGCAGTCTGAGTGAGTATGAACTGATCTGAAATAAAGGGTGAATAATTATATCCACATCTTTCAGCGAAAAGTCAAACAAAAACGGAAATGGGCCCGCTGAGATTCGAACTCAGGACCTCCGCCGTGTGAAGGCGACGTCATAACCAGCTAGACCACGAGCCCTCCAGCCTCTATAGTTTGTTCGTTCAGATGGATAAGGGTTTTGAAACAATGGAATAATTCCGATTACCGGTGAAGCACACCGGGTCAGAAAAAAGATATGTGTACCCGTTACATCACCGGACAACGAGGGCAGAATCAACACCCGTGATCTCGCTCAGATAGGTGCCCGAGCCTACCCACCATTCATCATTCACCGGCAGCACATACCCAATCTTGAGCTCCTCGAGATTGCCGTTGTCGGGGTTGGGCCAGACAAAGACGACAAAACCGCCACCTTCTGCTGCAGTCTCCGAGAGGGCACGGATCATCTTCATCCCGAAGGGCCCTTCCTTCTCCATCAGATTATCTCCCACGCGTTCACCGAGGTACGGATGGGCAACAAGGGTGCTGTTGTAGTCATAGGCGTACAGGTAATGTCCCTCTGCATCCACAAACGGCCCGGAGACGTTGCCGATCGCGGCGAGTGCCTCATCTGACCCCTCAGTCTCTGCATAGAGTGCACCATCCTCGACAAGGGCGATCATCCCGGTGATGGCAGCCGGATACCGGTCTTCACCTGCTGCTGTGTCACCGAAGTACATCCCTGACCCCAGCCATAGGTCGTCACCTGCAGGGTAGGCGTAGCCAATCTTTGGCTCATACGTCTCTGTGGCCGACTCATTGATGACGCCGCCCTCCGGGGCAGGATAGAGGTACGCAATATATCCGCCGCCGTTTGCGGCCGTCTCCTGTGCAATTTCAATCACCGGCAGGCCGCGAACATCCGTCCAGTTACCGCGGTATGTCCCGACAGCATCCTGTTCATAGGGGTGGGCCTGCAGGATTCCGTCATAATCATAGGCGTAGATATACCAGTCACCAAGGATGAACGAACCGTCAGGTGCGTCAAACGCCGTGAGAGCGATTTCTTTTCCTGCTGTCTGGACGTAGCCCGCTGCATCCTGCACATACGCGGCAAGGTCCGCCATCGACGATTGATCATATACCTTTGTCTCCTGCTGTGACGTGCATCCGGCACACGCGATCGCACCGAGCACACACAGGCAGACAATACCCATACACACCTGCTTCTGCATGGAATCTGGATTTCATCTCTATACAGAAAAAGACACCGAAATCACTGTACATTAATATTGAAAACAGAGGAATGCAATGAGATACTTAGAATTATCAAAGAATTAGAACCGGGAAAATGATGCACCGACCGGGAATTGAACCCGGGCTATTGGCTTGGAAGGCCAAAGTCATGCCACTAGACCATCGGTGCGCACAGGCAACCCTTGTGCCCGATAACGTTGTCTCTGATTCGTATTAAAGATATATTATCTGAAAAGACGAAGGTCAGGAGAAACCCTTCATCTCCTGCTCGATCTTCTCGAGTGCCGCGAGGCGTTTTTCAAACGGCGGATGGGTAGCAAAGAGCTCCATGAAACTCTTTCCGGAGAGAGCCGGAAGAATATAGAACATATTTGCACCGGAGATCTCCTCTTTCTTCTTTGCAGGCACCTGATCCATTCTGCCGCTGATCTTTGTGAGCGCAGACCGGAGTGCCGCCGGGTTTCCGGTGATATAGGCGCTGCCACGATCTGCTGCATATTCACGATAGCGCGAGAGGCTCATCATGAGAATCGTTGCAATCAGCCAGACCGCAATGGAGACAATCCATGCAATAATCCATGCGCCATTGCTGTTCCGGTTGTCAAATATCGAGTAGAACAATGCATTCTGCATGATCAAAGACGCAAGCATCGCAATGAAAGATGCCACCGTCATCGTGAGAATGTCACGGTTCTTCACGTGTGAGAGTTCATGGGCAAGCACCGCCTCAAGCTCTTCCCGGTTCAGCGTCCGCATGATGGAGTCTGTGACTGCCACTACTGCATTCTTGGGGTTTCGTCCGGTTGCAAAGGCATTCGGCACCGGCGACGGCATCACTGCAATCTTTGGCATCGGAAGGTCTGCCTCCTGACAGAGTTTGCCTATCATCTGATGAAGTTCAGGATATTCGTCCTCCCCCACCACCCGTGCGTGGGTGCTCATCAGGACAAGCTTTGCGGAGAAGAAGTACTGTATTAATCCAAATACAACAACGAATCCAAGCAGCATCCCGAATGAATTCGGAAGAACCCAGTTGAGGAACCCGAGGAAGAACAGGTACACTAACAGGAGCAATGCCCAGGTCATAAAGACACGGCGGGTCAGCCCCCAGTCTCTCTTCCATTTCATAACCTTTATTGTTTCATCGCCGATCGGATATAGCTATTCAGTGTGACAATCACCATTCACCCCCATCGTGTCACCCGATTCATATAGCCGTACATCGAATAATAAACACACATGGGACGAAAAGAACTCGATGAAGTAACAATCAGCCGGGCGATTCTCGAAGAACAGCATTCTGTCATGATGAATTACCTCGACCTTGAATGCGCAGTAGTCGGTGCCGGGCCGTCAGGACTAACTGCTGCAGCATACCTTGCTGAGGCGGGAATAAAGACCGGAGTCATCGAAAAGAAGCTCTCTGTCGGCGGCGGCATGTGGGGTGGCGGCATGATGTTCCCCCGAATTGTAGTTCAGGAAGAGGCCCGCCCTATTCTCGATAAATTCGGCATTACCTACAAAGAATATCAGGAGAACTACTATGTCGCATCGTCGGTCGAGGCGGTTTCCCACTTAACCGCTGCAGCCTGTGACGCCGGTGCCGAATTCTTCAATGTCACCATGGTTGAAGATGTCGTTGTCAAAGGGGACGGACGCGTCTCGGGCCTTGTCATCAACTGGACCGCAGTCGAGATGGCACACCTCCATATCGATCCCCTTACCCTCCGGGCAAAATATACCATCGATGCCAC
The DNA here is from genome assembly GCF_029633965.1 of Methanogenium sp. S4BF. Classification (NCBI taxonomy): domain Archaea; kingdom Methanobacteriati; phylum Methanobacteriota; class Methanomicrobia; order Methanomicrobiales; family Methanomicrobiaceae; genus Methanogenium; species Methanogenium sp. S4BF. Next base: position 2,322,922 of record NZ_CP091277.1, on the reverse strand, counting down.
CGGCCACGATGCAACGGTCGCCCACCAGGTACGGAACAAGGGAGGAGATCTGCCCATTGCAGGAGAAGGATTCATGTGGGCAGACCGAGCCGAGACAAATATTCTCGAACACACCAAAGAAGTATTCCCCGGCCTCATCGTCGCCGGCATGGCGGCAAATGCTGTTGCAGGAGAGACCCGCATGGGGCCCATCTTCGGCGGGATGCTCCTTTCCGGAAGACGTGCTGCAGAGCTTGTCATTGAAAACCTCCCCTGACTTTTTTTTCCGCATAATTAAATCGAGTGGTATAAATGATACCGCGTTAAAATCGAATACCATGGACACCGACGGGGAGGCACTCGCAGACGTTGCCTACGGGCTCTTTGAGGTTTTCCTGAACAAAGAGCTTCGCAAACAGGGAAAATCCCTGTTTGAACTGGTTGAAACCAACACTGACTTCTCACCGGAACTCACCGATATTTTTGCATCATTTTCCGCTGACTATCCATTCCTTGCCGATGCACTGACCGATGAATACGGGTCGCCCGATGCCATCTATCGGCTCTTCATTGAAGGAGAGGGCGTTATCCCTACTAAGACCACAAAGATCTTCTGGATTCTTATTGATGCACCCGGGTACGACCCCGGATGTGCGGATACCGAAAAAGCAGGCAAATGGCTGATATTTCTGGATCCCGACCAGACAGATGAACTCTGGAGGAAAATTCGGGATGCAACCGCAGCAGGAGAACTTGGCATATCAGCCAAGGTATCAACAGCAAAACAGAACCCGGAGTCATGGGACGAGCGGATGGTCACCTACGTCTATACCGGAGACTGGGAAGATGAAGAGGACGTCATGCGTATCCGCGAGGTACTCAGGAATCTCGGCGTCACTGACAGAATCGGCTACAAACGTAACATCGAAACATTTCAGGGAGAATACAGCGAAAAAGGAAAAAAGGTCACATACTATACGGCGTGACCAGACCTTAAACGGGGTTTTGCAGGCAAAATTCCCCGAAAAATATTATCCTTTACGTTCCTTGTTTTTCGGACGGAGATTCTGATATCCACACTTGCGGCACATCGTTGCCCGCGGTGCATTGCGTGCATTGCAACGCATGCAAATTTTTTTATCAAGGAGGCGTGCCTCTGCTTCTGGAAAACGTGCCATAATTGCTCTAACCCTCGTACTATTCAGTTCTTTATACGTCGCAGTGAGAAGTATTAAGATTTTGGTTCTGACGGCCCTTCAGAAGACTCACCCGACACCAGAAACCGGCGCAGCGCCACAAGGGCACGCCCCCGGTGTGACATCGTTGCCTTCTCTGCAAGCGTCCGTTCCGCAAACGTCCGCCCATCCACCGAGAATATGGGATCATAGCCAAACCCTTCTGCTCCGCGGGGGGCGACGACAGTGCCCTCGACCACGCCCCGGAACACACGGATAGTGCCCTCGCCATCTGCAAAGGCAATCGCCGTTTCAAAGTATGCAGATCGATCTTCTGCCCCCTCAAGGAGGCGGAGAATACCTTCCATGCCGATGGTATCCAGCACATATGCAGCATAGGGGCCCGGAAACCCGTTCAATGCGGCCACAAAGAATCCGGTGTCATCGACAATAAGCGGGCAGCGCAGGACATTCCACGCATACCGTGCCTTCTCCTCTGCAATAACACCCACATCATTATCCCGGAACTCAGGAATCTCGAGAAAGGTATGTCGTACCTCAGCCACCCCTGCAAAGAAGGCCGCCACCTCCCGTGCCTTGTTTTCATTGCTGGTAACAACGGTGAATGTCATAAATACCTCCCGCGCTGACGGATTTCATCCACCCGTTCGATTACATCTGCAGCCCCGGGGAAGGCCGCACCATACCCGCGAACAAACTCCTCTTTCAGGCATTCTGCATTGCATGACGTGCTCTCAAGCGTCTGGAAGAGGACATGGATATCCACGCCCTGTGATTCTGTCTCATCTGACCGGTAGGAAAGACCAAAGTCGATGAAGACCGGCACACCGTCCGATATGATGATATTACTGGTGGTAAGGTCCCCGTGAATGATTCCGGCCCCGTGCAGGCGGCCGACACAGACACCTGCGTCACGGATATGCTCCGGTGTGAGCACATGCTTCAGGAGTGTGCCTTCGATGCACTCCATCCGGATAGTATCAGCAGTCACATCCCGAATAACCGGCGTCCGCACCCCGGCCGCACGGGCAGCGGAGATCATCCGTGCCTCAGCGCGTGTCCGTTCGGATATCAGCCGGTGATCCAACGTAGGGGTCCGGTATCCTTTCGGGAGCCGCCGCTTCAGCACATCATCACCCACCGCCGTGACAGCAGCCTCAGCACCGCGTGCACCACCGCCACCCATCACATCAGCCATGGCATACGCGGCATCAGCACCGGCATCGCGCCAGCCCACCTCAACTTCGTCAGACCGGTATCCGGGATTGACCCCGGATTCTTCGAGCGGGAGTGTCTGGCCGGCTGCAAGCATCAGCGCACCGGTGTAGGCAATCATTGCGCCATTATCACCGATAAACCGCCTCTCAGGCACATAAAAGGCTGCACCACGCTCATCACACATCGTTCTGAGCATCTCCTGCAGGCGGCCGTTTGCACCGACACCGCCAACAAGAAGCACCTCGTCCTTGCCCGAGTGCGCCAGAGCCCGCTCAGTCACCTCTACACACATGGAAAAGGCCGTCTCCTGCAGGCCGGAACAGACATCCTCAAGGGGTGCCTGTGCCTCCTGAGCGGCACTCACAAGGCCTGAGAAGGCAAGATCCATCCCTTTGACCGTATAGGGCAGTGAGATGGGCACCCCCTCACGGGCAAGTGCCTCTATCTGCGGGCCGCCGGGATGCGTCATTCCCTTCGCACGCGCAAACTTGTCCAGGCCATTGCCCAGACCGATATCCAGTGTTTCACCAAATATTCGGTACCGGCTGCCCAGATAGCCAAGCACCTGCGTATTGGCACCGCTTGCATACAGGACTATCGGATCATCACATCCACAGGCCCAGCGGCCGATCTCCACATGCGCCACACAGTGATTCACACCAATCAGGGGCACCCCCAGGGCAACTGCAATCGCACGCGCGGCGGTAGCCACCGTCCGAAGGCAGGGGCCAAGACCCGGACCCTGTGAGAATGCAACGGCCGTTATCTCCGACGGGTCGGTGAGCACCTCGGAAATGACAGCCTTCATCTCACCCGCATGATGCTGCGCCGCCTCGCGCGGGTGAATCCCGCCCGAAGGTGGGCTGTACGGAGATGAATGAAGTGCGATGATGCGTTCATCGCCAAAAACAGCGGCACTGAGGTTCCATGCAGTCCCCTCAATCCCAAGAATCCGCCCAGTTTCAGGCATCGTCTATTGCTTAAATTCTGTATATCCGCACTTGCCGCATGAAACACGGTCCTTGTGCTCTGCCATAAAGACACCCGGACCACAGCGCGGACATGACTTGCGCTGGGGAACTGCAGTGTTTCCCTCAATGGAATAATATTCACAGCGTTTTACGGCCATTCCTATGCCTCCTCAGCGCCTTCTTCGCTCTCTGGAGCACGGCTGCGCTCAATAAGGTAATCCGGTTCGGTCTCCTTCAGAGTCTTTGCATCTTCATAAATGCGTGCGTATCCGTTCAGATCCTGCTTTCCAAAGCTTGTTTTGAGTGAGTCAAGCACCACACGGTCCTCAGGAACGTTCTGCAGAGCGCAGAGTTTTCCGAGAATCTGACGGCGTGAGGGAGTTGCCCCCTCAAATGTGAGGAGGAATTCAAGTTCTCTCCTCTTTAACAGCCCGTTGTATTCATCACGTGCAAATTCAAAATCCATCGATATCCCTACAATATTGTTAATTGATTTACTTAAAAGTCGTGATCAAAAATCCTGCACTCATTCACTCCGCCACAAAGAGGCGAAAGAGCACTTCTGCCCGATCACGGGAATGTTCATCCACTTTTATTACGACAACCCCTTCCCCGGGTTGCCCGTAAAGCACACAGGCGCCGTCCGGTGCGGCCCGTACAGCCGGAATGACTGCGAGATCTTCTTCGCCATCCACACGGATGAGACTTGGCCCCGCATGCATTGCATCCTCAATCGCCCGGATGAGAACACCTGTCACCATCCCGGCAGGATTTACCACCACAACCTCCGGCACCGGAAGATCCAGTACCCGATCACAGGGCTCGCGCATGGTACTCCCGTCAATCACCGCAAGATCCGGAATGATACCTGCATCCACCAGATTCTGTGTGACGACATCGCCAACTGCAATAATCACGCATCCGGCAAATACGCTCTCTGCTGTCGCAATATCAGGAAAAAGAGGACCAAATGGATCCCGGAAATATTTCCGGCACCCATCCGGGAGAATATAATCCATCACCGGACCTTCAGTGCCACTCGTCCGGGAGTATCCACATTCATCTTTTTTGCAATATCTGAATGTTTTGGATCAATAATGACCAGATACCCTGCCCAGTCCTGCGTGAGATTGGAGGAACCGCACATCACACACGACTCACCATCAACCACCCGGTGACAGCCGCGGCAGACATTCGGTTGTTTTTTAGGCGCCATTTCCGGCCTTCTCCGCTTCAAATTCTTCATCGAGCCAGGTTGTTGTTCCAAGACCCGACTGACGCATGGTAAGACCTATCTTTGACTCACGGGGTTCACGCTCAGAGAGAGACAGTGCAACAACCCGCCCCCGCAATCCGTCACCGGCTTTAATCTGGCGCTTTGTATCCTGGCAGATAAGCATACCATTCTTCTCATCATAATTGATGTAATCATCAGAGATCTGGCTCACATGGAGCATCGCATCAATAGGACCGAGAGAGACAAACGCGCCGAAACTGGTGGTCTCCACTACAACACCCTCAATGACCTCCTGATGGGCCACACGCAGGACAATCGCCTCGAATGTAACAGAATAATACACTCCGCCGTCACCAGGGATGATGTCCCCTTCACCAATGTCACAGATCTTTGTCACGGCGATAAAGATACCAATCGCCTTGTCGATGCTCCCCTCAAGCTGTTCCTGCAATACATCCAGAACAACGACCTTGATATGATCAAGATAATCCACATTATCCTGTTCATTTGTTATCTCCTTATCCCAAAGACGGCTGGGAGGGACCCGCACCTTGTCTTCAAGCGTCATCTTATAATACATGTCATCACCCGTCTATCCCCGAATAATATCGAGCCTCTTTTTCTCACGCAGATATATCACATCAATATGCCGGCTGAGCAGTTCTTCCCTGAGACGCCTGTCATTGGTCACCACAACACAATGGTGCTCTTCAGCATATCGAATAATCCGATTATCAACCGCAACATCCTGATGAGGGCTTCTCACCACACGGCAACGTGCAGCGAGCGTGACACCCACACGGGCCGCAGCCGCATTACGGCCCCGGCCACGGGCAAGCCCGTTAAGCTCATCTTTCACATCCTCCAGCGTCACAGCTTCAAATGCACCAATGAGTTCCTCCACCCCGGCGAAGACATCCACACCGAACTGAACCGGAATCATCAGTGCATTTGCATCGAAGAGGACAAGCACTAAACCAGTGTCCCCATTCCAATAAGCCGCCAGCGACCGCCGACCTGCCGGGATATTGCAATCTGTGACCCCACAGCTGCACATACCGGACGTTTCAGGACGACTTCAACGACGTCTTTCTTCGTATTCACCACTACACCGACCGTAACTGCAGTCCCGACGGAGAGCATCAGGGGCTCTTTATGGCGGAGTGGTTCAATAGTGAACTCATCATCCGAACCAACAACCCGCTCCATGAGCCGTACAGTGAATGCAAGTTTGTCCCACACCGGAGGAAGATGGCCGATATGGCCCGCCACCTGTCCGGAGAGCGCATCACTCTTCGTTAGCGCCGGATCGAGTTTCGTGCCCACCCCTAAGAGGCCACCAGGGGTAGCTTCCTGTATCCGTCTGGAACCGGCATTGATGGTAGTCACTTTGGTCTGGATGGGTTCCCATACCGTCTGATTCTCCACCTGCAGCTTCAGCCCGGGACGAATCTCAATATCATCACCCTCGTGAAGAAGTCCCTGCGTCAGTGAGCCTCCAATCACACCCCCCTTTACATCACGCCAGCTGCACCCTGGTTTATTGATATCAAAGGAACGGGCAATCAGAAGAAGCGGCTCTTCATCAGGATCACGGTCCGGTTTCGGTATATACTCATTGAGCGCCCGGACAAGTGCCCCGAAATTAATCTTTTTCTGTGCAGAAACCGGAATCACCGGTGCGTTTTCTGCGATTGTCCCCTTCACAAACGCGCGAATTTGCCGGTAATTCTCCATTGCGTCAGCCTGGGAGACGACATCGATCTTGTTCTGGACAATCACGATGTTTTTAATACCCACAAGCTCCAGTGCCATCAGGTGCTCTTTTGTCTGTGGTTGTGGACAACGCTCATTTGCTGCAATAACAAGCATTGCACCGTCCATCAGGGCAGACCCTGAAAGCATGGTTGCCATCAGTGTCTCGTGGCCTGGTGCATCCACAAATGAGATGGTACGAACAGGTTCTCCCTTTGCACCACATTCACAATTCTTTGACGTGGAATATGCCTCCGGACCTTCACACGATGGACACTGATAAAAAGTGGCATCCGCATATCCAAGCCTGATGGAGATTCCTCGTTTTATCTCCTCACTGTGCCGGTCCGTCCATAAGCCGGTAAGCGCAGACACGAGGGTAGTCTTGCCATGGTCAACATGCCCGACTACACCGATGTTGACACTGGGAATCAATGGATCACTCAATGAACTTCAAACCTCCTTATTAATATACAACCGCCCTACTTATACCTACTCGGTGAGCAAATTCTATAGCATCCGGACACTGAACCAGAACCGGATACCGGCCATATCACTGCACCCCCTGATACCACCAGTCATTAATAGCACAGAGTAAGAAAAATATTAAACTTTGTAGTTAATAAGTACAACAGAAGAGAACGGACTATTTTTTGAGGAACAAACATGTCACACGAATCAGACCTTTCACGAATCGGAATTTCCCTTCCTAAGAATCTTCTTGACAAATTTGATGAAATACTTGAATATCGAGGTTATTCATCACGTTCAGAGGGCATACGTGATGCGATCAGGAATTATATAACATATTATAAGTGGATGTCCGATGTAACAGGTGAACGGCAGGGAGTAATAACCATGGTGTATGATCATGAACACCGTGGTCTGCTGCAGGTCCTCACCGAGATCCAGCATGACTATCTTGATGTAATCCAGTCATCACTCCATTCCCATGTCAGCCATGACAAATGCGTAGAAATTATTCTCCTCCGCGGGGACGGGAAAAAAATCAAGGACATTGCTGAACGTCTGATGTCGCAGAAAGGGGTCGAATCCGTGAAACTTACTACCATCCCAATCGAAGAGTGATAGTACACCGTACCAGAGTTATCCGGCACCAACGCCGGTAACCTGATCATATTTATCCTGCATATCTTCTGAGGATTCAATCTCCTTCAGATGTTCATAATCCGTAATACCGGATGTTCTGTGTTCTTTTTTCGGACCTTCCGATTCCCCTTCAATGCAGACCAGCTGGTCAGTCCTGTACAAAAGCCCTGTCGCATCAATCTCAGCAAACTCATTGCCATCGATATCCTCGATCCGTACAACAGTACCTGCTGTACCGGTGCGTGGGTACCGTACCCGCATCCCAGGACGAATGGTCACCCTTTCCATACACAAAAGAAAGGATGAGCCAAGATATAAAAAAACTGGATCGCAAATGGTAGGTATAATGAACCGGTTTGAAGTCAGCCGCCATGAATACGTCACCACATCCGGTGTCCCGCGCACCCGTGCAGCCGAAGAGACGTACGAGACTGCAGTTTCGCTCAGAGAAGAGATGGGAATTGCAGAACTCCTGGATATTACCCGTAAAGACCGCCTCGGGATACCGGTCTGGTGCACCATCCGCCCAAGGGAGCGTCTGGGGAAAGTGACTGCCGGTGCGGGCATGACAGAGACAGATGCCAGATGCGCTGCCATGATGGGAACGGTGGAACGCTATTGTTCATCGTATTCCGCGGGACTCATGGATATTGCATCATATGAAGAAGTGGGACTGACACGTGCTGTTGACCCGGAAGAACTAATTCTTCCCCGGAAACCTGAGTTCGGAGAGAAACTTCACTGGGTAGCCGGGCAGGACATTCTGCACGATGAACGGGTTTATATTCCGGCAAATGCCGTATATCATCCCTACGACCCGATTGGGATGGCCAACCAGCTCTTCCGCAGTGATCCAAATGGCCTGGGAGCAGGGAATGTCCCGGAGGAGGCAATCATCCATGGCATCTACGAAGTCATTGAACGGGATGCACTGAGCCGTGCAGAGAAAAATCACTCCCTGGGCAAACGCCTCGTACCTGAAGAAGGAACGCCGGCAGAAACACTCATGGAGACGTTTGCTGCAGAAGACATTGAAGTAACCATGTGGTTTCTGGATGATTCCTATGGCATCCCGACTGTTGCAGCTGTTGCTGATGACACGGCAACCCGTGATCCATTCATGATCACGATGGCGGCATTCACACACCCGGACCCCGGTGTGGCAGCCGTATGCACCCTGTTGAAACTGGCACGAAACCGTGCGTCCCAGATCTTCACAGATGAAATAGGCATCCAGTCCGGCCGCTCATCGATGGTGGAAAAGGCGGGATATGAACGCTACAAACGAATTAACCGCATCTGGTTTGCAGATGCCCCGGCACTATCCTCAGAAGAGATTCCGGCAACGCACTATACCGCAACGGATGAAGAATTAAACGCAGCAATTGCGGCTGTTGCCCCTCATACAGACCGCATCTGTATTGCTGATCTTACCCGAACCGTCCTGCCGGTCTGGCGTGTGGTCATCCCGGGCTTTGAGGTATCATATATCGACCCCTCACGGAAAAAGAAGTGATGACTGTCCTGAAAGGACAGAACACCATCATTTTCGTATCTGGTATCTATAGCTGTTTTCCTGACTGAATGTCAGATTCTGTGACCGTGAATGTCTGCCCGGTTCCAGTGATCGTATAGGGCCCGAGTGTTGTGATGCCGGGGACAGAGCCGTCTGTCGGATAGGGCACCACAAACAACCCGTTTCTGCTCTCCTGCCGGTATGTAAACGTACGACCCGTATTGGTCTTCAGTGGTATCTCAATGATGCCATCTCCTTTGATCACTGCACCGGGCACGTACTCAAAGATCTTGACGTACTTCAGGTCGCCGGTTGCCGTGTTTCTGAAGACATTGGTATCGGACTCATGAACCAGCCGGTAATGCTGCAGAGCTTCCACCGGTTTCACCGGAGAGAGGACAAGATAACTGTAAATCTTTCCGTTATTCGTGACGAGATAATCTTTGTCCGGAACTGCCATTGACCCGTCAAAATTATGCAGACGGGAGACCATGGTCCGGAAGTAATCATCTGTGTATACATATCCCTGGTTTCCACTCTGGTCGTTGTATGCGGTCATATAGGGAGCACCCCCCACATCAGCATCATACCAGGTGGCCATAGCCCAGAATTTGCCGGTGTCCATCTCAATGTCAGTGATGATGTACTTTGTGCCGACATTGTCAAGTATGGTGTCTGCACCTGCCTCATTGTCCTGCAGGAAGAACGCAGCAGCACCATTCGGCCCCGAAACCCCGTGCTGGAACGGATTAGCATTGGGAATCCGTTTTGAAACAAAGGTGATGTAATGCCCGTAATCCCACCACGACATCACACCATAGGATTCGGGCGGATACGTGAAGGTCTCTTCATCATATATCGCATAGTAGTCAACTCCCGGGTCAGGGGAATTGTCCCCGAACCATTCAAGGGATGAATACCAGTCCTGCTGCATGCCGCCGTATGCCATGCCGTTGCCGATTTCAAGATCCGTTGCAACCGAGGATGAGATAAAGAGCAGGGAGAAGAGTACGCCGATGGCTAGCGGAATGAGAACAACCGAGGACGAAACATCCCGGCCCGCCGTTTTAGGTTCTTTCTTTGCATCATGCCGTTTCTCTTTCTTTCCCTTCTCAGCTGGTGACGGGGTATCTTCTGTCGTTCCGTCCCTGCAGATACCTGCCATCTGCAGAAGGCGGCCTTCCGCTGCCCCAAGACCCAGGTACATAAAATAGGCGGAGAGGAGTGCGATATTTACCGCAATATAGTATTCATACCGGACATGCTGGATGGTCGATAAAAGAATTACAGCCGACCAGACTACCACAAAGAGATGCTCTGCACGCCCTTTCCGGATAAAGTCCCAGATAAGCGCTGCAAACCCACCGAACATCAGAAGGAGGCCAAACCCGAACGCATTCCAGGCATTTGCCGCTTCCCACGGACGGGCTTCCTGGATGGTCATTACCGTTGCTGACTGCCCGAAGAAGGCAAAGAAGTTGCCAATCAGCATCTCATAGAATGGCGGTGCAATGACATACAGGAGAACAGAGACCATTACACCTGCTCCGGCAAGGACGCCCGGATAATAGTACCATGGCTTACCCCGCAGAGCGCGGGAAAGATACCAGAGGGCAGCTGTTGCAATGATAAGGACGAAATATGCGACAACCTGAGCCGGAGAATACCGGTTCATAGAGAGGATCATTGTATTGAACCCGATGATGAATATCCCGATCACCGCAGAGAGGAAGACAATGCTGTTTACCAGCAGAAGGCCGTCATCATACTGCTGCCTCCAGAAGTCATAGAGATACTGAAAAAGGGTGTATACGGCAACAACCATGGCAAAAAGGATCATTGTCGGCATCACGCCAAGCCCTAAAATGTATGCAATCCCTGTTCCCAGGGCAAATAGTGCCGGTCGTTTCACGGATTCAATATCAGAAAAATGAACAGGATTCTTTCTGATTTCCATTAATGTGATGATATAGCAGAGACAGAAGAGCAGCCCAAAAAGGCTCTCTGCAATGTGGTGGTCCACAAACCCAAAGAGCGACCGGTAAAAAAACTGTCCTGACACAACCGCACCAAACAAAGCGGCAAAAAGACCGCATTTCCAATCCCCAATCCTCTCACCTGCAAGATAGAGAACCGGAACCACCAGCATCCCCATCAGGGGGGGCACCCAGGAGGCAACATACATGATCTCCGGCCGTGTCGCTGCGCCCAGAAGAATGCTCAGTCCGGCAATGATCTGGATGAAAAGCGGCCCCCAGTGAATAACATTTCCGGACGGATATTCCGTCATCGCGTCAAACCAGAGGTATGACGGGAAATTTTCCACCATTGACTCTACCTGACGGAGATTGTACCAGGGATCATTTCCCAGAAGATTCGTTCCCTCATCAGTCACCAGCCCTGCTGCCGGCAGCAGACGGAGCCAGAGCGCAAGAATTGCGAGGAGAACAAGAATGCCAATTATAATATATGGTTTATATTTTGAAATAGTCACAGTATTCATAGTACCTCAATAAAACAATGTTACACTCGCCATTAAATACCTTTCAGAAAAGTCCTACTGATCCAACGTATTCAAATCTATATGCGTTAAAGAAAATTCTTCAATACCCATATCTATAGAGATCGTGTCATACCCATGACGATGATTCAGATGTTATCTCCTTTTTTTGATGTACTCTCCCATACACTCACATCAGAGCCAAGGCGCAGCAGTCCTCGAAGCAGATAATATTGATTTACAACAAAACTCTGAGCAAACCTGCTAAAACCCAGAACAACAAGAATAACAAAGGCACCTATTCCGAAACAAATAATCGGAAACGAAGATAGGAGAAATCCAACAATCATTATACCTATCCCCAAGAAGAAAAGAAAAGGCGAGATGGTGACCATCATTATTCGCAACGGAAAAAAAATCCGGGAAAATGGGCGAGAAATCTTAAGAACATCAAGATTTCCCAGTGTTGCTTCAATCAAACGTGTTGCACGCCGTATTTTTTGTCGGGACTGGTCTTTAAGATTTTCAGGAATCTCTTCGAAGACAATTGCAGAAGTTTCATAATAAGCCCTAAAACCCCTCCTAATAGCCTCAAAAGCAGTGTTTGCATCATCAGCACCTTTCCCTTCACGGATCTCAGAAAAGATTTCTCTCTTAAACGCAACAAGACCACCGTTGAAATTATACGTAGAATCATGCGCGCTTTCCCATCCACACATCCTCCCATATACTGAACGATAATTCTGCTCATACTTCCCGGTGCGGCGAATCTCAGAAGACAGGAGTGGAAACATGTCAGAACAGACGGCAGCAATGGCATCATCGGAAACCAGACGGGAAACAAGGTTCTTCAGGGCATTCTTTTCAAAGAATACATCAGCATCAGTCGTGACAATGATATCATGAGAGGCAATCTTCATTCCACGATTATATGAACGATTTGTGCCGCGCCGATCTTCATTTCGTAATATTTTAAAGGACATATTAGCATCAGCAAGAGCCGTTTCTGTTATTAAGAAGGTATTATCATCAGAACAGTCATCAATGAAAATCACCTCATATCTTTCTTTTGGATATGACGAAGAGGCAATATTATCCACCCGCCGTTGAATGACGTTTGATTCATTGTAGGCAGAGATGATAATCGAAATATGAGGGAGTTTACTCAATTTTGGCGGCAATACTCCTTTTTTACCAAACATAATGCCAAATCCATATATAATATATGGAAATGCTGAAACGGCAAGGAAAATACACCCCAAAATTATTAACATTACCCAAATATTGGTGGAAATGTAATAATATATCCTTCTCTTGAACATGAAGAATCAATGAATCACATTAGAAAAGAATTTGGACTTTCCTGAAATAATACCTCTAAACAGACATGAAAGAAAAAACAACAGAACTTCTCCAAAAGATCCGCTCAGGAAATGCAATGATCGGAATTATCGGGCTGGGGTATGTGGGTCTCCCTCTTGCAGTTGCCTTTGCCAGCAAACTGAAAGTAATTGGTTTTGACACAAATGATGACACCATTCTTACTCTGAACTCAGGCCATTCACATATCCTTGATGTCCCTGACGTAGAGATTCAGGCACGAATCTCAACAGAAATGCTCTCAGTTACCAGTGAATCACAAAATCTAGGAAGCTGTGACGTAATTATCATCTGTGTTCCCACCCCCCTTACAGCAAATAAAATACCAGACCTTTCATATGTAAAGGATTCCTGCATGAATGTCTGTTCAAACCTAAAAAAGGGTCAATTGGTAATACTTGAAAGTACTACATATCCAGGTACAACCGAAGAAATTGTCGTCCCGATTCTTGAAAAATCCGGGTTAATTGCAGGTGTTGATTTTGGGGTCGCCTATTCACCGGAACGAATAGACCCCGGAAATAAACTATACAGAGTTTCAGAAATTCCAAAAGTTATTGGAGGTATTACACCAGAATGTACGGAGGTTGCAATTTCGTTGTACAATACGATTATCGAAGATATAATTTCGGTTACTGATACGCGTACCGCTGAGGCAGTAAAAATGATCGAAAATATCTTCAGGAATGTTAATATTGCTCTTGCAAATGAACTTGCCCTGATATTTGAACGTATGGGAGTTGATGCATGGCAGGCAATCGATGCTGCAGCGACCAAACCTTATGGATTCATGCCATTTTACCCCGGACCGGGAATTGGAGGGCATTGCATACCTCTTGACCCATATTATATGTCATACCAGGCAAAGAGACATGGATTTATTCCACGTTTCATCGAAACATCAGGAGAAATTAACACATTCATGCAGATGCATGTTGTTAACCTCATTGATGAAGGACTGAAAAGCGCAGGAATTACAATGAGTGATGCCCGTATTTGTGTATTTGGCCTTGCATACAAAAAAAACATTGATGATACACGCGAATCTCCTGCAATTCCAATAATTGAAGAGCTCCTTCGTAGAGGAACTACACTAAAAATCTATGATCCATATGTACCGACAATCTCTGTTGATGGAAAAAAAATCAATTCTGAGACAGATATCACCACTACGTTTAACAGCTCAGAATGTGTCGTTTTTCTAACGGATCATGACCAGTTCAAAACACCTGAGATCTTCAAAGAGATAGAATCCTCATCAGTTCAGGTAATTATAGACTGTCGAAACATATTTCCCCAAACACCAATTGGCAAAGTGTATCTGGGAATCGGTAAACCTCACAGTCCTAGATAAAAAGCACAATATTAAAAAATATTTTTCCATTCATTCAACCGTCACACTCTTCGCAAGATTTCGGGGTTTGTCAATATCCCGCCCAAGGGTGAGCGCCGTATAATACGCAATCCGCTGCAGTATGACGGTTACCGCAGCCACCTGTGCATATGCATCCCCTTTGGGAACCGGAATGCAGACATCGGTTACATCCTGCAGGTCAATATCATCCCCGTAACCGATGCCAATGAGCGGAGTGCCCCGTGCCTTCATCTCCCGGAGGTTGCCCAGCATCGACTGGTACCCGTCTCCCGGCAGGCATACGGCAACAGCAGGCGTCTCTTCTGAAAGAAGAGCAAAAGGACCGTGCTTTATCTCACCCGCTGCATACCCCTCAGCATGAATATAGGAGATCTCCTTCATCTTGAGCGCCCCTTCCAGAGCGACCGGATAAAAGATCCCCCTGCCGACATAGAAGAGGGTGGATGCTTTGACACAGAGGGCGACTGCCTCACTTACATCTGTCAGAAGGGACTCCTCAATGGCCTGCCGAACGGAACGTTCCACAGAAGATGTCTCACAGCAGTTCATCTCTGAAAGCAGGCCGGCAAAGGCTGCGAACTGTGCCATGTACGATTTCGTGGCAGCCACGCTCATCTCCGGCCCGGCTCCGGTATAAATTGTCTGTTCTGCCGCCCGGGTAATGGAGCTCCCCTGCACATTGGTAATTGCAATGGTCGGGCAGTTGCAGGAAGACGCTTTTTTCAGGGCAGAGAGTGTATCTGCAGTCTCTCCTGACTGCGACACTGCAATCACAACTTCATCATCCGGAGTGGAGAGATACCGGTACTCGGAAGCCAGGTCCACACGTACGGGCACACCGCATTCCTTCTCGGCAAAATACCGGAACAGGAGGGCAGCATTATAAGAAGTGCCGCAGGCGATCACCGACACACCACGGGCATGACTGAGAAGAGAACTGATCCCCGGGTGTTTTTGTGCCAACCGGAATGACTGCTGGAAGACATCCGGCTGCTCGAAGATCTCCTTGAGCATGAAGTGCGCAAAGCCACCTTTGCGGGCCGCTTCAATATCATAGTCAATATACGTCGTATTTCGGGTGATGGCCTCGCCCCCGTTCTCCATCGCAATGGATCCCCGTCGCATTACTGCCATATCCCCGTCTTCAAGGACCAGAATATCCCTCGTATACGCAACAATCGGTGTTGCATCAGAGGAGGCAAAAAATTCGTCATCGCCAATGCCGATGACTAGCGGGCTTCGCTCCCGTGCTGCAACAACCTCATCAGAACCCGCACACAGTGCAAGAATCGCATATGACCCTTGCAGAAGCGGGAGGACTGCCCGGACTGATGCGGGAAAATCGCCTTTCCATGCCTCCTCGATGAGATGTACAATCACTTCACTGTCCGTATCAGAGGCAAACAGATGACCCCGGCTCTCCAGCCCCCGCCTGAGTTCAGCATAGTTTTCAATAATCCCGTTATGGACGATGGCAAACTGCCCGGTACAGTCACAGTGAGGGTGCGCGTTGCGGTCATCGGGCAGGCCGTGCGTCGCCCACCGGGTGTGCCCAATCCCACGGGTGCCTTGGCAGGCTGCCACGCATTCCGTCTGCTCCGAGATGCGCCCCTTCCGTTTGGCCACCATGATGCGGTCCGTGCCGGTGGCGACCCCGAATGAGTCATACCCCCGATATTCAAGGTTTTTGAGTCCCCCGACAATCACCGGTGCAGCATCACGCCAGCCGATATACCCGACAATACCGCACACCTACATCACCACCGTCTGATCCGGAACGGCTCCGGTAATCGTCCGGCCACCCGTCTCAACAGCCACATTATTGCCGACGACAGCACCCTTCAGAACCGTAAAGGGTGCCGTGTCAACCCTGTCACCCATAATCGTGCCAAACAGTCCGGACACATGCCGCCCCCGGATATGTGTTGCATACTCTCCGCATACGGCCGCAGTATGGTCTGCAAGTCTGCATCCCTCTCCAATCACACTTTCCCGGACACTGGAGTGCGACCCGACGGTCACATCATCCATCACGATACTCCGGGATACATGCGAGAAGGGGCCTATGGTAACACCGGACCCGATTGCCGTCCCTGGAGAGATACAGGCATTCGGGCCAATGGTGCAGTTTGCGCCGATGATTGCCGGGCCGGTGATGACCGTCCCCGGAAGAATTTCGGTTCCGCGGCCAACAGACACACGGCCGCTGACTGTCGCGCTCCGCGAGAGTGTCCCTGCACAGAGAGGCGCCGTCTTCTTCAGTAATGACCGGTTCAGGGCGAGGAGCTCCCATGCAAAGACCGCATCAGACCACCCTCCGGCAATCCGGTGTGCACGCACCTTCGTCCCATCAGCGATCATCCGGTTAATGATATTCGGAAACTCCAGCCCGGATTCGTAATACCTGAATACCGAAGGATCCAGTGAGAAGACACCGGTTGAAACCGTAAATGATTCAGCCACTTCCGGTTTCTCCGTGATTTCCCGTACAAAACCCTCATGAGTCTGCACCACCCCGAAATCCGTTGGCCGGGAATGAGGAGTAGTGAGAAGCGCTGACCCGCCGTCACACAGGGGACGGAGTGCTGCTGCGGTGATCACATTGTCACCGGGAAGAAGCAGGAACCTGCCGGAGACATGCTCTTCTGCCGCCCGGAGGGCGTCTGCGACACCCAGCTGCTTCTCCTGAACAGCCACATTGACCGAAACCGGAAGATCGGCGAGGCGGTGAATGACCTGCTCTTTGCGGTATCCAACGACAACGGTAATGTCTCGCACCCCTGCCTCTGTCAGTGCTTCAATCACGTACTCGATGATGGGCCGGTTTGCCACCGGAATCAGTGCCTTCGGGCGGTTGCGGGTCAGCGGGCGCAGCCTGGACCCTTCCCCACCTGCCAGAACAACTGCCTGCATGGTATCAGTTCCTCCCGAGAACAGATTCATCTGCAATTGTGCCGCTCACCACGGTGTGCGGGCCAACCCGGACATCCCTTCCGACAGAAGCGCCCACATTAATCGAACAGTTGATCCCAAAGAGGACATTGTCGCCAATAACTGCCCCGAACTTCTTCCGGCCGGTGGAAACCCCTCCGATTTTCACCGGCTCCTTGTCATGGCGGAGGTTTGCCACCTTTGTCCCGGCGCCGAAATTGCAGCCTGAACCGACGACGCTGTCACCGATATAGGTGAAGTGCGGAATCTTTGTCCGTGGAAAGATTACCGAGTTCTTCAGTTCACTGGCATGCCCGATATGGCAGTCGTCTCCGATAACCGTATGACCCCTGATGTAGACATGCGGGCCAATGGTGCACCCACTCCCGATCATACAGGGCCCTTCGATATAGGTCCCGGACCGGATCACACTCCCCTCTGCAAGCACCACAGCGCCTTTCAGGGTCACGCCATCCTCCACATCCCCCCGAATATCAGTGGCGATACCAGAAAGTGCATCCTCATTCGCTTCCAGAAGATTCCACGGGGCGCCGATATCACACCAGGATTCCAGCGGTACCGCATGGAGTTCACTGCGGGATATGGCAGGTATGAGTGCATCGGTCAGTTCATATTCTCCGCGGGGAGAAGGAACGAGACGATCTGTCTCATTAAAGATATCATCATCAAAGAGGTACATTCCCGCATTTATCAGATTTCCGGGCGGATTTGTGGATTTTTCATAAATACCGGTGACAATCCCCCCGGTCTCTGTGATCACACCGTACTGTTCCGGATTCCCACTCTCAACCACACCGACTGCCGGTGCAGGAGAGGCGCATATGCGACGGATATCACCGGTCGTTACGATCATGTCTCCGTTCATGAGCAGGAACCGTCCCTTCACCAGCCCCTTTGCCGCACGGAGCGCATCACCGGTGCCGGTCTGGGATCTCTGGACAGTATAGCGTATCGAGACGCCCCACTTCTCACCATTCCCGAAATAGTCCCGGATTTCTTTCTCGCGGTATCCGACTACGAGAATAAATGAATCTATTCCTGCATCACGCACCGCACAGATCAGGTGTTCTATCATCGGACGATTTGCGACAGGAAGCATTACTTTCGGGCGGGTTGCGGTGAGAGGGGCCATCCGTTTCCCCTCACCCGCTGCAAGCAGGACACAGAGCATAGTCAATCAGATGATATTTGCCCTGTATTAATGTATAGGTTCCCCTGAACGAAGGAGATCTTCCCCTTTCTGTGCCATTTTTTCTGCGGTCTCTGCGTCACGCCCTTCTGCAGTGATACGGACCTTTGGTTCCGTGCCGCTTGCCCGAATAAGGCACCAGCCATCCTCCTCTTCGATGCGGATGCCGTCTGTCGGATTCTCTGCACCCAGCGCCAGAAGAAGGCCACGCCCGTCTTCGCGGCGGAAAGAACGGCGGATGATGGGATAATGGGGGTATGAAGCCACCTTCTCTGCGACATCCCATTCTGCCGCCATCGCACAGAAGAGGGCTGCTGCGTAGGGGCCGTCCGGGCAGAGGGAATGCGCAGGGAAGATCCAGCTTCCGGAGGGTTCACCGCCGAAGTCCCCGCCGGATACCAGAGCTTCAGATACAAATGAATCACCCACCGGTGTCCTCCTGACTGTCGCCACCTCTTCAATACCCATTGATGCATCCACGGTTGTGACCACAGTCGTGGCACCGGTCCATTCTGCGAAGAGCATAAGGAGATGATCCCCGCTGATGTAGTTCCCTTTATTGTCAAATGCCATGAACCGGTCCGCATCGCCGTCATGAATCAGCGCCCCCGCGGCACCTGCCTGCTTCACCATGGCAGGAATATAAGGAAGATTTTCCCTGAGGGGTTCAGACGGGCGTGCGAAGAAGCCCTGCACCGTACAGTTAATGCCGGTGTACCGTATTCCCCCGCGACGAAGAAGAACAGGAGTTACCCGTGATGCCGCCCCGTTGCCGCAGTCAAGCACGACATGAAGTCCCTCCGGGAGAGAAACGGCGTCCAGTATCGCATCCAGGTACGGACCGATGATATCTGCGTGATCTGTCTCACCCTGCTGGTTCCAGCCGGTAGTATGCGGCAGAATATAGGTATCTTCGATCTCCTGCTGGCGTGCCAGAGAGAAGGCAGACCCGTCAGGATTCATCAGTTTCAGGCCGTTGTATTCCTCCGGGTTATGGGACGCAGTTACCATACAGCCGGCATCATGATGCCGTGCGGCATATGCCACGGTGGGTGTGGGTGCCACACCACCGGATACCACCCGGCATCCGGCTGCAGCGGCACCGGCAGTAAACGCTGCTTCCAGCAGGGGACCTGTCGTGCGTGCGTCACGAGCGGTAATGATGGACGAACAGGAGGCGCCGACACATCCACCCACTTCCAGCGCTGTTTTTATCAGTTCAGGGCCGAACGGACGGCGTATTCCTGAAGAACCAAAGAGCATACAGGTACCATGAAAAAGAGGAGTATTCAATCTATCTGTTTGCTGCCGGTCACCGGGCAAAGGGGCACCAGTGCTCTTCATCCAGGAAGGTAGCAACCCCTGCAGTGGAAGGGCCGATAAAGACCATCTTCTTTTTGCCCCTGTACTGGTCGGCTACTGCAAGAGAGTCAGCCGCGAAGAGGCCGTCGCCTCCCACGACAATGACATCCGCCTCTTCCGGGGAGGACACCACGCTCTTCCCCAGGAGCCGGACAAGGTCGGGGAGATCCCCATTCACATAAATTCTCTCACCCTCAAAGACCGAGCGAAAATTTTCGAAGCACTGGTCATGGTCGGTGGGGTCGCATGCCTGTGCCCTCCGGCAGAGACAGAGGAAACGCGCCACCACACCCATAATTCCACAGGCAGCGGTCCGCTTCTCCGGGGTTTCAAGCGGCGAACCGAACATAAAAGGAATGCGGGTGACTGTCTCTATCGGGTACTGCGTGACCACATCTGCTGCCGCTCCGCCAAATGAGACCTTCAGGTTAACACCCCGCTCATACCGGCACGCCGGTGCATCCGGCTGGCGCTCGATCTTCACATTACAGTCGTGGCACCCGGTACCCCGGGTTACCTTCTCCATCTGCTCTACGGCATCGGTGACACTACTCATATCTCCTCCTTTCGCACGATGACACGGGCAGGCGCCCCGTCACCATCGGTGATCTTCAGTGGCAGTGCAATCATATAATAGTCTCCCGCATCGACCGCACTGAGGTCAAGATACTCAATAACCGGAATGCCTGCCCCCAGAATCCTGCGGTGCACATCACCCGTCCCTCCATATGCCTCAATGGAGGGGGTATCTATCCCAATGACCCGGATACCGGATGCGGCCACAAGATCTGCTGCATCATCATTGAGAGAGGCATATTCCGGGTCAAAGGACGTCTTTTCAGAATACCCGGTTTTGAGGATGAGGCGTTCTGCATCCATCCAGGGACGGATATCCTCCGGGCGGATAACAGAGCTCCTGCACCCCAGATCAATGATGGTCACCGGGCCGATAAAGGTCTCAGGCGGGATTCGGTCTATGGTCAGCCCGTCTTCGATATAATGAGCAGGCGGGTCAATGTGAGTCCCGCTGTGGCTGCTTGCAACCAGCACTGAGACCCGATACCCATCCCTCTGAGAACGGCGGCATTCCGGCACACAGTCGCCTGTATATGTACAGGCAGGTTCAGGAAAAGAGCGGGTGAGGTCAATAAAGGGCATACCCTTCAGAACCCGTCTTCAGCGGCGTCAATCGCAGCATCAATCTGCCGCTGGAGCGAATCAGGGAGACCCTGTATCTTCACGTCCAAAAATCCGCGGATGATGGTTGCCGTTGCCTCTTCTTCGTCCAGACCACGCGCCATCAGGTATTCAATCTCATCACGGGCAATCTTTCCCACCGCCGCCTCATGGGACAGTGAGGTGTTGGTCAGGCGCCCCTCTATTTCCGGGATTGCGTGGATTATACCGTCCTCAAGAATGAGACCTTTGCACTCGATATGGCCCCGTGTCTCCTCTGCGCCGCCGATGATGTGGGACCTTGCAATAACCGTACCGCCACGGGTGATCACGCGGGACAGGAGTTCAGCACTGGTGCCCTTTGCTTCCAGAATCGCACGCTGGCCGAGATCAAGCTCAGAACCCTCCGGCGCGAGGATGACTGAACTGAACCGGGCCACCGAATTTTCACCGGTCAACCGGGCTTCCGGGTACATCTGAACACGCTTCACCGGCTTCATGCTGATGTAATTGGAAAGGAATGTGCCGTTCTCCTCCAGTCGGGCTGCACTTCGGGGGACAACGGTTACATCCTCACCCCAGGTGTGGATCATTGTCGTACTGATGAGGGCATCTTTCCCCACATAAAATTCCGTGATGCCATAATGTGAACCATGGCCGACAGAGTGGCTGGAGACACACCCGGTAATCAGGTGCAGTTCAGCTCCTTCCTCGGCAATGATGATATTGTGGACGGTCTGGATATCATCGGTTGCCATAAAAAGGCAGGTCTGGAGCGGGAAGATATTTTTGCTGCCCTTCTTTGCGATGATGGTATATCCGCGTGGCTCCTGAGCCGCTACATACCGGGTATATTCGTCCTTGTCCTTATCGACAAGATTCCAGTAATAATCTCTGAGCCAGTCATATTTTTTGAGTGCCTCTGCTGTCGGAAGCATCTCAATGCCTTCATATGTGCAGGATGTGTGCCTGATATCCTGATCCGTCTGGAAGAAGCTTCCACATCTGTTCTCCGAGGAAAGTACCATCCCGGACTGTTCCAGACGCTCCGCATCCTCAGGGGAGAGGCCCTCAAATCCGTCTATATCTTTGCGCATTCAATACACTCCTGATATCCGCGTTCCTGAATCACCTTCAGTATTTCCCGCGGGTTGCCGCGGCACCGTATCTCACCATTACAGAGCATGTGGCCGGCATCTGCCTCCAGATAATCCATGATAAAACCAGTGTGGGTAATGATGAGGCCGGACTTCTGGCGGTTTATAATATGCCGATCCTTATCGACAAGCCGTGCAATCGCTTTTCCGATAAGGGCTATATTTTCAAGATCCACGCCGCTTTCCGGTTCATCAAGCATGACAAAATCAGGCTGCTGGACCATCAGCTGGAGCACTTCACTGCGTTTGATCTCGCCACCGGAGAAATTCGCATTCAGATCCCGGTCCAGAAACGAACTCATATTCATCTTTTCAGCATATTCATACGCCTTTGCTGGTGTTCCACCGGACATTACATCCAGCAGTTTGCCAAGTTTGAGGCCGGCAATGGTCGGTGGGCGCTGAAACATCAGACCCATGCCATAGCGTGCCCGTTCATACATTGGGAGTTCGGTGACATCATGTCCCCGGAAGATAATACGCCCTTCAGTCACGGTGTAATTACTGAATCCCATAATTGAACGGAGAAGGGTTGTCTTCCCGGACCCGTTCGGCCCCATCAGGACATGGGTTTCTCCCTCGGGTATCCGGAGATTTACCCCATGGATTACCTCTTTTCCACCCACTTCAACGTGGAGATCTTCAACATTCAGCATAGCATCAACTATGATCTATATCTGATCGGATGTGATATAGCGATGTCGTCCTTGCTCCGGGACGATTGGATGCAGAAGGTTGACCCTTCAAACCGGAAATACCGAATTCACTTTCGCCCTCCACACAGATCAGTACCTTATATCCACGGTCCCGAGTCTGGAGTATGTCACAGACATTTCAGTTCATCGCAACACGGGCAAAAGACCATCCGCAGATCATCCGGAGAAGCCAGATGTCCAAGCAGGCATTCTTCTCCAGCAGGACAACGGGTGAAAAAAGAACAGAGTATTCCTATGAGAGCACCCCCCGGCCTATCTACCCAATCATCTCTGCATGAAAGAGGCGCGGGGAAAAATGCACAAAATGTGGATTTATCCCAGTCCGCGTTCCCAGACAGTGACCGCATCAGAGAGACCGGGACGATCATAGAGATGAGTTGCTACAAAATTGGCAAATTCTACATCTTTGAGATACACAGCATAACTGATGCGGTATTCTTCAAGCAGCTGATTGTATTCAGCCACACGCCGGTTGTAGGCGTCAACCGCGGCGTTATACCCACGAATGTCACCGGATCGCTTCAGGCGTGAGAGGGCGGCATTTTCCTCATCCAGATCACGCTTCATCTGATCCAGCTCATCTTCCTGCGCAGCAAGGGAGGCCCCCTCAGTCTCCGCACGCAGGCGTGCCTCGGCTGCCGCCCGTTCAATCCATCGTGTTTCATCCGCCTTTCCATACTCCTTCGTGCCGTTCCCGACAGGAATGACAAACAGGTCTGATGTGAGCGCTTCACCATTCTCGAACTTCTCCGTGGGAATGCCGACAAGGCTCACATTGGTTGTTTCAATAAAGAGATACCCGCTGCCACGGAATCCGGATTCATCAGATGCAACCCCCACCGCCATATGCGAATCATCGGGAAAGTAAAAGAGTGAGACATTATACCCTTCCCGCGAGAGGAGGCCTGCAAGAAGAATGCTCTTGTCATCGCAGTCGCCCGCTGTCTCAACAACGGTCTCAACCGGGAATTTTGGCCCTGCTTCGTCGGGACTGGTGTCATATGCCAGTGACTGCACATAGACCGTCAGATATTCAAGATATTCATCACTGCTGTATGATGTTCCGGATGCGCCTGTCTTCAGGGCGTCAGCAGTGGCAGAATACACCAGCTCCATCTGCGGATCCGTAAGAAACGAGAGATAATACCCGGTGGTCCAGTCGTCATCTTCCTCCCAATCACCGAGAAGAACGGCCCGTTTGTCAGCACCGGATGCGACCTCATACAGACCCTGCGGCACAGTCACGGATACCGGCACATGGCTCTTCTGGAAGGGGAATACCAGCGATGATGTAACAAGCCTGCCATCCTCTTCGTACGGACCCACCTCCGGATAGTCCGCCGTGGGACCCGAACTGAAGAGAGAGGAGGTACATCCGCATGCAGCAACAGAGACAACAAGCACAGCTATCATGAGCAGATACTGCCGGTGAACCTGTTTCATCAGTATCGATTCTGTCAGATGAACAGAAAAGACTGACCCTCCTGCCCATCTCAGGTTAAAGGGAAAGGTAAAGCCCTTGCTTACTTTCACCCTCCCCGGCATGCACTTTACTACTCACAGCCTGAGAACCGGTACAGAAGATGTATGACGGGAGACTGATCACCGGAATTGCAGAGAGATGGGCAGGGGAAACGGCTGCTGCATATACTATGGATACATGCATACCGGAATCATCGGGATGGTTTCCGGGAATTACCACTCCGATGAGTGCACACCGTATGCAGCGTGCCCTGATGGTGGAGTATGAGGGCTGTACAGTGGAAGAAGTCTTTGGCGGCCATGAGATTGAGACCACACAGGGGACCTGTTATGCAGTTGAAACGTCTGAAGCTATACGATTCCGGCGCCCGGATATAACCGTCCTTTCTGAGGCCATCATGCATGAACTTCGCCTGATCCCCGGTATAGGAGAGGTTACTGCTGAAAAAATGCGCAGAAGGGGCATCCGGGGAATTTCGGATCTCAGGACCCATTCCCGGTTTGGTGCGGACGCACGCGTCATTGCGGATGCGGCAGATGCACAAAACTGGGCATTTCTGGAGGCACACTGCTGTATGAGGCGCTCGCCCTCCGACAATCTCTCACTGCTCTTCTCCCTCACAACCCCTGCCTCAGACCTCCTCTTTGTTGATATCGAGACACTGGGCATCTTCTCCCGGCCTGCGATTCTCCTCGGCACCGGCAGAATTCAGGGCACATATATGACAATCACCCAGTACCTGCTGCGTGACATCAGAGAAGAGCCCGGTGCTCTTTCGGCTGTCATGGCAGAGATCACCGGCACCACCCGCCTTGTCACCTACAATGGCAGGGCATTTGATTATCCGTTCATCAGGGACCGTGCAGGCTATTATGGCATTCCCACTCCCGACACACCTGCACATACCGATCTTCTCCATCACGTTCGCCGGCAGTGGAGAGGGAAAATGCCCGACTGCCGCCTGGGGACCGTCGAAGGAAAGATTCTCGGTCGGTACCGGGAGGAGGATCTGCCCGGCAGCCTGGTGCCATGGTATTACCAAACATACCGCCGGTCAGGCAATCCCGGACCTCTGGTACCGATTACAGAGCACAACCGCCTTGATATTGCCAATCTTCCTCTCATCTACGAACGCCTTCTGGAGGGGTGCCTGTGCCCGCAGGTCTGACAGACAGGATCTGCACAGATCCGATATATGCCGGCCATGTGACTCACCGTGGGGAGGAGGCCGGTGCAGCGGCACAGTATGCAGAGCCCGTTCCACCGCTGGAAGACAGAGTGAGGAAATACTGCAGAGAGAAAAACCTGCGCCTCTATACGCATCAGGCCGCAGCACGCAGCGCGGTATCTGAAGGCCGGGATGTGATGCTTGCCACCCCGACAGCATCCGGAAAAACCCTCGCCTATATGATCCCTGTCCTGGAAGGGCTGAGCACCGACCCTGCCGCCTGTGCACTCCTGCTCTTTCCGACAAAGGCACTGACACGTGACCAGTTAACAACCGCCACATCACTGTGCAGTGACATTGTTCCCGACGCGAAGCCGGCAGTGTATGACGGCGACACCCCGAAGAGCAGGAGAAAAGAGATCCGTGCATCATCACGGATGATTCTCTCAAATCCACACGAACTGCACCATATCCTCTCCTGGCACTCGCTCTGGCAGCGGTTCTGGAAAAACATCAGGTACCTCGTGATTGACGAAGCACACCGGTACCGGGGTGTTGCAGGGTCGCATGCGGCACTTCTCTTCCGGCGGACACTCAGGGTGGCTGCTCTCTACGGCAGCCATCCGCGGATACTCCTTGCCAGTGCCACCATAGGAAACCCGGCCCCCTTTGCCCGCACGCTGACGGGCAGGGACGTCTCCGTGATATCTTCATCCGGAGCACCGGCAGGGCCACGGAGTTTTCTCTTTTATAACCCGTACACCTCCCCGGATGAGAAAGACACCACCTATCGGGCGGCCGCCTCACTGATGAAATGCTGTGTGGCACATGATCTGCAGACGCTTGCTTTTACCAATTCACGGAAAGGAGCGGAGACACTTGCCAGTATGGCAGAACGGCATCATTCCGGAAAAATCCCTGCATATCGTGCAGGATATCTCCCGGATGACCGCCGGAAACTGGAGAATGGTCTCAAAAACGGGAGTTTCCGGGGGATTGTCTCAACAGATGCCCTGGAGGTCGGTATCGATATCGGAGGCCTCGATGCCGTTATTATGGCGGGATTCCCCCCCACCCGCAATGCAGCATGGCAGCGCTCCGGCAGGGCGGGGCGGACGACACGCCATGCACTCTCCGTCCTTGTTGCATCAGAAAACCCGCTGGATCAGTATTATATACACCACCCGGATGCATTCTTCGGCAGGCCTGCCGAAAATGTCGCGATAAGCCCGGAGAATCCCTATATTCTGGCAGGCCACCTGCTCTGTGCAGCAGCTGAATTTCCATTGACAGATGAAGACTGCACCTTCTGGTTCGGTCCGTCAGCATCCGGCATAACAGAAGAGCTCGTCCGGGGCGGGGCACTTACCCGGACCGGCCGTGGTGCCGTCTACAGCGGATCAGCCCGACCCGCAGAGATCGTCCAGATCTCAGGAACCGGTGGAAAACAACTGAAAATTGTATCCGACGGAAAAATCATCGAGACCATAGAGACCGGACAGGCATTTCGTGAGGCACATCCGGGTGCCGTCTTCCTGCATGCAGGAGATACCTATCTCATCTCCTCATTTGACCCGGAAACAGGCATCATCCGGGCGGACCGGTCAAATGTCGATTTCCGGACCAGTGTCCTCTCATCAGGACATCCGGAGTCAGCACGGGAAGAGAAAGCCACCCATACGCAGGGATGCCGCCTATCATTTGGAAATGTCATAATCAGTGAACACTATCCGGCCTACCGGGTGACCCGGTATGGGAAACCGGTAATGACAGAGCCGCTCTCTCTGCCTCCTCTCACCTTTGCAACCGAAGCCTTCTGGTTCACTTTCACACCGGAGGAGATGGCAGCCCTTGAGGGTGCGGGCTATGATCCTGCAGGCACACTGCATGCCATCGAACACGCACTAATTGCCATGATGCCTGCGGCGGTCCTCTGTGACCGGCAGGATCTGGGCGGATTTTCCACCCTCTGTGCAGCAGATACCGGCATGCCCACGATCATGGTTTACGATGGATATGAGGGCGGAGCAGGCCTCGCCGCTGCCGGATATTCCGATTTTGCAGAGATCATCCGGATGACGCACGACTTGATCACGGAATGCACCTGTGAGAGCGGCTGCCCCTCGTGCATATTCTCACCCAAATGCGGATCCATGAACCAGCCGCTTGACAAGGCCGGTGCGGCGATGCTCCTGGGGATGATGTGCATCGCCGATGGCACAAAATCTCCCGGCGATGACGCTGCGGAACAGATCACACCACTTTCATACATGCGTCAGCCTGCATCCGGCACTCCATAAAGATACGCCGGTTGATGATACGCCACGCTAAAATCAGCTCCATTGCCTCAGTAGCGGTCACGTACTCCCGTCCCGCAAAGAGGGAGACGGGGCCAACTCCGGTCTCCTCTTCTACTGCCTCCTCAAGGCGACGAATCACCTCAACCCGGAAATCACCATCGAACCGGATGGCGCCCATCTTTCTTCCGGACTGCTCTTCAGACCGGAAGCCGATGAGAAAATCCCGTTCCGCAAGGGAGGTCATCGCAAAGAGATCCAAGGGGATGACAATGTTCTTTATGGTCTTTTCGAACCGTTCCTGCAGCAGGCTGACCGCATACATGCCCCGCGTCTGGGATGCATCATAGACCGAGGGTGTGATTTTGAGAATGGCATCGGCATACTGCTTCTGGGGGGCCACATATGCCTCATAATCCGGTTTGCGTGTACAAATCTCTGCGGTCACCTGATCGCGGGAATATCCACGGTCCCCAACATCACGGGCTATCTTCCATGCGAACTTAACCTCATCGTCCGGATCAACATAACAGGTGAAATCAAACAGTCTGCGCAGTTTTGCCGTTGAAAACGGGTGCAGCCCTTCTACGATCACAATCTTTTTCGGGGAAAAGAGGGACGGAGCATCAAAGGTCCCGGTCGTATGGTTATAGGAGGGCTTGGATACTGTCCGTCCCTGTTTCAAAAGGGAGATATGCTCCTCAAAGAGCGAAATATTATTCGCATCCGGGTGCAGGGGGGTGATGCCCCGTTTCGCACGGGCATCCCTGTCAAGGATATGATAATCATCCATCGAGAACGAACAGACCAGATCCGGTCCGAATATTTCACGGAATGCCCGGGTAAAGGTGGTCTTACCCGACCCCGAATCCCCTGCAACACCAATCAGATAGATGCATTCAGACGCCCGTATTGTATCCCTGAAGTTCCCGGTTTCCATTGATGGTACCTCCTCGCCGGACAGTATAAAGGGCACCGGTCGAAACATGAAGCTACGGAAGAGATGAGGCAGACACCGTCCCGGACGGGTGTTCGCAGAATATATCCGGTGTTAACCCAACACCCCGAATGCCCGGCATCGCATCCCGGAAGGCAAGAAGAAGCGGTGAAGAAAGAGGCACATTATCATAATGATGGATCGGTGAATCTCATGGCGCAGGGCCATTTCGTGCCGGTTAGCCTGTAAACCAGCATATATTTACGTATAAAAGACGAGCAAAAAGATTATCAGGTGAAATATGTCTGAAATCAGAAGTATTCAGGTTTTTTCTCTAGCAAAGATCTTTGCTGCAGTATCCCTTGTGATTGGGTTTATCGCAGCCGTACTGGCAGTGTTGATCGCCCTCTTTGGAGTCGCTGCAGCGCCGTTCTATTCATTGCCGGTCGGAGAAATGACGCTTGTGTGGGCTATCGTTGCAATCCTTATACTGACAGTAGTTTATGCCATCATCGGGTTTATCACAGGCGCCATCATTGCAGTCATCTACAACCTTGCTGCCGGTATATTTGGCGGAGTGGAGATTGATATGGCAGATTCCATCACCCTGCCGGAGAAACCTGATGGCGACCATGACCGCAGTTACGAGTAACTCTCATCAAACATTTTTCGAATATTATTTCTTCCGTTTTCAGGGTTTATTTCCCAATTCCGGCACTTTCCACAAATTAGCCCGCATCAGAAATTACCACAGGCATGACGCCTGAGAGCGAACTCCTGCAATCAAAAGGCCGATACACACCCCCCGAATAGATGAAAAAAACGTGTTCCTGATTGTTTCTGATATCTGTCATCGTATCACCTGTGCTTTTTAGCTCAGTATAAAAAATACCACACCGGTTGAGAGGAACGCAAACAGGGTGATAATCAGGGCCACCGGCCAGACAATCCCGACACTCCCGGTGACGATGCCCGCAAGCTGGGTGATACGCTGCGACCCGAATACCACTACATCTGCACAGTGTGCGGTCCCGCCTGCACTTTCAGCGGGGGCGGCATCCTCACGTGCACTGTCCACCGCTTCACGGACAAAAGGCAAAAAGAGGGGGAGAGGCACCTTCCACCCGACTGGATTTTTGCCGGATGCCATATTGACCACA
The DNA here is from genome assembly GCF_029633965.1 of Methanogenium sp. S4BF. NCBI lineage: Archaea > Methanobacteriati > Methanobacteriota > Methanomicrobia > Methanomicrobiales > Methanomicrobiaceae > Methanogenium > Methanogenium sp. S4BF. Next base: position 2,293,088 of record NZ_CP091277.1, on the reverse strand, counting down.
TGGGTGTCACTGGTGCTTATTTCACATTCCGCACACTCCAGCAGGAGGAGATCCCGGAGTTCCTCACGGATGCCTACGTGGAGGTTGTTGCCATCAAAGACAAGCCAGATGGTTTCTTTCTCTTCCACCACCGTCACCATCGCCATCACACCAAGATCCCCGAACCCCTCTTCATGGGAAAAGGGCACATCCAGCCGGGAAAACCCAATGGAATAGGGATACTGCGGCTCACCTGCAAGCGACTTACAGGCAAGGGCAGCTGCTTCCCGGTAGTCCTCTGCAATGCGGCTTCCGAGGAGGACCGGCGGGGGCAGGTCGATAAAACTGTTATGGGCATCTGCGAGGACGACGTGGCGGAACCAGCGCTTTCCCTCTTCAATGATGGCAAGACCGACGGCGTATTCCACATCGTCGGTGATATCCGGGGACCGCGTTGCGGCTATGAAGATGGTATCGCCAAATGCCTGCGCCAGGACAGAGACGGATCCTGCCTGATACCGTCGTGCATGGGTGGCAGTCGCATGCCAGTCAGAACCTCTTTTCTGTGCATCCCGGATGGACGCTGCAATCGTCTCCACCTCAGATGCAGAGACCGGATTAAAATCATGCGTCGCCATCCCATGGAATACCAGTGCCCGGCCATCCAGACTCTCAGTAAGGAGCCGTGGCAGGGCCGAACCGCCGATCTCTCCCAGCGGCCCCGGATGGAAATTGGGGGCGGTGACCGTCATCGCATCCCTCCCTTCCCGCCGGAAGAAAAGCGTCCCGAAGATGGCCGTTACCGGATCTCCCATCTGGCGAAAGAAATCCTCGAGAGCCGTTGAACCATAGATCATATGGGCCATAAACGCATTCGCAAATCCGAGCGGCGAGAGACCGAGTGCCTGTTTCATCGGCCGTTCCAGAATCCAGATAAACGCCCAGGCAGCAAGGCCAAAGAAGAGATGCAGCGGGATGACAAACAACGCAAATGCGTCACCATAAATCAGCCAGCCAAAGAGAGATGCCAACCCCGTCTGCGTCAGGGCAGGCATCAGGATATGCCGGAGATGATGGTCAACAATCGCCCCTAACAGGAGGATCCGGAGGAAAAAGGCGATCCCCAGTGAGGCGGCAAAAAAGAGGAGGACAAGATCCGTTGCAAGGAGCAGGACGGGGGAGAAGGTGATGAGCATGGTCACAATACAGCTGCCCAGCGCAATGAGGGCTGACCAGTCCAGAGTGATATCGTTCCCGCTTCTTCGCACCAGATGTCCGGTCGTGAAGGCAGCAAACAGAGCAGGAATGGTAAATAACAGGATCCCGGTATAGGCAACCAGTTCTGAATGCCTGATGCCTGCGAGAATGAGCATCACCTCGATGGCACCGCCAAGAAGCAGGGTGATAAGAACAGACCGGCGCCATGAGGGAGCCTGCATGATCAGTGCAGAGAGCCCCTCAAGCTGGGAAGATGAATCAGCAGCCATATACGTACGCGAACGTAGCCGTTATACCGTCAAATAGGTTTCGAATCAGAAATCACCCGGAACAATTCAGAAAAACATGGATACCATTAAGCGTCGGGAACGGTAAAATCTGCATATCCATGGAGGATATATGGGCATATCTGGGAATAGCCATTGTATGTATTGCAATCGGCTGGGCCGGGGGATATTATGGTTTTACCCGCCACTTTCAGAAACGGTTTCTTACCGTGGCAGATGAATGCAGGGACGCTGATTCAATAGAACCGCTCATTGATGAGCTGGAACGGCAGAGCTAAACGGAGGAAAAAAAGAGATGGTTGAAGTAATAAGTGCAGTGCTTCTCGGAGTGGTATCGCTCTGTTTTGGCCTGCTGTTGGGCATCCAGATTGCACATATCCATTACTCGCGGCGACTGACAAAACTCGCAAAACGGAGCATCTATTCAAAGACGATTGCACCGGTGCTCGTTGCAGCATCAGAGGAACGTGCCGCACAGAAATAACGATAAATAACGATAAAATAACAGCAAAAGAACAGTATTTTAAAGACAGTTTCTGTGCCAGAAAGCCCTGCCCAGGGCATACACACCACAGGAATGATTGCCGTCCCGTTTTTATAAGTCACGATTTTATATGTCCAGGTTTACTCTGGTTTCAATCTCCGGTGCCGGTACGCTGAAGGGGCTGCCAGAAGGAAGAATATGCATGCACCGCCTGCGATGAATACTCCCACCAGAAGGAATACGGCCTCCAGCCCGAATACATCGGCAACAAGACCTCCTGCCAGAGGGGCGATAATTCCGCTTGCCCCCCGGACGGAATTATAAATCCCCATTGTTGTTCCCATGCCATACACGCGGCCGGCCTCCACCATGGTGGCACTCACTGCAGGGAAGAAGAAGAGAGCACCGGTGGCATTCACAAATGACACCAGCAGAAAACCGGTGAGCGTTGTGCATGCAGGGAAGAGAACGAGGGTCACCGCAAATATCAGGGCTCCGGGAATGATAAGCAGCCACCGATTTTTTCTGTCACCGATTCGGCCGAATGCCATCTGGAGGGTGCCCGCCGCAAAGACATTCAGGGAGATGATAATTCCGGCACCCGCAGGAGAGATGCCAAGGAGCGGGACAAATAAGGGGATAAAAACAAGGATGGCGATCATGCCGAATTCACAGACAAACGAGATAACCATGGTGCCGCCATAGAGAGGATTCCCCAAAAAGCTGCACAGTGCCCGCCACCCATCCAACCCAACCCCCCCTTTTGGAATCCCGGAGTAAAGCTCAGACTCTGTTTTTTTCAAATTTCCGACCGCAGATGCTGCTGACGGCATCAGAGTCCGTTCTTCAGGGAGAAAAAGCACTACAATCAGGCATGCAAGAGCGGAAAAGGCCATCAGTGCATAGAAGGCCGCAGAGAAGCCGAAGAGATCATAGATAACGCCACCCATCAGGGGGCCGGCACCAAACCCAAAGAGCATGGATGCCTGAAACCGCGACATGATCCGTGCCTCCTCCCCTTCCCCTGCGATTCCACCCAGATACGCCATTGCAACCGGTGCGATCATCGCTGATGCGATGCCATGCACAAACCGGACGACGGTCAGAAGCGCAACCGTGGGTGCGATGATATACCCGAGCGAGATAACCGCATAAAAGAAGAGACCGGCCGCCATGATCTGCTTCTTTTCATACCGATCAGACAGCCTCCCGAAAAGCGGCATACATACTGTACGTGAGAATGAAAATGCCGCAAACACCACACCAATCCAGAAGGAGGATGCACCAAGAGTATCGGCATATACCGAGAGAATCGGCACAACCATGCCGATACCCACGAGCGAGATAAAAACGGACAGTGAGATCACAAACAGAATGCGGGTTTTTGTGTCCGGTGATACCGGGTCCGGTACAGTGGGTGCGGAATTTCTCACGGGAATCTCTCGGTATTATCGGTGAATACATATCGTTACAGACGATGATAGCCCTATTCTCCGGGACATAGCAGCAGCACATCATCCGAAATACCTATGTAACCGAATGAGCACCCGCTTTTAGTAAATAAGAGAGCAAATGAGACAATCAGGGTTATCTCTTCTGAATCAGATATTTCTTTCAGATGCCCGCACCGCTGGAACAGACTCCCCCATCCAACCGCACCGATATACGGTTTATCCACGCAGCAGACCTTCACCTTGGGACACCCTTTACCGGAATATCAAAATTCAGCCCTGAATTCGGAGATATCCTTGCATATGCAACATACCGGGCATTTGAAGAGATCGTCTCCCTCGCGATAAGAGAACAGGTGAACTTTCTCCTTATATCAGGTGACATCTACGACAGTGAAGAGCGCCGGATTTATGGGCAGCTTATCGTCAGAAAACAGCTCCAGCGCCTTTCGGATGCGGGCATCAGGACGTACATTGCCTTTGGCAATCATGACCCGCTGGACGGGTGGTCGGCCCATATCAGCTGGCCGGAAGGGGTGCATGTCATGCCGGGAGACGCGCCGGAAGTAGCATATTATCCGGCAGATGATGACCGGATGGCGGCAATTGTCGGGATGAGTTTTGCCCGGAAGGCAGTCTCTGAAAATCTTGCGTCCCGGTTTCCGTCCAAAGGGCGTGACTGGCCGGTGACCATCGGGCTTCTGCACTGTACAGCGGGGGCAGGAGGCGGGCACGTGCCGTATGCTCCCTGTTCTGTTGAGGATCTTCTTCAATCGGGATATGATTACTGGGCACTGGGACACATTCACACCCCTGTTGTGCTCCGGGAGAATAATCCCGCCATCATTTATTCCGGCAATCCCCAGGGGCGTGATTTCGGAGAATGCGGACCACGGGGATGTTATATTGTCACGATGAAAGAGAGCGGGACTGTAGTTTATGATTTCATTGAGACATGCCGTATACGGTGGGAAGAGCATGAGATTTCCATTGAGGGTATGGAGGATACCAATGCCCTCATCACCGCAATGGAAGGTGCCATTGCTGACATACGGGCGAACGCAGGCGGAAAGGGGACAATCTGCCGTTTCACGCTCACCGGAAGAGGTCCGGTTCATGCTGTCCTTGCGCGAAACGGAGCGACAGAGGAGATTCTTGACGCGGTGAGAGAGGGGGAATGCCCTGCCCCTGATTTTGTCCTGACAGAAAAGATCATCGACAGGACAGAGCATCCGGTTGACCGGGAGAGCGTTGCATGCCGGACAGATATCGTCGGGGACATCATCCAGATCTCCGACTGCCTGATGCAGGAAGATACAACAGACACCATACGGGGAGAACTATCTGAACTGTACGAAAACCCCAGGGTTAAGCGGCACCTTGAAATGCTCACGGATGATGAAATCGTCACCCTCGTACGGGAAGCAGAGACCTACCTTCTGGACCAGTTTGTCGGGGATGATTCAGAATGAAAATCCGTGACATCTACATTGACGGATTCGGCATCTTCAAAAACCGGTCACTCCGGGAGATATCCCCCCACCTCACCATCATTCTCGGTGACAATGAATCAGGAAAATCCACCCTGCTCGCATTCATCCGCCGTGTTCTCTTTGGGTTTCCGTCCCGACGAAAGGGAGTAAACCACTATGAACCACTCAACGGTGGTGAGCAGGGAGGACGGATCGGAGTAACAACAGATTCCGGCAGCGAATATGAGGTGAGCAGGTATGAGAAAAAAGGAGCGGGCCTGCAGATTCTGGATGCAGAGGGTGGTCCGGCCGGCAATGCCATCGCTGTCATCGCAGGGGGGGCCGATCAGGCATTCTTTGAGAACGTCTTTGCATTCGGACTGGGCGAACTGGAATCCTTTGATACGCTCTCCGATGATGCCGTACAAAACCGCCTCATGAGTGCCGGTGCCGGTGTGACGAAGATACCGGTCCCTGACGTGCAGAAACAGCTTGATATGCGCATTGAAGGGTATTACAAAAAAGGCACACGAAAACCCCGCATCGCTGAAATTCTCCGCGAACTGTCAGAAACGGAAACCACACTCAGCACCATTTCTGCGACACAGGATGAATACGATTCCCTCAGCGCCGAGGAACGGGAGGTTGAGGCAGAGATCGAACGTCTTACCGCAGAGAAGCGAAAGGTGGAAAGGGACATACGCCGAAATGAGAACATCATTCAGGTATGGGACGAATGGGTCGCATTTTCTGAGACAGAGGAGATACTCGCATCATTAATGGTGCCGGAGTCATTCCCGGACAATGGCGTCCATCAGCTGGACATGGTGGATGCGGAAATCAAGCGGGCTGAAGAACACCTCAGAGAACGTACGATACGTCTTGAAGAAGAGGAGACTGAGGCCGGAAAAATCACCCTTGATGAAGAGATATTCTGCAGAAAGGAAGATATCCGGACACTGGAGAAGAGACTCCCTCTTTGTGAGGCAGACCGTGCCTCCCTCCCTGAGATAAATGCTGAATATGCAGCAGCACAGAAGGCATTTAATACACTCCTGATGTCAATCGACCCCCGCTGGACGGCGGAAACACTTCTCAGATTTGATATATCCATCCCGGCACAGCATCGCGTGCTTCACTACCAAAAACGACAGGTAGCCATTTCGGAACAGAAAACAAAGCTCAGGACAACGCTGCAGCAGTATGAATTATCCATTCGTTCTGAAAACGAGGCCACCGAGCGGTATTCATGCGACCTGAAAGCCTCTGTGTCCTCGCTTTCAGAAGAGAAACTGCAGGCACAGGAGCATGCCCTGGTTGAACTGGCAATTGCAGTCCCGGCCCTTGATCAAAAGAAGAGAGATCTCTCGTCTCTGCTGGAGGAGGAAGCAAAACGGGCTGAGAATTTCAGGGAAAAGGCCGCACTCGCGAGGGCGAATCTGCCATTGTGGCCCGGATTTTTAATGGCAGGCGCGGCAGTCGCCGGACTTGCCATCGGGTATTTCACAGAATCTCTGCTGCTAGGCGCACTCTTCTGCGCAGCACCTGGCATTGCCGCACTGGTATACCTGAAGACTGCCGGTGCCGCATCACAGAGGGAACCGGAAATAACCACAGATGATCCAGACAGGGCAGGAATGGATCGGATCATCCAGAGTAAAAGAGAAGAGATTGCTGCTCTTGAAACCACGGTCCGCAGGCGGGCAGAGGAGTGCGGCCTTCCGATGATTCCATCCGTTCAGGCGGTATCAGAGAGACGCATCGAGCTCCTCGATCTCCGTAAGGCGTTTGAAAAAGATACCGCAGCCAGAGATGAGATTGCACGCCGGCACCGGACCATCAGCGGGCTGGAAAACAAAATATACGGAATTAAAAAACAATTTGCTGAAGTAGAGGAAGAGGAAGGGCGTTTTTTTGGCGAATGGCACCGATGGCTCGATGGAGCAGGTCTTGATCAGTCACTCTCTGCATATTCTGTCGAAAAAATATTCACCCAGGCCGAACGTGCCAATGAGAAATATAACGAAATGCAGGCACTTGTCCTGAAAAGAAATGAAAGGATTTGCTCAATAGATATGTTTGACACAGAAGTAGCAGATGTCATCCATGCATGCGGCATCCCTCCCGCCAAATCCTCTGCTGCAGATGTGCAGGCTCTTGCCGATGCATTATATGCAGAGGAGGCGCACCGCAGCGCCCGTGAAAAACACATGCAGGAGAGTGAACGAATACGCCGTGAAGCAGGGCAGGCCGAGGAGACCATCGCAATCAAAAAAGCGGAACGAAACGATCTTCTCGCAAGCGGTCATGCAGCAACACGGGACGAATTTTTGTGCCATGCCGAAGCAAAAGAGCAGTATACCGCGTGCATGAGAAGACGGAAAGAGGCCGAACACCGTCTCAGAAGCGCAGCAGGGAATCCCGGAGCGTATGATGCATTTATCGAGCAGCTCAGGCAGACTGACGTCCTTGCACTGAAAGATCTAAACGCGGAGTTATCTTCTCATACAGAAGATATCGAAGGCGAAGTCAGCAGGTTACAGCAAACACATGGCGGTGTTATCCTCCGTCTCCGTGATCTGGAGAGTACTGATGAAGCGATGCTCCATCGCATCAAGGGCGCAGCCCTGACAGGTGACCTGAATGATGCGGCAAAGCAGTGGGCAAAACTGGTGATCGCCCGGATTATGCTCCGAAAAGGTATCGAAAAATACGAGAAAGAGCGGCAGCCGGCTGTATTCAGGGAAGCAGAACGATATTTCAGAGCAGTCACAGGGGGACGATATGTCCGTGTCATCCGGCAGCTGGCTACCGACCGGATCTTTGTTGAAGATCGGGATGGCAGGCGCATCCCCGCCACACTTCTCTCCCGCGGGACGGCAGAACAGCTGTATCTATCCCTGAGATTCGGCTATATCACGGAATACGGACGTCATGACGAATCACTCCCTGCAGTCTTTGATGATATTCTCGTAAACTTTGACCCGGAGAGACGACAGCGGAGCTGTGAGGCGATTGCAGAACTTTCAGAGAGAAACCAGGTGATATTTTTCACCTGCCACCCGGATACGGCACGGATGCTGCGGGACGCACGGCCTGATGCACGGCTAATCGAGCTCTGATATTCCTGTTGCTATCGCAATAACACCGTTTCGATATCTCAAAACACACCCAAAAACACTCTCATTCTCCCCCTTCACACCATCCTCCATCCTGTCAGTCATGGAGGGGCGATTTCGCTGAAATTACTCTGATCTTAAAAATGTGATTATTTGGAGGCCGCATTCTGGCCTGGTTTTTTAACGATGAACCCAATGATGATGATGAGAAGATAGAATATTGTCGCCCACTCTGATGCGATGAAATATGCTGCACCAATGACGATAAGAGAGACAGCAGATGTCAGCAGGCCACGGCGAATCCCGTCGGTGATAGCCGAGTCCGGCACCCCGGCAGACAGAAGCCGCCGGCCCCGAGTCGCATAAGCCCAGCTGAGAGTGTATGAAAGGCTGATGAGCATGATATTTCCCGCATAGATGGCAACTGCCAGGGGATATTCGGAAAAGTCATCGTTCAGGTTTGTCGTGAACGGAACAAGCGTGATAAAAAAGAGGCTCACCAGGTTCAGCCAGATATAGATGCTATCGACATGAGAAATTTTGTTCATCTGCCGGTGGTGTACAATCCAGAAGATGGAGAGCAGAAGAAACGAAACCGCATAGTTGAAGATCTGGGGGATTGCCTCATTAACGGAGGAGTAAAATGTGCTGCTTGCAACCGACCCCGAATAGAGTCCGGTTCCTATCATCAGGACGGAGAGTGTGAGAACAATCGCATACACCCCATCGGTAAGGGCTTCAATCCTGTTTTTTTCGAGAAGGTCGGTTAATTTGCTGATATCCGGTTTCTTCATTATTTTAGGTCCCTTTCATTCTTCTGTGTCAATTTTTATTATATCCTGTATGATAAGAAATGTGACGATTCATCACCGGGATGTCCGACTCTGTGCCCCTGATGCATCCGCATCCGGACAGCAGAGGTGCAGGAGTCATTCCACCAGTGCATCGCCTGCACTGCCCGTCGCATCGGATATGGTTTAGTATCAGAATAGCAGAAAATGAACTGTGGACTCATTCACCCATGCCTTTGCCATCGCAATCCCGCTATTACTCGCAGGCAACGCCATCCTTGTCCCTTTTGCCGTGATAGGTGCGGTGATCCCGGATATTGATGCGATATTCTTTTTTGTTTCGGATGATGAACCGTCCCGGTATATCTTCACCCATGGCGGAATCACCCACAGCATTGCGGGTGCAGCACTCCTCTCCCTTGCGGCGTTCATCGCCCTGTACCTCCTCTCCACCATTTCATGGTTCGGGCAGTATTTTCCGGAGAAAGTTACCCTCATGGCAGGCTTCGCCATTCTCACCGGTGCGATGCTGCACATTCTCCTTGACTATCTCGCCTATCCCGGCATTCCCCTCCTATGGCCGTTTTCAACAGAAAAGTTCACGCTCGGCATCTTTCCCGGGCCGTCCCTCCCCATCCTGATAGCAAGCCTCGCCCTGCTCTGTCTTATCCTGACCAGAAGGGCAGGAAACGGAGTCTGTCAGGGATATATGGTCGTATTTCTCGCAATTATTCTCATATACGCAGGACTTGCCGTATATGCAAACGCGGAGACTGACGGGAAGGCGATTCCCACCATAAATCCCGGCCGCTTTATTACCATTGAAGAGACAGACGGTTCCTTTGTCGTCCGCCCGTTTGACATCCTCCACGGCAGCGGTGCAGAAATCCTGTACCGCAAGTACACAAATATCACCCCTGCAGAAGTGGCAGGCATTGCTATGCTGCCTGAAGTGGAGCGGCTCTATTACCATTCATACATTGTCACCGCAGAACGCAGGGGTGAAAGCATTGTACTCCGCGACCCGCTCAGAGAAGAGAAGGTCTTCCGCTATCCGCTTGACCATTCGTCCCTCGTGATTCCGGTCCGGGACACCCTTTCCGGATAGTCTTCGCTGTGCATGATGCTCCTGACGGATTTAAATAAACGCAAAAAGAAAGGTTTGAGATATTCCCTGTTATCCGTCCAGGACACTCCGGACTGCGACAAACACCGGTCCGCGGACATCAGTCTTCTTGTTATTGTCGGTGATTGTCCGCATCACATAGTTCTCAATTTTGAGATTTACATCAGACGGGATCTTTGCCATCTTTACCTGCACATGGGTGCCCTCACCGGAACAGGCCGCCTCCTCGATGCGTGCGGCAGCGAGGTTTGCAACTGCTTCAAGGTATGAGATGCCTGCGGCAGCACCATTCTCTCTCACCTTGGCAAACTTGCTCGTGTCCGGCACCCCGAGAATCTTGCCGTCTTCGACATAGATTTCATTGAATACCGCTGGGCCGCAGAGACGTGAGTTCTCCTCCTCTTCCTCGACAAAGACACGGATACGTGTGCCGCAGCACTCTCCGTCCCATGCCTCAAAGGAACAGGGGCTCTCCTCCTGAGCGTGAGCCGTGGCAGTCTTCAGAATTGCCTCTGCCATGAGGATTCCCTCTCTTGTCTGCGGCGCCTCCCGCAGGCCGATGCCTGCGGCAAGTTCTGCATCGGTGAAGACCGGCGGGAAGAACTGCGGGTGAGTGAGCTGGCGGACGTCATCTGCCTGGTACTCAATCATCGCGAGACGCTCCACCCCAAGACCAAGGTTCATCACCGGGACACCGACGCCGTATTCAGCGAGGGCGGAAGGAGAGTACATGCCAAAGGTGGCGACTTCCACCCAGCCATGCACCGGGTGGCGTGCATACACTTCGGTCTGGGTGTCAGGAATATAATATTTGGACCGCTTCTCATCCGGCCGGAACTCAAAGTCCTCGAACCCGAATGCCTTCAGAAGGGCCGCTGCGACCGCTTTGCCGTCCTCCACGGTCACATGCTCACCGGCAACAATACAGGAGGCGGAGTGATAGGTCATCAGGCGGGTGGGTCCCTCCTCCTGCTCCCGCCGGAAACAGCGGTCGATGGAGAACTGGCGGATAGGATGGGGCAGACGGTCCCACATCGCCCCTAAGGAGAGGAACCAGCCTGAGGTCATGTGCGAGCGCAGGGTGGTCCGCGAGGATTCCGGTGCCAGTGCACGAAATTCAGGGAATACCTCGTCCATCATGCGCACGACAAGGGCGTCGTCACAGCCGAGTACTTTTGCCAGTTCATAGGTGAGTTCGTCACCGTCCACCTCTGCCTTCTTGTATGCATGCAGGGTCTCACGGAGGCGTTCTTCTCCCTCTTCACCCAGTTTTTTGCCAAGAATGCGCTCGATCTGTGAGATCCGTTCTTTGCCGATACCCACGTTCGGGCGCGGCAGCCCGCCGAGATAGAAAACGCGGTCAAGAACCGCGGATGCCTCAGGCCCGAACTGGCGGTAGACATCCTTCTCATCGATAAAAAGCGGCACCCTCGCCTCATCAAACCCAATAGAGAGATATGCCTCACGCAGGCGTGACGTAGTCTCTGCAATGGGATGGCGGCGGGCGGATTTGTATCTGTACCGCGGATATTTGTTGGCTGCCCCGACCGGATCTATGATCTCCGGTCCTTTATTCCAGGCGTGTTCAAAGTCAGTACGTGCTAATTCCCGGTATTCATCTGGATTAAATTTCATTTTTACCGCCGTGTGAGACAGACCACCCGTGATACCGGGCTGTCATCGTAGACTTCGTAATCACAGTATTTCGTAATTTCGTTTGCAAACGCTGCCACATACTCATGGGACGGCATATGCGCACGGGTAAGACGGTTGCGTGAGTAGCCCAGATACATGTATCCCTTCACTTCTACATAGAGAGGGCCTGCATCCTGAATCAGACGGGCATACCCCTCCGGGCTGATGTCATTGAGCCCTTTGACGACCGTAATGCGTATCGCAGACCGCCTGCTCCCCAGAAGGGAGAGGCTCTCTAACACCCGTTCCCAGGAGTCCTCCATAGGGCGGCAGACACGCCGGTAGGTCTCCTCGTCCGGGCCGTCCAGTGAAACATACGTCTGGTACGGACTGCACCGCTGAATCATCTCAGGGCGCGTCCCGTTTGTCACCAGAAATGTGGTAAACCCGGCATCATTCAGGAGCGTGAAGAGCCGGGGAAGCTGGGAGTAGAGAGTGGGTTCGCCGGAGAGGGAAACTGCGGCCATGTCAGGTGCAAGCGCCTCTTCCCAGAGTTTCGGTTCAACCGCACTGTTTGCGACCGGATTATATCCGGCAAGGGCCTTTTTCTGGAAGAAGTGCAGGCGGTCCATGATGACCTCCGGGGGGCACTCCTCCTCTTCGATCACTTCATGCTCCATCGATCGCCAGCAGAAGAGACAGCGCTGGTTGCACTTCAGGGTCGGAGTCATCTGGACACAGCGGTGGCTCGCAATGCCGTAGAACTGTGCCTTGTAACACATATCCCCGCCGAGGAGCGTCCGTTTATTCCACATGCACGGCTTGAGAGCCGCAGAAGAACGGGGAGAAAAAAACTGGTAGCCCTGTCGCAACAGGGCCTTACATGCTTCTGACTGCATCGATACCGAGGGTTTCGAGCACTTCGCTCAGGGTATTCTGTGCCGCCCTGACGAGGGTGAGCCGGGCATCCCGCACCCCTGCCTCCGCCTTGAGGACCGGGTCAGTGTGGTAGAACGCATTGAAGAGGTCGGCGAGGTCACGGGCATATATCGCCAGGTGGTGAGGACGGAGCTCCTCCACCACGGTCTGCAGCACCACCGGGAAGAGGCCGATGTGCTTGGCAAGCGCCATCTCCGATTCGGTGGAGAGTTCATACACCGGGGTAAAGTCTCCCGCCTTCTCAAGGATAGAACAGGCCCGTGCATGGGAATACTGGATATACGGAGCACTCTGGCGTTCAAAGTCAAGTGCCTGCCGCCAGTCAAAGACCGTGCTCTTCTCCTGCGAGACACGGACGATATCATAGCGAACCGCACCGATGGCAACGGATGCCGCAATGGCCCGGCGCTCCTCTTCGGTGAGTTCCGGCCGGCGGATTGTCACCTCATCAAACGCCTTCTTTGTCACCTCATCAATGAGTTCGTCTGCAGAGATGAACTTGCCTGCACGGGTGCTCATGGAGCCTTCCGGAAGGCTCACAAATTCAAAGAAGACAATCTCCGGTGCCTTCTCACCAAGGAGTTTCATCGTTGCCTGCAGCTGGGCACCGATCAGCTTATGGTCAGCCCCCAGCACATCGATGAGCCGGTCAAAGTGTTCGCCCTTCCATGCATGGTAGGCAAGGTCACGGGCGGCATACACGCTCGTTCCGTCGGAACGGCGCAGCACATACTGCTTCTCAAACCCGCATGCCGTGAGATCCACGGCGAGAATGTCGTCGTGTGATGCCTCGGGAAGCGCCTCAACACGGTCGAGAATTGCGACCATCGAGCCGTCCTGAACAAATCCGGACTCCCAGACAAACCGATCATGGGGGGTATTGAGCCGTTTGAGCGTGACCTTTATCCCCTCTGCACAGAGGGACACGGCACGGCGGAACTTCTCCACGATCTCGGGATCTCCCTGTTCAATGAGGCCCATACGCCGGTCAATCTCCTCTTTTATGGACGAATCGGCCTCAAGTGCACGATTTGCCGCCACATAAACGCGGGCGACATAATGATCGTCTTTTTCGCCTTCATTCTGCGGGATATCAAGGAAATCGAATCCCCACGAGACAATTGCAATCTGACGTCCCATGTCGTTCAGGTAGTACTGCACATCAATGTCATACCCTGCCTTTCGGAACACCCGCGCCAGCGTATCACCGATAACCGAGTTGCGGATATGCCCCACATGCAGCGGCCCGTTGGGGTTTGCCGAGGTATGTTCAATACAGACCCTCCCCGGCACATCAGCCAGACGTCCGTAGCCCGGCTGGGAGGCTGCCTCCACAACGCCTGCCACATATCCGGGTCCAAAGACAAAGTTGATGTAAGGACCGGTGGTGGAGACGGTGATGCCTGCCTCAGCAAGCCCCCCCTCAATTGCTGTCGTAATCTCTCCTGCAATCACCGCAGGGTTCTTCCTCTGCGTCTTTGCAAGCGCAAAGGCGATGGTTGACGCAAGGTCGGCATGGTCACCGCCGTCACCGAGGAGCACATCCTCTGCTCCTGTTGCGTCTTTCAGGGCTGTTTCAACAGCCCGGTATGCATCCTGGTACATCAGTATCCTGTCCTGTATCGCAGTATAGCCGCAATCCCGCCAAAGGCGTTATAAAGAATCGATCCTTCTTCAAAATCATTGGATATGATCATCACTCTGGTCGAGCTTGCGTCGGCAAGTGCCGTCAGCTCATCGATGATATCAGTCTCTTCTTCCAGGTAAAGCGGTGCAGTGCAGCTCGGGCAGCTGCCCAGGTCAATATCAATTGCAGACTTGCCTGGCTCTACCTGCACGGTCTCTTCCTTAACAAAATCACAGTTCTGGCACCGGACACGAAGCCGTTCTTTGCGAAGGTTCTCTGAAAGAAGAAGCGTATCAACCGCACCAATTTCGAGGTTCTTGCGTACAGACTCCTCTCCGTATGCGGAGGCACTGTCATCTTTGATCAGTTCCTTTAAGAACCGGTCCATAACAGACTTCTCCTTCATCACCTCTACGCCGCGGAGCGCTTCCTGTGCATTATCCACCAGTTCGCTCAGACCGGACTCATTGGTGTACGACACATCAAAGAGACCGATAAGCCGTTTCTGGAGTTCGTGATGCAGATAGCCACCGTCTGCAAACTCCTCTTTAGTGGGCGTGGGACCACCGATGAGAACGCCTTTGAACCGGTTATAGAAGTCCGGTTCTGCCATGAAGACATCGGTTGCCCGGTCAGCGACCTTCTTATAATATTCATTGATGGCAATGAGGCGCAGACGCTGGAAACGCATTGCTGACTGTCCACCTTTTCGTTGTTTGCCGGGGACTGTGGATGTCACACCGGAGGCAGGCTCAATGCGGTTTCCGCGCAGAAATCCGAGATATGATTCACGGCGGTCGATGACCAGAAGCCCGTAGACTTCCTTCTCCACGAGCATCTGCTCCATCGGCTCAAGTTCGAAGCGCGATGAGCACCGGTACATATAAAGCGGCACGACATCAGGAGGTTCGATGATGGTGCAGTCCATATCGGTACGGTCACCGCCTATTTTGATTGCCCCGCAGAAGATGGCAAGGCCGTTTTCCGGCGGTTTATTGTAATACTTCAGGCGTGAGAGAATCGAGGAGATGGCACTCTGCACATTTGTCCGTGTCTGTTTGCTCTTAATATTGGAACACTGCCCGAATTCGTCCCTCAGCTGGGCAGTGACATCATAGATCTGCTTGTCGGGAGGGATGTATATGGTAATCAGTTCCGTTCCGCTGCCCTCTTTCTGCTTCAGCCGTTCAAGGGTCTTTTTAAACTCATAGCGCTTTCGGGCGCTGTCCATCTCCACTTCTTCTGCCATGCTTGGGTTTGCCTCCGGGTGGCAAATTGCTAATATAATTCTCTCTCAGGAGCATTAAAAGGTGAGTATAGCACCGATGATCATGTTATCAACCTTAGCGTTGATACCATGGGTGCCATTGAACACTTCAAAATTCTTTGGTTCCTGCGCTGCATTGAAGAGGGAAAGGCCGTTCTGGAAGGGAATAACCTCATCTGAAGAGGAGTGGAAGATCCACACCGGTTCCGGAGATATCGCACCTACATATGCAGCGGGGTCAACGGACCGGACAAAGGCCAGCACATCCGGTGAGGCACCATCCGCAACCGTGATGGCGGAGGTTGAAACCCCAAAATATCCGGCATCACCGGCATCAAGGGCCGCTGCAACCGCACCGGTCATTCCGCCGTTTGATGATCCGACGATATACACCGGGGTGCCATACCGTTCAGAAAGCATCATCCTCGCGGTGATAATATCTCCGATGGTCAGATACCACTGGGGAGTGGTGCCTGAGGTAAACCGACGGAGATCCCCGTTCAGACCTTCAGTATGTCCGGCAGTCTCTCCGCCGTTGCCCCGCACGTCAAGCACAAGAGTCGCAATCCCGGACTCCGCATAGGAGACCGCGCGCCCCTCATGTGCCGCCGCTGCCACACCCGCACCGGGAACCAGCACAACCCCCGCCACCGGATGGGAGGGAGCGGCAAGGAAGGCATGGACATTCCCATCGTTTTCTGAGAAGATCAGGTCAGAGAGCGCCACACTTCCGTTGATTCCGGAGAAACCACCGGCCATTTCCGTATAGACCGGTGTGATACCGGTGATGACCAGAGCGCCCGTTTCATCGAGGGAATAGACAGGTGCTGCCACCTCCGCACCGGGGGTGGTGCAACCCGCCGCCAGCACCGCGGCTGCCATAGAGAGAACAAGAAACAGCACAATCCGTTTCATAGCTCAGCTCTGCCCCCGAAAATAATGATAGGCGAGGCAGATGGTCTTTGCATCAATGATACGCCCGTCACGGATCATCTCCTCCATCTCGCACAGGGAGAGTTTCACCACCTCAATCTGTTCATCCTCGTCCATCCCGTATGCGTCAGACAAAGAGAGGTCATGTGCCTCAAAGAGATAGATAACCTCATCTGTGTATCCCGGAGCCGGGTAAATTTTACCACGGGGGATGAGGGTATCTGCCGCCATGCCGGTCTCCTCAATGAGTTCACGGTATGCAGTCTCTTCCGGGGTCTCACCGGGATCCATCGTACCTGCGGGAACCTCATATATCCACTCACCGACAGCAAAGCGGTACTGCCGTTCGAGGTAACAGCAGTCCCCTTCGATGGGCAGCATCGCAACCGCATGCCCCGGGCGGACGACCCGGCGTTCCTTCACAACACCGGACGGCAGGGTCACGGTCACCGTATCAAGGGTGATCTTCTTTTTTCCCGCAACAGCAGGGCCAGTCATTCCCGCACCTCATAGGGAATCGGGTCTTCCCTCCCTGCCTCCCGAAAGGCCGCTAAACGGTAATGGCAGGAATCACATGTGCCGCAGGCGGGTGCACCGGACCGGTAGCACGACCAGGTATCCTCATACGGCACCCGGAGGGCAAAACCCTGCTTCAGGATTTCGGTTTTTGACATATTCACAAACGGCGCCATCAGCCTGATGTGAGTGTCATCAGCAGTTCCGGTATCAATCACCTGCTGAAAAGCCGCAATGAACTGCGGGCGGCAGTCCGGGTAGCCGGCGTAATCCGATGCCTGCACACCGATAAAGACCGCCTCCGCCCCTCGGGCCTCTGCAAGGGAGGTCGCGATTGCAATCAGATTCGCATTCCGGAACGGCACATAGGTATTGGGGATGCCTGCCTCAGCTCCTGTATGATCCCGTATCGTCAGTGCATCATCTGTCAGACTGGAGCCACCGATACGACGGAGATAGTCCAGATTCACGGTGAAAAATTCCTCGGCATCCAGAGATGCGGCGATCTTTTGGGCGCACGCAAACTCTGCATCCTCGGTCGGCTGACCGTAGCGGAGGTGCAGGGCAATGATGCTGTAACCCATATCCCGCGCCACATAGGCAAGGGTGGAGGAGTCCATCCCACCGGATAGAAGGCAGACCGCTTTCATTTCACTTCACCCCGATGGATTTGTGCAGCTGGAGCTGAAAGCGTGCTGCAATGCCCTCTTCAAGGATAAAATCAGCAATTTCCCGGTAATTCCCACCCCAGACAGGGGAGATGAATACCGTACCTGCAATATCATGGGACTCGATTATCTCCTGTGCATACAGACAGTCGGTGCGGTCCATTACGACAAACTTCACGGAATCTTCCGGCCGGAGGTCGGCGAGCAGGGCGGGGTCTGACTCTTCACCGGAAGAGGGGCACTTGATGTCCATGCTTATCGTGGCATATTCCTGCACACCCGTGAAGCAGAGCGTGCCGTTCGTCTCGATCTCGATCCGGTAGCCGGCATCCCGGAGAGCCGCAAGCAGGTACTTCAGTTCATCCTCCTGGAGCAGTGGCTCCCCCCCGGTAACGATGACATAGCGGGGCATGCCTGCAGACACTGCAGATACGATTTCGTCGACGCTCATTCCGGTGCCGCCACCATGCGACTCAGGTGTATCGCACCACGCGCAGCTGAGGTTGCAGCCGGCACAGCGGATGAAGGTGGCCGGAAGACCCTGCCGGAGACCTTCACCAGATATGGAAGAGAATATCTCAATAATGTTCATATAACATCAAAGGTGAGCTGGGCATAGCAGGACGTAGACTCCCAGACACGGATCTTTGTCACGGAGGCAGGAATGCCCTCTGCAGTGCAGGATTCGTCTAACAACCCTGCAATAATACGTGCAAGATTCTCAGATGTCGGGTCACCCTCTGTTGTAACGACCTCCTGGAAGGCAGAGAGACACTCAACCATCGGGTCTTTGCGGTTGAGGATGACCTGGTGATCAAACCGGTTAACCACCTGTTTGATACAGTTATAGTCCACGAGGATCTGTGTTTCAGAATCGACCTCCCCGGTAATCCATACCTCAACACGCCACTGGTGCCCGTGCAGGCGATAACACTTGCCGGTATAGTTGAGAAGGCGATGGCTTGCCTCAAAATAGGCTTCCTTGTATATTGTCATACTCATAGCTATGAAAAATCATGGGTGAGGATACTATATGATGGCTGTCGTAGCGGCGCAGGCGCACAGGGCAGCCTGCCGCACATCACCCTGCGCACGGGGCATCAGGCGCGCACCGATGGGGCACCATGACACATTATCGCACGACACCTTTTATTAGTCAACCAGTGTAAATACATAGGCAGAAATCTGGTATGTCAGGTGACAGCGGCGGAGATGGTTGGGAAATCGGCCGAATTTCCCCCTGAATCAAAAAATCCAGGGAATCCGGGCAAGGATTGATTCTACCCATCTCAGTCACAATAGGATATCAATTTCGAAATCAAGCGTGAGCTATCAGGCTTGCCTGATGATCACACTGAAAAACGAGGTAATCAAATGGGAAATGGAAAATTTGCAGCGCGTAAATGTAAGCGCGTTGCCAAAGAGAACAGGTGGCGGGACACCAACTATGCACGCCGCCAGCTAGGTCTCGACGTGAAGTCAGACCCACTCGAAGGTGCACCACAGGGCAGGGGCATTGTTCTTGAGAAGGTCGGAGTGGAAGCAAAACAGCCGAACTCAGCTATCCGGAAATGTGTCCGTGTCCAGCTGATCAAAAACGGCCGCCAGGTCACTGCATTTGCAGTCGGCGACGGTGCCATCAACTTCATTGATGAACACGATGAAGTCACCATCGAGGGCATCGGCGGTCGTCTCGGCCGTTCCAAGGGAGATATCCCCGGTGTCAGATATCAGGTCACTGAAGTGAACAATGTCTGTCTCCATGAAATGGTCCTTGGCAAGAAGGAGAAGCCGCGCAGGTGATCATGATGACAGAAGAAGATATTCAGACAGATGTTGCTGTCGAAGAAGCAGCTGTGGAAGTCCCGGTTAAGGCAAAAGCAATTGTCCCCGGACACCTGCTCTTTAACAAGTGGGATCTCTCGGAAATCGAGATCAAAGACCCGGGTCTGGTCCGCTACATCAGCACCCAGTCGATGATTGTACCACACTCCTGTGGAAAGCTTGCAGGCACCCAGTTTGCAAAGAGCAACATGCTCATTGTCGAACGCCTGATTAACAAGCTCATGCAGACAGAGAACAATACCGGCAAGAAAGAACTTACCACCCGCATTGTCAAGGATGCATTTGATATCATCAACCAGAAGACAAAGAAGAACCCGGTGGAAGTTCTCATTGACGCCATTTCAAATGCAGGACCCCGTGAGGAGACTGTCCGTCTGAAGTACGGTGGCATCAATGTACCAAAGTCAGTTGATACCGCTCCCCAGCGCCGTGTTGACACAGCACTGATGTTTATTGCACGCGGCGTCCGCCAGGCATCCCACAAGAAGAAGAAGCCGGCAGCAAACGTCCTTGCAGACGAACTCATTGCAGCAGCAAGCGGTGATGTCCGGTGCTACTCTGTTGGAAAGAAAGAAGAACGCGAACGTGTGGCAAAGTCTGCACGATAAACCCAATACTCTTTTAGAGAATCACTATGACGCGAAGGCGAAAAATGGTCGAGCGGGTCACAACACTGATGAGCCAGCCGGAGCACATCCGCAACATCGGTATTGTCGCACACATTGACCACGGGAAAACCACCCTCTCCGACAATCTCCTTGCCGGGGCCGGGATGATCAGCGAAGAAATTGCCGGAAAGGCATGCTGGATGGACTCCGATGAGGAGGAACAGGCACGTGGCATCACTATCGATTCCTCAAACGTCTCGATGGTCCACGAGTATGGTGGAACAGAGTACCTCATCAACATGATCGACACTCCGGGCCACGTGGACTTCGGCGGTGACGTTACCCGTGCAATGCGTGCGGTTGACGGTGCTGTCGTCCTTGTGGACGCAGTTGAGGGCACAATGCCCCAGACAGAGACTGTCCTGCGCCAGGCCCTGAAGGAAGGAGTCAGACCGGTTCTCTTTGTCAACAAAGTAGACCGCCTTATAAACGAACTTCAGGTCGACGAGATGGAGATGCAGATCCGCCTTGGAAAAGTCATTGACAAGGTGAACAAGCTCATCAAAGGCATGAACGAAGAGGCCTACAAGAATGGCTGGAAACTCGATGCAGCAGAAGGTACTGTCGCATTCGGATCCGCACTCTACAACTGGGCAATCTCCATCCCGTTCATGAAGAAGAGCGGTGTCTCATTCAAAGACGTGTACGACTGCTGTAAGGCAGGAGACATGAAGACACTCGCTAAGTCAAGCCCCCTCTGTCAGGTCGTCCTTGATATGGTGGTTAACCATCTTCCGGATCCCCTTGATGCCCAGAAGCGCCGTGTTCCCATCATCTGGCAGCACGGAGACCCGAATACCACAGAAGGCAAGGCAATGCTCAACTGTGACCCCGAGGGTCCTGCATGCCTGATGGTAACAGACATCTCCTTTGACCCGCATGCAGGCGAGGTCGCCACCGGGCGTCTCTTCTCCGGCACTCTCAGGCGTGGCAACGAGATGTATGTCATGGGTACTGCAAAACGCGTCAACCGCCTCACCCAGGTTGGTATCTTCATGGGTGCAGAGCGTATTGAGGTTGAGTCACTGAATGCCGGAAATATCGCCGCTGTCACCGGCCTCAAAGACGCTATTGTCGGTTCGACTGTCTCAACCCTGATGGAGATGCAGACATTCGAGTCCCTCAAGCACTACTCAGAACCTGTCATGACCGTTGCTGTTGAAGCAAAGAATATGAAGGATCTCCCGAAGCTCGTTACCGTGCTTCGCCAGGTAGGAAAGGAAGACCCGACCGTTCTCGTGAACATCAACGAGGAGACCGGAGAGCACCTGATCTCCGGTATGGGAGAGCTGCACCTTGAGATCATCACCCACCGTATCCACCGTGATAAGGGTGTTGAGATCGTGACCACCCCGCCGATTGTGGTATACCGTGAGACAATCACCGGTAAAACAGGCCCGGTCGAAGGAAAGTCACCCAACCGCCACAACCGGTTCTACCTTGAGTTCGAGCCTGTTCCTGACAATGTCGTCCAGCTGATCAAAGACGGAAAGATCTCAATGGATCTCCCGGCACTGGAACGCCGTGACGCACTGGTCGAGGCAGGATTTGACAAGGACGAGGCAAAGAGCCTGGTTGCTATCGAAGGCACCAACATGTTCTTCGACATGACCAAGGGTATCCAGTATCTGAACGAGACCATGGAGCTTGTCCTTGATGCATGGCGTGAAGCACTCGCAGGCGGCCCTCTTGCTGATGAGCAGGTCCAGAATGTGAAGATCCGTCTCATGGATGTAAAGCTTCACGAAGATGCTATCCACCGTGGCCCGGCACAGGTCATTCCTGCTGTCCGTGGTGCAGTGAAAGGCGGTCTTCTGATGGCTGACATTTCACTCCTCGAGCCTATGCAGATTCTCCAGATCACCGTTCCACAGGACCACATGGGTGCAGCAACTGCCCAGATCCAGGGACGCCGTGGCCAGGTATTTGATATGCAGTCCGAGGGAGACACCATCACGGTCGTCGGAAAGGCACCGGTCGCAGAACTCTTTGGGTTCGCAGGTGACGTCAGGTCAGCAACTGAAGGGCGTGCAATGTGGTCTACAGAATTCGCCGGATTCGAGACTGTGCCAGGTGGCATGCTCAAGGAAGTTGTGAAGGAGATCAGGAAGCGCAAAGGCCTTAAAGAACAGATTCCTGAACCTGCTGACTACCTCGCATAATCTTTTTTTTCTGATACCATCCCGGAAATAACAGACCGGTTTTGGCTTGCTACCGCCATCGGATTGGTTTTAGTATCTCCCATCCAGATCCTATATACAAACAGAGGCATCCATGAACTACCATTTTGCACGCAGGCTTGACGCCGCTCCGGAATCATTCCTTGACCGGCTCTTTGCCGTATCACGCGACCCGGAAATCATCTCCTTTGCAGGCGGCCTCCCGATGACATCCCTCATCGACGTGGCAGGTATCCGCGATGCCGCAGCGGCCGTCTTTGCCGACGAAGGAGAGAGAGCCCTCCAGTATACGACGACCGACGGCTATCTGCCCCTGCGGGAATATATCGCAGCACGCTACCGGTCCCGCCTTGGGTTATCGGCCACTGCAGATGAGATACGCATCACAAACGGCTCCCAGCAGTGTCTGGATCTGACCGCAAAGATACTCGTGGACCCCTGCACCGTGGTCGGAATGGAGCGGCCCGGCTATCTCGGCGCGATTGAAGCCTTCAGCTACTACCAGCCCCGGATAAAAACCATCCCGGTGACAGAAGAGGGACCCGATATGAACGCCTTCCGGACCCTGTGCCGGGAAGAAAAACCTGCCTTCTTCTATGGCATCCCAAACTTCCAGAACCCGTCCGGTACCGCATACAGCGATGCCGTTCGGAGGGAGTGTGCGGAGTGCTGCCGGGAGACTGAGACCATCTTCTATGAAGACGATGCTTTCGGCGAACTTGCATTTGACGGCAGGCCCCGCATGCCGGTAAAGGCCTTTGCGCCGGAATGCGGGGTGATGAGCGGATCATTTTCGAAGACCGTATCGCCCGGTATGCGCATCGGCTGGATATATGCACCGGGCCCGGTCATTGAAAAGTTCGATGCCGTCCGGCAGGCAGCAGACCTTCACCCGAATGCACTCTCACAGGCAGTAATGCACCGGTATCTCACCACCCATGACTATGAAGGTCATCTGAGACGGGTGCGCGGGGTATATGAAACAAACTGCAGGCAGATGTGCAATCTCTTAGATGACCTCCTGCCGGACGTCTCTCATACCACACCGGAAGGAGGTATGTTCATGCTTGCCACCATGCCTGAGGGGAAAGACTCAATGGCCCTCTTCGATGCATGCCTGAAGGAGTGTGTGGCAGTCCTTCCCGGTGTACCATTTTATGCGGAAGGCGGCGGCCATGACACCTTCCGCCTGAACTTCTCCACTGCAGCAGAGGAGGAGATCACAGAGGGAATGAACAGGCTGGCGCGGGCATACCGGCACTGCGGCGGCAGATAACATCCCTTTTCCTGACAGGGACATATCGTAAAGAACATTATCATATAGCATAGCCAACATCTGTACGGCAGACATGGGGACTAACTATAAAATTCAGGAATTGATGCGAATGATCACTTCTGCAGCAGGTTCTATCGCAGATACGGTATCTGACAGGGAAGGACAGCAGTTTATGCAGGCGCTCCTCACTGCCCCCCGGATCTATGTGGCCGGTGCAGGGCGGTCCGGGCTCATTGCCAAGGCCTTTGCGATGCGGCTGATGCATCTCGGGATGGAGAGCTATGTCGTCGGCGAGACAATCACCCCTGCAATGCAGAGGGGTGACCTGCTCGTTGCCTTCTCCGGGTCCGGTGAAACCCATTCCATCACCGACATCTGTAAGACCGCCAAGGCGGTCGGCGGCACACTCGCATTGATCACATCACGGACTGAATCTTCCATGGCAACAACAGCCGACATGACGGTGGTTCTCAACAGCCGGCCGTATGACGACGAAGGGCTTCCCTCCGACTTTGCCATACGGCAGATAACCGGTGAGCACCGGTCAGGTGCAGCCTACAACCCGAAGGCGCCCACCGGATCGCTGTTTGAGACGGCAGCAATGATCTTCTCTGATGCGGTCATCCTCGAACTCATGGACCTGCGCCACACCGCAACAGACGAAGTTGAGGACAACTACTCAAATATTCAGTAATACTCATTTTTTGAAAAAAAGCGATCTCCATTTGGCGCTTTGAATTGCAGTGAACCGGGTTTCATGCTCACCAAAGACAGAATCTGCCTGCAATCCTGTAAATTGACCTGATCCAGAGTATTGAAAATTGGAGAGAGAGAGACTGCAGAAGGCATCATACAGAGCCCCGATGCTCAGAAGATTCATCAGTGTACCCTCTCTCCTGCGAAACGATTCTTCAGCACGGGAAAATATGAAATACCGATTCAGATCAGCAATGAATGTCCAAAAATATTCACGTCACAGCAGAACCCGATATATCTGAGAGGAGAAGATCCGCGACACGCCGCTGCCAAACATCTCAATTTCCCAGTCACGAATCTGTTTGCAGAGGTCGGTCTCAGCAAAATACACTGCATGATAATGGCGCCGCAGAAGACGTTCGAGATCCCGGCCCCCAATCTGCTCACCGTCACGCAGGGAATACCGCAGGTTGAGATCACGAACCAGAATGCAGATGAGGTCATGCCCCCGGCAGATATGCCACGGATATTCAAAGTAGTATCCGCCGGATTCCCTGATCACCCGCTCAAACGCATCCATGAAATCCTCTCCCCGTCCGGGATTTTTCTCAAGAATCACCTCTTTCAGCGCTTCAATATCACATTCAAGCGCCTCAGCTTTGACAAATCGCGAGAATATGTCCCGCTTCTTGCAGTTGATGTGCTTAAAGGTGATATTGAAACCACCCTGATTGTTCACGAAGACCGCCATACCCAGGTACCGGCCTGCCCGTGTGAGTGACGCCCGCAGATTTCCCTGCCGTAGTGACCCGTATGCCTTCTGGGAGAATGTCTGCGGCAATGCATTCTTCTCAATGTAATCGATGACATTCTCAAGGGCACCGGATGCAACGAGCATCGTCTCCAGGTCGTGGGTATCCGTACGGAAGATGTTCTTGCGCTCTTTGCATGAACTGTCAAAGAGGGAATAATCACTGTCGATGATACCGATGATGCGGCATTCATCCCGTTGCGTACCTTCCTCAGATCTGTCTGCAGTGGATGCAGCCTTCCGTGCACAGATGCCCTCCACTATCTCACAGACATTCTCCTTTGAGTTTGCAATCCGCAGGATACAGGTTTCACTGTTAAAACAGCGGTCATACACCTCCAGATCATAGGGGCCTTCCGTGATCACAAAGACTTTCCCCCCCATCCCGGGATAGGTCATCTCCATCGTCTCAATCATGCCCCGGATTTCATCGGGATCGGCCCAGATCTCTTCCAGACGATACCCGGCGAACCTGCGGTTTTTACCTTTCATCCGGATAATTCCCTGATAGGTCAATGGTCTTGTCCCAGTGTGTGTGAATCAGCTGCGGCGAGTGGGTTGCGAGAATAAAATCTGAACCCGTGATGGCGATGATACCCAGAATGGTATCCAAAAACTGCCGCTGCCAGACCACATGCAGGGAGATTTCCGGTTCATCGATGAGAACCAGTGTGCCGGGATCAGTCTTGAAAATAAGGTCATAATACATAACCAGCTGATTCTGTTCACCGGAAGAGAGCGCCTCAGGCGGTACGGGGTCACGTCCCATAAACTTCAGGAGGAAGCCGCTTTCGATGTCAACCGTGAGGTCGATATTTAAAAAGAGCGCGTTGATAATCTCCTCCAGAAGATCAATCTTCTGCTTCAGCCCCCCAAATATCTGATATTTCTCCCGTGAGTCTGCGATATACAGATAAATTGCAGTCCGGACACCGGGGTCGTCCCCGATTTTTCCGGGTGTGATCATCACATCCCCTTCATCGAGCCGGGTATATGGCAGAAATCCAAGAGTTTCAAACGATTCCCGTTCTATCTGAAGCTGGATCAGGTCGGATTCTATCTCTGCTGCCGACGGGGCAAGGCCGCCATCTCCGAGCGCCTGCAGATACCGTGCAGGATAGGTGGCATCCAGTTCCTGTGCGATTGAGGCATAATCGGCGAGGAGTGCCTGAATACGCCTGATTACATCATCTGCATATGCGAGGATAGTGAGTTCGTATGCCCCCTCATGATTACGGTCATAGCAGGCCAGCAGATCCCCGGTAACACCTTTCCGGCGATTCCGGTCATGCCAGAGGCGCTGGGCAGAGATATACTTCACCGGCACCGGGGGAATGATTCCTGCAAGCTCTGTGGATACCACGTCACTGTCATACTCTCCGTCTCTGAGAACGTACTGCCGCTTCTTTCCGTCAGCGCCGCGGGTATAGGTAAACGAGATATCAATTCTCAGCGGAAACTGCGAACTCTGCTGCTTTTCAATCAAAAGCGTATCGCGGACATCCGACACGGTGTAGTCATCCCGGATAAACTCCAGTTCAGCGGATCCGAAGGGAAGTATCCGGAGTTCGTCGACATTTCCCACAAAGACCGCCCGGAGTATCCGGAGGATGGTCGTCTTCCCATATCCGTTCGGGGCAGTGATGATGGAGAGAGAATCTTCCGGGAAGAGGGAGATGTCGTGGGTCAGTTCCCCAAAGAGACCCTCCACCCGTATCCGGGAGAGATGAATGATGTTGCTGCGCAGCGGAGTCCCCCGTGTGAGGGAGTCGACGAGATGACCAAGCATCTCACCGCCCGATGCGGCATGCTCAAGAGGCACCTCCACCCAGCTGCCGGTAAAGGTCTGCCTGACAATATCAATGTACCCCCCATAATCCTCACGGTTTCCAAGGAAAATGACCGAGTCATACCCTAGAAGACCGTCATAATCAGCATTTTCACGGATCGTATCAAATTCAAGGCTGTATTCCCCGAATTCATCATTGCGATAGTTGCGAACCTCATCATCCGGCAGGAGATATCCAAAGTTTGGCGAGAGAATCACCCAGTCCTTCGGATAATGGATCCGGGCATACTGGGCACACCGGCGGGCAAACCGCCCCGTAAAGGCATCTGCCGCCCGTACCGCATCCGGCGGATTTCTGCCGGGAACATCCCAGACCTTCTCCCTCCCTGCAGGAGTAACGAGGAGTGTCTTGAGTGACATAGATACCGGATATTCTACCTGAGGAGATATTAGGTTGTGCACAGTAACCCGGACAGGATACCACAAGAAGAAACATCTGTCTTCCTCCCTGAAACACAGTGTTCAAACTACCAGCATCACCGCAGATACCCCTGGTGATACTGTCAGTTTCGAGGAAAGCCATACGGTTTGGACAGCAAGTCGGTTCCTTAGTTTCACACTACACAGCCATACTTCAAATACCTCGTTTATGAAACAGGTTATCACGGGTAACCAGCGGGAAGAGAGGACATGCGGGATATGCACGGGGTACAGACAGAACGAATCATCCTTCATGTGGATATGGATAGTTTCTTTGCGTCTGTTGAAGTCCGGAAAAATCCTGCCCTTGCCGGTCGGCCGGTGGTCGTTGGTGCTGACCCGAAAGGAGGAAGAGGACGGGGTGTGGTCTGTACCTGTTCCTATGAGGCACGGGAGTATGGCATCCGGAGTGCAATGCCCATCAGCGAGGCATATGTGCGCTGTCCGGAAGCAGTCTACCTGCCGGTCAGTCATGCATTGTACTGCGAGGTGTCAGCAGACATTATGCAGGCGATTAAGCCATTTGCCGATGCTTTTGCCCAGGTGAGTGTGGATGAGGCATACTGTGACATCTCATCGTGTGGTTCATATGCCGCTGCAGCAGCCATCGGAAAGGAGATTAAGGATCTGGTCAGATACCGCCAGGGGATCACCTGCTCTGTGGGCATCGGGCCGAATAAGACCATTGCAAAGATTGCATCCGATTACCGGAAACCGGATGGGATGACCATCGTCCAACCGGATGAAGCCGCCGCATTTCTTGCGCCTCTCCCGGTCAGAAAAATTCCAGGCATCGGAAAAAAGGCTGAAGAACGGCTTGCGTCCCTCTCCATCACCACGGCTGGTAACCTCGCAGAAGCGGATCCGCACCATCTCAGGACTGTTCTCGGGAAGTGGGGGATGGTGATGCATGCGCGGGCAAACGGTACTGATGACACCCCGGTAACCGACAGGGGAGAACGGAAATCCATCGGGAAGGAATGCACCTTCCCTGAGGATGTGAGAGACAGGGAGTTGCTCTGCCGGACCCTTTCCACCCTCACCGGAGAGGTCTGCAGGCGCCTTCGGCAGGACGGTGGGCGGTGCCGGACGATCACCGTGAAGATACGCTACCGGGGATTTGTTACCCGGACTAAGGCCATGTCGTTTGGCCATGCTACCGACCGCGTTGACCTTATTCTACGGACGGCACAGTCACTGATGCTTCCGTTTCTCACCACGACCCCGGTTCGCCTGATTGGCGTCTCCGTCTCCGGCCTTGAACGAAGAGAGGCCGGGCAGATGACACTGGATACATTTTCAGGCATCACGACAGGATCGTAATCCGGGAGAGGATTTCCAAACCGGGCGGAACGGCAGAATACGCAATCAGTATAAACGATTCACGGCATAAATCAGGTAAAAAAGCCGTTATATTCATGTTTATCCCGGGATCAGGTTTCAGAAGTGAAGGCGGATGGCTGTCCGGCACCATGAGATAAGAGAAATCGGCATAATAATTCTAATATTGATGAAAATTTCAACTATACGTATGCACCTTTGCCGGATATTGTCTGTTCTTCTGGCCGCCGGATGTCTTGTATGCATCTGCCCTGCGGTATCGGCACTCTATACATTTGAAGGAATTCCACTCGAAGTGGCCGCACAGGGAGAGATCGAAGGGGATCTTCTGACGTTCGGCACATATGGACTCTCTGAACCGCCCGTTGATGTTACCTTCACCCTGCCGTCCGATCCTGCCTGGGCACGAATATATACGGCGGTATGGGGCGGGACAGAACAGTACTCGGGCTGGACAGAGATCTCGGTTAACAATATTAAAAAAACAAGATACACCCTCTATGGCGAGGATGATGTGCAGGAAAACATCTATTCATCAAGCCATGGGACCTACCTCATCGCCTCAGATGCAGGCGACGCCCTGCGTGAGGGAAAAAATACCGTCCTTGTCACTACAAGCAGAGGAGAGGAAGGGAACTCCCTTGACGGGAGAATATATGCAATAATGATAGTCGCGGCAGTCCCCGGAGGAGACGGACATGTCACACAGTACTGGGTCGCCGAAGGAAATGAGAACCTGCACGGCGAGGGGTGGGCAGGCACAAACCCGACACGAAAGGACAGTGCATCCTGCACGTTCACGCACGCCCGTACAGATGGAGTCACCAGAGCCACCCTCACCACCCTTACGCTCGCATCCAACGAAGGCCAGCCCGATTATATCACCTTCAACGGGGCTGACCTGGGCATTGCAGGACCAACAGACGCCCGCTATCCGTCCATGCGGGACCTCAGCAACGAACAGTCCTTTGACGCCGGCGGCGGTGCAGGAACACTCTCTCGCTATGTAGACTGTGAGATCTTTGATGTCACCGCAGAATTTGCCGCCACAGACACCGTGGTATTTGAACGTGGACGTGACCTCACGGGTGACGGCATCATGGAGACAACCGGTGCGGTCATCGAGGCGGAGGATTATATCCATCCGGTCTGCGCCATCCTGACAGCAGAAAGAGATGGTGCGTCCGGAGGTCCGGCCTATGTTGCCGACGAACCGGTGGCAGAGAACGCCTATGACGGGGAAGAGGCAGAAGCACGGGTCAGTATTCGGAATTATGGCACATATACCTCCGAACCGGTGCATGTCACCTTCCTGCTCGACGGTGCCCCGATCGGTGATGCGGATGTATCCATAGGAGAGGACGGAACCGGTGAGGCATCCATATCCTGGATGGCCACGTCAGGGTCGTATCAGCTATCAGCCATTGCAGATAGCGGCAGTTCGACAGTCACCTCACCGGTAAAATCACTCACCATCGGAACGCTCCCTGACCTCTCAGTACGGGCAGGCGTACCGGTCCGTGCGGATGCCGCCGGTGGTGTGCCTGAGGCGACCACCTCCCCTGCCCCCCTCTTCCCCGCACTGCTGGGTATAGCTGCCGCAGGAGGCCTTATACTCCGGGGAAAAACGAGAAACAGCATTCTTCCGGCCATCTGTATCGTATCCCTCCTTATGCTGCCGGCCGGATGTCTTCTCACCACCCCTGCCTCAGCAGGAGAATTTGCCGAATACCGGCTGCCGGTCACAATAACCAACAGCGGAGGCAGTGATGTGCAGGAGTGCATGGTAACCGTATTCCTCGACGGAGAGAAAGCAGCTGTACGGATTCTGGATGAGACAGTCCCTGCATACGGCACCGTGACCACCTACATTCCACTCTTTACCACGCCCGGCACCCACCAGGTCACCGTCACGGTCAATGAGGAGAGAACCGTAAAAGAGTCCTCATATTCCGACAACCGGCAGGAGGGGTCGCTTGCCTTCCCGTAAGAGGAGCATGGCAGCGATCCTCTTCCTGATTCTTTTTTCAGGCATCCCCGTCTCTGCAACCTATGCAGGCGACAACCCGCTGAAAAATGTCTTCTCTTCAGATATCACGGGCGGATACTGCTATACTACGGGAAACAGTGCCTACAGCGGCACACTCGCCCCGGGTGACAGCTGGACAGCAAAGATGCCGGTAACCCTTCCGGATGATGCAGCACCCCTCTATAGCCGTCTTTTCATCTACTGGGCATGGAGCAAGGACGGGCAGAAGGCAGCATACCCCTGCATCATCCCCGCACTGGAGAATGCCTCCCTGTCTGCCGATCCGTTCTCCCGCTATACCGACACAAAGGGATTTGTCAGCAGAAATGACTTCTTCTCGGGGATGGACGCCTTCACCATCTCCGGGCTTACCGGAGGGGAGAATGCCGTCACACTCACAGTCACGAACACCCACCCGGAAAACGCCACACTCGTCATCCAGGGAGCAGGCATTCTTTCGGTCTATGAGGCTGAAACGGGCACAGCAGGTTCAATCTGGGTGAATGAAGGATGTGACATGCTCTTCAGCAGTTATGGAGTCACCCCTGAGATGGCCACCGGCACCATCATCTTCCCCGGCGAAACCGTCACTGAAGAAGTCAGCCGCGCCACCCTCCACCTCGTGGCACCATCGGCCGGATATACAAGTGCGAACACCCCTGAGAAGAATGTGATCATGGTAAACCGACCGGCAGAAAACAGCCTTCCGCTCTTTTTTGAGAGGATTCTGACCATGCTCTTCCCCGGATATAACGGGTGGGAGTGGACGGACGGATTCTCTTCAGATGAGGTGCACCAGGTAGGGGAGGATCTGCGTGACATATCACCCTACCTGAGGAGCAGGGACAATACTGTCACCGTGCGGGACAATGGAGATTATCTGCTCCTTACCAACGGAATTTTGTGGATCGAGAAGGAGGCGGACTGATGGGAGAGACAATACTTGAAACCGTCCGGCTTGTCCGGACCTACAGCGACTCCGTGCAGGCACTGAAGGGCGTTTCCATACAGATCAAAAGAGGAGAATGCACAGCAGTGGTCGGAAAGAGCGGGAGTGGAAAGAGCACGCTCATGAATATTCTGGGCTGCCTTGATGCCCCGACATCCGGTGAAGTGCGCATCCGGGGCATGCCGGTGGATTATGCAGATACGGCCCGGCTCGTCAGCCTGAGGCGCAATGAGATTGGATTTGTATTCCAGCAGTTTAACCTGATTCCACACCTGAGTGCCCGGGAGAATGTCGAGTATCCCCTGCTCTTCTCCTACCGCCCGGAAAAGGAACGGCAGGAGCGGGCATCTGCACTCCTCGCCCGTGTCGGGCTTGAGCGGCGGGGGGATCACTATCCCGGAGAACTCTCCGGCGGGGAGCAGCAGCGTGTCGCAATCGCACGGGCACTGATCAATGCCCCCGCTGTCGTTCTCGCAGACGAACCCACCGGCAACCTCGATTCACGGACCAGTGACGACATTCTGAGTCTCATCCGGGAAATAAACCGGGAAGAGGGAACCACGTTTCTGATTGTCACCCATGACGCCGACCTTGGCTCACGGGCGGACCGGATGATCACCCTTCACGACGGGGAGGTGGTCTGATGGGCCAGAGACTGGACTTTGCCCGCGTCGCCGGCCGACAGGTCCTGCGGAGGCGCACGCGCCTCCTCCTCACCATCCTCGGCATCGCGGTCGGTGTCGCCGCTGTGGTGGCGATCGTCTCACTCGGCGAAGGGATCCGGGCACATTCCATTGAGATGATCAGCGAACAGTCAGATCTCACCCTCATCCAGGTAACCGGAGACGTGCGGGACGGAACCATCATCCCGCTCACCGCCGCAAAGGCTGCCGCCCTCCGGGGCATTATCCATGTAGCAGGGACGGCACCGGTCATCACCGCGGACCTCGCAACGCCGCATCAGACCTATGTGGGGGCCTCAGGAATTGTTTGGGAGGATTTTTCCGCGGTATTCTCACCGGAATTCAGCAAAGGCACCGGTTATTCCGGGAATGGAGATGACGCGGTATTGGGAAATGAAATCGCAGAATCGCTGCGCAAATACGAAGGCATCCGGGCGGGTGACGACCTGTCCATTCGTATCCGCGAGTATGACGCATCCGGTGCACCGGTGGATACTGAAGTGGCCTTCCGGGTCGCAGGCACTCTCCGCCCCCGCGGCGATATGTTTGACACTCTGCTTGTAACGGATACTGCACGCCTGGAAGAATGGCGTGAGGGATACGGTGCCTATGATGTCATCTACCTGCGGGTGGACGCACCGGAGAATGTCTTCTCCGTCGCAGCAGATGTCCGGGCACTCGGCCTGCAGGCACAGGGCCCCTTTGAGGAGATTGAGGCGGTCAACCGGCTGATGGACGCCGTCATCATCATCCTCTCGTTTTTCACCGGCATCTCTCTTGTTGTCGGTGCTTTGATGATCATCAATACCATGGTCGTTTCGGTCTATGAACGCACCCGGGAGATCGGCATCACGATGGCCCTCGGGGCATCACACCGGCATGTGCTCGCACTCATCCTCCTCGAATGCCTCTATATCGGCATTCTCGGGGGAATTGCAGGGGACATTCTGGGCATTCTCCTCTCGGCGGGTATCAACACCCTCGGGAAGTCATTCATTCTCGAACAGCTGGGTCCCGGTTTCGCGGGGTTTGCCGGTGCTGACATAACCCTTGTGACACCGGCACTACTCGCTCTTGGGCTCGGTATCGCAGTTATCCTCTCCCTTCTGGCAGGCATTTACCCGGCTCTGAAGGCTGCCCGCCTCAACCCGGTGGACGCCATCAGGCGCGGGATGTGACATACAAAATCCCATCCAATATCATACAGAATAAAAGAAATACACTTTTTTGTATTACTACATGCAATACCCTAGGAACAATACCGGTGGTGCCATGAAAAAATACCCAGTTTCAGAATCTGATAGAATAACGCCCCGGGCAGGAGCCATACTCGCAATCGCCATTCTCCTCCTGATTTTTCTGGTGCCACCCGCCATGGCAGACAATTATGTCGGGGGAATGCCCCTCGATGACGCAAAGGAAGGAACTGTCTCAGGTGGGATATGGATGGATTCCTTCTATGGTATGAGCGGTTCGTCACCGCTGACGCTGGAACAGCGCTACCGCCTCCCTGAATACACTGCCATCCGCTGGGCACGCCTGTATGTCTCCGTCTACTGCGGAAATATGGAGAGTAATTATGCAGGCACAGCCACCGTTGAATTCGACGGGGGGAGTGGCTATTCACAGATGGGTATGGAGTCCCTCAACGTTCCCTACACCTTTCCGGGAAAAGACTACAATCCACCTGCCGGAGAATACGGGACCGGGCCTGTTTCAGTGAACGACCACTGCATCCGGGTCACGAGCGACTACCAGATGTGGTACGATGTGACCAACAGAATCACCGGAGAAGAAGTGCGGGCACGGGTAAGCACGGCACCCTCCGACCCACAGTTTGACGGCCGGATCAAGGTCATCACCCTGGTAGTTGCATATGATGACGGAGACGGTGATACAGTCAGATACTGGGTCATGGACGGTCAGGACACGGATTCCTACCAGTCGGAAGAAAAGCTGGGAGAGGACTATATCATCCGCACCACCTTTCCGACCGGAGAACTCCCTCAGGAGGACGAATGGGCCGGTGCACGTCTGCAGGTTGTCCATCTCGCCAGCGAAGATGCCACCTACACCCTGAACGAGGATGAACCTACAGACCTCATCACATCAGGCCGGGGAAGTTATTCCGGATATAATGCATGGGATGTGACGGGCATCATCACACCGTGGGAGGATGCCACACTCTCATGCGACAGAACCGGCAGTTTTTACAAGATCTTTCTTGCAGCCCTCTCAGTCAGGTATCCGGAACAGGAGACCGGAACGCTCACCGTGACATCCGCACCCGCCGGTGCAGCTCTGGTGATCGATGGGGAGGAGACGGAATATACCACCAATTGCACCATCCCCGATATGCCGGTCGGATCATATGCAGTGAGCGTGGAGCATGAACACTATGAGGAAGGAGAGGAGCAATGGATTGATGTCTCAGCCGATGAGGATACAACAGTTCATTTTGACCTCCGGCCACTGACAGGCAGCCTCTCAGTCACATCAGACCCCACCGGGGCGGCAGTATTCATTGACGGCAGGGAAACCGGTCTGACAACGGATACATTCCTGGATGATGTCATCATCGGCGAACATACCATCTCACTGCGCCTTGCAGGCTACCGGGATGGAGTTCAGACGGTCAGTGTTACCGAAGGTGATACCTCTGAAGTCACCTTTGTCCTCATCCCTGAGACGGATTCGGGAGATGCAGACGATGACAGCGGGAACACCGGATACACCGGAAAGGAACTCACACCACGCATCGTCACCACATTCAGGGGTGATATCGTTACCATGCCCTTCGGCACCTATACCGGCCTCACAGAACCGGGCACCACCTCACGGTTCACATGGAATGCCCCCATTCCAAAAGGCACTGACCCGTTACTGGCACGCCTTTACCTGTATACAACCTGGGGACACAATACGGAGGGGAAAACCGGAACGGAGGTGCCTTTGGGAACAAGACTGGACAGTGGAGGAATCATCCCGGATAAAACCTATACAGACAGAAAAGGCGAGGGATCATTTGACTATGTCCTCTCAACTATCTGCTACAATGTAACGGATGCCATCCGGGAGAAGGGACAGGGGGAGTATGAACTCTCCGTCACCAATGAGGGCATTTCCGGAGAGGTCTGTGCCCTCTATGGGGGATTACTCGTGGTACTGTGCGAGAACAAAACCGCCCCCGAAAAAACAGTATGGCTTAGCGAAGGGTGTGATGCCATCATCGCGGACGAGGCAGCAGGCATCACCCCTGATGAGGCAACGACCATGATCCCCTTCCCCGGCAATATCAGTATGGCAGGAATCAAATCAGCCGATCTGATAGTAATCAGCACAGCTGCCACCGGAAAGGGAGACGATGCTCACCGGGTTGTATTCAATGACTGGGAATACGAAAATGTCCTGACGGGCGGATCATCGGGCATCAGCACATGGACTGAATCTGTGGCCTCCTTCCTCCGCGAAACAGGAAATGCTGCTCAGGTTCAGAGTGCACTGATGGGTGCGGCCGGAGACTATCTTGAAAACCGCAACGCCCTCCTCGTCATCACCCACACTGGAGAGGCGGGAAATCTGTCGGTGGTAACCCAACCGGACAGCGCCACAAATCCCGCAGCCTCCGGGGTGACCGGGACAGGGAAAGAGACATTCACCCTCTCTTCATCAGGGGACCGGCTGCATGCGGCAGAACTGAAGACCAAAGACGGACAATGCACGCTCTATGTGCGTGAGGGAACCCGGCTTCTCGATCCCGGAGGGGCCATGGTCAGCACAGTCGCCATTCAGCAGAGAAGCACCCTTCCCGGAGGAAACAGGGAGTGGACCTACACCATCAGCCCGGAGGGGGCAACAGCAGACATCCCGCTCATTCTTGAAATCTCAGGCGGGGTCTGCAAACCCGGCGGTGCTGTCGCACTCAGCCGCTTTGAAACAGATTCCGGAACGTGGACAGATGCCGCGCGCATGAACCGGGGAGTGAACGCGGCGACAACAGGAATTTCCCGTCTGGGAACCTATACAGCGGTCTGCAGCAATGAGGAGGCTTATGCCGGAGCAGGAAAGGAAACCGCATTATCCAGCGGTAAAAGTCACCTCTATGCCACCCTCTGCTCCATCGAAATTCCGGAGATGCTCATTCCCTTCAGCACAACTGCTGATGCGCCGGAAGAAGAGTACCGGATCCCGGATACGGCATCCGGTATACTGCCGGAAGCACCATCTCCCGAATACCAGGCACCCGAGGAGACCTACATCGACTACCGAAACGGGACATATGACGTTGCAGTCCTCTCAAACCCACCGCAGGCACTCGTCATGCTTGACGGTATCTATACCGGAAAGACAACGCCGTGCATCCTCACGGGTGTTCGGGGTGGCAGCCATTCACTCTCTGTTTCACGGGAAGGATTTTTGGAATCAGAAAAGGAACTGACCATCACCGATGAGAGTGAAATACGGTTTGATCTCCCGTCTGAAACAAACGGCCTCAGGAAACTAAAATTTGACGGGTATCTGTCCAATGGATATGATGACGGAATAGGGGGAGTCTATGTGACGTCCCACCCGGATGGTGCACAGATATATCTGGACGGACGAAACACCGGTCTGACCACCCCGGAAGTCATTGGGGGGCTTAAAGAGGGACGCCATACGATCAAGGTTCGCAACGACCTGATGGAGTATCCATGTGATATAAAGAGCATCTGGATTTCTCCGGGAGTGATCACAGATGTCTCATTTGACCAGGCGTATATCGTCACACGCACAGTCGAACTCTGCTCCGATGCATACAGGGATGCGTATTTTACCGTGAACGGCAGATGTCCCCGGTATTCATTTCCAAAAAAGGTTGATGTAAGCGGTACGCAGCCATACATCACTGTCTTTGATAACGGGTCATACATCTCATATGAGGGACAGCTGTGGCGGGATGGGGAGAAAGTACGTATAATCCCCGGAGAGGTAACCTTTGGTTCCGTCCTGGTTTTATCCGAACCGTTGGGGGCTGAAATCATGGTGGATGGATACACCACCGGACTGCACACCCCATACACCATTACCAACCTATCAGCAGGGCTGCACACCATCTCGATCTCATTACCCGGCCACATTCCGGATGAAGAGGTTATCCGCCTTGTTCCCGGAAACCACCCGATAGATACCGAACTCCAGTTCCTCCTTGAACCCTATCCCTTCGGAAGCCTGAACATTTCAAGCGAACCTGAAGGGGCGAAGATATACCTCAATAATAAATATTCAGGGAAGAAAACCCCGGCTGTATTCTACTATATGGACATTGGCAATGTTCCTGTGCGACTGGTCTCCGCTGAAGGGACAGTCACCATCGAAAATGCCGTTGTCTCTCCTTATGAGACAGCAGAATACCGGGCGACCATTGCTTCTTCGGAATAACTTAGAAATATCTCCTTTTTTCCCCCGGAATGTTTCGGAAAGACTGTTCCATAGCGTCCAGGCCTTCAAAAGTATCATATAATGTAGTGGAATACCGGCCCTCCCGGCCTCCTGAAAATAGGGTCAGGAACGCCAAACCTAAAATCAATATCAACAATTACAAATAATACTAGTTATTTTAAATAGTGTGATTATTCAAAATAAACGTGTGAATTGTTTGTGGTATGGGTACTGGATGAAATCCGGTTGAATTGAGAAAATATTCTGAAATGTAAGAATCCGCCCATGGGGCACCACAAATATAAAACAGGTGATCGTATGAAAACGGAACGAACAATTATTCATGACAAATCTCCCGGACTCTTTCTGTTCCTGGGATTAATTCTTATGTTAGCGATTGTGCCCGTGGGTGCTAGTGCAGCAGATGTTGATCTAAACGTGACCGATGTCGCACCCAACAGCGGCGCAGGCAATGATCTCTTTGCACAGGAGCCGAACACCCTCACGGCCACGGTGATAAACAAAGGCCTGACCGATGCAGGTGCATTCACCGTGACGATTGACGTCGCAGGCACTCCATACACCGCAGACGTTGCCGGTCTTGCAGCAAACACCTCCACAACCGTCACAGTGACAGACACCGTCCTCCATACCGGCGGTGACACCATCACCATCACCGTGACCGCCGATACAGACAACGTGGTCGAAGAAAACGATGAGACGAACAACAATCTCACCGTGACCGCAACCGTGTACAACAACGGATACAAAGGCAAGCGATGGACCGATGGTGCTGATATCGAGAACATAGCTTCTTTCACCGGCCAGTATGACCTGACATGGTCGGCAGGGAACACCGCATATAACGGTGCCTCATGGACCGAACAGACATACAGCTGGTCCCCGCAAGACCTCCCGATTCCGGAGGGAGCGACAGTCGTAAATGCCCGCCTCTGTCAGGGATGGACGTACAACAAGATGGGAACCGACCCGGCGTTCACAATGTCATTCAACGGCAACATCGTATACCCGGAAGCGGCATACCAGGACGTAAAAGGGTTCGGGTCATACAGTAATCCCTACGGGCTGTATGCATACAATGTAACAGATCTGTTTGATGCCGCGGGCAACAGCATGACCATCACACCCGAAGCGGACAACACCTATGGCCTCTATGGGGCATATCTTCTCGTTGTCTATGAAGATCCGGAAACCAGCACGAAAGCGATCTGGATAAATGAAGAGTTTGACATGCTCTACTCATATGCATCATACTCGGTGAGTGATACCGAAGCGACGGCATATGCACCATTCACGGGGGTTGATACAACCAATATCGCAGATGCAACGGCCATCGCCATCCTTGCCAGTGGGGCGGATGCCAATAAGAGTGTATTCATCTTCAATAATCAGGAGTATGAAGGGTTCTGGGCGGACTACCAGAGAGACCCGCAAATAGGCTTCTCGCTCTATGACGTGACAACAGCGCTCACAGACGGGGACAACGAGGCGGCGATGAGAAGTCTCGCAATAGAGGGGAAGGGAGACAACATGTATGCCATGGGCACCATCCTCGTGGTTGAATATGCAGATG
Source organism: Methanogenium sp. S4BF (assembly GCF_029633965.1). Classification (NCBI taxonomy): domain Archaea; kingdom Methanobacteriati; phylum Methanobacteriota; class Methanomicrobia; order Methanomicrobiales; family Methanomicrobiaceae; genus Methanogenium; species Methanogenium sp. S4BF. The sequence continues at coordinate 2,253,817 of NZ_CP091277.1, read as the reverse complement.
TTGATTTAAACGTGACCGATGTCACACCCAACAGCGGCGCAGGCAATGATCTCTTTGCACAGGAGCCGAACACCCTCACGGCCACGGTGATAAACAAAGGCCTGACCGATGCAGGTGCATTCACCGTGACGATTGACGTCGCAGGCACTCCATACACCGCAGACGTTGCCGGTCTTGCAGCAAACACCTCCACAACCGTCACAGTGACAGACACCGTCCTCCATACCGGCGGTGACACCATCACCATCACCGTGAACGCCGATACAGACAACGTGGTCGAAGAAAACGATGAGACGAACAACAATCTCACCGTGACCGCAACCGTGTACAACAACGGATACAAAGGCAAGCGATGGACCGATGGTGCTGATATCGAGAACATAGCTTCTTTCACCGGCCAGTATGACCTGACATGGTCGGCAGGGAACACCGCATATAACGGTGCCTCATGGACCGAACAGACATACAGCTGGTCCCCGCAAGACCTCCCGATTCCGGAGGGAGCGACCGTCGTAAATGCCCGCCTCTGTCAGGGATGGACGTACAACAAGATGGGAACCGACCCGGCGTTCACAATGTCATTCAACGGCAACATCGTATACCCGGAAGCGGCATACCAGGACGTAAAAGGGTTCGGGTCATACAGTAATCCCTACGGGCTGTATGCATACAATGTAACAGATCTGTTTGATGCCGCGGGCAACAGCATGACCATCACACCCGAAGCGGACAACACCTATGGCCTCTATGGGGCATATCTTCTCGTTGTCTACGAAGATCCGGAAACCAGCACGAAAGCGATCTGGATAAATGAAGAGTTTGACATGCTCTACTCATATGCATCATACTCGGTGAGTGATACCGAAGCGACGGCATACGCACCATTCACGGGGGTTGATACAACCAATATCGCAGATGCAACGGCCATCGCCATCCTTGCCAGTGGGGCGGATGCCAATAAGAGTGTATTCATCTTCAATAATCAGGAGTATGAAGGGTTCTGGGCGGACTACCAGAGAGACCCGCAAATAGGCTTCTCGCTCTATGACGTGACAACAGCGCTCACAGACGGGGACAACGAGGCGGCGATGAGAAGTCTCGCAATAGAGGGAAAGGGAGACAACATGTATGCCATGGGCACCATCCTCGTGGTTGAATACAGGGATGTGATTATTGCTGACTTCACCGCAACACCCATGTGCGGCATCCCGCCGCTCACCGTGCAGTTCACAGATCAGTCTCTGGGTGCAACATCATGGGCATGGGATTTCGACAATGACGGAACCATCGACGAAACCACACAGAATCCCAGTCATGTCTATGCCACGTCCGGCACCTATACGGTCAATCTGACGATTAACGGGGGAGAAGCTTTCACCACAAAGCAGGACTGTATCCGGATCACTTCACTCCTTCTCGGTGACGCGAATAGTGACGGCGGAGTAAATCAGGCAGATACCCTGCGTGTGCTCAAAGAGGTCGTCGGGATAACACCATCACCGGCGAAGAACACGGATGCATTTGAACGGACCGACGTTAACTGGAACAATGCGATAGACATCGGTGACGCGATGTACATTGCCCAGTATAATGTGGGTCTCAGGGACCGGTGGTTTGCACTGGTATAGGCAGTTATCTTTTTTCTCCTCACCTTTTTGTTTCATTTTGTTTGATCCCGGGGCAGGGTCACGCCGTGAAGCCATGATTGTAAGGGGTTCTTTATGCCCCGGCGGAAGCCCGTTTGTTGTGCATCGTTATCGCAGGATGCGAGGGGATGGACTCCCATCTTATGTTACCCGGCTATGTTACCCGGCAGATTTTGTAATCGAATACCCCTTTTCCGCAAACACTCCACCATGTTGTGCGGAAGGGAGCGGATCTGCTCAGAAAAAATGAGACAAAAAAGGGACCTGACGCAGAGATTACGCGCAGAAACATGTGGATACCGTACACCAGGTGTGCACCATCAGGGACCTCAATCAAGGGATTGAACATGAGCCCCCCGGACAGACAAACAGAGGGGCAAAAGGAGGATCACGCTCTCTTACCGCCACCTCAGAAACGACAGCCCGTCACTCTTCCGTGCGGGCGCCTGAAGCCGGACGGACGGGAATGATATAGGGAGAGTCTCCGTCTCGATAGATGCGTGCCTCAATGCCATACACCTGTTCGATAACATCTTCCGTGAGCACCTCGCCGGGAGTCCCGAACCCGTACCGGGCCCCCTCCCTGAACATGACAATCCGGTCGCAGTAGCGTGAGGCAAGGTTGAGGTCATGCAGGGACATGATCACCGTGATATTCTTCTCTACCGCAAGATTTCGCGCCACCTCCATCACCTCCATCTGGTGCCTGACATCGAGACTGCTGGTGGGTTCATCCATCAGGATGACCGGAGTCTCCTGCACAATGGCGCGTGCAATCATTACACGCTGCCGTTCACCGCCGGAGAGTTCTTTTATCTTCCGGAAGGCAAAATCCTCCACACCCAGCATCTTCATCGCATGATAGACCTTCTCCTCATCCTCCGGACCAGTCTGCCAGTTGAGATACGGGCGCCTGCCCATCAGAATCGTTTCAAAGACAGCCGATGAGAGACCTTCGGGAAATGACTGGGGCACATAGGCAATCCTCCGGGCGATCTCCATCCGGTGCAGCGATGAGACAGGATCACCAAAGACCCGGACCTCGCCCTGCGGATGCAGGATGCCGTCGATGCATTTGATCATCGTGGTCTTCCCTGAGCCATTCGGGCCGACCAGTCCCAGCACTTCACCTTCCACCGCCTCAAAGGAGATATCGGAGAATACCGGCTTCTTCCGGTATGTATAGGAGAGATCGCTGACAGATATCGCTACCATCCGGTATCACCCCGTTTCATGAATAAATACAGGAAGAACGGCACTCCCAGAAATGCCGTCATAATCCCCACCGGAATCACAGACGGATATATCAGGGTCCGGCAGAGGTTGTCGGCGCCAAGGAGAATCGCAGCTCCGACAAGGCCTGAAGCCGGCACCAGCCAGCGATGGTCATTGCCGATTGCCATGCGGGTGATATGCGGGGCAACAAGCCCGATAAACCCGATCGTCCCGGTGAACGCAATTATCACCGCGGTGATAATCGAAGCGATCATCATGAAAACAGTCATCGTCCGCTCAACCGGAACCCCGATGCTCTTTGCAATCTCATCACCCTCGGCGAGCGCATTCAGGTCCCATGCCCGCATGACGGTGTAGGGGGTCAGGATTGCAATCACTGCGGTGACTATCAACAGTTTCGGCCACGTGGTCCCTTCCAGCGAGCCAAACATCCAGTAGACCACCGCTGCTGCCTGATCAGACGAGCCGAAATACTGGATAAGCGAGGTGATGGCGGAGAAGAGGTACATGATGGCGATACCTGCAAGAATAAGAGACGATGAGTTCAGGCCTTTGTGCCGTGCCATACCATAGATAATAAAAGAGGCGGTCATCGCAAAGAGAAATGCCATGATGACAACCAGTACGTTTCCGCTCACCAGCGTGACACCCGCAAAGAGAATGATCGCAACCGAGGCACCGCATGAGGCAGCAGACGAGATGCCCAGGGTGAAGGGGCTTGCCAGGGGATTTCTCAGGATGCCCTGCATGATAGTCCCGGCAATGGCCAGCCCGAATCCGGCGACGAGCGCAAAGAGAACCCGGTGAAGCCGGATGTCCCAGATAATAATCTCCTGGATAGGGGTATCAGGGACTGACTCCGTGGTGGTGCCAAATAAGGCTGACATTCTTGCGAGGAAGCCATCCCAGAAGGCACCATAGGAGTCCATGAACGAGAGGTCGCCTGACCCGAGAGTGATGCCAACCATTGCGAGCAGAATGAGCAATGCAGCAGCCAGCAGAAAAAAGGAGATTCGTTTCGTTTTGACACGGGAATATTCCCTGCCGAAGTCTTCGATTGTTAATGCCATCCATCCGTCCTAAACTATTGGGGTCACCGGGTAGACAAAGACGCCCTGCGAATGGACATCGTATGTGCTGTGCTGATAGGTGGTGAGATACTCCTGGTGAATCTCCTCAGGATTCACATCTGCAAAGAGATCCGGGTAGAACCAGGTGGCAAGGTAGAGGATACCGATGAAATGTTTCGGTCCCCCGAAGATATCGGTGTCAATGATGTGAACACGCCCCTCTTTAACCGCAGCAATGGTATTCCAGCCGGGCCGTGTGATGAGGCTTTCATATACCCCAATGGTCTTTGACGTATCATCATCCCCATATCCGCCGAAGTCAAGCTTACCGGTACCCTGCAGTTTGACGACGACACCAGGGTTGCCAAAGAGCACGGACTCCGGATTGACCACCGGGTACGAAGGTGTGGCGTTCCCGAAGATATTCCGCCCACCTGCAATGAGGATCTTATCATGATACCCGGAGCCTTCCGCACAGCTCTTGAAATCATCAGCGCCTTCAAAGTACACCCGCACCCGCTCATCTTCAGGGATAGCAGCAACCCTGCCGGTGACCGTATCCATCTGCCGGGTGTAGAATGAGGCAAAGCGAGCCCCTTCCTCTTCCCGGTCAATGGCTGCAGCAAGAAGCTCCACCTCGCCTGCATAGGTGTCAGGGCTGAAGAGGTCATAACGCAGCACATGCACCGCAGGGTTCATCGACTGGATTGTCTCCTGTATCTCGTCCCCTTTGCTGTCCATGAAGTCCGCATAGATGAATACAACGTCAGGGGAGAGAGAGATTATCTGTTCGTAATCCGGCGACCAGACACTGCCGACATTCGGCAGCCCGGCATATTCAGGGAAAAATACCGGATCGTCCAGAATATATTTTCCGACACCGACAACATTGGCACTGTCAAAGCCAAGCGAACGCATCGTCTCTGCAGCCTCTCCGTTCATCACAACGGCACGGTGTATCGGCCGTGTCAGGATAACAGACTGCCCGGAGGAGTCAGGGATCGTTTTGGCAGTTTTATTCCAGTATGTATAGACATAGGCACCGTCGATAAGGTCGCTGTACTGACCGGCATCAGCACCCGCACCTGCATATGTCTGCTCCATATATGCAAGGACGGAAACGGTCATCTCCTCTGTGCTGATTTGGGCGTCTCCGTTCACATCCAGCGGCAGGGCACCGGAATCTGCAGCAGATACCGGAGATGCCGCAGCCATACACAGAATGAGAAGCCCAAGCCACATATACGGATATCTTCCGGCTGCATTCATATTACATCCCTCCTGTTCCTGCCGGCATATACACCGGCAGCGGCAAGTGACAGGAACGCGGTGAATGCGATGCAGGCAAAGGGGCTCTGCTGCACCGGTGATGAAGGCTGATTCCCGGTATCCTCAATGCCGGAATTCCCGCCGGTGAGAACCGACACCCCGCCTGCATCGGATACCGAGATTATCGCCTCACCGGAAAGGCCGCCGGTGAATTCCTCCCACGAGATACGAAGGGTACCCGGCTGAAGATCTGCGCACCGAAACTGCACCTGGCAGGCATCCTCATCAATAAGGGCACAGGCAAGACCGGTGCCATTCGCCCGGTACTGGCTCTCCGGAAGTGTGGTGCTGACGATGGCAAACGGACCGGGAAAGGTTGCGAAGATGCCTGCAGGCCCGTTATCTGCTCCTGCACAGGAGAGGAGGAATTCGTCCTGCACACCGGCAACCGGTTCCAGACTGAACAGAATGCCGGACTCTGCGTCACCCGCAGCACCAGCGGGAACGGAGCAGGTGACAAACAGAAGAACAATAATGACTGAAATGATGCCCCTGAATTTCATTAGTAGTTATGAGTACATTCCGGTTTAATAAAAGAGTTACTTATTGTAATACGAGTTGCTATGATAATATTTTTTATAACGTGGCGCCGGATCACAGCGTCTCCGGGAACTCTCCTTTCCATACATCAGATAGCTGTACGGTAATATACCGGCCAGGACCCCACCCTTATGCTTTACAGGACACACACCCGGGTCTCACATCGTTCAGATTATCCCGGCAGGCACTTCGTGACAGGATGGAATGAATCGAATAGCCATTTATTCAGCTCCGGGAATCGCTATCCGGTCCAGAAGCATTCATTTTTTCGGATGGTTTATATACCGGATCCACAAATCATAGCGTTGGAGATATTTCAATGACTGAGATTATTGAGAACGAGACAGCAGATTCAATGGGGTTCACCCCCTCCTGGTGGACGTTCGTACTTCTGGGAATTATTGCATTCATATTTGGCATATTCTGTGTCATCATGCCGGGATATGTGACGCTCTTTTTAGGCTACTTCATCGGTGCGATAGTGGTCGTCTGGGGCATTATGACCATTGTGCAGGCAATTCAACCGCATGAAGGCGGCGCAGGACGCTCGGTCGCCCTCATAATTCTGGGTATCCTTGCCATCATCCTTGGTCTGATGGTATTCAGCAATCTCCTCAGTGCCTGGTTCACCATCACCTACCTGATTGCCTTCTGGGCATTCCTGACCGGGTTTACCAATATCTTCCAGGCATTTACCGGGAAAGACAGTATCTGGTACAAGGTGCTCCTCGTCATAGCAGGTGTCATCGCGATCATCCTTGCATTCTACGTGTTGATGTACCCGCTGATGGCAACAGCCACCGTCATCTATGTTCTGGGCATCTTCCTGATTGCATGGGGTATCGTTGTTGTGATTACCGGTCTTATGACCCAGAAATAATCTTTCTTTTTTTCACCGGAGGATAATCATCTGTGGGCATGCATTTCTCCCCTGCCTGAAGCAGAAGCAGTTTGCAGAGGTATTTGATCGATCAACCGCCACGGGAGACAACATGCAGGTTTTTTAGCGGGAAGCGCCAAACCTATGATTACCATGGCATGGACCATCAGATCAGAAGCACCGGATGATGCTGCAGGAATTGCTGCAGTACTCACTGATGCATTCAGCCGGAAAGATGAGGCAGAACTGGTAGCTGCTATACGTAATTCCGGGCCCTTTGATCCTGAACTCTCCCTTGTCTGTGTTGAGAACGGGGCCATCCTCGGCTATGTGCTCTTTTCACCGGTGGTAATCCGTGCAGCAGACAGCGATGAGACGCCCGCCCTGGCTCTTGCTCCGGTGGCAGTCCTCTCGCAGTTCCGGAACCGGGGAATCGGCACCGCGCTCATTGAAGAGGGCATTCACCGCTCGTATAAGAAGGGAGTGAAGATCATCGTAGTGCTTGGCGAACCGGGATATTACCGCAGATTCCGGTTTGAATCAGCAAAATACCATGAAATTGAGCCCCCATGGGAGGTGCCTGAAGGATACTTCATGGTTCTCGCCCTCGAGACAAATGTCCTGCGTGACGTACATGGCGTGGTGCATTACCCCGAGGCATTCTCGCAGACGGTGGAGAACCAATCATAACAGGGCGGGAGCAGGAGGACAACATATGGCACGCGAACTATCACAGAGAGATCAGGAGATTCTGAAGAAATGTGCACCCGAATGCGGCGATCTGCTCTGTTCAGAGTCAGGAGTAACGTATCGCTCTGTTCTTCCGCCTGTTGCAAATCATTATGCGACGGATGCAGATGATTTCAGGCAACGGCTCTCGCGCCTGACACCAGATGAGCTCGAACATCTTGCCGCACTTATTATCAGTGGTGAAGAGAGCCTCTGCTGCCTTTCTCCCGATTACTTTGCGGTCTTCCTGGAACAGGTGACAGAGCATCTCGGCAAGACTGCCCGGCGTGAAATGCTGAATGCCTATCGCAGCAGTGAGGACTGCTTTATATAAATAAAAAAAACGTCCACCCGATTCCGCGGGCAGTCAAAATACGAATCAGAAATGGTTCTAAAGAGAAGAAGTACGGATCAGACAGTGCTGCTAACTGAAAAACAGTCACACACAGGAGAATACGATGAAAATTACGATACGCAGTTTTGCCCGCTTCCGTGAGATTTTCGGGGAAGAGCAAACAATTGAAACAACAGATGATGCCACAGCCAAAACCATCCTGTCTGCCCTTTGTGAATCGAAAGGGTGCAGGGAAACCCTCTTTGCAGGAGACAGCACACTCCATCCGCATATTACCGTTATCCTAAACGGCAGACGGCTCTCTGTCAAAGAGGCAGAAGAGACGGCTCTTGCAGATGGCGATGCACTGGTGGTCTATCCACCGGTTTCAGGAGGATGAATTCCATGATTTCCATACAGAAAGAAGATATTGACATAGGAGCGCTCATACAGCAGTCACGTGACAGCAGAATGGGTGCACAGGTAGTCTTTGTCGGCACCGTACGTGACGACGGCATTGAAGCAATTGAATTTGAGGCTGACAGAACAATAGCACTCGCTGATCTCACCACAATCGCAGCAGAAGCGACGGAAAAATATGGGCTTTTCTCAGTTGATATCATTCACCGGGACGGCATCTTACCGACAGGGGAGACCATCCTCGTTATCATCGCAGGCGCAGGGCACCGCGAAGAGGGATTTGCCGGATGCCGGTACATCATCGAAGAAATAAAAAAATACGTCCCAATCTGGAAAAAAGACATCACTACAGCAGGCGATTCACGCTGGCATGATTAGGTTTCGGTAAAGAACGGTAGGTATCAGGAGGGCCGAAGCAGCGGAAAACGGCCCCCTCCCCTTCCGTCCCGCATTCCTCAATCATCACACCGGCCACTTCAAGAATCTCACGGCCCAGAAAGAGTCCGTACCCGGTGTCTTCCCCGATGCCACGTTCAAATATCTTTTTTTTCATCGCGGAGGGGATGCCTTTTCCGTTGTCAGCAATAAAAAGAGACCCTTCATCCCCGTTGTCCTGAAACGAGATCGTGACCCGATCAGCTCCCCCGCTGTGGATGATGATATTCTCAAAAAGACTGAAAAAAACCCGCTCAATGAGTCGGTCTGAATAGATCCGGGGAAGAGGACGTTTGATTTCAAGACTGAACGAATGAAACTGTTCGTTCTCTGCATAGACCCGTGATATCAGGTCCTCGAGTGGATGCCACCGGGGTTCATGTACCCCCATATCCCGGTACGCCGCCGTGAATGCCACAAGTGACTCGATGATCTCTGTTGCGCGGGTGCATGTTTTCTGGTATGCCTGAATTTCAGCTGCGATTTCGGGGTGCTCCTCCTGCAGCCGTGCACGGGTGAGTTTGATCACCCGCATCTGGTTCATGAGATCATGCCGGGCAATAGAGGAGAGGAGATTGGTCTTCTGCACGGCTTTCTTCATGGACTGTTTGGCCCGGCAGATATCAGATATATCATGCATCACCCCTGCAAGGTGCATGGGGTGGCCGTTTTCATCCCGTTTGGTGACCTGCATCAGAAACCGGACCCATATCCACCGTTTGTCCTCATGCCAGAAACGGCATTCCGTTCGGGTGTGCTCCTGTTCACCGGACACGATACCGGCAAGTATCTCACCCATCCGCTTGCGGTCACGGGGATATACCCGACAATCAAATACCATACGCGGGTCTGTACCGAGGGCCTCCGGGGTCGTGCCGATGATGCGGGCAAACCGGTCATCCACTATGATTTTCCGGCCGGTTATATCTGCCTCAAATGTTCCGATTCTGCCGGCTGAAAGTGCAAGAGAAAGACGTTCCTGCGCCTCTGTGTTGAGACGGATGGCACTGTTTGGATCAGATATTTCAAAACAGGTCATAAGGACATATGGCACTGACCCGTCTGCCTCCTGAATCGGCACCGCATGTATTCGGTGGACCCTGCCGGACGGCACCGTGATCTCCTCTTTCACCGGTTTTTCGGTATCAAACGCCGTTCGCACCGGACAGACGATGCATGGCCCCCCCTCCCCCCAGACGTAATAACAACGCTTTTTGCAAAATTCTCCTTTCGTGCACCCTGCCTGCCTGAGCGCTTCGGCATTGCCATAGAGCAGGTTCAGATCACGGTCCACCAGAACCACTGCTTCCGGAAGGGCATCAGGGAGAAGAGGGAGAAATGCATCAATCATATATTCCTGATGAAAAAAATAGGGGCCACTATAAATAGCCCTTTCCATCCATACAGATTCGATGTGTTCAGGACAATTTATCCTGAACCGGACTGTGACCCCCTCCAAACTCCGTCGTATATATACGGTAGACACCGGTCAGAATGGCAAGCGCAAGCGGCCCGTAGAGAAAACCCAGCACTCCCATGACAGCAATGCCACCAAAAAGGGCAATGAATATCAGGACAGCATTGAGCTTGGAACGTTTTCCCATCAGGACAGGACGCAGATACCAGTCAGGAATGGCACACAGAAGAGGCCATCCAATCAGCAGTATCAGCGCCAGTCCGAAATAATCCCCCAGAGAGATGGCATAGACGGCAAGAAATGCAATGATAATTACCGGCCCGAATACAGGGATTAATGCAAATATCGCACAGATTATTGACCAGAAGAGCACATGCCCATACCCGAGGATCGTAAAGAAGGGCAGGGCAACAACAAAGACGATCAGGGCAATTCCCACATGGACGATAATGAGGGAGTAAAGTGAATCTGATACCAGCACATTGAGAATGGAAAGTTTCGGCTTTGATTCCGTTGGCACGAGAGCCCATATTTCATAAAACATCTGTTCCCCGTACAGAATAAAAAGATACAGGGTGAGGAACAGAATCATGAAAATAATCGAGTAATAGGCAGTTGCACCGAGTATTTCACCGATTGAACCTGTCACTGCTGCAATGATGCCATTGACAATGGACTGAATGTCAAAGACAACCGGATTGAGATCCATGCCAAAAATTCCTCCCCCTAAAGAAAGCCAGGCAAAGATACTGTTAACGACTTCCTGAATATACTCACCGTTTGCAACGATGACAACGAAAGAGACCATCAGCATGACAACAATAAATATCACCACAGCAGTTGTGATGAGAATGGATGAAAGGGACGGGCGGATGTGTTTCTTCAAACCGTTATGAAAAGGTATGAGAACCGCTGCAAGTGCTCCTGCAATGAGAACCGGATTTATAAGCTCGCGAAACATCATCGTGATCAGGAGAACCAGAAACAACGATATGCCAATGATAAACCAGTCTCGTTTCTTTCCGTGGGGATACATCGCGGAACTATACCATATACTCCGATATAAAGCAACCGTAACCGTGATTCGGGTGCGCAGACGGGTAAAACGCTATCGGAGTAAATGTCCGGAATCAGGATGAGCGGGACCATTATCTGAGAAAAATAATGTACGCCAGATGGGCCGGAACGAATTTTTACGAAGTGATGATTCAACATGGCAACCAGCGTATATCCCTGCACTCTGTAGTAATTACACAGACACGGATGTCCGTATGAACACGTCCGTACCTGCATTGCAGGAAAGGCGAACCGGATTTTCCTGCCAACAATGTCCCTTCCGTCTCTTCGACATCCACCATTTCAGCATAGAGAAAGGATGGACAAACCTCTGCCAGACATACCGGTATGCCTTGTTCTCTTCTGTAGTCATATCCCCTGATTTTTTGATATTCATCACGGATATTTTCGAAAAATAACAAACAGAAGGCCTATTTCAGTCCCAATATGACTGAATACAAAAAATCAGGCATTTTTTCATAGTGAAAAGGATTTAGTCAGCGGAAAGACGAAAAATTCAGGTCTGACCTGCCATATCTTTATTGCCCGAACCGGCTATTGGATGCTACAAGCAGGACAGACATATGAAAGACGGATGGATGATCACACTGAGCGTCCAGATGCGGGTTCGGGGGGCCGGGTCCAGACGTGAGGCCGTCTGGAGCGCGACAGAACATCTTGAACAAGCAATCCGAAACCGTGTTGATGTTACATACTCCGCAGACGCTAAACGGATCAGCCGGTTCGACGAAGAACCGATATTCGGAAAACAATGGGAATAACGACAGTATAGAACCGTCCGGAAAATTGAGCGTTATACGAGAATGGTAACGTCGCTCACCTTTCCGGGGACTGTTCGGATGACGGTGACGGCTGTACCGGAAGGGGGAATCAAGGTGACACTGATTCGTTCTCCGGGGGATGCTGCATCCGATTCAGGCACACGGATCATGATCGTCACCTGTTCATTAAACTGAATGATTGATCCATCCCCAAAGGGAGATACATCATATATCGTCCATCTGCCAGGCAGAGGCGGCATGCCTGAGATCAGCGTGCTGTTTGGCTGGAGGGAAAGAATGCGATCAGATGTCACATAGGTCACCGTACTGCCGCTGAGATCTACGGCCCTCCCTCCTCCGGCAGACGTCTTGACCGTGAACCGCAGCATGTCCACACCATCACGGCCGGATGCACGGTAGCCATATACATCACCAATGAGCATGAGCGATGAAGCTGACTGGTCTACGCCGGTATAGACGACTTCCTTCGCCCTATCCGTTGCAAAAAATCCGGTACCCAGTATCGTGAAGGAAAAGGCTGAGGCCACCATTACAAACGCAATCAGGATTATGGCACCCTCAAGCCCGGTAAGCCCGGCATCATTATCCCTGCCCCCCTGCATCCCTGCCTGTTTTTCGCCTTTCACCAGCAGAATCCCTCTCTCACCCGTATCTACCAGAGAGTGGGTATTGCCTCCGTATAGCATATTGCATAACCGCCACCCTGAAATGAGAAGCAAGGTTTTTCTCGTCCGCACGCAAGAGGAAAGCATGGAATTACAGGAATCAGGATCAGGAATTGCAGGAATCCTTCGTCCATTTAAGAAATATATGGTAGAATCCGGTATTATGGACACAGACCAGGTAGTGTTTTACGGCTGCCCCGGAACATGCACACCATTTGTTGAACTTCTCACCTATGCCATCCGTGACCTCCCATTTGAGTATGTCTTTGTGCCCAGACTGGACGAGTCGTCAGCAAAAGTTCTCAAACCGGTTCCTCATGTAGGCATGCAGGTTACCTCCCACGCACCGGAGTCCTTTGATCCAAAGGTCGTTGTGATCATGGGAGGCCTTGCGATGCCGAATGAACCGGTAACAGCTGAAATGGTGCAGGAGACGATTGCAGGATACGATGCAAGGGTAGTGGGCATCTGCTTTATGGATATGTTCAGACGTGCAGGATGGCTGGACAAATTATCCTTTGAAATGGTCATCAATGCCCAGATGGACCCGGTTGAAATCTGGAAATAAATTTTATCCTGGTTACTCCTCAGAGATCACCGGAGAATACCACCTCTTTTTTTCCATCGGTAAACGTCGCAGTGGCAGTTACATGTTCGGTTGCTGACGCCGTGCCATTATACGCATCTCTTGCCATGAAGAATGATTCCCGGCGTGAAGGATAGACCCATTCCATGGTATGAAGACCACCACTGTCTTCAACGGTCAACGCAATCTTTGCCACCTCATTTGCTTTGATGCCACCATCGATCTCAACCTTATACCCCCCACCATATGCAGATACCGAGAGAACCAGATTGTCTGAAGGAGTCCATGGGGGCGCAGTCTCAGTAACAGGCACAGGAGTTTCGTCTGAAAGGGGAGTCGGCAGGGGTGTCGGAACCGGCAGCCCTCCGTTTGCGGACCCCTGTCCCGGCAGGCCGTATACAAGGAGGGAAAGGGCCAGCACCACGAGAATAATCACAGCCAGCCCGGCAACTAAAGGACGTTTCCGAGACTTTGAAGGTTTTTCTGCCCAGGGATAGGATTCAGCAGAACGGGGTTTCTGTCCTGCGCCATCAGATGTTTTGGTACCCGGCAGATCCGTTGACGGTCCTGAGAGAGGAATATCACTATCTGAGGATGTACTGTACCGTGGAGCCTGTCCCCTGCCATTTTCAGAATATTTAGCATCCGGAGAAAGGCCAGCATCACCACCTCCATCCCCTCCCGGACTCCCCGTCCTTCTGTCAGACCCTGAGACACCCTCCGAGATATTCCTGCCTGCCGAATCAGTGGAAGACAGGGTGGGAAAACGGTCCATCACTTTCTTTTGCAGGTTATCTTCCACTGGCAGTTCATCAAATTCCGGTATTTCATCTTCTTCTGCCTCAATGATCGCATCCCGATTCGTATTCTCTGCATCCCCCGACACCGATAGGGACGGACCGGCTGGTGCGTGCATTTCACCTTCATCCTCTGCCACGATGAACGGCTCATTCCCCCCACCCCCGTGGCTTCGTCTCGCTGAGATATCAGTACCACATTCCGGACAGATATCAAACCCACCCGGGACATTTGCACCGCAGTTCGGACAGAACATATATTTCTCCAAATTTAATATAATCACTCCAATGATAATATCTTTTGTTCCTGCTGCCACAGGGCATCTGACACAATGGAAAACGGAAAAGAAAACCCTGCCAGGTCTGGATCTCTCATCCACCGTGAAGATGAGATTTAATAAACTGCTCAAAATGCAGATATGGAAAAAAGCCATTCGTATTTGCAGAAAAAAACAACAGGTATATCAGAACTCTCCTGGGGGATATGACCGTCGAGGCAGTTGCTATGAATGCAGAAGGAATGGCAGGCATCCTCCGGCATATGATCTCAACCTCAGTATGGTTGCACTGGCAGTCAATGACAGTCAGCCGTTTTCGTGGATCTTTCCAATGATGACCGCCACTGTGGGATCGGTTATCGGAAGTTGCGGAGTACCTTTGATTACCGGAACAAAACGTGGAAACGGGCCCGCCGGTATGGCAGAGTAGGACTTACCATCGGAATATGTGCAGGGATTATCCCGGAAGTCATAATACTTGCATACGCATCACTTGCACCCCCGGAAGCCTTTGCAGGGACTGCCGGATCACAGTATGTAGTTTTTATCGGGCTTCCCTACATGATTCAGCCGGTAATTGGCAGGTTTTTCGGCGGGCAAATTCAGGGAAGTATACGCGGATACATAGCCCGGACTACCTGAAATAATCCCGGGCACGTCAATTAACCCAATGATTCAGCGCAGCCAAACCATCAGGATAACCTGTACGAACCTTTCCATCCGTTCAAAATTATCAGAGAGACAGAATCACCTTTTCTTCTTTTTCATCCAGGCAATATATACATCCCCACAGACCGGCTTCCGAAGTCCGGACTGAATATCTCGCTTTTCAAACCAGAATAGGACGCAAAAAAAGATAAGTTTAGATGTATGGGTTGCGCAGGCCTTTGTCAACGCCAAAGGTTGCACGCCCTTCAAGGGTCTTCTGGTTCTTTGTGATCTTCTCGGTAGCGAGTTTGGTCACAAGGTCCAGGCCCGGCTTGACATCTGCAATTGGCTTGGTCTCGAAGTATCCTGCTTCGATGGCCTTACCCCAGATGGTCTCACCAGCTTTTGTGCGGGTAAAGACGGTCGACCAGCCGTCGGGGCTTCCGACAGATCCGGTTGAGACGTCAGCGAGGTTTGCAACGTAGTCCAGACAGACATGGCAGCCACCCTGTTCGAACTTGTGGGTGAGCTTGAGCGGAATCTGTGAGACTGCACCGCGCTCGGTGTAGACAGAGAATTTACCCTTGCCGATGTCCATCTTGACAGCGTTCTCCATCTTCACATTACAGAGGTCTTCCACCATGGTCTCAAGACCCTGGTAGGGGAAGTTCTCCATACAGAAGATACCGATTGCAAGTGCAATCTTGTCAGGGACAGACCGCATGCCCATTGGATAGAGCTGGGCCTTCCTGACAGCCTGAATCTGGCACGGTGTGCCGACGATTCCGACCTTGTCAAGACCGTATGAACGGGTTGCCTCTTTGATCATAGAGACGTTGGGGCAGATGGTGTAGCGGGTACCGCGTGCTTCCATCAGTTCTGCAACAGTGGTAGCAACGACGGGCTCTGGCTTGAATGGTTCATCGCCCTGTCCTGCAACGATTGCACCATCAATGATGCCCTCTTCAAGTGCAAATGCAAAGAGCTGGGTGACAATTCCGCCGTCCTGGGATGCGGTAAGAATTGCCGGGTCAGCTGCACGTGCTGATACACAGTTCTTGTAGTTTCCGAGAACCATTTTACTCATCTCCCTTGCCCATAGCAGCATTAATTGCTTCGCCGATTGCCTCAAACTGGTTCATCACATCAAAGTTGAAGAAGCTGCGTGGACACTGTGCGTAGCACACACCACATTTGATGCACATATCGCGCTCAATATTCGGTTTGCCGTATTCCATTGTGATTGCACGAACCGGACAGGCTGCGACACAGGTGCCGCATCCCATACAGAGGCTCTGGTTGATGACATCGACCATCAGGTCGCATCCACAGGCCTCTACACCACGCTGTGCGAGGTCCATGAGAGGCTTCAGGTATGCTGCTGCCAGTTCCTTCTGTTCGTCGCTTCCTCTCAGGAGCAGGTATGCCATAACAGCGACATTCCTGATTGCTTCCTTTGATGGCGGGCATCCGGGAAGGTAGACGTCAACGTTAATCAGGTCACCAATGGGCACGTATGACTCATGCTGGGGCTGGTTCCACTGGCCACCACGGCAGAACCGTGTGATGTTGCCATATGCCGCACAGCCACCGAGTGCAACAACAACCGTTGCGTTCTCACGTGCTTTCTTGATATCCTCCACAGAGTGGTGGTCGTTTAAACAGACTGAACCCTCGACAAGTGCGACATCCATCTTCGGAATGTCACGCACATCGGCGAGAGTCAGACAGTAGTTGAGATCTGCATAGTTGTCAAGCAACGTAAACAGACCTTCGTAGTTGTCTGCGAGAGACACGAGACATCCGGTACATCCGGACATGTGCACGTGTCCAATCGTAATTTTTTCAGCCACAGGCTTTTCCTCCGTTTCTTCTATTTCAGGCTTTTTTTCAACCTTCACGTCGCCGGGTTTCACAGCTGGTTTTGCTTCAGGTCGTGCATCCGGAACAGTCACCGGTTCAGGAGCCTTTGCAGGTTCGGGAACCGTGGTTGGTCCGGGCGCCGCCTCAGGTTCTTCCGGCTTGTTCCCCGTGAAGATTTCCTTCAGACGTGATAGTAGTCCCATATTCCACTCCTACTTCAGCAAGTGCCATCTGCACTGCTTTCGGAATGGCCATTTGAACCTGTTCAGTGAGCCAGTATTCGACATCCTCAGATTCATTATCGATATCGGATATCGCGATGCTCTCAGGCTGGCACCCAAGGATTATCACTTCAGTCCGTTTGGAGAGCTCAGTCAGCGGGTCCTTAAAACCGCCCCATGAGTGCGGGTCAAGATATCTGCCCGTCGTATCACTGGCAAGGAAGTCCGGGGACACTTTTGTGATCTGACCAGGGCTGCCACCGAAATCGAGGATGTCAACGATGACCATCTTCTCGACCGGCTGCTCAGCCTCCGAGATCAGCGTGAACAGGAAATGCGGCCCTGCAAGGCCCGCATCCAGGACTTTCAGACCATCCGGCAGGGACAGCTTCTTGAGTTCTGAGATCACTGCGGGTCCGAATCCGTCATCTGTATAGAGCGGATTGCCGACACCCACAATCATCTGTCTTGCGTACCAGTCTAGCATCTGACGATCTCACTGGAACAGTTTCTGGGCCACTACCTTCTTCGAGTCGTCGACCACCATCATGTGGGTTGCACAGGACACACATGGGTCGTAGGCACGCATGATGACTTCAGTGAGCTGCCACGGTGCACCCTCGAGTGCCCGGCTGACAGTCGGGAAGTTCCAGGTGGTCGGGACAAGGAGCGAGTACCACTGTACTTTGCCGTTCAGAACCTTTGCAAGGTGAACGTCAGCGCCACGTGGTGCCTCATTTGCTGCCCAGCCGAGTGAACCGTCACCCTGTGGGATCTCGTCTGCCACAACCTTTCCATTGGTGTCGAGTGCTTCAACTGCATCCATCATGCTGTACAGACAGTCCATATATTCCATCTGCCGTGCAATCTGGAGGCCCATTGCGCCCTTGCGGTCATAGTTCCTGAACATTGCAAGACGTGCACGGGGACCGACTTCAACGGGGGCTCCGTCGTAGAGTGGTACACCGGTGCATGCCTCCATTGCAGGCCAGACCTTGGTGCCGACTGCAGTGGTGCCGCCGATTGGGTAGTCAGGGTCTTCGAGGGATACTTCGAGTTCTCCCTGGTACCAGTCCCACGGGCGGACCTCTGTCCAACGCTCAGGGAACCACTTTGGATCGACATCAAGTGATGAGGAACCATAGAGGGGGTCTACTGCCATGTAGCCCTGGTCGTGGAAACCGAACTTCTCGGTCTTCTCGACTTCCTTGCCGCCGGCAACTGATGCCATGGGGCGTGCATCCCAGTCCTTGAAGACGGTGATCATGAACTCCATCTGGTCACGGACAAGGGGCATTGCCTCTTTTGCAAGGTCATAGATCTTTGTTCTTGCACGTGGGGAGATGTTCTTGTACATACCACCGATACGGGGGTTGGACGGGTGAATGGGTTCTCCACCGACGATCTCTCCGACAGTCTGACCGACTTCACGGATCTTCTGGAGTCTGAGTGCCACACTGCGGACAGGCTCTTCGGGAGTGAACGGGTTGATATGGGTGTCCGTTCCCGGGATGTACATGTCAGGCAGTGACAGGATGTTATGCAGTGCATGGCTGTGCAGACGGTTTGCACACTGAAGGATGACCCTCAGAAGGTATGCATCGTCCGGAATGAAACAGCCGATTGAGGCCTCCATTGCTTCAATACCGGCAATGGTGTGGGCAATCGGACAGATACCACAGACACGGGAAGAAATCTTCGGTGCCTGGTGCATGCTCTTTCCGATGGCGAGTTTCTCAATACCCCGTACTGGTGTAAGACTGAGCCAGTCACCACGGGTAACGACACCATTGTCGTCAACCTGCATGGTAAGCTTGGTGTGGCCCTCATGTCTTGTGGTTGGGGAAATCTCTACAACTTTCGACATAAATTATCGCCTAATTATTAAATTCTGTTCTTCTGGCTATCCAAACACACGCGTATGCATAAAATCACGTACGATGTGTAGCAACACACGTACCCGCTAAGAAGTACGTATGAGATATGTGAATAAGCAGTTAAAAATAAGTTTCGTTACTATCACGCATCCGGTCAAAAAGGTTATGTTGATCAATTACTCTTTTCGGAAAGAATTCTCTGCTATTCAGGACATCATTTCCGAAAAAAGCACAATTTCAGGTAAAAAATGAGAATGGACGAATTAATTCGCCCTGATTTCAGCTTTAAGCTCTGCAATGGTTGCCTTGCGCTCCGCATAGGCATCATGCTGATGGATACTTTCCTCATTTGTCTGCTTAATCGTGATGACAGAATCACCCGGCAGATACGAGAATTTGGCAACCACATGTTTGGCCATTTCACGGACACAGTCTTCCACAAACCGGGCATTGCTGTGTGCCGAGAAGACCACATGACTCTCATCACCGCGTTTCAGGAGTTCAAAGATCCGGGCGCTCATGGAGTCTTTCAGGATGGTGATAATGGTATCAAGTTCAACACGCTGGTCATCATCAGTCTCAATCAAAAGGAATCCTTTCCCACGCTGGTTATGAGTGGCCATCGGGATCTCGTTCAGGAATTCCTGAATTTTATCCTCAGTGATCTCAAGGTTGCGCAGTTTTGCCGAGGCAAGCTCCTTCATGATATTCTGGGCACAGGGGCAGGCAGTGATACCGGTTACTTCCGCACCGATCATCTTCCGGACGATGGGTGTACCATTGTTTCTGTCAGCAACCGCACTGGCATGCACCTCAACGACCTCGTGGCACTCCGTCTTGGAGACCGGCGTTTCACGCTTCACCATGTAGAGACTCTTCATCTTGACTTCTGTACGGTCTGCATACTCATGGTGGTCAAGGAGTTTGCGGGCAACAGCATTGCATACTTCTTCAATACCGTTTACTTCACCCTCAATGGCCTGCTGAAGCACCTCATCAATCACCTCAAAGTTTCTGGAGAGATTCGCACCCTTCAGGCTGCTGGGGAGATCCACATATACATTGAATGTTGATATGAAAATTACCGGGCGCTTTCCCGGACGGGCAACTTCAACAAGTTTCTTGACATTTTTGACACCGACCCGGGTAAGGTTTATTCTGACTTCAGGTTGGGTTGATTGTGTATCAGGCAGTTCCATGTTAACCTCGAATGAAAAAAGCAGATTTCAGGTACGAATTCTGCAGATATTATATTCCTGATGTTAGGTTTTTTATCCTATGCTATAATAGTTATGAAGGAAACCAGCAACCGTTGGGGACGAAAAAATGATAGAGAAATACTACGAATCCGATGCAAAGCTCGGAGATCTGGGGAATTCCCGGATCGCCGTCATCGGGTATGGGTCTCAGGGACGGGGCCAGGCACTCAATCTGCGCGATTCCGGACTGGATGTCATCATCGGTCTGCGCCCCGGGAAAAGTTGGGAGAAAGCATCTGAAGACGGCTTTGAGGTCTTCGATGTAGCTACCGCTGCTGGTATGGCAGATGTCATTATGATTCTTCTTCCGGATGAACTTCAGGGCAGTGTTTACCGTGCCCAGATTATGCCAAACCTCAAGGAAGGGGACTGTGTAATGTTCTCCCACGGATTCAACATCCACTACGGACAGATTGTCCCGCCACCCACGGTTGATGTCATTATGGTTGCACCAAAAGGACCGGGCCACATGGTCCGGCGGGTGTACACCGAAGGAGGCGGCGTCCCTGCACTCATTGCCATCCATCAGGATGCAACCGGCAATGCGCGAAAGATCGCCCTTGCATATGCAAAGGGTATCGGCGCCACACGGGCAGTTGTCCTTGAGACAACATTCCAGGAAGAGACCGAGACTGACCTCTTCGGTGAGCAGGCAGTTCTTTGTGGTGGAATGACCTCACTTATCCTGGCAGGATTTGAGACGCTTGTGGATGCAGGATATGCACCTGAGATGGCATACCTCGAGGTGCTGCACGAGTGCAAACTCATCATTGACCTCATCTATGAGGGCGGATTCACCAAGATGCGTGACTCCATCTCAAACACTGCTGAGTATGGCGACCTCACCCGCGGTCCCCGGGTTATCGGCCCCGAGGCATACGCCGCAATGGAAGAGATACTCACTGAAATCCAGAACGGCGAATTCACCCGTGAATGGATGCTTGAAAACCAGGTCAACCGGCCGGTCTTCACCTCACTGAAACGGCAGGGTGAAGAGCACCTGATTGAGTCGGTTGGCCGTGAGGTTCGTGGCCTTATGCCGCAGTTCAGAGATCTCTCGGACTAATTTTTTTACTACCCACCGCTTTTTTTCTCTGACGGTATCAGTATTTATCACCGGATCCTGTTGACATTTCGAATCGGGCAACCATCATGAGAGTTTTTTCTCAAAAGGTCCTTTCGTGATTCCAATAGAACACAGTGCCTGAACCATTCGTTCCATGCACCGCTAAAAAAAAAGTGACCGGATTCGCCTCTCCGGCGTCATGCCCACCCGGTTATTCAGCAGATGTTGACGGGAAAAATCCCGATCCGACCTCTGCTTTTGCAAGCATCTCTTCTACCCATATACGGGCGATAGCATTGCCTACCTGATAGGCGATGACTTCCAGGGACATCAGACTTGAATCCGGAATAATTTCAGTATAATTCGAACCCAGCAGAATGAAACCGACAGAGGCATTGTTATAGATGATCGGAATGATCAGAATGACCTGTATCCGCTCCTTTCCGGGCGTAAAACCGAGCATATCAGGAAGATCAGAAAAGTGCCCATAGATATAGTCACCAGCTAACACCTGACGGGCCAGAGGAGTATCTTTTCCTATCACCTCCATCGAGGAGAGGAATGCATCCGAAAACCCGGTGGCGCACGACAGGGTAAAACTCTCCGTATGTGCATCCTCCAGATAGAGTGCCCCAAATCCCATCTCTGCCACCCGTGATGCGGTATCCAGGCAGAGAGATACCGCTTCGTCCAGGGAACGGGCAGCTGCAAGGGAGAGACCCAGATCACGCTGGGCGATGAGTTGCTCCTCCATCTGTTTCCGATCGGTGATATCATAGAGAGTGCCGTGCACCGAGGCAATCTTACCGCTCTTTTTACGGACATAATTGCATGACTCCTGCACCCACCGGACATCCCCTTCCCGGGTTATGATACGATATTCACTCACGCTGACAACCGAGGGATCGGCCCGTGCATCCTCTATTGTGCGGGAGAGAATCGACAGATCATCCGGATGGACGATTGTATCCCATCCAAAGTCACCGGACATGAGCATCTCAGCCGGATATCCGGTGATACTCTCCACCGCACCGTTTGCATAAATAACGCGGTTATCCGCACGGCGCTGGAGGATGATGCCGGTGAAGTTCTCGATGATAAGCCGGTAACGCTCCTCACTCTCATTGAGATCCCGTTCAAGGTTTTTGTTCTTCACCATCCGCCTGACCTGCAGGGCCAGTTCGGCAAACTCAGCCTTCGGATCCTCGCCTTTGGGCAGATAATAATCACACCCGTTTCTCAGGGCTGAGATCACTACATCCTCCTGCCCTTTGCCGGTATACATCATAAAGGGCATATCAGGATACCGGATACGCACCTTCTGCAGAAACGCAATACCGTCCATTCCCGGCATCTGATAGTCTGAAATAATACCATCGATCTTTGTGGTCCTGAGGATCTCCATAGCTTCCTCTGCACCCAGTGCGGTGATCACCTTCAGATCGCCTGTACGCTCGAGAAAGACCTTGCCCAGTTCAAGAAGACTGGGCTCATCATCTGCGAGAAGAATTGTCATCATATTCCGGTTTCCCCCCGTTGTTACGGATAAATATTGTGTGGGATTCTGCCCCTACTTACTCAGCATACATCACTGATGTCAGGGCTCCCAGTGCTGCTTCAGTCTCCTGAGGAGTGAACCTAATAATATTTCCACTTACAGATATGATAAGTTCATCGCCGCCGACGGTGCCAATTTCAACTGCGTCAAGCCCCTCTGCAATCGATTTATCCGTGTATGCTATCAGGAACCGACCCGGTGATTCGTCAAAGAGAGCAGGTATTGCCTCGCCTGCAAGGGTGACAGCGGCAGCAGGTGTACACTCCGCCAGGGCCGCGATTAACCCACCTGCAGAGATATCAGCAGCAAAACCACCGTTTTGTACGAAGGAACGGATCTTTTCCAGAATGGAGGGGTCAGCCTTATCCGGAGCCGGACCACCGCATCCGGTCACTGCATCCAGCACGGAGCCTCCGAGCGCAGAGACAGAACTGCCGGCGATGGCAAGCGTGGCCCCCTCTGCAGGAAGGGTGTACCGGAGCACCGGCCCCTTCCCTGCCATCCCGATAGACGGAGTGGGAAGAATACGTGTTCCAAACTCATCACTCTCATTGTAGAGCGAGACATTGCCGCCCACCACCGGAGCACCGACGGCCGTTGCCATGTCCCCCATGCCGCGGACTGCCTCACCCAGCTGCCAGTAGATATCCGGGTGTACCGGGCTTGCGAAGTTCAGGCAGTTTACCACACAGAGAGGCATACTGCCTACACAGGCAAGGTTGGCGGCATTTTCATAGACAGTGTTTGCTGTGCCTTCATACGGTTTGAGTTCAATCTGCCGCGGGGAGCAGCCGCAGGAGAGGGACAGGGCAGCATCCCCCAGCCGGAGAAGGCCGGCCCCGCCTGCAATCGAGACGGTCCGAAGCTGCACATCGTGGTCATACTGGCGGGAGATCCAGTCCTTTCGGGCCACATCAGGATGGGAGAGCACCGCAAGACAGAGCTCTTTGATATCCCCTTCCGGAGCCTGATAGGGACGTTCGCGCGAATAGGAAAGAGAAGCCCATGCCTCACCGGGCGCCCCTTCCACAAGCAGATCAATCGGCAGATCACAGACGACATTCCCTTCAAAGGTGACAATGTAGCGCCTCTCTTCGATTACTTCACCAATATCGCGCCACTGAAGACTGTACTTCTCCATAATGGCCGCAAGTGCCGGAATGTCGCTTTCTGCGACCTCCATGAGCATCCGCTCCTGCGACTCGGCAAGCATAATCTCCACCTCATTCATGCCGGTCTCCCGCAGGTGAACAGCGTCCGCCTCAATCCGGGCACCGTAACTGGAGGACATCTCAGACGATGCGCCCGCGAGTCCTGCCGCACCCAGGTCACGGCATGACACAATCTTTCCGGTGGCTGCCATCTCCATTGTTGCGTCAATGAGCAGTTTCTCAGTATACGGGTCGCCGACCTGGACACAGGGCCGGTCTTCAGCCTCCGCATCCTCCGAGAGGTCGCGGGAGGCAAACGATGCCCCGCCAAGGCCGTCTCTCCCGGTGGATGCACCATAGAGCACCAGCCGGTTGCCGGGCTTCTTTACCCGGGCGGTGAGATATTTTTCCGGATCTACAATTCCCACAGAGACAACATTGACGAGAGGATTGCCGGAGTACCCCTCGTCGAATGCCACTTCTCCCCGCACGACCGGAACACCGATACAGTTGCCGTAGTCACCAATTCCCTGCACCACATGTTCAAGGAGATAGCGGTTCTTCTCTTCCGTTATTGGCCCAAAGTAGAGGAGGTCCATAAGCGCAATCGGTTTGGCGCCCATCGAGATGATGTCCCGCACAATGCCGCCGACTCCGGTCGCAGCCCCGTCGAAGGGGTCCACATAACTCGGATGGTTATGGGATTCCATGCCGATTGCAAGCGCAATATCATCTGAATATTTCACAATGGCCGCATCATCACCAGGCCCCAAAAGGACATTCTCACCCGTAGTCGGGAGTGTCCTCAGGAATGCCTTTGTTGAACGATAGCTACAGTGTTCACTCCAGAGATTTTCGAAGCAGGCGTATTCAAGCGGAGTTATGGGCCGCTTTAGTTGTTCTTCCAGATAAGCAAGGTCTCCGGCAGATACCATGATGCAGAAGGGTTGGACACCTGCGCTATTAATGGTGCGCATATAGCATCCTGCATGCACCTGCAGGCACAAGGGACAAAGGAATCGGCCCTGAGTACCCCGGAGGCGCAAAAAGCACTATTAAGTCAGTAGAATACTAAAGGTACCTGCATGACCGACCCATATGAAGCGCTGCTTGACCATGCCTATGAGAATATCACCGAGACCTCAGGTGATGAGGGACGGTTTGCTGTACCTCCGGCAAAGGTGTTTATTGAGGGGAAGACGACTGTCCTTGAAAACTTTGGAGAGATTGCATCAATTCTCCGCCGTGAACCTGACCACCTGATGAAGTTTCTGCTGGGTGAACTGGGAACATCCGGGAAGTTAGACGGAAACCGGGCGGTCTTTAACGGTAAGTTTGAAATTGACCTGATCAAGAGCCTTGTGAACAAATATACAGAAGATTATGTCATGTGTTCTGAATGCGGCAAGCCCGACACCCGCCTCGTAAAAGACGGGCGCATCACTCTCCTCCGGTGTGATGCCTGCGGTAGTCACAGGCCGGTCAGAAAACGCCGTGCCCGCCCTGAATCAGTGGCGAATCAGGTGGAAGAAGGCAAAGAGATGACAGTGGAAATCCAGTCCATATCAAAACGTGGCGATGGTGTGGTCAGAATCGGCAAATACACAATGTATGTAAGCGGTGGAAAACCCGGCCAGAAACTGCAGGTACGTGTCACCCGTGTAGCGGGCTCAATTGTCTTCACCGAACGGCTATAATAATCCCAAACCCGTTTTTTTCCCGCCATTGTGAGGTATTATCCTCCGGCGGCAGATCCAATGCACCGACCAGCGAAGCTTTCGTTTCTGCCCGGCCGGATTTCAGAATCAGCTGGCACTGCAGGGATGCCGATCACAAAAAGAGGTCTGAAAAAAGATATATGGTATCTAGGATTGCTGAATTGCGTCCAGCAGTTCAGCGCAGTCTGCACTGATCTTGCGGGCTGCATCGATGATGACCACAATGGGGTCTGCACCGTCTTTGGTTGAGACATACAACTCCGGGTCAGTAAAATCAAACCTTGGGTTATAGGATGACACGTCCACACGGGGATCTGTGAGGATCTGCTGATTCAGGGCGTTCATATATGTGTGGCTCTCACCGACAAAGAGGATCTTTACACTGGCGGGATTGAGCTCAAGAATTTTGATCTCCATACGTACCGTATATGTCTGTGAACGACCGGGTAAATATATATGGGTTGCCCCCTCCTGAGGAGAGGAGAACTGCATTTCAGGAATAACTAAATGACCACCCGGTCTCAGAGCACAAACACATCCCCGTCATATCCGATATGTGGGGCCTCCAAACCGATTTTATGGGAGAGGTGGACGAGACGGAAATCCTTTGCGTGCAGTTCACGTGCGAGGGATACTGCTTCTGAATAATTCATATGTTTTGGATGCTCAATCCCGTTCGGGAAAAGCGCATCAGCAAAGAAAAGATCACACCCGTCCAGAAGCTCTTTCGTCCGCTGCGGGATGTCAGGGTTGGTGTCTGCCGTATACCCGATACGGGTATTCCCGTCTTCTATGAGAAGGCCATACGTCGGCGCAGGCGGGTGGTTCACCTCCCCGAGGGTGATCTGCAGGCCGCCCAGGGTGAAAGGCACATAGGGCTCCTGCGGGTGGGCAGCAAAGTGAATGAAATGGAACTGCTCCTGCATATATGCCACCACCTCCGGGGCGCCATACCCGGGAGGATATTTCTGCACGCGGTAAAAATCATTAAATCCCGCAAAATGGTCATAGTGCCCGTGGGTCCAGAGTACAGCATCGATATGGGGTGACCCCACGCGCAGCAGCTGCTGACGGAGGTCAGGTGAGGTGTCAATGAGGAGGGCGAACCCCTCATGCTCCACCAGAAGAGAGGTCCGGAGGCGTTCCCTTCCGGATGCAGCGGCTTCGGTACAGTTCGGACAGGTGCATCCGACAAGAGGGGTGCCGGTGGTGTCACCGGTTCCAAGCAGTGTGATTGTAACAGTCATCCAAAAAGGCACCTGGTCGTCAGATATTGCTCCGGATGACGTGACGGTTCTTGAGGTTCTGCATGCCGATTTCAATATCTTCAGCCGTTACTTTGTGGCGGTTATCCATAAGGGCCGCAATTATCGCTTCTTTGATCATCATCCGCAGGTCTGCACCGGAGAACCCTTCCGTCTGTTCAGCAACGGAATCAAAGTCGCATTCACACTCAATCAGGGAGGTGACCGCACGCAGGATGTCCCGCCGCATTGTGCGATCCGGCATCGGGAACTCAACAACATCATCAAAGCGCCGCCATGCCGCTTCATCCAGCAGAGCAGGATGGTTGGTTGCCCCGATGAGGAGGACACCGTTTTTGACAAAACTGACCATATCGATGTTTTTGAGGAGCATGTTTACCGCACGCTTCATCGCCGCGTTGTCATCGGTGAGACGGGACTTTGCTACAAAGTCAAACTCGTCAATGAAGAGTATACAGGGGGAGAGACGCCGCGCCAGTTCAAATATGCGGTCAATATTCTTGGATGTCTCACCCAGGTACTGGGAGGTGATCATCGCAAGACGGACTTCAAGGAGGGGCATATGGAGTTCGCGGGACATCGCAAGCGCAAGAGATGTCTTTCCGGTTCCGGGAGGACCCACAAAGAGCAGTTTTCCAAACTCATATATCCGGTGATCACGCAGGAAATCCCGGTTTTTCAGCGCCACATCGATCTTTTTAATCGCATCCAGCTGCCCTTCCGTGCAGACAAGATCATCCATACTGAACTCCATCTCATCCGGCGCGTAGATGATTATCAGGTCACGGGCATTGCGCATCTCCTCGGACTCGGCTACGATGGGGGCAAGCTTTGCCTCAATAAACTCAACCGAGTCCTCAAACCGCCCGTTCTTCTTCAGTGCGTCCTGATAGGAGAAGGTACCGATCTTATTTTTCTCCGCATAGAGTGCAAGTGCAGGATTCTGTTCTATCCACCGTTTTCCCCCCTTCTTCACAAACCACTGCACCGCAGGTCCAAGCGCGGTGATAGAGAGGCGCTGCCCGAACTCGTCATAGTCAACGAAAGGATTTGCGCGCAGGTGCTCATACGCCCCTTTCACCCCTATCTCACGGTCGAGAACCCCTTCGCTGATCACCAGCGGCCGTTTAAATTCTGACGCTGCTCCGGACATTCCGGTTATTTTCCGTAATTTCTGCGGCAGATCATTCTTCGTGATCCCGGGGATTTCATTTGCGACTGCGGCCGTCAGAAGAATCTCCATGAGATCAAGAACCATTGAATCAGCATCATCAGACATGCGTAACAGGAGATGTACTACGCAGAGAACAAAAAAGGTTGGCTAAAGGGTGGTTGCCACACAGCCATCTTCCGTGACAATGAGGGTATGTTCTGCCTGGGAGACGAGTGACCCGGAAATGTCATGAAGGACCGGATAGCCCCGCACCACCCCGTTCTTCTTCAGCGTGGAGAGTGCCAGATCAATCTTATCACCCGTCAGCCAGCGTTTGGAGAACGGCAGGGAGCGCCGATCACGGATCTGGTCCATTACCCGTTTTGCGGAGGCAAGCCTGACACCCCGGTTTGCTATCTGGCTGTAGATCACGGTACGGTTACTATCGGAGACCATACCTGTGCCGCTTGATGCGAAAGGCTCCACCGCAAAGACCATGCCCTCTTCGAGGACGGCACCGCCGGTCATGGCGACGTTGGGGATCATCGGCTCTCCGTGGAGTGAATACTGTGAAAGCCCGTGTCCGGTGAGATTTACAACCGGGCGGAAGCCCCGTGACTCGATCTCATGCTGGATAACAGTGCCCATTTCACCCGTGGTAACCCCCGGGCGGACCAGTGCAATGGCCGCATTCAGGGCCGCGCGTGACGCTTCGACCAGGAGAGCGTTGTCGCCGATATCCACGGTTGTTGCGGTGTCTGCGACATATCCGTCGATATGGACACCAAGATCAACTTTTACCACATCCCCTTCTGAAAAGAGGCGTTCATCCCCCGGCCCCGCAGTATCATGGGCCGCATCCTCGTTTATCGAGATATTGAGGGGGAAGGCAATCCCGACACCTTCATCGCGGATTGCCTGCTCGATGGTGTCGACAAGCTCCAGGATTGACGCGCCCGGAAGCACCATGGCGGCTGCTTCTTCACGGAACCGCTTCGCAAGCGCCCCGGCTTCCATATATTTAGTAAAAATATCGTCGTTCATACGATCAGTCTTCTCTCATATTTCGTGTAACAGACGAAACCATCTTTGGTGATAACACCGAGGTCCTCCAGCCGGACACCCCCTGTCTTCCGGTAATAGAGGCCGGGTTCAACGGTGACCACATGCCCTGCCTCAAGCGGGGTGTCACCCCGCGGGGAAAGAGAGGGGCCTTCATGAATCTGCAGACCAACCCCGTGGCCGAGGCTGTGGATGAACCCTTCATCCCCGGTGGCATAGCCACGTTCGGTAAAAAGGTCAAGGACGGCATTGTGCACCTCTGCACCGGTGATGCCCGGCCGGAGCATCTCTTCTGCGAGTGTCTGCCCGTCACGGACGGTTTCATAGATCTCCTGTATCTCAGGGGACGGTTCCCCTTTGACAAACGTCCGGGTCATATCGGCATAGTATCCTGTCCTCTCGTCCTGCGGGAAGACATCAATGAGAATGGGTTCATCTGCAAGCAGGGTGCCTGAGCCGGTGTTGTGAGGCTGGGCTGTTTCTCTCCCGCATGAGACAATCGTGTCACGTGCCGTATAGCCGTGCCGGAGAAGCCAGCAGTGCATCTCCCGCCGGAGGATGTCTGAGGTGAGGGGAGCCCCCTCATACCAGAGCTCTCCGCCCTGCACGATGGCATGCCGGATGATATCTTCAGCAAACGACATCACCTCGTTGGTGCGTTCCTGCGCTGCGCGGATTGCGTCACGCTCGCGGCGGCTCTTCACCGCCCGCATGCCCTCAACCGTGTCCGTGTCAACGGTGACCCGGCAGAATGACCGAAGATCTTCAGCCATGCCAAGCGGGAATGAACCCGGCACTATGATCTCCCCGCCTGCATATTCGTATACCATACGGGCAGCGGCCCGGCGGGGACTGACCTCCTCTTCGAGGAATTCAAAAAATCTTGCGTCACCCCGGGAAATTACTCCACAGGCCGCTTCATCCTGCGCCCGGTCAAGTTCCATCTGCGGGACGATGAGGATTCCTTCTTCCCCCCGTTTTTGGACATAAAAAAGGGGGTCAGATGTGACAAACTGCGTCAGGTACCGCATGTCAGGGTCCTGGGAGGAGGCATAGATGACATAGGCTGCCGCCCCAGCCTTCTCCATGGCCTCATCGAGCGTCTCCATGCCTGAATATTGCCGAGCAAAGCACAAGTACTTTTATCCTGACGGGTTGATGTATGGATAATGGACGAGTCAGCGAAGCAGATATTCAAGATGAAATTTGCAAAGCTCACCATGGTTCTGAATGCAATTTTCCTTCTCGCAGCACTGTCAATCCTTGCTGCATTCAGGGTAATCCCTGTCTACAGCTACCAGATCGCAGCCATCTGCGGTGTGGGGGCAATTGTGCTGGCACTGTATTTCAGGAATGCCTATAAGAGCGACAGGGAATGGCTGATGGCCCAGGACGATACATCCGGGAAACCGGCAGCAAATCAGGCGGAACCATCCGCCCCTGCCGGAGAACATGCAGGCGACACCGATGCTTGAGAAGATCCTTTCTGAAGTGGAACTGGTGGGACGACACCTCAGGGTGGTGCGCATCGTAGCAGAGAATCAGCCGATTGGAATAATGAAACTGGCTGAACTCACCGGGCTGCCTGCCCATCGTGTGCGCTACTCCCTGAAGGTGCTTGAAGGTCAGGGGTATATTCAGGCATCCCCCGCAGGCGCTATGGTGACCGAAGCGGCAAAAGAACGGATGAAAACGCTTGATTCAGAGATTGATGCAATCATCGCTCTTCTCGAAACAATGCGCGAAGAGAACGGAACAAATCAATAATATTTATTATCCCTCACTGCGACCTTGTATGGCACACAGGTTGTGCATGCCTCCATAACTCAGTTGGTAGAGTGTCTGGCTGTTAACCAGAATGTCACAGGTTCGAGTCCTGTTGGGGGCGTAATTTTTGTACGCTTTCGTTCTTCACGGTTTCAAGTGATTCTATTGATTTCAAAAATTTATGTTTACCACATAAGTGGACATTTATTACTGTTTTTTCTATTAATTGCAAAAGATATGACGGCATTCTGTTGACATTACATTTAAACAGTGCATCATACCACAACGCCTGAGAAAGGGCAATACAGCAGTTCTGTGAAGGTTTTTTTCAAAAAGGGCTTTGGTATATACTTTGGTTTATAGATTATCGATACAATGGATAAGATTTTCCTACTAAACCGCCTTCCACCCACCCAAAAAAATCGGAGAATTTCCATAAACCTCCCCAAACCACAAGTACTTTTTTAGTCGGATCCTTCACCAATTCATAAATACCTTAACCAGAAAGTAATGCCTATGTCTCGCGAATATTCCAATTTACGTGAAGAGAAGAACAAAATCCGCGATATTATGAGAAAAAGGCGTGATTCGCTAACTCCTGAGGAGAAAAAAACAAAAGGCGAAGCCATCTGCAGACACTTTTTCACACTTATTAGCCCCGGCCAGACAGTTATGGGTTTTTCATCAAAGGATATTGAAGTTAATACAGCTCCTATCCTGCAGAGACTTCTTGATGAGAAATATGATCTGGTTGTTCCTATCATTGTAAAGGAGGATTATAGCCTCAGACTTTCATATTTAAGGGATCTTTCGCATCTTGTTCCCAGCACATTTAATGTCCCTGAACCTATTGGAAACGAGATCCCCGTTCCTGAAGGTGCAGTGGATGTTGTAATGCTGCCAATGCTTGGTTTTGACAGGCGTGGCGGAAGAATCGGATATGGATCGGGCTACTATGACAGGTTCCTTGAGAAAAATCCTGATGTAATTAAAATTGCACTTGCATTTGCCTGCCAGGAGACAGATGAACTGCCGCTTGAGGAGAATGATGTCTTAATGGATTATGTTGTAACTGAAGACGGTGTAATCAAAACCGGAAAACAGAGGTGAACCAATGCAGATAAACGGCACTGAAATTGTCGATACATATGCAGAGGCATTTCCGATCTGGCTCTCAAGAGTAATAATAACAGCCGATACATATGAACTTGCAATGATTGCAGCGACGGAGGCCACCGGCTTTGCAACCTCAACTATTATGTGCCCGTGCGAAGCGGGAATTGAGAGATATTACTCCCCGGAAGAGACACCGGACAAACGTCCCGGAGTATCAATATTTGTCTGTACTGCCAGAAAGAGTATGAAGGAAAATGTCTCTGCAAGAATCTCCCAGTGTGTTCTTACAGCTGCAACCGCATCAGCATTTGACGGATTTCCGGATGCGAGAACAAGGTTCCATATCAGGATGCACTATTTCGGTGACTCATACGAGAGCCGCTGCACTGTCGGGGGCAGAAAATGCTGGAAGATTCCTGTGATGGAAGGGGATTATATCGGAGAAGAGTCCTTTGGTGCAGTCAAAGGAATTGCAGGCGGAAATTTTCTTATCATGGGTAAGGATAAGCAGTCTGCACTCTCAGCTGCACAGGCGGCAATTGAGGCAATCAGGAACCGGGAGGGAATTATAACAGGATTTCCGGGTGGGATTGTTGCAAGCGGGTCAAAGGTTGCAAGTAAGAATTACCGGTTCCCTATGTCTGCAAGCACAAACCACAGGTTCTGCCCGACACTAAAGGATAAGATCGAAGATTCCCTCGTCCCTGATGGCGTGAATTCAATCTATGAGATTGTGATAAACGGAACCGATACAGGAGTTATTGAAGCTGCCATGAGAGACGGAATACTTGCCGCGACAGAAAAAGATGGTATCCTGTACATCGATGCCGGAAATTACGATGGGAAACTCGGCACAAATAATTTTTATCTTCATGAAATCCTTAAAAATTCAGTATAATTATTGTCCGGATGTATCTCTGAAATTCTAATAATCTCCGGATACAATTTTTATCAGGTTATTCCAGCTCTGTAGAAAACGTATCTCTTTTTTAGAGAGTCATGTTATGAAGAACAATTCTGATTTTGATCTCATTCGAAGAATGTATACTTCAACTGCGGCAGTTCTTGCATCTGTCATATTATTAACCTCTTTTTTTATTTTAACGGACATGCGCCCGTATCGATGCCCTCATCGGAAAGGTGGAAACCTCCATTTGGATGCTTCGGGAATACCGGACGGCGCTCATCTCTCCGCCGTGACGGGGAAGATTGATGTGAGTGACAGCATATAGTCTCATTTTTCCATCTTTCGAAGACAAACCCTGTCTTTTGTCTGATACTTATTTCCGACAGCCTCGTCACAAGCCGGTTCGTTCCGATGATTATATGCACCCCTGCCACAGGTGTGTCTCCGGCAGTTCCTCCGACCCGTATGATAGCCACCCCCCAATCACGTTCCCCGTTGAACACCGGCGCAACACTCCGCGGACAGGAAAGATACCCGACAACCATGCAGGTGACAGGATGGACGACCTCGGAACCGTTGTTCTTCATCACCCGAGGCCCGAGAAAATTATTGATCTGCGAGTGATTCCCAAAGACCCGTCAGAGGAAGATTACCTGCGGGATAACCCATATTGAAGAGAAACGGAGAGAAGATACGGATCTGATGGCGGGGGGTGACAAGTCCGGATACCCCAGTATATGTGACGAGTAGTAACCCACCATCCCCAGGGCCGATACCTCCGGTAAAGAAGAAATTACCTCACGACTGATGGTCTCCCGGGGGGGTCATGTGGACGGGTCAGCTCTCCCTTTCCACGACGAACGAGACCTTAACCACGGCGCGATACTCGACGATTTTGTTCCCGTCCACCTTTGCGGTGCACTCCTTCAGGTAGACACCTTTTATGTCGTGGACGGATTTTGCTGCCTCCCTCACAGCATTCCCAACGGCATCCTCCCATCCGTTCGGGGAACTGCCAATGAGCTCAAGAACCTTTGCCACATGGGGCACATCTGCTTCATACATGTTTCCTTCCTCCAAGCACTCCCTTAGGGTTTCCCTCCCACATGAAAGTTGCGGAGACCGTACACCCGGATTACGGGGTACGGCGTTCCCGCCGCCCCAACACCGGATCTCTATTCCACGCTTTTTTTCTTATCGGACGGCCAATCTTCCTGACAGAGGAGAATACCCCATGCAGCTACGCCGGAAAGAACTTATCAGCCTCCCCGTCTACCCGTGGGGCCGCAGCCTCTTCGGGGGTGAATGGGCAGATGTGGCCGCATTTTGCCTGAGAGAGGGGCTGGACGGTGTGGAGCTCTATACCGGCTATGAGGATGTTGATCCCTCAGAAATCCCCCCGGACCTGGTGCGGGGCGTCCACCTCCCGTTCCATTCCGGGTGGCTGGAGATGATGGAGGAAGAGCATAAAGAATGGAAAAACAGGGAAAAAGGCGTGGACCCTGAGCGACCAGGAAATGGCAAAATCCCCGAAAGTGAAGGGGCAGTCCGGTTTGAACCGCCATTCTTTGCCTGCAGCACGCACCAGGATTTCGTTGCCGCCCTGCGCCTCCAGCTCGAGCGGGCCGCCCGGCTTCAGGCAGGCTATGCAGTCTACCACCTCGGCTACTACCACACGGCAGAGATGTTCACCCTCACCTATGCACGGGATGACCGTGAGGTGCTCGAACGGGCGGCAGTCTTTCTCAATGAGCTGGTGGCTGACTTCCCCGACGGGGAACCTCCCGTTCGCCTCCAGTTTGAGAATCTCTGGTATCCGGGCCTCACCTACACAGACCCGGATGCCTGTCTCGCCTTCATGGACATGCTGGAGTTCTCAGACTACGGGTTCCTCCTCGACACGGGACACCTCATGAACCGCATCACCTCCTCTGATCCAGAAAAGGACTGCATTAGCGCCGTTTGCAGCTTTATCGAAACCCTGCCGCCGGAAATACTCAACCGGATTGATGTCGTCCACCTCCACTGGAGCGGCTCACACTCCCTCCGGCAGGAACGCATCCGGAGGGGAATCCCGAACGGATTTACCACGATGCAGCGCCATGATCAGGAGGCGCTTGCATTCCAGCATGCCGTCCTCACCGACCAGCACCGGCCGCTCTCTCTTCCGGAGGCACGGGAGATGGTGGATATGATCGCCCCCTCAATGGTCGTCCATGAGTGCATCCCGAAGACGCTGGATGATCTGACCGCGTTTCTGGCGATGCAGCGTGGGGCGCTGGAGCGGGACCCGGAGAAGGCAGAACAATGAGCGCCTTTACTGAGAAAAAGAGAAAAAGAGGGAAATTAGGATTTACGCAGGGCAGGCGTTTTCATTATAGACATACCAGATATCTGCATAGGATGCCAGTTCCGGATCATACATCGAGGCATTTGCAAAGCACGGAAGTGACTCGCAATGCCGGTTCATGTTCATCAGGACAATTCCCTTCACGAGCCAGGCCAGGCCATAATCCGGGTTCAGTTCCAGCGCCTTTTCACAGCTCTCCATGGCTGCCGCGTATTGACCGCAATTATTGGAGCTCATGGCCCGATAGCACCATGCCCCGGGGTTCTCCGGATCGGTTGCGACCAGTGCATCATAATATTCCTGACTTTCATTCACTTTTCCCATAAACTCCTGCGTCGGCATTCCATCCGGGTTTTTCGTATCCGCGATACAGCCGACAGAGAGACAAAACAGGAATATCAGTGAAAAAACTCCCGCCATTTTCAGCATTCAGATACCCCGGACAGCATAGCAGTATGTGTAAGAGAGATGCTATATACCAATTTTCCTCTGGTATGTCCGGCCGAACGGAAATCGTCAGGGTTATACAATCTGCCCCGGAAATTCGCCATAGATCTTCATCTCCGGTATGCATCCAAAACCGGCGGAGAACACACACGTACTGTTCGCACAGCAGGTCAGGAAAAAAGGGACGCAGAATCCCAGCCGGCATCGAATGGAAATCCCACACAAACCTTTATCGACTGCCCCCCTGAGTAAGGGGCATATGCCAGAAGATACATCATCACGTCCCCCGCCGACAACACCGAAAAAAGCAGATATCTCCGTCCGCCATGTCGTGCTGGTCCTCTCAGGCAAAGGGGGCGTGGGAAAGACTACCGTTGCCGCGAACCTAGCCGTTGCCTTTGCCAACCACGGCTTTAAAACAGGACTTCTGGACCTCGACATACACGGCCCCGATATTCCCAAGATGCTGGGGGTTGAAGAGCGCCGAATGACATCATACGATCAGAAACATATGGAACCGGTACCCGTGACAGGCAATCTGGGAGTGGTTTCGATGGCATTTCTGCTCCCGGAAGCAAGTTCTCCGGTCATCTGGAGGGGGCCGATGAAGGCTGGCGTCATCCGGCAGTTCCTTGAAAATGTCCACTGGGGCGAACTCGACTATCTTGTCGTCGATCTCCCGCCGGGGACCGGAGACGAAGCCCTGACGATCGCCCAGCTGGCCCCGAACATCGCAGGGGCGGTTATTGTCACCACCCCGCAGGATGTCGCAATCCTTGATATCAGAAAGGCCGTGAATTTCGTCAGGACCATCGGGCTGCCGGTGATCGGCATCATCGAGAACATGAGCGGCATGGTATGTCCCCACTGCGGAAAAGCGATCGACCTTTTCGGGAAAGGCGGCGGGAAACGTGCCGCAAAGGAGATGGACGTCCCGTTCCTCGGCGCCATCCCGCTGGACCCTGCGATGCGCAAGGCGGCCGATCAAGGAAGGCCGTTTCTCATCCGCAGCCCCGGAATGGCACCGGACAATCCGACATGGAAACAGGTTGACGCCATGATGGAGAACCTTGTCCGGATTGTCGAAGAAGGTAAGATGGCAGGCATCCCTGCGGAAAAAATGATTCTCACCCCTGTGTGAAAGGGGATGGGACCGGAACATCCGTGCCCGTCCGGGCGTACAGAAATTCACAGATCAACCTGCCATCCTGATACTAACGGAAATACTACCGGCCATTCTTATCAGCTGACCCCCTCATCCGACTGTTGGACTCCGGTGAAGATATCGGATTACAGGGTAACAGGAGATTTTCATGGATAAATGACGGTGTTCTCCAGACGCATGAGGGAGGAAAAAAATATTGAAAAGGGTTATAGTATTTCTATGAAGGACAGACTGCCTCTGTCCGATGCGGATTGATGTGTATCAGGATTTGTTATTAGGTGCGTTTTTTGGAATGGTCAGGCTCCTTCGCCGGTTCCGGGATCATCGGACGGGGCGGATGCGTCTTCAGGTGCCGCTTCACCAAAGAAGAGGTAACGGATCTGCTCCCAGAGAGAACGTTTGCCGGTGTTCCAGGCTTTTTTGTTCTCGTTCAAAACGGTGTTGACGGCCGGACGGTCACCATCTTCTGTGGCATTCATGAATGTCCGGTTATTCGCCCCGATGATCCCGAGCTGTTCTCCTGCGGTTGTTGTGTCATACCCTGACGCATTGAAGGTATCAATGATCTCCTGTCCGTACATCAGACGTTCATTGTACCGCAGTTCAAGGTATTGCGCATCGACGGCGGTGCAGTTCTCACGGAGCTGGTTCATCTCCATGGTTCCGTTTT
Source organism: Methanogenium sp. S4BF (assembly GCF_029633965.1). NCBI lineage: Archaea > Methanobacteriati > Methanobacteriota > Methanomicrobia > Methanomicrobiales > Methanomicrobiaceae > Methanogenium > Methanogenium sp. S4BF. The sequence goes on along the minus strand of NZ_CP091277.1, from coordinate 2,216,333 downwards.
CGGTGCCGTTAATCCGGACGCAATTGTTCAGTGACATACGGAGCTGTTTTGTCAGCGCATCGTTTTTGGCCATCACCGAAGAAATCTGCCCCTGATTGCAGGATTCAAGCGCCCCCCTGAGGCTGTCCTCCTGTCCAATCAGCTGGGCAAGGACTGCTTCTGCCTTTGCAGTGTCATATCCTGAAGAACTGACCGTTGCAATCATCTCCTCCCCCCAGGAGACGCTGTCGTTGAACTGCTGCATCCTGAATGCATTCGTCGCTGCACAGGTGCTATTGATCAGCTGCTCGTCAGCATTTTTGAGCGCCCCCTTCCCGGACACCCCCGTGTCCAGCTTGTGGTCGGAAAGCTTGTCTGCCTGAGGACTGATGACGTTCTTTGCCATGGCAGGCGTCACTGCAAACGCACAGAGGCAGAGGCAGATCACACATCCGATGACCAGTGTTGTTCGTTGCATTACTGATATGCTCCCGGGAACGACATCTCCGTTCCTCGCATTCCTGTTGGTCCGGTTCGAATATATATTAAGGAAATACCCCGGTTCCCGGTATGGAACTCCCAGGTTCTCCTTATCCGTTTTCGTGAGGTCTGACATCCCCGGATGCATCCCGCAGGGCTTCGCAGAACCTTTCTGCCGAAGAGAACCGCTTCTCCTTCTCTTTTTCAAGGCACCTGAGGATGACGGCATCATAGGCACCGGTCGGGGCCCCGGACTCTGAAGGAAGGGGTGCAGGCTCGTTGAGAACGGCGAGTGTCACCTCACCAATCCCGGCACCCCAAAAGGGTGTGGTGCCTGTCAGCAGTTCAAAGAAGAGTACGCCCAGCTGGTACAGGTCGGTGCGGACGTCTTCTCCTCCGTACACGGACGGCCTCAGCTGTTCCGGGGCCGCATATCCGGGTGAGAACCCGCCGACCTGCGTCCGGTGTCCCCCGTCGGTCACCGATCCCAGTCCCCAGTCGGTAATCTTCGGGATCCGGCCCTCTGCACAGAGGATGTTTTCGGGTTTGATATCCCGGTGAATCACTCCGTTTTCATGGGCGAATGAGAGGCCGGCGGCGATGCCCCGGATCACGCGAACGGCCGCTTCCGGCGAAAGGGGCAGCGGGCAGTCCTTCAGGGAATGATGGGCATACTCCATCTCCACATAGGGGACAGGGAGGATGTTTGCCGCATAAATCGCAAGGATATTCGGGTGGTGCAGACGTTCCCAGAACCGGATCTCCCGCATGAAATGGGTGCCCGTCTGCTCATCGGGAACGATAGGGATCTTTACCGCAACCGCCCCGCCATCGGAGATCCTTTCCGCCCTGTATACACAGGCAATCCCTCCCTGACCAAGATATTCAATATTCCGGTATTTTGATGCGAGCTGTTCGGGAAACCCGGAATATGATGGTTGGACACGGGGGGAGGAAATATTCCCGGCCCCCTTCACCACAGTCCTGATCGAGACAGGAATGTCTGCTTCGCCTCCCGCCGGAGGTTCAGGCATGCCATCACCTGCCGTTCCCCGCCCCCGGGTTGCGATGATCACACCGGCGGCAACAACGGCCGCAGTCGGGATGAGAAGAAAGAGCAGGCCGTTTCCATCTTCCCCGTCAGCAGAAGGGGCCTCGCCTGCATCCACGCCATCCGCTGCTTCGGCCGTTTCGTTCTGAAGGTCTTGCGCATATGGTTCCACAGGATTTTCCGTGGATGTTGCTGCGGGAGTTGGTTCGGGAGTTGCTCCCGGAGTGTTCACGGGCGTTTGTTCCGTGAACGGTTCTGTGGTAGGTACCGGCGTGTTGATCTTTGCCGGGCCGACACCCTGTCCGGGCCAGATCTTCCCGGATTTGGTATCATTTGTCTTTGCCATGGCCGGGGCGGCCGCCAGAAAGAGCAGGACAAGGGTGATACAGAGTACACGGCAGAACGGACTCTGGAGGCCGGGCACCCGGCGGGTATCATTCATCGTTCCTCATCCCTCATCACTATCAGGGCCAATCACGACAAACCGGGCACTTCCGACCCCGTTTGCGAGATCGATTATGTCGCCCCCGATGACCGGCCTCTTCTCGCCTCTCCCCAGGGGGACACCGTTCACCATGGTCTGGCCGGTACTTCCGCAGTCTTCCAGCCGCCATTGTTCTCCCGTACGGCTCAGCCGTGCATGGGGCCGGGACACCCGGGAAACGGCGGCATACGAAGCGGGAAGGATAATGTCTGTTGCCGGGGTATACCTGGCCTCATTCGGCAGGTCTTCCCTGCCAAGGGCAATGGTGTCGGAATTCAGGGGGAATACCCTCCCGTCCTCCTCCCCCAGTGTCAGGAGGAGCATGGGCAGGGCCTCACCCCCGGTCAGGATCGATTTGACGGTCCTGACGCGGGATGCAACATCCCCAAACCCGGCCGGAACCGCACCGGAGGAGAACACCCCCAGACTCGTGATGACCGATTCAAGCCCTCCCGGCTGCAGCGAAAACTTCCAGACCGGGTGAACCCCTTTGGCCGTCTCACGTCCGAGACCTGCCTCCTTTTTGATGATGCCCGTTGCGGTAAGTTTGTTCAGGTGCTTTTTTGTATTCTCGTAGCTGGTTTCAATCTCTGATGCGATTTCACGGATCTCCATCGGACGGCGCTCGATAGCCCGGAGGATCTTCAGGCGTGTCGGACTGGAAAGAACCTCAAGGTACTCGGAGAGTTCAGCGAGAAATTCCGGGTCTTCCGAGAGTACAACTGTTCGGGTCATCATACCATCTCATGCGATCGTGCACCCGGGAACGGGTTCACACGAGTATTCCTTTCAATTGCATCGGCATCATCAAAAAAATGGTGGTAGTGCTCTTTGCGGGAACTATTTCACCGGAAACCCATCTGAAACCCTTGTATTTCATTTTTGCGAAGGCATTTTTCGGAGGAGACGGGCAGAAGAAAACCTTAGCAATCCCTTCCCCCGTGCCATACAGCTCATCTCTGTAATGTAGCTCATCTCTGTAATGTATGGCGGCCACTGGTGGACGCTGTTTTGTATCCGCAGTCCCGCACCTGATATTTGCTGCGTTGAGGATGCAAAATAGATCGTCCATCATGCAGAGGGAAACAAGTGGCGGAATAAAAGCGCAGATTCCCCCTGAAATTCACATTCCAGAGCAAATTCAACAGATAACAAAACCACGAGGCTTATTACCATGCGCACATATCCCTCATCAGGGACTTTCAAAGGAGTTTTTTATGAAAGAAGTTGCGTATCAGTGCCCAAAATGCGGAAAAGACGAACTGCATGCAGAACAGCCTGATGAATACGAGATCTGGCTCAAATGCCGCTCATGCAATTTTTTTATGGGCATGAGCAAAGACGACTGGCACCGGATGGAAAACAGCCCCAACGTCAATCAGAAGATCAAAAAGGCGGCTGAAGAGTACATCTGAACCCGGCATGTAAGAGAGATCTTGCGGAAATCAGGCAGGCGCACATTAACAGCCATCCTGATATTCAAGGATGATTCACGAGATGTGACGGACAGATTGAGACCCATTTTATGGATTTTCCATACTAAATGACAGACAAACAGGTTTCAGCACATTATAAAAATAAACGAGTATATATGGGTTAAAATAACGAGTACTATTGGAGGACAGCATGGAGACCCTTGAGATTTTCAATACCTATCAGGATGGTATCCAGAAGCTGTTTCGGTCACGGCTGCTGCTGCAGATCATGATCTCACTGGGCGAAGGGGAAAAAACCCTTGGGGAGCTCCGTGAGGTGACCAGCACTACTTCACAGACACTCCTCCCGAAGATCCGGTTTCTGGAGGAAGTGCATTATATCCACCACCATGACGACGCCTATCATCTGACCCCCCAGGGAAATGTCATTTCATCACAAGTGCAGGGTCATATCAGAACGGGATACCTTTTCAGCAAAAATCCGTCATTCTGGTCGTCACACTATCTGGAAGCACTTCCGGCTCCTTTCCTGCGTGATATCGGAGACCTCTGCAATGCCACGGTGGTTGAAACCAGCAATACGGATATTTTCTCTGTTCTCGAGTGTTTTTTTGAGATGATTGAAAACGCCGAACGGATATGTGTCGTCTCCTCTTTCATGAGCCACGCCCATGCCGATGCTCTCATTGCAAAGGTGAAGGAAGGCGTGCCTGTGGAGATGGTGGTGAACACTGAGATCGCTGAAGAGCTCAGGAAGGAACCGTTCCTGAGTAAAATCAAACAGATTGAAAAGTATAATCACTTCAGGGTATATGTGGCACCCACACCCCTTTATATCGGGTTGACGGTGACCAATGCAACCCTCTCTTTCGGCCTGTGCAGGAATGACGATCTCAAATACGACATATCAAGCGACCTCATTGGCACCGACAGTCTGGCCCTTGCCTGGGGTGAGCGCCTCTTTTCGTATTACCGGGAAATATCAGAAGAATTTACCCTCATATGAACCCGTCCCCTGCCTGGACCGACATTTCCTGAACCTTCTGAGAGTTGCTTTATATTCATCAGATAACTGAATATTCGGCGAACGAACTAATGTCAAATACCAATATCCACGGTATTGTATGTTCAAATATGAGCATACCCCCGGAAACATTGACCTGAAACTTCGGGTAGTGTTTGACAACTTTTTGTACAGCTCGTTGTATCTCTGCATTGCCGCCGTGTCAATGGTATATCTGTCATCTGTATTTCAGGACATACCGCTGTCATTGCCGGCATGCCTCATCATATTCCTCGTGACCTTTTCGGTGTACAACCTGAACCGGAAAACAGACGAAGATGAAGATGCAATCAACCATTCCAGACGCTATGCATTCACGAAAAAATATGCAAAGATTCTCATGGATTTATCCATTGCGACATACGTTGTTGCATTTCTGATTGCGGGAATATACGGAATTGCAGCGGTGGCGATCACAGCCATACCCCTCATAAACGGAGTTCTGTACAGCATTCCGTTTCTGCCCCATGGATTCAGGTATCGTCGCCTGAAGGACATCCCTTTTGTGAAAAACTTCATTGTGGGACTTGCATGGGCTCTTCCGATTGCACTTCTGCCGGTTGCCTGCAGCGGATGTCCCCCTGGCGAGATGACAATTGCGGTTGGGTTCTTGTTCTTTCTCCTTTCATTTATCGATTCGACGGTTTTTGACATACGGGATGTAAAGGGGGATGCCGAAACAGGTGTTCAGACCATCCCCGTTATCCTTGGGATACAGAGAACCAGAATCCTCCTGTCGGTGATGAACGGCATGGGTATCGGGATTATTCTCGTCCTTTGCAGCGGCTGGCTAACACCAGTTGAAACGGCAATCCTCGCCGGTATCGCGATTTATATCCAGGGATACATTCTTTTCTTTAACGGAGCCGATCTCAGCAGGATACTCTATGATCTCATTGCAGACGGCCAGTATCTGCTCCTTGGAGGACTGATGTACATCTCTACAGTATGTATTGCATAAGAAACAGGGTTTAACCCGTTTCTTATTTCACAAGATTACGCTTTTTGTTCTGAAAATAATACGGTGAGCGACAACAGAGCGCGGCCCTTCATGTCAGTATACCTTCATCGGCACACGCCATGTTCATCTGATCACTGAATATTCGGCGAACGTACTAACGTATACCAGAAGAGACGAACGTTTTGTATCTGCCGGAAAAAACAGGACGGGGATACCAGGATGGAAATAAAACGGGTTTTAAAAAATATTGATGTTTTCCTGAAATATGTCCTCATCGCCATCCTTCTCCTGTCTTTTCTGATGTATATGGTTGTCTTTCTGATCAACTGGGAAGGATTTATTTTCGGAGTGAGACTCGCCGGGACGTCAGCAGGGATTTACTTATTTTTAAAAGCAATCGGTGCCGGTCTGCTTGCATTTCTTTTGATAAGATACCGTCAGTACACGCTTGCGGTTGCCGCTCTCGCCGCTCTCTATTTCGGATACACGTTTGCTGATTCGGCGGTAACAATCCAGACCCTAACGGATAAGCTCTACTCTCCATTCCTGTTGGTGTTGTTCGTCATATCACTTGTTTTTTTGATGTTCCATGTCCTGGCAGGCAAATACAACAAAGGTGATGACCGGCCCACGATGATTGAATCGGCAATTCATTCGGTTTTCACCATCATTGAGAAACAGGAAACAGATGGGGATAAGATATTACTTGGATCTCTGCTGGTACTTGCGGCATTTATTGCGGTAATATTCATTTTTCCCCTTACCGTGGCGTTCCTGCATTGGCTTATTGAGATATTGTCAGGATAGAGCTGCAACTTTTCACAAATCCTGCTGATCTGATGTATCCGGGATCATTCCGCCATTTTGATATGTGTACCATAATTCACGGGTTTGTCCGTTCATCGGCTAAGGATATTATGGGATTATTCTTGTGCCGATTAGTGAGAAACAGACAGCCCCGCTACAATCACGGATGAAAAAGCACAACCAGCGTGCTCAATCCCTGTCAATGGCGTACATTGACCGATTCTCTGCGATGACCACCTTGTGACGTCGCCTCTCCCAGACAAACACAGTGAAGTACACAACCCAGATGACGATACAGAGACCTGCCTCTGCCGCAAGAATCAGATGAGTGGCCCCATTGAACATCTGGAGTACCATCCAGACAATAACCGCGACGGAAAGAATAAGTATTCCACCATAGCGAATCATCCGCTGGTGTGTCGTTTCATGAACGGCAATGAATTCTCAGGCATCAATTCTGTCATACCGATTCCAGGAATGCCATAAGGTCACAATACCCGCCGAGATTCCAATGATACTACCAAGGACAATCCCTTTCCAGGTATTACCCGATGCATCACCGAACAGAAGGGACAGGGCAATGGTTGCAGCCGTCAGACTGACAGCCATCACCAGCACCCGGTTGCGGTATTGGTTCCACCAGCTGAGAGCCGTGCTCCGCAATCCACCACGAGCGGACGGCACTGTGTCTGCGTATCTCTCCGGGGTTATCCCGGCACTCGCCACACCCTGGCATTCGTTCGGACACCAGCCGGCACGTTTCTCAAGCCATGATCTGATATTCATGAAGACGCCTTTTCCGTGTTCGCGGTGTAGATCTCTTTCCGGTGGAAGAGATAGATGGCCATGATGATGATTCCGCCGACAAACGTGGCCGCCCCCCACGTCAGCGGACGCCATGCGACGATATCGCCAAAGAGCGTCTCCTTCTCGAACTTCTCCCCCGCATGAATGTTCTGGGCGTCGCAGTACACGGCAACAGCACTGATGACCATGAAAAGAAACAGGAACTCCTGCTGGTAGACGACAGGAAAGAGCCAGCCCACCGCGATGAGAATCAGGAGGATGTTTTCCCGGTATCCATGAGGGGTCGCTGCAGGCGTATCCGATTCCGGGGACGGCCCCGGGTCAGGCCCACCCCGCTTCCATGCATGCTCACAATCCTGCTCCTTCCCGCTGTATCGGGACCCGCCGAAGGCATCCGCATTGGGACACCAGCCCAGACGTTTCCGCACAATATCAGTATATTTCGTCATATTTTCCCCTTTATTATCTCTCAATCAGTTATCCATCATCAGTTGCCGCCGAATTCACGGCATCCCACGATCCCCACTCCTTAATCAGGACTGCCCCGTGCCGCCGTTCCCAGCGAATCGTAATCGCAAGAGAAGACCAGTAGATGAGAGCAGAGCCAACAGCAACCATCCCAAGGGTGTCAAACATCCCCTCGTGGATAAACCATCCCAGACAGATGAGAGAAATCACGATGAGAGCGAGCATCACCATACTCCAGAAGAGGCGCTTTTTCGCGGGCACTTTTCCCCGCCGCCATTTTCCTGCGGCAATCTCTCCATACCGCTTTGAATGATTCAGCGAGAGGCCAATCGTGGCACCTGCTGCGATGGCAAGTGCCGTCCATACGGAACCCGGAGGACTTCCCACCAGAGAGACGAGGAGCATTGCAACAGCCGAAGCGAGGAGCGCTGCAACGAGGAGCTGGTTGTGATAGCGATGCCACCAGCAATATTCAGCGGGAACCTTCCGGTTTCCTCCACCGTCGGCATCACCGATCCCGGTGACCGGCATCTTCAGCATCTTTCCGGGCATCTGCTGCTCGCACGGGCACCATCCCATGCATTCCTGCTGCGTATCTTTACAGGACATCGTCAGACCATCTCCCTGAGTTTAGTAAACAACTCATCCGCAAGCCGTGTCGGGTCATCCGTCTTTGAAAGAGAGAGATGCAGTTCATCCGCAAAATCCCAGAGCAGCTCGACACACTCCCGGTAGCGGGGACAGGAACCGCACTCACCCTCGTGCTCATACCATACCTGCACGCCGTGTTTTGCCGATATGAATACAATGGCTCCCGCATTGAACGGGACAGACCGCCCGAAAAGGACACCCTTCTCTGCGTTATACCGCTCCGCCTCAATCCGGTTTGCGCGGGCCATCTCCAGAAGCGTCGTCTCCACCTTGTCTTCCATGGAGAGAAGCGCCTTTGAGACCGCCTGCCGGGAGATCCGGAACTGTTGTGCAATGTGAATATTTGCGAGGCCGTCACGGCGCAGCTTCCAGAACTCAAACTGGCGGTCAGACAGGGGGAGTGACATGCGTCAACATATGCAGGTTGACCATTTTAATATAACGGCAATTCAACGGATCAGCATCCGGGTACCACAGTGTCCAGACGGAACAGGATTCATCTGCACTCACTCCAGCCGATAGTGCACCGTCCACTGGACATAACGAAACAGCCGGAACCGGGAAAAAATCTTCAGCCAGCCGAGCTTCTTCTCACCGGAGTCGAAATACGACCAGTCATCCAGCAGCCGAATGCCGGGGTGCCACCCCTCCATCTCGTCGCTGCGGCTGATGCCGGAACGAAAGACCGCATCCTTTCCGAAGTGCAGGCGGCGTCGCATCTTGTATTCCACCAGTTTGTTGAGAGGTTTTTTAAGCCAGAACGCATTCACCACCTCACATACCAGTTCTGACCCGGGGAAGTGTTCCCGGAGCCTGAGCACGAGGGATTTCACCGCCTCACTCCCGAGGTACATGAACACCCCCTCTGCAAGAAAGAGAAACGGGCCGGAATGTGCAGAAACAACAGAGAGCCAGGCATCGTCCAGCACAGACGACGCAATCAGATGATAACGCCCGGTTTCGGTGAAAAACAGTTTTTTAAGGGCGATGACTTCGGGAAGATCGAGATCATAGAAGTGCATAGCACCGTTGTCTGTCCGCAAAAAACGGGAGTCAAGCCCGCACCCGATGTTCACAACCACCCCGTCCGGATACTGTGCCAGAAAATCCAAGACATAATGGTCGTATTTTTTTGCACGAATGGCAATATGCACCACCAGCATCGGGTCCAGGGCGCCTTTTGCCAGTGTCTGCTCCAACAGGTCACCGGAGCGTGACAAAACAGGATCAAGCACCGTCGTGATTTCGACGGATTTCGGGTCAGACAGGATCGGGCTCTCTGACCGGGTCTCGATGGCATGGCAGTACAGAGTAACAAGCGCAGTCGCAGCCACATCCCCCAATGAAAACCCCTCTTCCATCATTCTCTCAAAAGAGGAATGCGTCCGCCCCTTCACCCATTATACCTGCAGCACCTCCGCTTCACCGATCTCATCTTTCACATCGCTGATATGCCGCATGATATCAACCTGTGACCCCTTCCCCGCACCTCGGATCTGCCCACGGTCAATCAGATAATAAAATCCATCTCCGATGAGGTAATAACGGGAAAATCCCTTAATCTCTGCCTTGTCGATCGCAATCTCCAGCCTGTCCTGCACACTCCGTGAGTGGCCCAGGTCGTCCACGAGAAACCTCCGGACACTTTCCGGCATTCGCTTCCGGGACTGTTTCGTCTGCTCTGCTGTCATGGCCACCGATTCGGCGGATGCCACCGCCACGGCAGGAGAGGTGTCAGCTTTTCCAGCAGATGGCTCTTTGGCCATCGTCTTTGTTTTCGCAGGCGGTTTCTCTTCGCCTACCAGCCTGCCGCCGAGGTACCCCGTCTGCGAGAGCCCCATCAGGTAGACGAGGGTCGGATCGATGTCGGGAAGGGAGAGCAGGGCGGCGTCACCACCATCAGTCACCGTCCCCACGACGACTGAGAGGTAGAGAACAACACCAACAATTGTCCACAGAAACATCTGAAACCGGTTGAGGGCAATTTTCCCCTTGGTTTTCAGCATCATGCCGAAGGGAGGAAGATTTTCTGGCGGTTTTGCAGGCGTATCCGGTTTGTAGGTCGATTTTGTGTAGCCGACACTGATCAGGGGCACCACGACGCTGATGCCGAGAAGCAGATAGAGATTCGGCGGAATTGCGGTCGAAAACAAGAAATTCCCCTCGAATATCCTGATGGCGGTAATCCAGATATATGAAAACGAGATGACTAACGTCCAGAGCAGAAACTGGAAGAGTGACAGACTCGGCACCCAGTAATCAGCACGGATGATGTTGAGAATATTTCCCCCGTCGGTTCTCACCAGGGCATGAGCCAGAAGGAGTATCACACCAATGACAGCAGCTGAGATAAGAAATCCGAGAATGACACTATCTGCCATAACCCCCCTCTTCGCCATTCGCAATAATATAGTTTCGCCGGATACTCCACCGCCCGGCCGAACCACGCGGATAATAGCCAGCGCTGTGGATCAGGTTCAAAACATGATGTATGGCCGATACAGCCATTTAAGTCCGTTAAGAACCGGAAATATACATTTCCGGAGATTCAGGACAAGAATGCGGCCCTCATCGCTATCACAACGGACAGGCAATGCATCGCACGAGACAATCACCCTCTCAGGGATTCAGAAAAGCTTTCAGGAAGATGTATGTGCGAACAAATTCGAAGTCAAAGACAAAGTTATATTTAAATCATGCCTATTAGTGCATATGACAATGAAGATGAAGTGGATTACCCTCTGCCTGATTATGGCATGCTGCCTCGTGATCCCGGTGGCCGCCGCAGACAGTGGAGACATCCCCTCAATTACGGTTTCAGGCACCGGATCGGTGACCACCGCTCCGGATGAAGTTATTATCTCTGTCGGTGTGCAGACGACCCACACCGATCCGGTAACCGCCCAGCAGGAGAATGCACAGAAGACCTCTGCTGTCATCAGTGCCCTGAAAAAACTTGGTATCGCATCAGAGGATATTCAGACATCCGGATACCGGATGTACTCCCAGACACCGGATGACAACAGCCCGTTCTACGGCAAAAAAGAGGTATATGTGGTCTCAAATACGGTAACTGTCACCTATAACGATGTCAGCCGTGCCGGTGAAATCATCGATACCGCGGTGATGAGCGGCGCAAACAACGTGAACTCCATCCGGTTTACCATCAGTGATGAGAAGGCGCAGTCCCTGCGTGCACAGGCACTGATTGCAGCGGTTGCACAGGCCCGCGGCGATGCTGATACGCTGGCAGGTGCCCTTGGCGTGACCATCACCGGCGTGCAGGACGTCACGACATACGGCAGTTCAACCCCGATGACCTATGCAGATACGATGTCATACGCTGGTGGGGAGTCGGCAAAGCTCTATGCACCAACACCCATCGAGGCAGGCACCCTTGATGTGACAGCAACGGTAAACATCGTCTACGCCATCCACAACTGATCCAAAATGAACCTGAGGGATATCATTATTCCCTTTTTTTGCGGCAGATAGCGGTTTTCTCCTCCGGGAGGCCGCTTTCCGGTTCATGTCCGCTATAGTGTGTCAGCGATTTTGTTTTCAGGGTATCAGATGTAATCAGCATCCCTGCCGGCAGGACGGATTCCGGTTTCATCCTTCGATAGGCAGATATGTACACAGGATAACGAATGCGGCATGAACAGCAACGGTTCCGGATATTTTTCACTGCAGGATTTTGATCTGTTCTGCCATCTGCCGGAGATGAATGAGCATGAAAAAACGCTCCTCACAGAGCAATCCGAGCGTTTTCTGAAAGAAAAAATAAAACCCATCTATACGATGCTGCGGGATGGTCTGGGATGCCGCACATCCCGAATAGGATATGATGACCGGGACTTCAGCTATGTACATCTCGCATTCTTTGATACCCCGGCAGAGGAGAAGGATACATTCCTGAACCTGTTTATCGGAAAGCGAAATATCCAGATCATTACCAATACCGAGTATCCGTCCAGCATCGGGAGATTTTATCAGAACCTGAAGAACGATCCCGAAGGATTTGACGCCCTGCTGGCCGCCCTTCCTCCTGATCAGCGGTTTACCTCCCGCCTGTATACCAAAATACCCCTCGGACCGGTCGGATGGGATGAATACTACTTTCAGCTTGTGGTGAAGTTCAGCCAGAACCAGACATCTGCTGCCTCCATCATGAGACGCATTGACGGTGTGCGGGCCGGGTTTGAAAAGGCGATGCGAAAAGGGCTGACCACGATGGAGATCGACCCGCGGTATGGGGAAGAGGCAACCGCCTATTACAAGTCATTCTATCAGGGCAGAAATGCGAAAAAATCACCTGAACCGGATGCCTTCATGGCACTCCGGTTTGAGTACCTGATTCCCTTATCTGATATACTGAGCCCTGACAGGGATGCAGTCGCTGCAGTTTGGATGCAGTGCGCCAGACGGCTTCAGCCAATCATGACATTTGGAAACCGATAACAGGCCCTAACCCCTTCTTTTTTGCATCAACTGCCCCTCCGTTCACGGAAGAATGATCATGTCCCGGGTGCTTCCCCATGCGAATGCGTCCGGGGAGAACACATAGTAACTCCCGGTTATCGGATGAAATTGATCGAAACTTCTTTATTCCAATGTTTCATTATTTTTAATAAATAGTGAATGTGGTGAATATATGGAGGAAGCAAAAACACTTGAGGATGATTTCATCCGGATGTTCCAGACAGGTATCGGGGGTGCAAATGGTATGGATGCCCTTTCCTCATGGCTCCTGGCACGCCTGTATATCGAGCCGGGGGAGATGGCGATGGCCACTCTTGCTGAAGAGGCGGGGTATTCACTCGCATCCGTGAGCAACAAGTGCCAGATGCTTGAACATGCCGGGTGCATCGTGAAGCGTACGCGGCCCGGGACGCGGAAGGTCTATGTGTATGCGCACAAGGATCTCATCGCAACGTTTATGCGCCAGCTTGAGCAGATACGGCATACGCAGACACTGGTGATGATGAAGGAAATTCCACCGATGATCGAACGGTATCAGACGGATAACCCACCGAAAGAACTGGCAGAAAAGATTGCCCTTCTCCGGGGCCTGCATGATGACATGAGAGGAATCGACCAAATTATCACTGAGGTGCTGGAGCGCCTCGCCGCTGGCGGAGATGCCCGGAATGCAGAGTGAACACCGGAACCTCCTGTTGATGATGGGGGGGCTCCTTCTCATCTCGTTCATCTGGGAGGGACTGGTTCTTCTCTTTGGCGGAGTTGCTGGGCCGTATTTTACCCTGATGGCCACGCTCCTGATGTTCTTCCCCACCATCGCGGGATTAGTGTACCTGCGCCGGACGAAACGAAGCGCAAAACCGATCCTCACTGCAGTGGGCAAAAAACGCTACCTGCTGGCGGCAGTGCTCGTCCCGGTCGTGGGGACCATCCTTGTGATTTGGGCAGCTGTCGCAACGGGCGTGATAACACAGACGCTGTATGACAGCGCAACAGGTTTGATCAACCTCCCGGGAATGGACGGGCAGCAGATCTCTGTTGACTCCTTCGTTCTTCAGTTCATCGCCACCATGATGATAGGAATTGCGATCACCTCAATTGCCACATTCGGTGAAGAGTTCGGATGGCGGGGTGTGATGCAGAACCGGCTGATTGCGCAGTATGGTGTTGTGGCAGGGCTTGTGTTCCTCGGGCTGTTCTGGGGCATCTGGCATGCTCCCATCATTTACGCCGGATATAACTTTCCCGGTTATCCACTCCTGGGAAGCCTGGTATTAATGCCGCTCTTTACCCTCGGCACCTCCGGGGTGTTTGCATGGCTGACGCTTCGTTCCGGAAGTTTCTGGCCGGCGGTGCTCGCTCACGCCTCGTTCAACAGCACCGCAGGCCCCATCATCTACCTTCCGGTCTTTGAGGCGGCTCCGCTGACACGGTACCTGCTCTTCGTCATTCCGTGGACGGTGATCGGCATTGCCGCCATCATCCACCTGAAAATGACCGAAAATCGTGGAGTATGGCACCTCTATCCTGAAAATGACCTCTGAGGGAGACAGAAAGTTCCCTCACCACCGACATTCCGTTTTTTGCCTGCCAAAGGGGCTTTACCAGTCCTCACACCCCCCTTCGTATCCCTGTCCCCACGCGCAACGAAGACTCTCATTGGGAGTCATCCCTCATATCTGCGGCAGATATTCCTGCTCGGCTCCCGGAGGACGGGAACATCAGAAATGGTGCAGGTCAACACATTTTGCATCAGGCCCACGTTCACCGGTGCTTTCCGGCAGAAGCAAAAAACATGAAACATCTGGCCGGGCAGCTCCACATACGTCTTAATATCTCTGACATCCCATCACGTATCTGGAATGACAGATCCCCCCATATTCATCGTCGTCGTCGGCGTCGCCGCCTTTGCCATATCCGGGGTAATAGCGGGTGCCCGGCAGGACGCAAACATTCTCACGGTTTTCGTACTCGGCGTAGTGACAGCCATCGGCGGTGGCACATTGCGCGATATCATTCTCAACATCCCGGTATTCTGGGTTAGGGATTTTACCGTCGTGTGGCTTGCCATCCTTGCATGCCTCGTGGCGTTCCTCTTTTCATCCATCTTCCGGGAGAAGATGTGGAAAGTGCTGCTCTATGCAGATGCCATCGGCGTCGCCTTCTTCTCGGTTGCTGCCATCGACAAGACACTGGCACTCGGCCATTCGGGGGAGGTGGCGGTGATCATGGGATTTGTCACAGCATGCACAGGCGGTATCATCCGGGATCTCCTCACCGGCAGGCCACCGATGATGATTGCCTCTGAAGAGCTCTTTGTCACCCCGGTGCTGATTGGCGCAATCCTCTACGTACTCCTGCTTGATATTGCCCCGCAGTATACCACGCAATGGTCGATCGTTGCGATCTGCTTCATGACAGGATTCCGGGGCATTGCTATCGAGACCGGGCTTCAGTTCCCCAAGTGGCTTCGGATGCGCCCCGGGAAACGTGCAGAATAACGCTGACGAAAGAACGGGATGGAAACACCATCCCCCTCCCGTATCCGGCCGCGTACCCCATCCAGTCTCCACAGAGAGGGGGGCCGTCCGTTTCTGCTGCTCAAGCCCCTTTACCAAAATTTCTGATACTGCCGGCTCTTTGGATCAGAGTGGGAGAAAACCCGGGTTCCCGCCCCCCACAGGTTCAACAGCTCAGTGGCGGATCTCCCGTTCTGCAGCACGGCATACCGCCTCAATATCAGAAAAACCCGGCTCATCCATACCGGATTTTATCACACCGCATGTGGTTGCCACTACATGACAGTCAGGGATAAGACCGCATTGTTCTGCTTTGTTTCTCCCGCAGTAATCGTCACACCCGTCAATGACAATGACCCGCAGCGAACCGGCATCCAGTCCATCCGGCACCATGAACGGGTCTGATCCTGATGCGGCGATATGGTAGTCAATCATCTCCGGGCAGCGCTGGCGCAGCATTATCGCCGCCCGCGTTGTGCATTTGCCGGTATTGGACAAACCCGAACAGGTAATCAGAACGAGTAATTTCTCTGGCTTCATTTATTTTCTCCGATATACCCCGTGCACGCAGCGGCCCGCTGATTGATGGAAGAGCAGAATGAACCGTATTCAGTCAGTTCATAGACGATCCAGGTTCCTTTTGCCGTACCTGTGATCATCCCCCCCTCCTGGAGGATCTTCAGGTGATAGGAGAGTTTTGATTTGGTAATTCCCAGTGCTTCCCTGATGATGCAGGCACAGAGGGGCTGAACCCGGAGCATCTCAATTATTTTGACACGATACACATCTGCACAGGCGTGGTGAAAAGCCCGTACACGTGCAATGGTCACATCGTCCGGAATGGCCGAGAGAAGCCCTTCGAGACCCCCCTGTGCGGCAATCGTCTCCAGAGCCTCAGCCGGTATTTCACTGCAGCATGATGGTTTCATTGTACTCCCAGACATATGGTTGGTGGTAAGACAGGCGGGGCATGTGCAGGCAGTGCACTTCCTTTGCCTGCGCCCCATTGTTCAAGAATTTTTGAATTACTTTTATATATGTTCATCGCCCAGATTAGTTCAACAAAAATTGAACAAGTAGGAATATACCATGACAGACTATATCACCGGAGCACTGGTCTCCGGTCTGGACGCAGTTATCGAGTATCTCGCCGCACATACGGTGACCTGCCTGGTTCCGGCATTCTTTATTGCAGGTGCAATTGCTGCATTTGTAAAAAAAGACGCCATACTGAAGTATTTCAGTCCGGATGCAAAGAAATCGGTATCATACGGCATCGCATCGGTTTCAGGCATTGTCCTTGCCGTATGCTCCTGCACCATCCTCCCGATGTTTGCAGGAATAATGAAGAAGGGCAGCGGTATAGGGCCTGCCATCGCCTTCCTCTATGCCGGCCCCGCGATCAACATACTCGCCATCATCTACACGGCAAAGGTACTGGGACTGGAGATCGGTATTGCGCGTGCAGTCTTTGCCATCCTTATGGCCATCGTCATCGGCCTCATTATGGCAGCCCTCTTCAAAGAGCACGACGCAGAAGCACGAAGTGCAGCCGCAGCGATGCCGCCCACACCGGCGGGAGGGGGAGAAGAGCGCCCACGCTGGGTGAACCCGGCATTCTTTGTGATGCTCGTCCTTGTCCTGATCATCGGCGCCTCACAGCTTGACATGGTGCTGCGTCTTGCGGTGGTTTATCTCCTGACACTCGCAATTGCGGTTCTCCTCATCTACTTCTTTGAACGCGATGAAGTGACCGAATGGGGATATGAAATATGGGATCTCGTGAAGAAGATTTTCCCAATCCTCGTCGGCGGCACCTTCATCGTCGGGGTGATCGCATTCTTCCTCCCGCCCGAGACTTTCCAGCCCTTCTTCGGAACAAATTCCGTCGGCTCGGTCTTTTTAGGTGCAGTTGTAGGTGCCATTCTCTACATGCCGACCCTGCTTGAAGTGCCAATCATCGGCGGGACATTCGGCTATACTCAGGGGTTGATGGCAGGCGGCCCGGCTCTCGCCCTGCTGCTCGCAGGACCGACGATCAGTCTGCCCTCCATCCTCGTTCTCACCCGGATCATGGGTGCGAAAAAGACGGCTGCCTACGTCGCACTGGTGATTGTATTTTCAACGGCAGCAGGACTTGTCTACGGGACATTCTTTGGATGAGGGAGAGAAAGAGAAGATGAAGAGACACATACCATGTTGTGCGGCCGATGCGATGAGAAGAATCCGGCAGATATCTGTCGGGGACAGCGTTGTCGGCCTCTCGATGCTGGAACAGATCTTTGAAGACGTGGCAGGCGCAGACATCACCGGTGAAACGGATATACGCCGTGAACTCATACGCCAGGTGAAAATCTACAACTATGTGCCGGCACCTGCCGAAGAAACGTATGCAGATGCAGTATTTGCAGAATATCAAAAAGAGATGATGAAATAATGGTAACAATTGAAGTGCTGGGAACCGGCTGCATGAAGTGCAAACGCCTCCTGAAAAATGTTGAAAAAGCTGTGAAAGAGACCGGAACAGAAGCGGAGATCGTCAAGGTTGATGACATCAGTGCGATCATGGATCGTGGTGTGATGCTCACACCGGCCCTCATCATAGACGGTGAACTGAAGGTCTCGGGCCGTGTGGCAGACGTGAAGGAAATCTCTGCCCTCCTTCAGGGGTGATGAGTAAAATGGCAGATAAACCCGTATGCTCCTGCGGCTGCTCATGCAGTGAGGCGGAACAGGCAGAAGAAGTCACCAAACGCCTGATCTTCCCCTGTGCAGGCGTGGCAAACACCGGACAGCTCACCAACTGTGCTGCAATACAGCTGACTGAAGAAGGCTATGGCGGCGCTGCCTGCATCGCCCTCCTCGCAGCAGGCGCAGAAGGCATTGTTGCGGCAGCACGTGATGCGGATGAAGTCATCATCCTTGACGGATGCCCCGCCCGGTGTGCAGGAAAGATTGCAGAGGCAAAGGGTATCTGTGCGGCACAGACCGTCATAGTGACAGAACTCGGCATTAAGAAGAGCGGATCACGGGAATACACGGACGAAGATGTGGAAACCGTGGTCTCCGCCATCTGGGAAGGGAAAGGGCGGAAGAAATAATCGGCTTTTCCTTTTTCTCTTAATTAGCCGCGAACAGGCAGACCCTGCACCCCATATCACGCTAAATCCCGTACGGATTCCCAATTATCCTGTCAGAACAGATCCCAGAGGAGAGAAAAATCCCGTGAAACCTATTCATTCCTGACACATGGGAATATCTGAAAAAAAGAGGAAAATTCCCCAAGACGGGATATCTCAGAGATCCAGGAGAGGGGATTGCACCTCATCCCGCGTAACATGAACCGATGCAGGACTGAACGAAACCGAAACAGCCTGCCCCGGTGCGAGGTCTTTTTCTTTGATCTCCTGTTCTGAGGCAAGCGAGTACAGGCTGATGCCACACGCTATTTTCAGCAGATAATAGGATTCACGGGGAATTATCTCCTCGACCGTTGCCGGGAAACAATTGTATTCGTCATCCGCGGGTATTCCCGCACGCCGTACCGCCACATCAGCGGCCCGGATAAAGACACAGACCCGGCATCCTTCAGGCACCGGATCCGTGGTCCTGATACTGCATCCATCAATCCGGATCACAGAACCCCCGGCACCGGTGCCTGCCACCATGCCTTCAAAGACATTTTCAATGCCCACAAACCTGCCGACTCTCCGGTTCGGAGGCTTTCGGAAGACCTCATCACGCTCACCCTCCTGCTCCAGGGTACCGTCAATGATGACCGCCACCCGGGTGGCAAGCGAGAGAGCCTCCTCACGGGAATGGGTGACATGCACAATGGTAAGGTTGTGTTCCTTGTGAATGGCACGCAAATCTGCGACAAACTTGTCCCGGTTTACCTGATCCATCGCAGAGAGCGGTTCATCAAGCAGCAGGATATCCGGTTCTGTCACCAGAGCACGGGCGAGGGCCACCCGCTGCTGTTCGCCCCCGCTCATCGTATACGGGGCACGGTTCCTGAGATGCGCAATGCCAAACCGGCTGATAACCGCAACAACACGCCTCTCAACCTCTGCTTTCGGCAGTTTCTGCAGCTTTAGCCCGAAAGCGATGTTGTCATAGACCGTCATATGCGGGAAGAGGGAATAATCCTGATAGACCAGCGCAACCTTTCGTTTCTCAGGAGGCACCCTGCTTACATCCTCCCCATCGATGAGCACCCTCCCGGAATTCGGGTGGTGAAGACCTGCCATCGCCTCAAGGATGATAGTCTTTCCCGCACCCGACGGACCGATGATGAAGTAATAATCACCGCTTTCTACCCTGATGCTCACTTCATTCAGCCGAAAATCACCCAGTGTCACCGAGACATTCTCAAACTCTATCATCGTATACCCCCACCCTCTTCATCAAACCACGCAGAATGGCAAAGACCACAAGACAGACCAGAATCATTGCAAATGCCACCGCTGTACTCTCTTTGAGCCCTGCGGTGGTGAACTTGTAGTAGATCAGTGTCGATATGACCATTGGATAGTAGGCGATCATGATGATTGCCGCAAATTCACCGATACTGCGCCCCCAAGCGAGAATGCTGCCACTGAAGATATGCCGCAGGGAAAGCGGCAGCACAACCAGACGAAAGGCCTGAAACCGCGACGCTCCCAGAGTCCGGGCCGCATTCTCCAGATGCACCGGAACCTTCTCGAACCCGTCACGCACTGCGTTTACAAAATACGGGGAGGAGACAAAGAACATCGCCGCAACAATTCCGGGGTACGCATTCTCAAAGATGATGCCTATCTGTGAGAACGGTTCCCCAATAATTCCCCGGCGCATAAAGAGAATATAGACCATGATGCCCGCAATAGTATGCGGCAGCATCACCGGGATGTCAACGATGCTCTCCACCAGCCCTTTTCCCCTGAAATCCGTCCGTGCCAGAATATAGGCGAGGGGAATACCAAAGATAAGGAGCAGAATCACAGCATTCAGGCCTGCTGCCATCGTCAGCAGGATGGCATCCACGACCTTTGACTCCGTTGCAACGGAGATGAAGTACGGAAGATCCGTGACCTGACCGAGGGTAATCGTGAGAAGGCCCATGACGGTCAGGATTACAATCATGCTGCCAATCAGGGCAAACGACAGCAGACAGGAATCAGGAAACGTAGCTGGCTTCTTCATTCATCTGCTCCGGAATAAAAAAAGGGGAGATATTCAGACACTCAGCTCAACCATGCTCTCCAGTGCTGCGGGAATGTCAACAAACCCGACCGGAGGATTGATTGGCGGCTGACCTGCATCTGCCATGATCTGCTGACCGGTCGGACCGATAAGCATGGACACAAACTCTACACCCATCCCGGGGTCATCTGCGGTCTTCGGGACCGTGACACCATAGACAATCGGTTTGCCCTTCATCATGCCGCCCGCGGTGTCAATCAGCACCTTTGCATAGATATCCTTGTATGCGATGGCAGAAAGATCGATCGCTTCAGGCATTTCGATGTATTTGACACCGGATGCCGCATTCTGTTCAGCCACACTGCGGTACTCCCATGCATAGTCCAGGTTTCCGGACTCAAGACCGGCGATTAACTCCACACTCTTGGGGGTAATCGTGACCGGGTAGACAGCTGCGGTTTCGTTGGCATGAATGGTGACAACACCGTCTGCAACAGTCGGGTAGATCTGTGAGTACTGGCCAACGAGATTGTCAAAGATCATCTCGTCATTGTAATTGAACTCAGCGAGTGCAATCACCATGAGGGACCGGTAGCCGCAGGGGTCGAGATTCGGGTCGGAAAAGCCCCAGGTGACTTCGTCACGACCAAGGATCTCGTACCAGTTGTCTGCGGTCACTTCATCTGCAAACATACTCTTGTCCGTGTAGCAGAGTACCATCTGGTTCTTTGCAAAGGTCACGTACCATGATGCATAGTCAGGGATCAAAAGGCCAGGGATCAGTGAATAGTCAGCGGATGCATAGACATCAGCAACTGCACCGAGCTCGGTTATCTCCTTTGCCAGTGCAGTACTGCCCGCCGGATGAAGCTGGACATCTACGTTCTGGTGTTCTGCCTCAAATGCAGCCTCCATCTCCTCCATCGGACTGGTAAGGCTGCCAGCCTGGTAGACTGTCAGGACTATTTTTTCTTCCGCTGCTGCGGTCGGCACAGGTGTCTGATCAGCTGCGGGTGTTTCACCACTTCCCGTACAGCCACAGATGAACACAGTCGCACACACCACTGCGACTGCCATGAGAATTACCAGATTCTTTTTCATCACATAACAGATTTTATTCAGAAATGTTTAACTCTTTATACTCAAAACGGACATAAATCTGTGGAATCAACCTATTTCTATTTATTTGTTAAGTACATTTGTCCTTTCAAATAATTTCTGAATTTTTCCGACAGTATGGGTATGAATGAGATAAGATCAGAATACTTCAGCCGAATACATCAGAGAAAAATACCACTGCCGGATCACTCCTGAAGGAGTCTGCGGCAGGTTTTATCTGGACAGGGACAAAGACTACCATACCATCCGGGCAAACCGGGGGATAGGAACGCCATGACAGAACGACGACAGGAACGCTACACTCACCTGCGGGCGGCAATCAGGGACAAAAAATCACTGCTGGTATCATACTCAGGCGGCATCGACAGCACTGTTCTCGCCGTTGTCGCACGTGATGTTCTGGGCAACAATGCTGCCTGCTGTCTGATAGTGAGTCCTCTTCTCCCTTTGCGTGAGGAAAAAGCTGCCCGTGCCATCGCCGCACGGGAAGAACTGCAGCTCTTTGTCAGGGAGTCAGCTATCCTGGAAAAACCCGAATTCAGGATGAACCCAAAGAACCGGTGCGCTGTGTGCAAACAGGAGAGTGCCCGGATCCTCCGTGAGGTAGCGGATGAACATGCATTTGCATCCATCGCAGACGGGACGAATGCCGATGACATCGCCGGATACCGCCCCGGCTACCAGACCGGCCTTGCGGCGGGCATTACTCACCCCTTTGTCGAGGCAGGTATTACCAAAGATGACATCCGGGCCATCGCAAAGATGCATTCGATACCGGAATATGCAAAGCCATCTGCGTCCTGCCTCGCCACACGAATCACCTATGGCGAGTGTCTTGACCCACAGCTTCTCGCCCGCATCTCCCGGGCAGAAGAGGTGATCGTTGCTGCCGGGGCCCGGCAGGTGCGGGTCCGGGTCCACGCCGATGTGGCACGTATCGAGACTGATCCCGAATCCGCAGAACGGATCTTTGTTCTCCGGGACGCCATCAGCAGGGCATTCCATACCCTGGGATTTCGACATGTGACACTTGATCTGGATGGATTTAAAAGTGGCAGCATGGACTGAAATAGGATAATTCCCTGAAATAATCCAATTTTTAGGAGTCAGCGCTCCCCTGTCATGGAGCACATGTCATTACTGCCACGTACAGCCTCATCGGGACGTGGGATGCATCCGGGGAAGAGACAAACAAGACGATGACACGAGTGTCAGTAAAAAATAAATATAAATGACGCAGATGTCATATTGGTGACATAATTGTCATCAATGAATGGCACCCGGAATATCGGGATGAGCAACCAATCAGACTGTTTCAGGGAACACGCCTGTAAACACAAAACCACCAACCTACAGACCACAGAAGCCGGATTATATCAGGCGGCACATTATTCTGAATGAGAATAATATCCGGGTCTTTTCTGTAATCCCCTAACCACACACATATCACAGAAACGATCCCTGCTGCCCGGAATCCCCGCGTATGAACCTCCAGACGCCATAAACAGAATGGAGAAAAAATCTCCATCGTTCCATACCGGTACATGATGAGTCTCACCAGTCCCATAAATCCCCCGGTTGCTTTCACGTCCGGGATGCTCATTCACCATTTTTGAGTATTTCCCCCTTTTGTGCAGAATTACTTCCCCCGAATAGTATACAGGGTACAACAACGGCACATTACATGCGGAAAAGATGGATACAAATCAGAATTTGCAGGAAAAAGGCTGATGAAAAAAAGAGAGGGGAAAAGGAGAGGGAAACAGAGAGGGAAAAACCTTTCAGTCGCCCGGTTTTTCTTCGGTAAAAAAAAGCAGCTCCGTCATGGCATTCCAGCGCGTCTTCAGAACAGCGGTATCAGATCCAAAGATGATCGCATGCTTCAGCCCCCCGAGCGTGTACATCACGATCTCAGCAAGACAGCGGGGATCACCGGCAGATACAATCTCCCCGCCCTTCTGTCCTTCCTCAATAAGTCCGGAGAGTTTCAGAAGTCCGTCTTCAAAGGTAGAATGCATTAAACACTGAATCTTCGGAGTACGGGAGGCGATGCTGAAGAGTTCGGCTTCAACCCCGGGCATCTCCTGTGCGGAGAGGACCATCAGTTCAAAGATAAAGGAGAGGGCGTCCTTAAAAGATTTCTCCTGGAAGGTGTCCTCAAGAACAGACATCCCTTCTTCCTGCATCTCATGAATAATTGCGCCAAGAAGGGCTTCTTTGTCACTGAAATAATTATAGAGCGCAGCACGGGAGATACCAACGCGTGCAGCCACATCCTCCATTCGAAGCGCCTGCAGGCCACAGGCATTGACTTCTTCCAGTGCCGCCCTCATAATGCGGCGGCGTACATCCTCTTTATATCCGGGAGCAACACGTGGCATAGTATATGAACAGATATGTCGTCCACCCAAATAAATGACACTCACGTCAGTAATTGATAAATATAGGTGACGCCAATGTCAATATAATGACACAAACGTCATTTACAAATAGCACAGAATCCACAGGATACCGCATCACGAATCCGAAACGGTTCCGTGCGGCAGCCCGTGTATCCGGGAATTCTCCCCCGGATGAGCCGGATGAGATGATCGCAGTCCGTCTGACAGCAGAGATCATCCGGGAATACACGGGAGACAGGGCAGACACCCTCATGAAAACATCCGGCCAGCCTTTGGAGACCGCAGCACTCTGGGACGAGGCCGGTTATGAACCCCCACGTGACGTGCAGATGCTCGTCGAAATTCTGCACCGCATTCATGCAGGCACCTGAAACACACAACCCATTTCTTTCACCCATCCCCACATACCCGGCCCTGAAAGGGAACGACCGCCATTCATACGGAAAGTGCATTCTGCTGCGCAAAAAAAGATTTTACGGGAAATTCGCCGGTTTCAGATGATCTTATTACCGGCGCCGGGCCCTGCTGCACAGGTGAAGACATCAGTAATTTTAATGACAAGCATCCCTTTTGCCGGCACGTTCGGCATCCGGGCAAGAGTCTCACTGCGAAACGCCTCAAACTGCTCACCCTCATTTACATACGTAACATCGCCGTGAATCTGGAAACAGCCCTTCACGCCTTCTCCCCAGAGATAAATGGCAGCCTTTGGATTTTCACGGATATTTGCCACCGTCTTCTGCATGAAATTGTCCATCACAAGAATCGTCTCCGGGTCAGCAAGTGCCTTTGCACCCATGGGTGCGACATTGGGAACGCCATCTTTGTCTGCGGTTGCAAGAGGAATGATGCGTAGTGCATTGAACGCCTCGATCAGGTCATCGGTCAGTTGTACCATAGAATTACTCCATCTGAGTATTTGCAGGAGAGAACGTAAAATGTGCGGAATAATCATTCCCGGGATTCAGGTAAAGAGCTACTCCGCAGAAGCATTCGAATCATCTCATCGGAACAGTACCTCGGGAATTTCTTTCATACCCCTTTTATCGGAAATGTCAAAATCCACGTAGTTCCCTCACCACGGAGAAGCTCAATCGTTCCGCCCAGCTGATCGGCGACCACACTGTGGACAATATTCATCCCCAGGGACGGACTCCGGAAGGGGTCGACATCCTCCGGTATCCCCACCCCGTCATCGGTGATGGAGAGCACCTTCTCTGTGCTGCTGCACTTCATCGTAATGGTAATTTTGCCTGCATCCCGCCCATCAAATGCATATTTGATGGAGTTCGTGATGAGTTCATTGACAATGAGAGAGTAGAGAATCCCGGTATTCAGATCAAGGGTGCAGCCATATGCATCCACATCCACCTCGATTATTTTTCCGACAGAGAAGTTCGGAACGATCTCATTGACCAGCGCTGTGAGGTGCTCGTGTGCATCAATGGTGGTGATATTTCGTGAGCGATAGATGCTCTCGTGGACCATCGCCATCGAGATGATGCGGTTTGCCGTCTCGGTCAGTGATGCTACCGCCTGCTCATCATCCAGGGTCCGCATCTGCATCTGGATCATCGATGAGATGAGGGCAAGATTGTTCTTCACCCGGTGATGGACCTCCTGCAGGAGCGTCGTCTTCTCAACAAGCGACTGCTGGAGGGCGGCCTCTGCCTCCCTGCGCCGGGAGATATCAGTCGCAAATACGCAGGCAAACTCCATGTCACCAAGATGCACATAGTCGACCATAATGTCAGCCGGGAAGGAGGTGCCGTCTTTTCGGACGTAAATGGTCTCAAACTGCTGATTCTCCCCTGCAGTGATGAGGCTCCAGAACTTCTCCCACGAAGAAGAGTCATCTGACGGGTAGATCTCCCGGATATTCATCCCAAGAACGGTTGCAATCGGGATCTGCAGCATCTCCACCGCCTTGGTATTGGCATAGATGATTTCGCCGGTGCGGTTGACCCAGCCAATGCCGATCGTTGCCTGATCCACGGTCAGCCGGGTGATGGTGAGCATCTCCTCATATGCCTTGCGCTCAGTGATATCGATGATGGTTCCGATGACCGCCGGACGACCGCCATACTCGCCGGACGACCCGAATATTTCAACCGGGAATGTGATCCCGCTCCGGGTAATCCCCTGTGCCTCAAGATGGATCTCATCACGTTCCCCTGCTGTGCACTCGCTGAAGAGATCAAGCATCTCACTGCGCATTTCGGGTGCAATTATTGACGCTGCCTGCAGCCCCATCATCACGTCAATCGAATAGCCGAAGAACCGGGCACAGGTATCATTGACGTAGACAAACATGCTGTCCTGAATGATGTAGGTACCAATGCTGGGGTTCTCTGCCACCAGCCAAAACTTTCTCTCACTCTCCTGCAGGGCATTCAGGGTCTGAACCCGTTCGGTGATATCGATGATGGTGCCGAGGGACCGGATATATGTGCCATTGGTGCGGTAGTAATGGCTCCCCCTGCAATAGAGAGAGAGAATATCCCCGCTGTCTTCCAGAACAGCGCGGAACTCTTCTGAAAATTCACCGTGTTCTTCAACAGATTTGCGGAAATGGGCAGCCAGCCAATCGCTGTCGTCCGGGTGTATCCGGAGGCCGGGGCGTTCAAGGAATGTGAGCTGGTTGAAGGGTGCACCGATATCCGTCCGTGAGAATGTCATGCACGAGCCATCGCACTCCCAGTACCGGATATGGGCTATACGCTGCGCCTCATTCACTTTCCATTCGCGCTCGATAAGTTCGTTCTCCGCCTCCTTGATCTCGGTGACATCCTGAATAATGCCCACGCTCTTCTGCGGCGCACCCCGATTGTCAAAGATCGTCTGGCACCGGCTGTGGAGATAGCGCACCCTCCCATCCGGAAGCATGACACGATATACCAGATCAAACGGCACATACTCCTCCAGGTGACGGAAATACGCCTCTTTAACCGCTGCACTGTCTTCAGGATAGACAAACGTATGCAGAAATTCCTCCAGTGTTGCCGGTGCAGGTGTCTCCCCGAACCCGATCGTCTGCATGGTATCACGGTCAAAGGTATGCCGGTCTTCGGGAATCTCATAGGTCCACCCCCCGACACGGGCAATGTCCTGTGTCTCCCGGAGCTGCTCTTCCCGCTCCGCCAGCGCCTCCATTGCTTCACGCTGTTCGGTGACATCCATAATGGTGCCGATCATCCGGCGCCCGCTGCCTGAGGTATCCTGTGAAACGATGACGCCCCGACCCCTTACCCATCTCCAGGTGCCGTCTCTGTGCAGTATCCTGAACTCACAGAGGAAGGGGGATCCTTTTTCAGCAATATAATCCTCCAGCACCTTTCGGAATAACGGACGTTCATGCGGGTGTACCAGTGCCATCAGATCATTGAATGTACCTGCATCCATCTCCTTCGGACCAGCCCCCAGGATTTCTGCAAACCGTGCATCAAAGACCAGGTGATCCGATGACATATCCCAGTCCCATATACCCAGATCAGCCCCCACAACCGCAAGGGAGAACCGCTGTTCACTTTCACGGAGGGCATTCTCCACGGCTCGGCGGTCGGTGATATCACGGGAATACGCACAACAAAACGCCTGGGACCCCACCTTTACATAGTTTTCTGCGACTTCAACGGGGAAGAAAGAACCATCGTTCTTCCGGTGCAGGGATTCACTGAGCTGGATTTTTTTCTCCCTGAGTGCTGCCCAGTGGCGCTGCCACTTCCCGGATGGATATGCCGGATCGATATCACCAATCATGAGCCCCGTGAGTGACCCGTCTTTTCCATAGGCATTCACTGCCTGCTGGTTGCCGTACAGGACTTCACCGTCCGGGGAGATGTAGAGCACCTCGTCACGGGATGTCTCTACCGCAATCTGGGTCCGGAGAAGTTCCTCCTCTGTCTGGCGAACATCAGTGATGTCCTGTATCGCGCCAAATACCGGTGATAAATCCCCATCCTTCCAAACACCCGGTTCAATCCATGCCCTCACCCACAGTTCTGGCCCTCCACGGGCAATAATACGAAATATATGACTATATGACCGATTTTCCTGGGCAGCAGCTCCAATTTCAGCCTCCACCTGTTCACGTTCATCCGGATGGATAAACCCGCAGAATTCATGAAGTGTATAAACCGGCTCTTCATCTGAAATATTCAGGATCTCATAAATGCCGGCATCCGGAAGAATCAGATCATTTTCCACATCATATTCATAATATCCAAGGCGGGCTATCTTCTGGGCATCCCGGAGAAGTCGGGTTGTCCTCCTGAACGCCATCTCAGCACGTCTTCTGCGGGTTATATCAGAATGCGTCCCAATCAACCGCCCGGCGCTGCCATCCGGCAGCCAGCTTATTACCTTTCCGTGGCTCTTGATCCACCGCCAGGTTCCATCTGCTGCCCGCATCCTGTACTCATTGAAATACTCCTCCCCGGTTCCCAGAGTATCATCCATGATCTTCAGAACATTCTCCTTCTCATCGGGATGGAGGTGCCCCTCCCAGAAGGCGAAGGCGTCACCCGGCGTGTCACCATCATATCCCAGCATCGTATACCATTCCGGTGAAACAGTCATGCTGACCTCCGGAAGACGAATGTCAAACACGCCGAGATTCAGCGCCTCAATAACCAGACGGTATCTGCGTTCCGCCTCAAGAAGTGCCTCTTCCGCCTCTTTCAGGGGCGATATGTCAGTGGAGAGCATGCCGACTGCCCGGACATTGCCCTCGGAGTCCCGAACAGGGTACAGGATGCTGTCATAGAAATGGCCCTCACCCCGGTCCTCAAAACGAACCGGCAGCCCGTTATTCAGCACAGCAGCAAATTTTTCCTGCAGAAACATCTGAAATTCATCTGACCTTCCGGTGGCCTCAAAGATGCTCTTCCCGAAAAGATCATCAGGCCTCATCCCTGATGCGGCTGCAAACGAACGATTTGCCGTGATTATCGTCCCATCCGGCCCTGTAAGGGCCTGATATGCATCAAGGGAGTCCACAAGTGAACGAAGATCCTGTCTGCTCCGGCGCAGGGCATGGACGACATTCAGACGATCGATGGCGGCACCCGCCTGCGCAACCAGTGCTTCAATAAGACGCCGTTCAGTATCAGATATCCCGGCTGTGCCATAGGACGAGAGCAGGAAAAGGCCCAGTACTCCATTGCTGCCCATGACCGGCAGAACCACGATCATCTTCTGATTTTCACCCGAACCGCTTATTATTCCGCTACGGACAAGGTCCTCCACAGAGCCGTATATTGGCCGTCTCCCATGATTTGCCACAATGCTTCCGGGTGTTGACCGGATTGTTTTATTCAGCCGGATAAATTTGTCGGAGAAACCGGAACTGTAGAAAAGGGAAAATAAGGTGCGGCCCTCATCAGCATAATAAAATGCCCCCGCATCAAGGCTGCTGTTCTCAAGAGCAAACCCGATGACCAGACGAACCGCCTCCTCGCTGTCTCTGGCATGATTCAGTGAGACCGCCACATCGCGCTGGGCCTTCAGAATTCTGTCCCGGTGGTAGCGTTCAGTCATGTCGGTTACGGTTGCAAGAATAATTGGTCCTGCTTCAATCGCAAAGAGATGAATCCTGACTTCGACGGGAATCTCCCTGCCGTCTTTTGCGTGATGAAATGACTCAAACTCCGCATATGTATCCATATTCTTACCATTTGCCCTGACAGCCAGCTCATGTGCATACGCATCAGGCACGATCTCAGCAGGCTTCATCGAGAGCAGTTCATCCCGTGTATATCCAACCGCTGCACACATCATGTCATTGACATCCATAAACCGTCCGGGAGTGCCGTCAGGATTGATCTTTACCGTATACGCAGCATTGGAAAGGTTGTCGAAGAGATTACGATACGTATTCTCGCTATTTCGGAGGCGGAAGGAAAGGTAGGAGACAACAGCCCCAATAACAAGAAAGATCATCACCCGCCCGAACGCCTCGGAAAGCCCTGATATGCCGGGTGAGAGGACAATCATATAGGCAATAAGGTACAGGGCTGAGGCAATCCCTGCAAACCAGATTCCACGGCGGGGGTAACGGTAGGCGTAGATAATTATGGGAATATCTATGAGGTGGGGAAAAACTGATTCATAGCCGTTGTAGAGTGTCACCGTGACGATAAGCCCTATTGCCAGTGAACTGGTGACGATGAGTACATCCCAGACATGAGAGTCTTCCGGTAGCTGCACACGGGTAAACGCCATGAAACTCCTCTGGCTGTCGTATATCATGCAACAGACACCCGGTATTCCGGTGAGCGTGGGGATGCAGATACAGTACAGTCGGTATGAGGTTGTTTATAGCAGGAATATGTTATTCCTTTGGATTAAGATAAAACGGGTAATTACCAGTAATTTAAAGAATAAACCAATAATTCGTGCTTTTCCGGCAGGACCGGAAAATATCAGTCACAACGATTCATTCATGCAGGCCGGAAACCAGTTACTATACGGCGGACCGAAAAAAACCCGCTTTCCCGGAAATTCCATATTGGAGGAAATTATGACTTTTGTTACTGATTTACCGGCAGATGCGCCACTACCTGCACAGTTCCGAAAGATTAACATGGCAGCCCTGTCTGACAGGTTTTAATAGAGAGAATCCTCAGATATAAACCAGATTCACATACGTATCATGGAAATGATCCTCCTTCCTCTTTGAACAGGTGAAGCGCAGGCACCGGCGCCAACACCATGATGCGGGAAAAGATATATTCAGGTTCATTCTGCAAAAAGAGCATGATATAAAGGAATATATACACTGTACAGTGACTATTCATGAGAGGGTTGTATCATTTCCGGAACCGGAATTACAGCTCACCTTGGTGACTAAGTGCGGGTAAATACCAGAAATGTCCTCGTCATTTGTGCCGTAATACTGGCAATCGGCGTTGCATTCATCATCAGCTCCCAGTATTTCCTCATTGCAGGAATACAGGAGATAGAAACAGAAGAGATCACCGGTGATCTCATTACAGCACAGCATGCTATTGACCGGCAGGGAGAGAATCTTGCAGTCCTTGCGTCAGACTATGCCGGATGGGACGACACATACACTTTTATCTCTGACCTGAATCCGGCTTATATCAAGAGTAATCTGGTTCCTGAAACATTCTCCGGCATCGATATCGAATCAATACTCTACTTCGACACGGTGGGAAATCTCATCTATGCAGACTCTTATGATCCGGAAACAGGTGAAATTCTCCCTGTCTCCACCCTGCTGGCAGATGCTCTGCAGTCCCTCCCTCTGATCTCTTCTCCCGCATCTGCCGGGGATGAGCTTTCCGGTATACTGAACACACCCGGAGAGATATGGATCTTTGCGGCTCAACCCATCCGTACATCAGATCGCCAAAGCCCGTCACGAGGCCACCTGGTAATGGTCTCCCCCTTTACATCCGGGACGGTAACAAAGATTGCCAAAGATACGAATATGGATATCAGGATGGCTCCCCTGCCGACGGGAGACGACAGGGCCCCCGGTCTGACAGGAGCAGACGATACTGCAGATACCGGGATACAGATAGTAAGATCACAAAAAGAGATCGCAGCAAGCACGCTGGTGTATGATGTGACAGGAAAAACCAGCCTTCTTCTCACGATAACAAGTCCCCGTGACACATACCTCCTGGGACAAAAGGCAGTCCTCAATTCTGTCATCCTGTTTATCATCGTCGTACTCATCGGTTCAGTGTTTGTCTACCTGTATCTGGGACGCCACCTCACCAGAAGAATAGAGAATATTTCCCGGGGGGTCCGCAAAATATCCGGATCTGCAAGCTACCATGTGCGACTCATCGATGGTGGGAATGATGAACTCACCGCCATTGTGCGGTCGGTAAACAGCCTGCTTGACACCATTCAGACAAGTCTTGTACAGATTGAGGGAGCTGGGAGGGCACGTGAGGAGTCAGAACGCAAATACCGTCACCTCTTTGAAGCAGCCAATGAGGCGATCTTCATTCTGGATGGCGTGGTAATTTGTGAATGCAACCGGGCTGCTGAAGAGATGACCGGGTGCGGCCGGAATGACCTGACCGGGAAACGGCTCAGTGAGATCATGGGCACCTGTTCAATAGACCCGGATGGAAATGTTCTCAGGGAACACACAGAAGCCGCATACGCTGGTGAACCCCAGCACTTCACGTGCGAACGACATCAGGATAATGAGCCGGTCAGGCATTTCAGTGTCTCCCTGTCCCGGTTCACCGGGACAAAAACGGTGTACCTGCTAGCCGTTGTACGTGACATTACCACTTTTGTAAAGAACAAAGAGCACCTGCGTATCACCCAGTTCTCTGTGGACAACGCTGATGATGCCATATACTGGGTGAAAAGAGACGGATCTGTCACCTACGGAAACATCGCAGCATGCCGATCCCTTGGCTACACTCCTGAAGAACTCACCAGCCTGAAGACATGGGATATTAACCCAACCCTCAGCCCGGATACCTGGCCGTCTGTGTGGAACCGGATTGCAGATGGCAGCCGGGTTCATGAGGAATCAATCCTGAAACGATCTGACAATACTGCCTTCCCCATCGCACAGACCAACAGTCACCTCTCTACACAGGGTGAGGAGTTCACCTGCATCTTTGCCCGTGATATGACAGAGACCGTTGAGATGCGGGAGCGTGAGAAAGAGGCACTCCGTCAGATAGAGGAGAACCTGCTCTCTCTGGCCATTCTCAACGATCATATCAGAAATCCCCTGACCGTTATATCCGCCACCGCAGATCTGCATGATACTGAATCGCGGGAGATTATCCTGTCACAGGTAGATCAGATTGATGAGATCGTCCGGAAACTAGACCAGGGATGGCTCGAATCTGCAAAGATACGTGAATTCCTGATTAAACATTATGACTTTGAAGAGGACACGGACAGAGAAGAGAGAGAAAACGACCCGGAAGAAAAATAACGGGGAATGGTCAGGTGACCATCACAGATGAATCCGGGTCAAAGGGATTCGTGCGCAGGGCAAGTGAGAAGAGGTACGGATAATTTTTCTTCAGGTAGTGCATGTATGCAACCCACTCATGAATGAGGAGCCCATAGACACGTTTGACATCACCGCCGAGATGGGAGATATCAGAGAGCGGGCACTCGGCAATGGCACCACGGCGGCTCAGTTCTTCGGTGAGATGGAAGGTGGCCCGCAGGAGTTCGGTGAACTCCTCGTGCTCCAGCAGCACCGGGTTTTCCAGCATTCTCATGAGGAAATCCTCACGCTCCAGAAGGAATCCACGGAGACGCTCGAGGTCCAGGGTGCAGGCATCAATATCATATTGATAGGTCTTCATCCGGGCTGCCAGAGTACTGAAGTTCTCTTCACTCCACGTATCGGTCACCACCAGTTCAGAACGGACGGATTCGAGATTTGGATCATGGCTGGCAAAACAGGTGATCAGTGTCGTTCCCACCCGTGAGAAGAAGGTGCCGATGACCATATTCAGTTTCTCCAGTTTCTGCTTCTTTTCGCGTTCATCGAGCAGGCGGTGAATGACAAGGGTGACAATCAGCACCTCAACGGGGAGAAAAGCCAGTTCATGCAGGCCAAAAACAGCGATATGATGCAGGTCATGGAACACCAGGTAATGAATGGAATAGAGCAGTGCCGAGGTAACGATGAGTGTGCAGGCGATGACGATGATCCAGTTTTTGTCTTTCATACCAATCAACCAACAGATACCCGGAGATATCCGGTATGATCTGTTCTGGTAAAGAGTGGCAATAAATGATTCGAGAGTGGAGAGCGGGAGGGAGCAGAATCGCAGATTATAGCTCATCTCTCTCTTCCGTTCCCACGAACCGGTATCCGGACTTTGGAATACGGAGCGCAAACCGGGCGCCGGAGCCTGCTTCACCATCCTCATAGAGTTCAATACCGGTCACCCCCGCAATTTCACGGGCGATGAACAGTCTTCCGCCTGTTCCTTTGGAAAATCCATGGGAAAAGATCTTTTCTTTGTATTTGAGGGGGATGCCGCACCCATTATCCTCAATAGTGAGAACACCGCCGTTATCGCTCTCTGCAAACCGTACATTCAGTGTTGTTGCACCCTCTGCATGCCGGGATGCATTCTCAAAAACGGTTCTGAGGACATCTGCAAAGAGATAATCAGCATAGACTTCCACCATCGGGGATTCATTCCGGTAGACAAGCCCCATGGTATCCATCCCTGTTATAATTTCATCGGCCAGGTAATGGATGTTCTGCCAGACCGGCGGCTCTGTGCCGAGCATATCATAATTCCGTGTCAGGACAATCTGGCGGTTGATTGTTTCTGTCATCTCATAGATCTTACCGGCCATCACCACCATCTCGTCCACCGTGTATTCACCGGTCTTCATCTCTTCGGAATAGAAGAGCAGACCCTGTATCTGGTTCAGGATGTCATGCCGGGTAATACCTGCCAAAAGACTCAGTTTCCGGTTTGCCTCCCGGATGGCAGATTCAGCCTGTTTTTTGTCCTGTATATCACGGATGATGCCGACCACCCGCTGGGGCCGCCCGGTAGTGTCATACTCGACTACCTTTCCTTCCAGGGCAAACCAGTTCCATGTGCCGCCGGCGGTTCGCAGTCTCTGTTCAGACTCAAAATCAGTGATGCTTCCGCTCATGAGTGCGAGGCTGATGCTTTCAGCAGTCAGGAGATCATCCGGATGCAGAATCGTACGCCAGACATCCGAAGAAACACGGGATGCAGAAGAATGCTGCCGGTTAAGGGAGAGCATTGCATAGACATCCTCACTCATGGTGAAGAAGTCCTCTTCAATGTCATAATCCCAGATGCCCACCCGGGCAGCATCAATTGCAAACCGGAGAAACTCCTCGCTTTCCGTGAGCGATTCGATAAACCGGTAGCGTTCTGTATTGTCCCGTATGATGAGCAGGAAATAGGGATGTCCCTGATGAGTGAACCGGGACACCGATGCTTCTGTATGAACGGCACCCCCCTCTTTGGTGCTGAGGGAGAGTTCCGCCGGGGTGCATCCGGAAGAGGTGGCATCCGGTTCAAGGAACCGCTGGAATATACGCTGTCCTTCTTCCGGACCACGGGAGAAGAGCAGAGGAAAGATATTCCGTCCCATGACTTCATCCGCACCGTATCCAAACATCTCTTCTGCAGCAGTATTCCACATCCGGATCTCGTAGGTATCATCCAGCAGAATGAACGCCTCACAGCCCGATGAGAAGAGTTTCTCAAACATCTCCCGGTGGGAAGAGAGGGCACCTATCATCTCACGCTGCAGGGAGATATCCTGCACGGATGCAATGTACAGGGATGTCCCCGGAATATCGCGGACCGAGATCACCGCAGGGATTTCAGAGCCATTGATATTTCTGAACGTTATTTCATGATTTTTGATGCGGAATGCCCCATCTCCTTCTGAAACATCTGCGTCCTCTGCGATCGCAGGGTCCACGGAGTCTTCCACAAAGTCTGCCCATGGCTGTCCCCTCATTTCATCCGCAGATGCGCCGAGGATACGTTCAACCTCGGGATTTGCATGGACAACACGGTCATTCCGGTCGATGATCATCAGACCCGTGCCCGACACATCAAAGGCGGACAGGTAAAGGCTGGAGGAAGGACTGAACTCATCTTCCGGGGAGCGCCCCACAGAAGGAATTTCACGGGCGATTACCTGAATACACTGCTCACCCTGGAGCGTAATCGGACAGCATTCCAGTGCCAGACCACCGCTGGTGCCGGATATCACCCCCGCCTCAAACCGGACAGAGCCATTTTCAATGGCTGACCGGATCAAAGATTCCGGTTCATATGCTCCTTCAACCGCGAGAAATGAAAAGAGACTATGCCCCATCACCAGACGTTTGGGCTGATCAAGGAGGGCAGCGAACCGCTCATTGATATCAAGCACCACCCCATCACAGTCAGTGACAATGAATCCCTCACTTGCCGCCTCAAAGAATGAACGGTATTTCTTTTCCATTTCAGAGAGCGCATCTGACGCACATTCTGTTCGTCGGATCTCTGTGATGGGCCGTGACAGGGAGAGCAGGGCAGGTTTTCCGCGATAATCGATCACCATGGCATGCACCTCCACCGGAAATACCCTGCCATCCCGGGTGACATGCAGATTTTCAAATAAACCGCCCCCTTTTTCCAGAAGACAGGCATGGAGGCCGGGTGTTGATTCACGGCATACCGGTGCAACAATATCATCAATCCCGAGTCTGAGCATCTCTTTTCTGGTGTATCCAAGCCATTGACAGGCCAGTTCATTTACGTCCAGAATCCTGCGGTCCACATCAGCGATTAAGACCGCTTCATCTCCTGCCGGAAAGGGCAGATTCGATGTCAGCGTCACAGGTGCACCCGCACCATCATCAAAGCTATCCGGAACCGCAACGGCCAGTGCAAACGGACCATATTTATCCGAGGATGAAAACAGGGAAAAGCGGGTCCTGATTCCGGACGGCGCCAGCTCTGCCTGCAGGGAACATGCAGTCCCGCTGCATGCCTTCCGGACTGCAGAAAGAAACTCCTCCCGATCTCCTGCTGCCAGACCCGCAGGCACGTCTGTTTCCTCCCCGGTTCCTGCGATTTTCCGGTAGGCGCGATTTGAAAAGATCAGGCTGCCCTCACAGGAAAAGCCTGCTACCGGTATCGTTTCACCCCCTGTTATCTGCCCAGAATATTCAGGCTCCATTTACTGATAAACCCCTGCCAGTCAGTTAATAAGATCCGTATTCAGGAGGGCATAAACATTCTGTTTGAAAAGGCAACCGATTATCGTAAATAATCCCGGATATTAAGTGCATCAATAAAATGTAATTACATTTATTCCTTTAAAATGAGGGAACGGTGATTTCCATACCTGAACAAAGCAGGATTGAATCTTTCATCATTCACCGGAGCCAGTACCGGACACCACGTCCCTCTTCTGCGGACGGCTGAACCGTGCATGGAATTGTTCAAAGAAGAGACAGAATAGACCATTCGCACTCAATTCATCAAAGAATCTGCCATCCCGGCATGCATCTCCTGATGTCTTTACCGAATTTCCACGCGTGTCCCTTTCACCATGAAGTACACTTTCTCTGCCATAATGCAGGCATGATCAGCGGCTCGTTCCAGGTGGCGCGAGGCGGTGACGCATTCAATGCCGCTGGGGATATTCCGCGGGTCTTCCATCATATACGTGAGGCATTCACGGAAGATACCTGCCCTCATCGCATCCACCTGATCGTCGCGCCGCCCCAGCGAGACGGGATCTACCACCGTTGATGTCCGGAAAGCGGTGATGACATCCTCAAGCATGCCAACAACCATATCACCCATGACGATGAGGCTGTCCCGTGGGACACCCTGTATCTCTTTATTCACCGTCAGTACATTTTTTGCGAGACCTTTCCCCATTCTTCCGACCCGGTACAGGGAGTAGTTCATCACATTATAACAGACGACTCTCCGGAGGTCTGCTGCCACCGGGTGATAGAGCACATGGAGACGCATAATGCGGTCTTCAATCTCTTCATGCATTTCGGAAAGGAGAGTTTTACGATCCATGACATCATTTGCCAGTTGTTCGTCCAATGAATCCAGAGACCGCATGCCATCAGTAAGCATCCCCATTGAAAGCTCTGCCATTGCCAGGACACGTGCCTGGATGGCGTCCAGTTCCTGATGAAACGATTCAAACGTCATGTTATCCAAACCTCCCGGTGATGTAATTATTTGTCAGTTCTTTTTCCGGGTTCTCAAAGATCTTTGCGGTCTCCCCAAACTCAATGAGTTCCCCCATGTACATGAATCCGGTATAGTCACTCACCCGTGCCGCCTGCTGCATGGAATGCGTCACAATGATTACGGTGTACTGACTCCTGAGCTCCTCCATCAGCGACTCAATCTTTGCAGTCGCAATCGGATCAAGTGCCGAGCACGGTTCATCCATTAAGATGACATCCGGATTTACGGCAAGGGTCCTGGCGATACAGAGGCGCTGCTGCTGTCCACCGGAGAGGCCAAGTGCAGACGCATTGAGGCGATCTTTCACTTCATCCCAGAGTGCGGCCTTTTTCAGGCTCTCTTCGGTAATGTGATCAAGCGTTGCACGATCACGGATGCCGTGCATCCGCGGCCCGTAGGTGATGTTGTCATAGATTGACTTCGGGAACGGGTTGGGGCGCTGGAATACCATGCCAACCCGTTTCCTGAGATGCACCGGGTCGACGGAAGGGTCATACATGTCAGTTCCATGATATGAGATCCCGCCATCGATTCTGCAGGACGGGATGAGGTCATTCATACGGTTAAAACACCGCAGAAGGGTTGATTTCCCGCACCCTGAAGGCCCGATGAGGGCGGTGATGGTCAATTCCTGAAACCTGACCGAGACATCCTTCAATGCCTGGGTGTCCCCGTACCAGAGATTTACTCCCTGTGTTTCGATTACTGCTGATGTGTCCATTGTTACCACCGGATACTTTTCTGATAATGTGTTCTGACTGCGATTGCACCGAGATAGATGACTGCCACCAGTGCAACGAGCACCAGTGCGGTCCCATACTGGTTTGCCTCTGCACCCGGGACATTTGTCGCGAGGATGTAGAGATGATAGGGCAGGGCCATGACCGGATCAGAGAGAGACGACGGAAGGAACCGGGATGAGAAGACAACTGCGGTGAACATGACAGGGGCCGTCTCACCTGCCGCACGCCCGATGGAAAGAATCGCTCCGGTGATGATACCGGGCATGGCGGGAGGGAGAACTACCCGCGAGATGGTCTGCCATTGGGTGGCACCCAGGGCAAGGCTTCCCTCCCTGAGGGATGCGGGGACGCTCCGGAGCGCCTCTTCTGTCGTCCGGATGACCGTCGGAAGGACCATCAGGGCGAGGGTGATTTGCCCTGCAACGAGGCTGATGCCAA
Organism: Methanogenium sp. S4BF; assembly: GCF_029633965.1. Lineage (NCBI taxonomy): Archaea > Methanobacteriati > Methanobacteriota > Methanomicrobia > Methanomicrobiales > Methanomicrobiaceae > Methanogenium > Methanogenium sp. S4BF. The sequence goes on along the minus strand of NZ_CP091277.1, from coordinate 2,177,517 downwards.
GGTTGAGGTATAAGACCAGAAAGGAGAAGCCAAAAAGGCCGAATACAATGGACGGTGTGCCATTCAGGAGGTCCACACCTGACCGGATGATTCTGGTGATCACATTCTCACGGGTGTACTCGATGAGATAGATTGCTGCGCCGACTCCGATTGGAAGTGCAATCACGATTGCTCCGGCGACAAGGTATAGTGTGCCGACGATAGCCGGGAAGATGCCGCCTTCCCGCCCGAGGGCCCGTGGTGCAGTGGTTAAAAATTCCCAGCTGATTGCCGGAAGGCCGTTTATGACAATATATCCAAGGATGATGCCAAGCGCAGCAAGCACTACGCCGATGGCAGCATACAGAAGGACAAATGCCACATGCTGCTGGTGCCGGGGCTGAATGCGTGAAGGAAGATACCACCAGAGGGCACCGGCAAGAACGAACGCACCAGCCGCCAGTGGTGAGACGAACACTGCCACCACACACAGGATAAGAGCTGCCACAAGGATCCGGATCTCCCGACCATACCGGGCGAAGAGTGCGGCAATCATACCGGACTCCCTGCCGGTCCCGGTCTGTCTGGCCCGGATATGGCTGAGAATTCTGGTTGCCGAGAGATTGACAATAAGGGTTATAAGGAGAAGAAGCAGGGCGACGCCGAAGAGGGCGTGGTAATGGGCACTGCCGATGGCTGTCTCCCCTACCTCAATACCCAGTGTGCCGGTCAGGGTCCGTATTGGGGAGAGGACATTATAGAGCGGGTCAGGGATGAGGGGGGCATTGCCGGTGACCATCAGGACCGCCATCGTCTCGCCGACCGCCCGGCCGATGCCGAGGATGAGCGCTGCGGTGATGCCGGAGAGGGCGGAGGGGACGACCACCTGCGAGATGGTCTGCCACCGGGTGGTTCCAAGAGCGAGTGACCCTTCCCGGTACTCCTTCGGCACCGCTGATATGGCATCTTCCGAGACGCTGATAATCGTGGGGAGGGCCATGATGCCCAGGAGGATGGAGCCGGCGAGCCAGGTTTCACCGGTGGGGACGGAAAAATTCACCCGGATAACATCAGTGAGGACAATCAGGCCAAAAAACCCATAAACGACCGATGGGATGCCTGCCAGAAGCTCAATGGCAGGCTTAAATATCGCCTTCATACGGGGTGATGCAAGTTCTGCAATGACAATCGCACATGCAACGCCCAGGGGTGCTGCGATGACCATCGCACCGATGGTCACAAGGATGGTGCCAACCCATAGCGGAAGAGTCCCGTATGCCGGTACCGTGCCGGTCGGATTCCAGGTAGCGCCGAAGAGAAACTCCCATGGCGTTGCGGTGGCAAAGATCCCAAGGGCGTCTTTGACCAGAAATGCAAGGATAAAGAATACCGTGAGCACGCCGAAGGCGGCGGTTGCAAACCAGACGGAACGGATGATACGTTCTTTCCAGTAGGCTCTTTGTCCTGAGGTCAGTTCAGCGGATACTGCGGGAGTACCAGTCGTCTGTTGTTCCTGTTCCATCATAATTCAAAAAGGGGGGGAGAGGGTGCCGGAAGGAATCAGGCAATCGGAACAAATCCTTCTTCTGCCACGAGTGCCTGACCGTCAGGGCTCATGATGAAGGCAAGGTAATCGGCGGCAAGACCGGCCGGCTGCCCCACGGTATACATGTTCAGCCCACGGGCAATCGGGTATTCGCCGGAGAGGACGGTTGCAACGCTTGCATCAACCGTAGCGCTGCCGTTGTTGACCGGAACTGCCTTCACGGTACCATCCAGGTAGCCAAGTCCCACATAGCCAATGGCGCCCGGCGTCTGTGCAACAGTCTGCCGGACAGCGCCGTTCGAGTTCTTCTCAAGCTGACTGGTGGTGAAGTCTTCCTTGTCCATCACCGATTCAAGGAAGTATTCACGGGTACCGGAGGCACTGTCACGGCCGACAACGACGATGGTCTCATCCGGGCCGCCGACATCCTTCCAGTTGGTGACGTCACCGCGATAGATGGATTTTATCTGTGCCACGCTAAGGTCAGAAACCGTGTTGGACGGATTGACGATGATCGCAATGGCGTCCTTTGCAACAACGTGCCGGACCAGACCCGGGTAGGCCTCAGATTCTGATGACTTCAGTTCACGGGATGCCATGCCTATTTCTGCCGTGCCTTCACCGACTGCCTTCACACCCACAGACGAACCACCGCCGGAGACCTGAATATCGGCTTCCCGGTGAGCATCCATGTATGCCTCAGCAGCCAGCTGCGCAAGCGGAAGGACGGTGGTTGAACCGGTCACAGAGATGGTCCCGGTCTCTGCCGGGGCAGGACCGGAGTCGGTACATCCGCAGACAAACGCCGTTGCCAGCAGAATGACTCCCAGTGAAAATGCAATGAATGGTTTAGAACGCATGTTCATGATGGAATTCTCCATACCAAAAAGGAAAAGCAGTATATATAGTTTTGACCGATATTCAACACATTCAGAATGTACGAGTACTTACTAAATATTACTGAATATACTTGTACCACCCAAACACCACAAGCAATATACTCATCACAATTAAATACTGTTACAATGGCAAACATGGAGATCCGGAAGGTGCAGCGGAGCGGCGGCTCCTCATTGATTGTATCCCTCCCGAAAAAATGGGTGGATGCAACCAACATTCAGAAAAATGACGCGGTGGGCCTGATTATCCAGAGCGACGGGACACTGCTTCTGACACCGAATACCACCGGTGTGCAGCTACAGAGAAAAAAGATTTTCATGGTTGATGCAGGAACAGACCGTTCCCTCATTCTCCGTGAAATGGTCGGAGCCTACATTACCGGCTATACGGAGATTGTGATCCGTTCCCGGCACCGGCTGCCTGCAGATATTATTGAGCAGGTGCGGAATTTCACCGTGATGTCCATCGGGCAGGAGATTGTGATGGAGACGGACACGGAGATCACGGTAAAGGATCTCCTTAATCCGACAGAGATGCCGATTGAAAACACCCTGCGCAGGATGGCCGTTATTGCGACAAAGATGAGTGAGGATGCAACCACTGCCCTGCGGGACCATAACAGCTCTCTTGCAGCCTCAGTCATTGAACGTGATGGTGATGTGGACCGCCTCCAGTGGCTGGTCGCCCGGCAGGTTAACCTGATCTTCTCAGATGTGAACCTCTCCCGCCGGATGGACATCCCGGTCGCAACCGCCTCCGGTTATATCCAGATCGCAAAGATTATCGAGCGGATTGCAGATCACGCCACAAAGATTGCCCGAAACGCTATTGAACTGACGGACATCGGGATTGAAAACGGCATCTGTGAATCAATCCAACGGGCAGAACGTGACGCGATGGCCATATTCCGGGCTGCAATGGAGGCATTTCACTCCGGCGATCTGGAAAAGGCAAACACGACCATCGGACATACCGATAATCTGGAGGAACGCTGTCGGGAGGTGAGCAGCCTTGCCCTCTCGTTTGACGCGGCACATGCGATTCACTTCGTCTATATCGCAGATTCCCTCCGGCGCATGGGGGACTATTCAGCTGACATCTGTGAGCACACCATTAACCATATCGTGGGCTCACATCCCTGACACCGGCCATTCTGCCGGATACCTTCATCTAACGGCCCACTGGGAGCTCCGTCAAAACCGAACCGGAAAATATCCACCACCCAAACACCGGGACCGAAAAACCGCTCTCCCGCAATGCCACCGGATGCCAAAAGGGCAGGCATTCTCAATACATTTTTAGCCATTCATGACATAGTGAATATGCACAATTCATCAGGGCCTGTAGCTTAGTGGTGGAGCGTCCGGCTCATAACCGGACGGTCATGCGTTCGAATCGCATCAGGCCCATTCATTTTTAGGGGATATATCCATGAGAGGTATACCATTCTCAGGGCAGTTCCAAATATGTGCCGACACGGAAGATACAGGGAACCATTTCTGGATGTGTCACAACCACAGAGCAAATCCGCATCACCCGGAGTGTGCACTACTGCACAGTGAAAGGCGGGAATATTTTGAGACTCCGGTTTTTGAAATCAAAATCAAAAAGGATTTTTCCTCGTACCATAGCAGAGATAGCACGTCGCAGAGAAAGCACGTCACTCTTTTTTGACATCCCCTTTCAGTGAACCAAGAAGTTCATCTCCATTCATCGACCCCACGATGTCCTCTTTGTGGTGATGGCGGAAGTAGAAGACGCCCATAATGGCGACAATGATGGAGCCTGCAAGGACAAACATCATGTCAAGCATGGTGTCATTCAGGCCGTTCTGCATCGGGCCGGCAAGGGATCCGCCAAGGAAGGTGTCCACCAGAAACTCATACATCTCCCAGAATGCCCCGAGGGCCACCCCGAATATAATCGTAAATCCTACGATGAAGGGGGTTGTGAGGGTCATATTCCAGTACCGGTCAAGGAAGATGACCCCTAAAAATCCGAGAAGGGCCACCGTCGTGCCGGAGACCAGGTGGGCGATTTTGTCATAATACGGGTAGAACATCTCATAGTAGCCCTGAATATAGCCAGCCGTGTGGAACCAGAGAGCAAGGGCAATCAAAAAGAAGACGAACCAGGGAAAACGGATGTTCATCCGATGGGCGATGAAGAAGGGAATCAGGGTTGCGATAAACATGATGAGGGCCGAGAAAAAACCCACAAGGTTTCCGGATATAAAGGCATAGATACAGTTCAGGCCGATGAGGGTCTGAAAAAAGTATGCCAGGTACATACCGTACTTCGTTTCCATGACTTCATATTGCCACCAATGGCTATAAATCCATCCTCTCAGATAAAATTGAGCTTTTTTTCAGAGAAAGCCCAATTTCACATCTGTTCATCAAAAATCAGTAAACAGCAGTAATTATAGGGATGACCGACTATCTCTGTGCAGATGCTTCCGACCATAGGTCTTACCCTGCCCCTTGAACTTTCCATCTACCTCTTTCTGGTGGCAACGATGTTCTCGATGGGGCTTGGCCTGACGATGCGTGAGATTGCAGCACCTCTCCGGCATCGCTGGCTGATAGGGGTTGCCCTTTTCATCAATCTCATCCTCATTCCCCTGGCCGGCATCTCTGTGGTCCGGATGCTTCCCATGGACATCGGGGTCGCAGCAGGCCTGCTCATCGTCGCCTGTGCCCCGGGTTCGACCATCGGTCCGAAACTCGCGGAGTTCTCCAAAGGCGATGTATCTCTTGCCATCAGCATCATGTTCTTTTTAAGTGTGCTTGCGATATTCACCACTCCCGTCACTCTCACCCTCATTCTCCCCGGGGCCATCACGGAGCAGATTGACTTTTTCTCTGTGATGACCACCCTTATCATCCTCATATTTCTGCCCATGGTCGCAGGTATGGCCATCAACTCCCGATGCAGGGCATGTGCCGACAGAATACGGAGGCCGGTGTTTATCTTCTCGAATCTCACGATCGTCATCTTCGGCATCATCTTCATCTGGGTACAGGTGACAGGCGAGGTCAGGTTCATCGATTCGTTCTACAGTGTTGGCATCGCCGCTACGGCGGCCGTCTTTATTCTGGTGGCATTCTCGATGGTCATCGGCTATCTTCTGGGCGGCCCGGAGAAACACAACCGGCAGGTGATTGCCACCAGTTCTGCCAACAGGAATCTCGGCGTATCCCTCCTCGTGGGGGCAAGCGCCCTCGCAGGCCACGGGGAGGCATTTCTTATCATCATTGTCTATGCAATCGTCCAGACGCTGGTATCCGGACTGACTGCCGTGAAATGGGGCCAGAAGGTGAGACGGGAGGAGAAGCGGAAGAGGAGAGAACGGATGCGAAATGAGGATGTGAATCAGGATTGAGCAATTTTAGCGCAATCATTCAGAATATTCAGGTTCAATAGCCCTGTTTTACCGCCCGCTCTCACCCGTCCGGCATACATATGACTCCTCCCCCCGACTCTGGGAATACGAAACCACCCAACCCTTATTTCCCCATCCCCACAAACACCATAGCAGATGCAGACCACCTGGACGTCGCCCACCCTCACCTTTTCATATATCAGGCTCGAAGACCTGGCCCCGATATCAGAGATGCTTGCAAAGGAGACGGTCTGCCGCTGGCTCTTCTTTGGCCCGAACACCCCGGAAGTGACCCAGGCCTATTTCCTCCCCTTTGTGGATGAGAACACTCTCGCACTCGCTGAGAACAGGATGCCCGGCCACTTTGTCTTCACGATCCGGAACCGGGAAACCGGGAGCTTCATCGGCCAGTGTGCGCTCCTTGCAGAGGATTTTTCTCCCGGGGCATACCTTGTCGGATACCAGATCGACGATCCCTTCTGGAACAGGGGCATCGGTTCGGAGGCGGTCACCTTCCTTGTCTGGTTTGCATTCCGTGTTGCAGGAGCCTACCGCCTTAACGCCGATACTGCCGCAGGAAACAGGGGCTCGGTGAGGGTCCTGGAGAAGGGGGGGTTTGTCCCTGAAGGATGCCAGCGAAAATACTGGTATGCAAGGGGAGGCTACCATGACCGCCTCCTCTTCGGCCTTCTCGCAGAAGAGATCGAAGAGGAGGTGCTTTGCACCCTCGACCGGCTCTTTTCCTGAAATCCACAAGGCATCGGATTTCCCTGAAAGACCGAATGGCGGACAGTATCCTGATTCGCGGGAGTCTGGCACACGCTTAAATATCACAACAGATACTACTCCGCAGGAGCGCGAATGATGAAATCCGGGGGGAATTTCAAATGGGGTGTGCTCACCATCATCTGCATGGCGGTCTTCATCATGGTCATCGACACGACCATCATGAATGTCTCAATCACAGCGCTTGTCCAGGATCTGAACACGACCGTGCCCATCATTCAGGCAATCATCGCGATATATGCTCTCGTGATGGCGTCGTTCATGCTCATCGGCGGCAAACTGCAGGACGTCCTCGGGCGGAAGAAGGCGTTTCTCATTGGTACTGGCATCTACGGTATCGGCACGTTCACCGCCTCAATGAGCTGGAACGCAACCATTCTTCTCATCGGCTGGGCCATCCTCGAGGGTCTGGGTGCGATTCTGATGATGCCTGCAACCACCACGTTTCTGACCAGCACCTACAGCGGGAGGGATCTTGCCTTCGCCTTCGGGATGTGGGGGGGCATCGGCGCCGCTGGTGCCGCGTTCGGGCCAATTCTCGGCGGATATCTCACCACATTCTACAGCTGGCGCTGGGCCTTCCGAATCGAGCTCGTGGTCGTCATCCTCATCCTCGTCTTATCATACCTCCTCACGGAGTCACGTCCCACCCTGAAGTGGCGTGATCTTGATGTCGTCGGCACTCTCCTCTCCTTTGCCGGACTCTTTGCCATTGTAATGGGCATCCTGCTCATGCGAAACTACGAGCTCTGGCAATACATCTCCACGCTGATCGGCGGGGGTCTGCTTATCATGGGTGTATTCTTTCTCTGGCAGAAACGGCGCAAAACCACAGGGCGCATACCCCTTGTAGACATCAGCATATTCCGCAACCGGAGCTTTGTCCTCGGCAACACCATTGGCGTTGTCCAGAACATCGCGTTCGCGGGCTTTCTCTTCATCATCCCGGTATTCTACCAGCAGGTGACCGGCATCAGCGCCTTTGAAACGGGCCTCCTCCTCCTCCCGATGTCGATTGCGGTCTTCATCTTCTCGATTGGCGGAGCCCGCCTTTCCGCATTCATCAGCCCGAAACATCTCCTCATTGCAGGCCTCCTATTGGGCATGGCAGGCTCGTTCATGCTCAGGGGCATCTTCGGGCTCGGGACCGGCACCACCGATTTCATACCCGGCTCCGTTGTCCTGGGAGTAGGCCTCGGAATTGTACTCTCGCAGGTCACAAACCTCACCCTTTCATCGGTACCGGACGAACACGCCACCGATGCCGCAGGCGTACTGAATACGCTTCGCCAGCTGGGCACCTCACTTGGCACCGCCATTATCGGAGTGATTCTGATCATCTTCATCTACGCGGGGATTGTTGACGAGGTCGAACAGCAGGCTGCGGTGGCCGGCATCCCCGCCGGGCAGCTGGCAACGGGGCTCCAGGGATGGGTAGATAAAATGCAGACCGGCAGTCCTGAAATCGCTGTCCCGGACACAGTTCTTGCACAGCTGGCTGATATCGCTGACACCGCCATCGGTGCAGGGATGCTCCACTGCTTTGATGCCATCACGCTCTTCTTCGGCATTGCACTTATTGCGAGCCTCTTTTTACCCCGGAAAACTCCTCCGCCAGAACATGACAAAAAGGTCTGAGAATGCAGGGCTGCAGAAAGCTCACATTCAGATGTAGGTGATGACGGGGCCGACAACCATTTCTCTGAACTTCTCCGTGAGTTACCCGCCCTCTGCACTGTCTCCATCAGACCATGCATGCTGAGGCATGAGCACGGGACTCTCATCACCGAAACGTTCGCTCAATCAGAATAAAAATGAAAAATAGCAGGATTCATCATTTGGCCAATACACTGACATCCATCACAGCAGGCGCAGATACTCCTCCCACCGTTCCAGTTCGGCACTAACCTGCAGATTATCCATCACACCCGCATTAAACACATAGAAGGTTGGCACAACCTCCATGCCGCAAAACTCAAACGTATTGTGCCAGAGGCTCATCAGATGATGATTAATATCGCCATGCGGCCCGTCCTCAGTGTAGAATTCCGGCGGAGACCCGGCCGTTGTTGATATCAGCGCCTTTTTACCGGCAAGCAGACCTTCACGGTAGAGTTTACCCTCTGCAAGATTCACCGCAAATCCCTGTGCAAAGACCCGGTCAATCCACCCCTTCAGGATGGCGGGCGTCGAACTCCACCAGATAGGAAACTGAAAGATCAGCAGATCCGCCCACTCAACCTTTTTCATCTCCGCCTGAATGTCGGGAGCCAGTGTGCCGTTTCTGACCCCTGCCACCTGTTCCCCCGGAACCGAGAAGAAATCCCTGTTGCAGGGGTGGAGAAAGTCATCCTGATCAAGGGCCGCCTTGAACTTCATCGCATACAGATCTGATACCTTCACCATGTGACCCATATCCTGCAGGACCGAAACTGCCTGGTCCTTCATGGCCGCATTAAACGATGCAGGATACGGATGGGCATAAATTATGAGAACATTCATTCACAACACCTCCATGTTCGGTATGTCCCCTTAACGAAACACAGGATGATGAAGGTTTCGCACGCAAAAACGCCATTTCATCACAAGAATTATTGCCGCATTCAATGCAGATACAGGTATGACTTCATCGTTCAGCGATCATATCCGTACCTGCCTCTTCTCCTTTGATCAGGGATTTGGCGAGTACAGGGACGAGTCCTTCAGGGACGCCTTTGGCTTCTACCTGACGCTTCTCTGTGCCTTCTCCCTGCTTCTTACCGTCGTGATTGCCGCCGGTCTTGCGGCGTTCGGCCCGGAGCTGGATATACCCAATGCCGCCCTCATCTTCATTATTCCGGGAGTGTTTTTGTTCTCTCTGGCGGGCGGAGTCATCTCTCTGTTTATCGGTGCCGCAATCACCCATATCTTCGTCCTCTTCTTCAAAGGAAGCGGCGGATACCTGGAAACCGTCCGGGCGTCATGCTACTCCATGGTTCCGACACTTCTCATCGGCTGGACCATTATCGGGGCGTTTGTCACCCCGTACTGGGGCATGGCGATTCAGGTCTTTGCCCTCCATGAATTCCATGGCATATCAAAGCTGGAGGCAGTTCTCGCCGTATTCATCCCGGTTGTGGTCTTTGTCGTACTCTATTATATGTTCATCATTGCTATGGTGTTCAGCTCAATGGTATTCATCCCGGGATAACCTTTTTCCCCAAAACCACTGCAGACCGATAGATTCTGATAACCCATGAGCAGGGCCCCCCACCATTCCTCCCCCCCTACCGGGCATCATCCACACCGGAAATGTCATTAGCAGCACAGAATTTGGAGATGACCATCGTGAAGAGATCGCCATATGCATCCCATTTAGCGAGACCAACGCCTTTTATCTTCAGGAACTCCTCCTTTGTCCGGGGATAGTGGACTGCCATCTCAATTAGCGACGGGTCGGTGAAGATCATATATTTCGGAATTCCGGCACGCCGTGCAACGTCATCCCTTTGTATCCTGAGGAGGGAAAAGAGGGACTGATTGAACCTGACGCCCGAGAGGTCCCGTTTCTGTGCACCATGCAATATTTTCCCGCTCAATTTTGGTTTACTGAGGAAAACCGGGGAATCCTTCTGCGCACGAAGATACTTCCACCCATCTTCCGTCAGGGAGAGAACAGGATATTTCCGGCCGGATCGTTTGATATACCCCTGAAAAATGAGGTCCTCAACCCACTCATTCGCCTGATTCTCTGAGACTTCCATAAGAGAACCAAATGATCCTGGTTTTTGCGAATGCGGACCTTCAAACTCTCTGCTCTTCTTACCACAGAGAATATTCACAATCCGTCTCTGCCCTATTTGTCCGTTGAATTCCCTGACACAGAGGAATATTTTTCGTGCATATGCCCCTGCATCAACTTTCCCGGTATCCTTTCGGCAGTTGTCGCACATTCCGCAGTTTGTTTCGGTGAATTTCTCACCAAAATAGTTCAGGAGAGTATGCCTCCTGCATACCGGGGATTCACAAAAACGGGTCAGAGTATAGATTTTCTGCTTCTGAACTTCTTTATACTCTTCACCGGCATCAGATTTGTTGATGAGCCAGAGTTGTTTTGCCAGATCGTCCCGGTCATAGAACAGAATACACTCACCGGGCATGCCATCCCTCCCCGCCCGTCCGGTCTCCTGATAGTATGATTCAATGTCTTTGGGCAGTTCATAATGCAGAACAAACCGGATATCGGGTTTATCGATACCCATCCCAAAGGCAACCGTCGCACAGATTACCCGTGTCTCATCCCTTACAAACGATTCCTGGGTTTTCCTCCGGATATCTTCCGGCAGGCCTGCATGGTACGGAAGAGATGAGTATCCTTCTCCCTGCAGATGAAGGGCGAGCTCCTCCGTGCTCTTCCGGGAAAAGCAGTAGATGATGCCTGACTCATCACGGTGGGCATCCAGATATTTTGTAATAGCCCGTTTCGGATTCCCGGATTCACGAATCTCATAAGAGAGATTTGTCCGGTTAAATGAGCCGACAAGCACACACGGGTTCTTCAGGTGCAGCTGCCGGACGATATCGTCTTTTACCTCACGGGTGGCGGTGGCCGTCACTGCGATGACCGGCACATCCGGCCAGGTATCTTTTATCATCCGGAGTTTCCGGTATTCCGGCCGGAAATCATGCCCCCAACGGGAGATGCAGTGGGCTTCATCCACCGCAACGAGGGAGAGCGGAAGGTCTTTGAGAAGTCTGATAAAGCGATCGCTGACAAACCGTTCGGGGGAGACATAGAGCAAATTGACCCTCCCGTCCCGGAGGGCCTGTTCGGTCGCCCTATTCTCATCGGGTGTGGATTCACTGTTTAATGTTGCTGCACGGATGCCTTTCTGCCTGAGATCATCGACCTGATCCTTCATCAGGGAGATTAAGGGAGAGACCACAACTCCCAGTTTTTTTTCGTGAACCGGGAGGATCTGGTAGCAGAGGGACTTCCCTCCCCCCGTCGCCTTCAATAAAAGGACATCCTGATTCAGATGAATAGCTGATATCGCCTCAGCCTGCTGGGGAAGAAACGAGGTGTATCCCCAGTAATCCCTGAGGGTATCATACAATGACATCGCAGTACCTGAATAGTGTTTTAGTGCCGGGAATTATATCAGATCGGATCCGATCTAATTTTAATCACGACCGAATCCTGAAAAATACTCCCCGAATACGCCATTTTGGTGCTCACCGGGGGGAAAGTCCCCTTCAGAACACAGGGATAAAATGCTGAATACCCAATCCAGTAAACCGACTCTTTTGTGAAAGGGCTGTCTGCCCAAAACATTCTTTTCATCCGGACGGTCATACAGGAACCCGAAGCACCCCGCGATCCGGTCTGGTGCGGCCGGAAGCCGGTGGGAGAAATAGCTTTTTGCCCCTCAAACCAAAACAGAACAGCAGGTGAAAAATTCCATGTCAACCGGATTTATTGATAACGTAAAAGGATTTCTTCTCGACCCTACACAGACACTGATTGCCCACCGGGATGAGAGCCTTGGGGACGCACTGCAATATTTCATCATCTTCCTCGTCATCTACGGGGTACTGACCGGACTTATGCTTGGACTTTTCATGGGCATGGTCGGAGGACTGGCAGGTGCCGAAGCCGGAATGGGGCCCATTGGGATAAGCGGACTCGCTGCATTGGGCACCCTCTGGATGGTCATTGCATCCATCGTATTCATCATCATCTTCGGCGTCATCGCGCTCTTCATCGGAGGCATCCTTCTCCATATCTTCGTCTGGATTGCCGGCGGGAGGAAGGGGCTCACCACCACCGTACGGGCCGTCATCTACTCTGTCACCCCGAACCTGCTTTTTGGCTGGATTCCCTTCATCGGCATCCTCGCCGGGTTCTGGTCACTTGCACTCGAAATTCTCGCAATAAAAGAACTGCACGAAATCTCCACTACACGGGCTTTTGTCGCAGTATTTCTGCCGGCAATCCTCATTGCGGTTCTTGCCTTCTTCTTCCTTGCGGCACTCGTGGCTGTCACTCCGGTCACCGCATATTATTAAAACAGAAATAAGCTGAGGAAAAACCTCAGCCCGGTTTTCCCGCCAGATGGAACGTTAACCTGATTTCCCTCTCATCTGAGGCATACACAATCCTGAATTATCCCTCTCCACCCACCGTTGCTGAACTCTTACCCGTCTCCCGCCCGCAGGGAGGCGCGGTGGAGCAGTTCAATCAGCAGGGCAATCTCCTGAGGGGGAGAAATCCCGGCGTCCTCCCAGAGGGGGGCCGTGCCAAACGTCTCCGGAGACTGGAATATCATAAGAGATGCCCCCTCGCCACAATACTCATCAATGCATCCGGCCACCATTTTTCGGATTTCATCGCTCAGATATCCGGGACATCCATTCTGATATGAGGGTTGTCCGGCACATAATGAATTGTCGTTCATTTTTATGAATACCCATTCATTATCCTACCTGATAAATATAACTGAACCTCAGTTCATTATTTCCATTCTAAGGGACAATACTTACTTCAGGAAGTCCAGATGCCGAAAGTGATGCCGGAATACAAAGATGAAGTGCGCCAGAAGATTCTCCGGGCTGCCTATCACGAGGCAACGGAGAACGGATATCTGTCTGTCAGAATGGAGGACATCGCCGCCCGTCTGGGCATCTCGAAGGGGACACTATACCTGTACTTCAAAAACAAGCATGAAATCACCCATGAAGTTCTGCAGTGCATCATCCGGCAGTTCAGTGAGGCCACCGCCCATGCACCGGATGAAGATCTCCAGACCTCAATCAGCAACATATACGAGAGAACCGTAAAGATCGTCATCATCGGAAGAAGAAATGTAATGATTGAATTCTTCTCACTTGCCAGCCAAAACCCGGAGATCGCAGATATGGTAACCGCCATGCGGACAGAACTTGGCAATGCCATTGAAGCATTTATTCGCGACCAGCAGAAGCGGGGAATCATCGACCCGTCACGTGATCCGGTCAGGTGCACACGGATGATTCAGGCAGTCTGCATGGGCGTGCAGAATCTTGCCACAACCGGTATCGAAGAACCGGAGATCCGGGAGATCTGGACAGAAGCAGTCCTTCGCATTCTCGGCATTGCGGATGCCGAAGAAAGCACCGAAGCAGAAAATACCTGAACGCATTCTCTTTGACAGGAGCGAAACGCACAGAGGAGGATCGGTCCCCATTATTTTAGCGTCGTTTTTTTATCGCATTCGCCTTAAAGAAGGAATAATACAACGTGCCGTCCGGCTCCTTTGTACGCCGGAGTGCGGCGATCCCCGCTTTCCAGCGAACAGGATCTGAAAGGCCGGCCCGGAACGCCGCCTCACGGGAGGCCTCCACCATTGCGATGAATATTTTTTCCGTGAACCCTTCCACCAGTTCGGGGTGGCCCGCATCCACGGATACGGGTGCGGGTGTCACGGTGACGCGGGAAAACCCGGCATCCGTGAGCATGGGGTAGAGGCGCCGCCCGATATTTCCGTCACCTCCGCTCTGGTGCTGGAGTTCGATCAGGCAGTCCACCACATGCCGGGCGGCCGGGCTTTCGGGATGGAAGATAACAGACCCGTGATCCCCCTCGATGACCGTCACCGACCCGCCCGGCCGCAGGGCACGATAAAGGTTTTTCAGCGCCGCCTACGGTTCGGGGATATGCTCGAGCACAAAACAGACAAAGATATGGTCCGCACTCTCCGGCGGCAGGTCGGTTGCTGCAAGATCGGCGTGGCGGAAGGTGACATTCGTGTAGCCGCAGGCCCGCACGCGCTCCTCGGCCTGCGCAAGATAGGTCTCTGAAATATCCACCGAGAGAATCTCTGCCTCCGAAAAACCGGTGGGCGAGGAACACTGTCTGCGCACCGACACCACATCCCGCCTCAAGAATCTGTGTGCCTGCCGGGAAATCCTCATCAGCATGAAGTATCTCTTCCAGTGCCTCTGACTGCTTCACGAGTCGTTCAGAGTCCTCTTTGCCATATCCATGGACATACTGGTGCTTTGTCATTCCAGCCCTGCTCCTGATTCACGTGTAGGAAAGTACTTTTGGATACTACTCTGTTCCCCCGGCATCCTTTCAATCTTCCTCCGGGTGCCACCAGATAGTGCACTATCTATTTACCATACCAGGATGATTAGGCCTCATACCACTCTTGGGGGAGTGGACCATATGGAGAAGAACAGGATATCATATCACGAGTCCGTCGTGCAGATGTACAAACGCCTGCAGGAAGACGGGATGAGCAATGTCTGGGACCGCTATGAAGCACAGGGATTCGGGAGTCCTGACACCCGATGCGCCTTCTGCACGGCTGGCGCACGCTGTGACCTCTGCTCAAACGGGCCCTGCCGGGCGGATGCAACGAAGGACAAACGGGGGGTCTGCGGTATCAGTGCAGATGCAATGGCGATGCGCATGATGCTTTTGCGCAATGTGATGGGGACCGCCACGTATCATTACCACACCGATAAAACGGTGAAAACACTCAGGGAAACTGCCAAAGGAAATACCTCATTTACCATTGCATCCCCGGAAAAACTCAGGAATTTCGCGGGACGCCTCGGGCTGTCGCCGGACGGGACCGAAGAAGAGGTGGCACTCCGGATCTGTGACATGGTGGAGAAAGACTTCTCCCGCCCGGTCACCGAACCCAGCGAAATTGTCCGCCTCCTGGCCCCGCCGGAACGGCAGGAGACTTGGGCAAAGCTCGGGATCTTTCCGGGCGGCGTCCATCCGGAGATCATGAATGCCACCGGTTCATGCCTCACGAATGTGGACAGTTCCTATGTGAGCCTCGCCCTCAAGGCGATGCGCCTCTCCGTTGCAATGGCATATCAGAGCCAGATCGTCTGCGAATACCTGCAGGATGTGCTCTTCGGGATTCCCGAACCTCACACCGTGAAGGTTGATCTGGGGGTGCTTGACCCGGATTACGTGAACATTCTCCCGAACGGCCATGAACCCTTCCTCGGGTTCGCTCTCATCGAGGCGGCACGCAATCCGGCATGGCAGAAGAAGGCACAGGATGCGGGGGCAAAAGGGATCCGCATCATCGCCAACATCGAGACCGGGCAGGAGATGATCCAGCGCTGGAAGACCGATGAGGTCTTCTGGGGCTATACCGGCAACTGGATCATGCAGGAGGCAGTCCTTGCAACAGGCACGGTGGATGTCTTTGTCGCGGATATGAACTGTTCCCTGCCCCTGGACCCGGTGTATGCCGAAAAATACCGGTTCCGCCTGCTGCCGGTCTCTGATCTGGTGGCCTTTGAGGGAATTGACGAACGCCTGAACTATGTGCCCGCAGAGGCACGGGAACAGGCGGAGAAGATTCTCGCCATGGGGATTGAAAACTATCCCGTCCGGCGGCGGGAGGTGACACCGGTCACCGGCCTTCCCACCCGCGAGGCGGTGGTCGGATTCTCCCCGGAGAGTATCACAGCAGCCCTCGGGGGGTCGCTTGACCCGCTCCTCAGTCTCATCAAAGACGGCACCATCCGGGGGATTGTGGGGCTGGTCTCCTGCACCACCCTGCGTGACTCCGGTCAGGATGTCCACTCGGTCGCAGTCGCGGAGGCGCTTATCAAACGGAACCTGCTCGTCCTCTCGATGGGCTGCGGCAACGCTGCGATGCAGGTTGCGGGACTCTGCTCTCCTGAGGCTGCGGCAAAGGCAGGCGGCGGGCTCCGGGGTGTCTGCGAGTCGCTGGGCATCCCGCCGGTCCTCTCATACGGGACCTGCACGGACACGGGCAGGTGTGCTGACCTGATTGCAACGGTATCTGACGCTCTCGGCGGGGTGCCGGTGGCCGACCTGCCCGTCGCTGCGGCGGCCCCTGAGTATATGGAGCAGAAGGCCACCATCGATGCCATCTTTGCACTGGCATTCGGCCTGTATACCTACGTCAACCCGATTCCCACGGTCACCGGCGGGCCGAACCTCGTGAAACTCCTGACAGAGGATCTGAAAGATGTCACAGGAGGCCTCCTCAGTGTCGAACCGGACGCAGAGAAGGCAGCTGACGGCATTCTTGCACATATCGAAGCGAACCGGACAAAACTGGGCATATAACCCGAACATATTCACTCACATACTCAAAATCCGCACTTTTTTTCTGTTGGTCCCCCATCAGAAGCATTATGCATCCCGGCCCCACAGGAAAAACCAATGGAGATTACGGTCATCGGCACCGAATCCCTCGGGGTACGGGGCCTCTCCTGCATGGTGACAGCAGGCGACCGGCGAATTCTTATCGACCCGGGGGTAGCACTCGGCTATCTCCGCCACGGCCATCTGCCCCACCCCTGCCAGGTGGCGGTGGGCGCCGTTGTGCGGAAGAAGATCCTCGCCGCCATGCCTGAGGCGACCGACATTATTTTCAGCCACTATCACGGCGATCACGTGCCGCTCGCAGACGCCAACCCCTACCAGATTTCCCTGAACCACATTCCCTCCCTTGAAGGCACCCGTTTCTGGTGCCGTGGGACGGCATCCCTCTCATTCCATTCCCTCCACCGCAGGGAGGCAATCGAAAACCACCTCGGCCACCCGCTTCCGGATGCAGACGGCACCAGTGAAGGCATCCTTTCATTCTCTGTCCCCGTGCCCCATGGTTCACCACGATCCCACCTGAGAAAGGTGATGATGACCTGCATCCGGGACGAAGGGCGGACGTTTGTCCATGCCTCTGACATCCAGATGCTCAACCGGGAGGCAGTGACTATCATCCGTGCATGGAAACCGGACGTGGTGATCGCATCCGGCCCGCCGCTCTACCTCCTGCGTCTGACGGAAAAGGAACGCACCGAGGCCTGGACAAATGCCCTCAATGCTGCCGAAGGGTGTGGCACCCTCATCCTCGACCATCACGTTTTGCGATCGCACGCCGGATGCCGGTGGGCAGAGAAGCTCTCAGAAGAGGCAGGGGGGAATGTGGTTTCTGCCGCTGAGTTCATGGGAAAAGAGCCGCTTCTCCTTGAGGCACGACGGGAGGAGCTGTATCGGGATTATCCGGTCCCGGAACGGTGGCATGATGCGTATGCACGCGGGGATGTGGGGGTTGAGGGATTTTTGGATTTTATAGGGTTGGTGAAGTGATGGGATTCCTGTGGTTTCGTACACCGGCACCCGCACAACGAATACCCCTCGGTAGAAAATAATTATATTCATAATGATTATAACTATAATCATTATGGTCTTCTATGGCAGGGAAAAGGAAATCCAACTCCTGCAGAAATTATATAAGAAACTGCCCGGCATGGTTGTGATCACTGGAAGACGGCGGGTTGGCAAGACGTCGCTTATCCGGGAATTTATCAAAGATAAGAAGTCGCTGTACTTCTTTGTTGACAACAATAAGACGATTGATATCCTGATTCAGGACTTTTATCATCAAATCACTGATACCCTTGACCTTCCCGGCTACGTAAAAATAACCACGCCCGAAGACCTTCTTGATTTTCTGTTCTCCTGTCGTGAGGACCTCATAATTGTCTTCGATGAATTCCAGAGATTCAATGACATCTATCCTGCCTTTATTACGCAATTACAGAACAAATGGGATATGATGGGAGAGTCCTCCAGACTGTTTATTATCACCTCCGGATCTTCGGTGGGAATGATGAACAAAATATTCCTTGAGGGGGGCGCACCACTCTTTAAGCGGGCCGACACCATTTTGACCCTGAAACCGTTTTCACCGGCCGGGATCTGGACATATCTTGAGAATATTGGTATACATGACAGGGAAGAGAAGCTAAAGCTGTATCTTCTTTTTGGGGGGATGATCTATTATTACCGGCTTGCTGAAAAATATGGGTGCAATAGTTTTGATTCAGCCCTGAAAAGTCTCGTTTTTGATGAATTCGGGCCCCTCAAAGATGAAGTAAAAGATGTACTTGTTGAGGAATTCGGCCGCCTCCACCCGACATACTACGAGATAATATCCGCACTTGCACGGGGCAGATCAACCCAGAAAGAGATCGCAGATATGACCCATATCGCACCGGGATCTCTCACAGTCTATCTCAACAATCTTATTCATCTCTTAGGAATCGTTGAGTACCGGATTCCTGCAACTGAGAAACATGGACACTCCAAGAAAGGCAGATATGTGCTGAAAGACAATTTTTTCGGATTTTATGCATATTTCATCTATCCGAATATGAGCAGTTTCATAAGCGGCAGGGATAACAGCACCATTGAACATCTTGTACATAAAGAGTGGCAGTCCTATTCCGGCCGTGTATTTGAGGACCTGTCGAGAATTCTGCTTCTAAACCGTTTTTCCAGGGGATATGAGATGACCGGAGGGTGGTGGAACAGAAGAGGAGATGAGATTGATTTTATCGCAACTGGCACATCAAAGATTCCCGTTGCAATTGAGGTTAAAAGCAGGACTCTGAGTGCAGAAGATGCCCTTTTGGTTCTCAGGAAACTTGAGAATAAGCTCAGCCTTATTCCGGGTTTCTTTGATACAGCCTGCCCTGAAACGACCATTTCCGGTGACGAGAAAACCCGCGACGTGATTACCGGAATTGTGGCGAAGGATATGAGTGCCACTGACAGGGCAGTTCTTTCGGAAAAAGGGCACATTTTTTATGATATTTTTGAACTGATCGAAGAGAGTGATGGAAACCAATGATACAGCAGTCCATTCCTCTCGCCAGAATTCCCTCCGACACAGATGAAGACCCGATTGACCTCGCAGAACCACTCGTAATCGATGCCCTCTGGGATGCAGAGGAAAACGAATTCATCCTCTCAAATGAAAAATACCATCTCCTCGGGACGGCAGAGACTCTGTATGATGCGATGCGGGAAATCGAACATGGCGTCCTCTTTCTCCGTGACGAGTATCTGAGAGAAGATGATGAGAACCTGACAAAGGGTGGCAGGGAGCTCAAATCACGGTTACATGCGCTATTTTCCTGTGGTGACGAATGACGACGAGAAAGACCAAAACGATCGCGGCAGCCTTCACAGGAAGTGATTTTCGAAAGAGCAGTCATCAACGGATGCAAACAGTCATCCATGCGCCATACCGGGAAAAACCCTGATTTCGCCTGATACGCATACGTTTTTTGTGCATGAACACCCACACCGAAACCATACCACCGAATACCATACCAGTCGCGGATACCTCCCATGAATTCTGAGAATACCGACGAATGGCTCTACAGCACCACTCACCAGTCCCCCTGCAGACTCCTTGAAGAGCAGGAGCTATGGGGGAGCGTCACCTGCCGGATCTGGCTCCAGACAAACGATACCGTCGTCACCGTGCCCAAAGAGACCATCATACCCATTGAAGCCACCAGAGCAGACGAAGTCACATCTTATCACATCCGCTACCTCGCAACCGCCGCCCGCATCGCAGACCTCCTCGCAGAACCCGCAGCACCGGACGGTATGCTCCTCGCCCCGCTCGCATCCCGGGTCATCCCCCTCCCCCACCAGATCACCGCCCTGACCCGTGCTCTGGAAAATGAGAGTATCCGTTACCTGCTCGCCGATGAGGTCGGGCTGGGAAAGACCATCGAAGCCGGACTGATACTCAAGGAGCTCAAACTCCGGGGCCGTATTACTGCAAAACGACCCTGCGCTCTTTCCCTTCGATATCCCCTATATATCCGGGACCACGGTCACCCGCCATCATGAGCGACTTGACCTCATGCAGAACGGATTTTCCGATGATCTGGTGATGCTTAAATCCTGATACATACAAACGGGCAAAGAATACGACTGGTAGATCTATCATATGCAGTGCCCCAGAGAGACGGATGAACGCTCACAGTCCCGGGAGGTCGGGAATGCAGGGAGGAGGGGGGTTTCCTGCCTTCTTTGTTTCCACTTTTCCACTCATTCCCACTTTGTTTTCCACTCATTTAGAGCCATATATGCTAATGAAACAGACATCTTATGGCGGAGAGGCGATTTCTCAATTTCATTTCCACTTTCCACAGGATCACACATACCCCCACTACCATCCGCACAGGAAACCAAATCGCTGAATGATATCTGATTTGGGTGGAAAACTCCTGTAACATCTGTACATATATCTATACAAAACCCTCTTTACAAGAATAAACCCCAATATGCTCATTGTTTTGTTTCCACTTTTTGCCCAATTTAGGTGGAAACGAGGTGGAAGAGTGGAACTTGACACATCGCACCCATCTCCCGTATGCCTGTTTTCATCTGCATAGTCATCCAAATCGTCGGGTTTCAGCCAGACATCTCACCCGGCCGGCCATGCATGATACATGATACGATCAAAGGAGAAGTACTGTTGCTGCCGGCAGATCTCCGTCCCGCAGAGCTGTAAATGCTTTTTTTAGAGAGATTTTGGAATCAATAAAAAATGCTTTGCTGCAGAACCCGGAACTCTGCCAAAAAAGAAAGAGAATGATATGACATACCGCAGCTGCCGGAGAAAGAGCAACCCGCATATTCGGTGACCTTTAAGCTCGCATTACATCCGCCCCGTCAATCGGGACAGACGGATTGATCACCACAATCTCCGGCGGCGTGCCGAACCGGAGGTCCTGTTCAATCATGCTGGACGACCCGATGCCACGGGTGATGAACGCAGGTGTTTCACCCTGTGTACAGAATCCCTGAATATCAAATATTCCTGCGTCCTTAATGAGCTCCAGTCCTGGTGCACTGAACTGTCCGCCGTGCAGGTGACCGGAGAGGATGAGGTCCGCGTCCCAGTCCGCCCGTGCTCCGGGCTCATGAATCATATATATTGTGAAGACATCCGTCTCCGGGACTGCGGGCGGGTCGGCCCTGCCTGCCCAGGCATCATCCACACCGACAAGCATCAGCTCTGTTCCCCCGAGGCTCAGCAGTTCATACTCATTCTGCATCACATGAACACCGGCGTCTTCGAGGGCTGCGGCGACATCCGCTCCATATGCCAGGTCAATAAGCGGGTCATCCTGCAGCATGGAGACATCATACCCGTCCACCGACAGGTCTGCCTCCTGCATCGCAAGCATCTTTGCAGGCCCGTTCAGCCCGTGGACGCCTGCCTTGTAATCATGATTGCCAAGCACTGCATAGACCGGCGCATCAATTTCGGCCCATACGTTCTGGTATGTGAGATCATCCTCGTCACTGGTGACAAAATCCCCCCCGATGAGGACCAGTGAGGCATTCAGGGCATTGATCTCCTCCGCCACCGAATGCATAAATGCCAGATTTCCGCTCTTCAGATGGGGATCGGCGATAAAGACGATATCATTGGGTGCGCCCTCCATCTCAATGACCGTAATTTCGGCCGATTGTCCTTCATATACCATGTAGCCCCCCATACCAGTCAGGAGGACGAGGCCAAACACCGTGGCGTACAGATGCGGTGTATACGTTTTGAGCCGGTCTTTCATGAAATCTGTACCCTTGTTTGAGAGCCAGATATAAAGAATTCGGTTTTGTACCACGAATCCCGTTCCGCCAACCATTATCAGGAACGGCAGACAAATACCTGAATAATGAAATGCCCGGTTTGTGGCGGCCCCTGCCTTGAAAAAGCAGCAGAAATTATCCGCCAGCGCGAAGGAAGCTTTCTCCCCTGTCCTTCATGCAGGGACACCATTCTCGATAAACGCTCACCCCCGTCATTTCGCAGAAGAGCGCCATGTACGGCATGCGGGAGAAGGCCGCTGGACGAGGTGGTGGCAGACTGCTGGACCATCATGGCAGAACAAGGCGATCTCCCTGCCACTGCTCCCGTTATGGCAGCAGGCATCCCGCTCATCCACCCGGGAGTGGCACTCACCGAACCGCCCCATCTCGGCCTCTCCTCCATGGTATTTCTCTCCCGTTCGGTTATGCAGGAGGCAGCAGACCGTATTGCAGCAGAGATCCCGGAAGTCAAAGGAGTGGTGCACGACAGCGGAGCAGTCCCCGGGATCGCTGAAATGGACGGCACCATCCCGGAATACCACACCAACACCCTGCGTGCCGGGTGCGACGTCAGGGCCAATATCTTTGAGACCGGGGAGACGCCGGTCACCGTCTTTATGCAGCAGTCCTGTGCCCACATTGAATATCCCCGGGGGTTTGACCCAAAACTGGTTGCAACGGCGACAGAAGTAATACGCCATGAACCTGGGGTCTTCGTTGATGCGGCCTGCGGCGTGGGCACACTCAGCATCACCGCAGGTCAGTACGGCATTCCCCGGGTCATCATGAACGATGCATGGGGATATGCGGCATACTGGGCGGCCGTCAACCTGGACATCAACCAGGAGGCACTCGGTCTGGAGAGAGTGGATATGCATATCGCCTACAAAGACCTGCAGGAGGCGCCCGTCAGAACAGAGCCCCTGAAAGTGGCCGATGCCTTCGGAGACGGCACGCACTATGAAGTCTGGTGGGGAGACCTGCACCGCCTCTTTGCAGTCCTCCCGGAGAAAGTCGACCTCACGGTAATCGACCTCTTTGGCAAGGAAAACCGGGCCCGTATGGCAGATGTCGTCCGCCAGTGGAAGAACGAAATCGGCGGCGAGGTTTTTATTCCATAAGATCAACACTATACGGGGACTAGCCCGGGTGGTTAGGCGTCACCTGTTACCTGAAACCGCCGATATGCGGGGGGTGATAGTCCGGGGACGGCTTTGGCGATCTGTCTGAAGCTGCCATTCCTGACTGCGAAGCCTTGTCCTATGAGGTCAATGGCGGGGATTGGGGTATTCCGGAGGGAATATTCTGCCCCTTGTCGCGGAGACCGGCCGAGGCCCGGAAGGGAGCAGGCTTACCGTGAACATTTGGCGCCCATGGGGGTGCGGGGTGGAGGATGGGATGTCAGAATACGGCAGGCACGTATTGTCTACCCTGGATATGTCCCTATTCTGGTATATTTTATGGCAAAAGTCGCAATCATCGGAGCAAGCGGCAATGTCGGCCGTTATACTGCACATGCAGTCTCGAATATTCCCTATGTCAGTGATCTGCTGCTTTTTGGACGGCCGGGCAAGGAAGAAGTGCTGCACGGCCTCGCCTGTGATCTGCATGACTCGTTTGCCGCACGCGGCAGCCAGGCAGACGTAAAATTTTCCTGTATCCCAAAAGACCTTGAGGGGTCTGATATCATCATCGTGACATCCGGTGTTCCGCGAAAGGAAGGCCAGGACAGAATTGACCTTGCCCACGAGAATGCACGGATGATCTCTGAAATTGCGGCCATGGTCGGGTGGTACGCACCAAAGGCGATTTTATTCATCATCTCAAACCCGGTTGACGTAATGACCGCTGTGGCACTGAAATACTCAGGAATGAAGCCAAACCAGGTCATCGGCCTCGGGACGCATCTGGACTCAATGCGCCTCAAATGGAATATTGCCAAATACTTCGATGTGCATGTAAGTGAAGTTCATACCCGTATCATCGGTGAACATGGCGACTCGATGGTACCGTTATGGTCGGCGACCACCATCGGTGGCATCTCCATCCAGAATCTCCCTGAATTTAAAGACCTCCCCGAAGAGCGTATCATGTACAACGTGATGAACGCCGGTTCGGCCATCATCCGCCGTATTGGTGCAACAGTCTACGGGCCGGGAGACGCAATCGCAACCATCGTAGGCACCATTCTCGGAGATGAAAAGAGAATCCTCACGGTTTCCACCTTCATCAGCAGCGAGATCCACAATATCGGCGATGTCTGCATCGGCACCCCTGTCCGGCTGGACAGAAACGGCGCAAAAACCCTTGCCATTACCATCAGTGATTCAGAGGTGGAGGGATTCCGGAAATCGGTGGATAAAATCCGTGCCATCACCCAGGACGTCCTTGAACGGCTGGAAGGGAACTGCTGAAGGCTGTTTCATTTAATTTTATTTTATTTTGATACGATTCCCACAGGAACGTGCAGCTCTTCTCTGGCCCGGGCCATCTGACGCATGAAAACCGGATACAGGCAGCTCAAATAACATATATATCACAGTTTGGCGGTATCAATGGCAATTAGAGATACGGGAGATTACCCGGCACAATCGACATAATTTCTCCACATGTGGAAATTTCCCACACCTGTTTTGACGTTTTTGGCAACATTTCTGCACAATATTGGATAATTATAATACCTGCGCTGCACGTAATGAATGATATGAACTCTGAGGCTATTGAGGAGATCACCATCCTGCCCGGGAAGAACAGGTCCGGAGAACCGGAAAACTTTGATGAAATAATCATTCGCCCGGGTGATACCCTGTCAATTGTCGGACCGACCGGCTCGGGAAAGAGTGCGTTCATAACGGACATTGAAATTTTTCCGGAAACGATACGGTTACCGGGAGAACCGTACTGGTAAACGGAACACATCCGCCGGAAGACTACATACGCGATCCTGCAAAAAAACCGGTGGCACTGATAACCCAGAATACAAAATGCCTTGCAGACCTGAAGGTGCATGAATTTCTGGAAATGCACATCAGGTCACGGGGAATTGCTGAAACCGAACGTATCGGGAAGACCATTGACCTTGCCAATGAGTTCACCGGCGAAAAAATCCATCCTGACGTGAAGATGACTGCACTCTCAGGAGGGCAGACCAGATCCCTCATGGTGGCAGATGCGATAATAATCAGTAATACCCCGATAATCCTTCTGGATGAGGTCGAAAATGCAGGGATATTCAAAGACCGGGTCATTGAGACACTCAAAGCATATCACAAAGCACTCATTTTTGTCACCCATGACCCGATGGTATCCCTTATGTCCGATCGGCGTATCGTCATGAAAAACGGTGCGGTCACGAACGTTCTTGAACCGAACGGAAGAGAAAATATGGCACTTCAACAGGTGATCGAACTTGACAGGGTCCTGTACCGGATGCGTGAACAGATTCGTGCAGGAGAAATGATCTCTGACCAGGGATTCACATGAAACTGATCATCATTGCCGGGCCGCCATCCTGCGGCAAGACTGCCGTTGTAAAACAGATCATCAGAAATACCGGCAATCTGCACACCATCGCGTATCTGAAGATTGATGTCACACGGGCATTTGAGGATGAGGAGCTGAACCGGGAGTTTGGCATCCCGACAAAGAAGGTCTACTCAGGAGACCTCTGTCCGGATCATGCAGGTGTCATGGTCATGAACGACGCTATTGAATGGGCAGAGGAGGAAGCAGCAGACATCCTTATTGTCGAGAGTGCCGGACTCTGCCTGAGGTGTTCACCCTATACCACCCAGTCACTGGGCATCGTCGTGACCAGTGCGGTCAACGGCATCAACACCCCGCTCAAGATGGCGCCCATGATAGCCCTTGCCGACATGGCGGTCGTAACCCGGACAGATCTCGTATCACAGGCAGAAAAAGAGGTGTTCCGTGAACGGATACGGGAGGTGAACAGGGACATTGACATCATCGAAACAAATGCCGTGCAGGGGACCGGGATGCGGTATCTGCTCCGTGCAATTGAAGAGTGCCCCGATATCACCAGCCCTGAAGCAATCACCCTCAGGGGGGCACCGCCGCTGGGTGTGTGCACAATCTGTATCGGCAAGACCGATATCGGGTGGCAGAAGCATTTCGGTGTGGTCAGAAAACTGGACGGGGCGGATTACCTCTACCGGGGGGATTAGCATATGGACTGGACCCCCCCGGGAAAAGACTGCGCCGCATGCGGTGCGAAGACCTGTGCGGACTTTCTGAAACAGGTCGAAGAGGGAACAAAATTCAATGAGGACTGCCCGTTTTTCAGGCAGAGTTTCGCTGGAAAGAGCCACCCCCATGAAACGGTGTACAACGGTTCTGATATTCATGGTGAACCGTATGATTTCATCCTTGAACCCCTGCCGGGTGAGATATCCGCACGGAAAATAATTGTCCCGTTTCGGCCGGATCTTGTCGAAAGATGGGAAATAGCAGAAGGGGACATCGTGGTTGGCAGACCGATGGGGGCCGGGTGTCCGGTGCAGCATGTATTAAGAGTGATTGACGCGTCCCCCGTCAGCGGTGTCATCACCACCCATGTGGTTGGCCCGCAGTTCTCGCGTGGGCGGGAATACCGGGATCTCGAGGCATACCACATCGCCGGTTTTGAGGGGATTGCAAAAACGGTAAACCACGAACCGGTGTTCGGCAAAAGACATAAATTTCTGCCGGGGTTCTGTATGATGTATCTGGGGCACACAGGTGTCGTAAATATGATCCTGAACAAGGCATCGGGGATGCACATCAGGGTGGAGGACATACGCCTGTGAGAGCGGCAGCAGGAGCCAGGACAAAGCAAAGGAATCCGGGAGTTTTTGAACGATGCAGGCAGAAATGAGGCGAGCGGATGACGAATGCTCTGAACAAAAGCCAGAATGTGAAACGGAAATATTAAGAGGCGAGTAATATGACGGAAAAATATGTCCTTAAATGCCCGGACTGCGGAAGAATCATCCCTGACCGGTATACGAATAACTGCCCTGCCGGGTGCACCGGGCTTATCAGGGCATACTACCAGAAAAGGCACCTGCAGATCCAGAGTTATCTGGGGATATTCAGATACTCCGAGTGGCTTCCGGTAGAGAGTCATCTGCCGTCTGATGCGGGCCCCGTCACATACAAAAGCGAAGCACTGGCGCGTGAACTGGGGCTCTCCAATCTGTATATCGGTTTTTCCGGCTACTGGCCGGAGCGGGGTGCACACATCGAGTCCTGTTCGTTCAAGGAGCTGGAGGCACTGCCCACCACCGTCCGGATGAGAGAGAAGGGACACGGGATCCTCCAGATCTCCTCGGCAGGAAACACCGGACGGGCGTTCTGTCAGGTATCAGCGCTCAGCGGCGCCCCGGTGGTTGTCGTAGTGCCGGAGTCATCGGCAGAAAGGCTCTGGACAACCGCACCCACCGAACATGTCTGCCTGATTACGGTGGAAGGTGACTATACCGATTCAATCAATTTCGGCAATGCAGTCTGCCACCTTCCCGGGGTTGTCGCAGAGGGCGGTGCACGGAATGTCGCCCGCCGGGATGGCATGGGGACCGTGATGCTTGACGGCGCTGTGACGGCAGGGCGGCTGCCGGATGTCTATTTCCAGGCGGTCGGGAGTGGAACAGGCGGCATTGCCGCATGGGAAGCGGCGATGCGCCTGATTGGCGACGGACGGTTTGGAACGACCCTGCCGCGCCTGCAGCTGTCTCAGAACGAACCATTTGTACCGATGACCCACGCATGGCAGGACGGGAGACGGGACATCATCCCTGAAAGAGATATGCCGGATGCCCGCCATGCTGTCAGTCAGGTCTATGCCGATGTCCTGACCAACCGGGAGCCGCCGTACTCCGTCAAAGGCGGCGTCTATGATGCCCTCTTTGCAACGAACGGGACAATGGACGCGATTACCAATGCCGCAGCCAGAGAGGCGGAGAAGATATTCGTTGACACAGAGGAGATTGACCTCGACCCGGCGGCGTCTGTCTGCGTGGCCTCCCTCATCCGGGCCGTAGAGGCAGGCACTGTCGGAAAGGACGACTGTGTTCTGCTCAACATCACCGGCGGCGGGTACCGCCGCGTGCGTGAAGATAAACAGCAGTTCCCGGTGGAACCCCTGTTCCGGGTGAAGACGGGAGAGACAATGGACGCGATCAGAGGCGACCTTGAAGCCTGGGTGAACACCCATCTGCGGAGAATCCATGCCTGAAATACCACGGGATAAAAAAAACAGGCATGGTAACCCTCTGCCTGAAGAGCGGGTGCTTGAAATCCTCTCGGATGAGGGAATTGACATGACAGTCGTCCTCCCGTGTGACCGGACAAAGGAGCTCTGCTCCCTCCTGGAGCAGTCTGCAAAGACGATTACAATTCTCCGGGAGGAGGACGCGGTCGGGCTGTGTGCAGGCCTCTGCCTCACCGGGAAAAAGCCGGTGGTGCACATCCAGAGTTCAGGTCTGGGGAATATGCTCAATGCCATGATGTCCCTGACCATGTTCTACCGCCTTCCGCTGCCCATCCTCGCCAGCTGGCGGGGGGTTTACCAGGAGCAGATCGCAGCACAGGTGCCCTTTAACAGCCACATCCCGGGTCTGCTCGACGTGCTGGGCATTCCATACACTATCATCTCCCACCCATCTGAACTCGACCGAATCAGGGATGTGATCCGGGATGCATATACCCGGTCCCGCCCGCATGTGGCATTGCTCTCACCCCGGGTCTGGGAATGCGACCGCTGTTCACTGAACAAATCAGAGTTTCCTGCCCGCACGCGGGATGTGGCATTCCGGTACACCCGCACGATACCGGAGCCGGTGATGGCACGGGCGGACGCCATCAGGGCCGTTGCGGGCCTCCTGGATGATGAACTGGTCGTATCAAACATCGGTGTGCCGGGAAAGGAGCTCTACGCCGCATCGGACAGGCCAAAAAACTTCTACATGCTCGGAAGCTACACGCAGGCATCACCGCTCGGGTTCGGCATCAGCCTTGGCACCGAACGCGATGTTGTTGTTCTTGACGGAGACGGAAGCCTCCTCGGGACAGCGATTCTTCCGGTAATAGCTGCAGAAAAACCCGCAAACCTGACCATCATATGCCTTGACAACGGGGCATTCGGGAGCACCGGCAACCAGATGACCCATGCCTGGAGCGGCGTTGATATGGAACTGTATGCCATTGCAGCAGGGCTTACCACCACCTGCAAGGTGCACACCGCAGATGAACTGACACGTGCATTCCAAACCAGAGGAAGGGGCCCATGCTTCATTCATGTCCTCCTGAAGCCCGGCAATGCCGACGTAAAGAACATCCCCCTCTCACCGGCTGAGATTAAGGAGCGGTTCATGGGTTCGGTGGATGGGGTTTGAGATCCGTCTGTGGGGAGACAGGAAGGCATTTCGGCTTCAGAAGGAGTCTGAGGGATGAATTCCACTGGAGACATACGGCTTTCTGTCACAGCGAAAAAGGGATGGCTGTCCCACCGTCATTGAAGTAGTATAGAGGCAAAGTCCATACATCGCATACGGATTCTTCCGGAGTCAGGTTTCAGGAAGGGAGGGATATAAATGACGAGCATAAAAGGAGTGCTTCTTGATATTGACGGCGTCCTGTATACCGGCGATTCTCCGATTCCCGGGGCCGGGGATACACTAAGGTTTCTGAACGAGAATGAGATCCCGTTCCGGTGCATCTCAAATACCACACGGAAATCCCGTGCATCCATCTCTGACAAACTGAACCGGTACGGACTCGACATACCCGAAGAGTTCATATTCACCCCGGCAGCGGCCCTTGTTTCCATATTAAAGGAAAAGAAGATGCAGCAATGCTTCTTCCTGACAGAGAGCGATGTAAAAAGGGATTTACTGGTTGATGGAATCACACATACGATTTCCGGTGCCGATGCCGTTGTGGTGGGTGATGCAGGGAATTATTTTGACTATGCCTCCCTCAATACCGCATTCAGGCTACTTGTAAACGGCGCATCGTTTTTTGCTCTCGAAAAGGATCGCTACTGGATGGATACCGACGGACTGTCCCTCTCTGCAGGGCCGTTTGTATACGGACTTGAATATGCAGGCGGAGTATCGGCCCGCCTTATCGGAAAACCTTCGCCGGCATTTTTTGAAAAGGCACTTGAATCGATGAAGATTACCCCTTCTGAGGCATTGATGGTCGGAGATGACATTCAAACCGATATCGGAGGGGCACAGAGAACGGGTATAAAAGGAATCCTTGTCCAAACCGGGAAATACGATCGTCACCGGGTTGAACAAAGCGGCATTGTACCCTACAGGACAATCGGTTCGGTGCGGGAGCTGCCTGAGATTATCAGTTCGATTCTGTGACAGAGACACATATCACAATTCTTCGGCACAAGGTTCGATTCTGAAATCCGGATGAAACTGAAAAAACCCTCCCGGAGGATGCAGCAGCATCCGGTTCATCCACAAAAACCTTCATCCGTGTTTAAACGGTCAGATTTACAGGAGTAAGGGACACCGTGCACTCAAACGATTATTGCACAGTCTTCATTTCATTCCGGTGCTTCAGCTTATACGTCAGCAGATCCATCAGCTCCTCCAGATTCTTACATAATACGATCTCTCCTGCACCCATTACCAGGTTCAGGGATGGACCGGATTTTATGAACACAGCCGGAAGCCGGATCCCTGCAGCAGGATATTTTTTAGCCATCTCGTCACGGTGCAGAAGTTCAACGCTGATATCCAGGCCCTTCAGAAATTTCTTCCAGTCCGGACTTATGCCCGTGCTTCCATAGGTTAGTCCGCACAGCACGCACCGATGGGTTGACGGTGAAACAGCTTTATGGACATAATTCTTTAACTCTCTCAAAAATCCGCTGTCTGCATCGTAGACAACCAACAGGACTTCCTCTTTCCCGCCTGCCCCTTCCATGACATAGGGTGGCATAAACAGAATATAAAGTGATCCCAAATAATCATTCGCGGTCAGATGCCGGGAATACGGTTCAAAACAAGTCAAAACCCGTGCAATGATCCGTACAATGATACCGGTACAGGCGACAAACACCTCCTTCCTGCCCCCTCATGCCAGCACCGGACAATCATCCTGCACGGGCTTCCCGCATTTCTGCCGGACAGAAGCAGCAGGCAAAACCGTATAAATACCAGGCATCTTATTCTCTGCCATACCCGAAAGGAGGAAATAAAAAATGGGTGATCTCTCTCCCCTGCTTGCTGTACGTGACATGAAGAAAACAATTGAATTCTATACTCGCTCACTCGGATTCCACTGCGGAATGGTCTTCCCTAATGCAGAAAATCCCGAATATGCCGACCTGTCAAAAGACGGAATGGTTCTGATGGTCATCCCGGCGAAAGATCACGGCATCCGTGCCGAAGAAACATTCGGCATCGGCGTAATGCTGTATCTGCACATTGACGGGGATATCGACGAATATTATTGGGAACTGAAAGAAAACGGCGTCCGGGTCGCAGAAGATATAAAAGACGAGCCATATGGCGTCAGGGATTTTACCGTCACAGACCCCGACGGATACCAGCTTACGTTCACACAGGCGACAGCCAGGCAATGCATGAGCTGTGGGATGCCGATGAGTAAACCGGATGATTTCGGCGGCGGGAATCCGGCGAATCCCTGTTGCGCTCACTGCACCCACGAAGACGGCAGCCTGAAGAGCTACGATGACATTTTTGAGGGCATGGTGCAGTTCATGATGACATCATACCATCTGGAGAGGGATGCTGCAGAGGAGAAGGTGCGGGCATATCTCGCGGGAATGCCGGCATGGGAAAATAGGCATAAGCAATGACAATTTCAACTACGGACTGAATGATGCAATGCACCGATATGTCGCCCTATGGAGAGACTATTGTATGAGCGGATAATTTTCAATATCCCACAATTCCCTCGTAATACCGTTCTTCCAAACAGGCGAATACAGCACGGGGAAAAAAATTGATAAGAACAATAACTGCTGTTCTCAGGTCAGGGTAACAGAGACAATCTCTGCAGACTCAACACCCTCAAGGCCGCGGAGTGTCTGCTCAGCCTCTTCGGTGGTCCCTTCGCCGTCCGGGACGACGATGGCAACTTTCAGGCTGGAGAGGCCAAAGCCGATAGGCTCGACAACCATGTCCTGTGTTCCGGGAAGCTTTTCTTTGATTAATGCCTGCAGTGCAACGAGGTCGACTTCAGGTGACTCGGGCATAATCTTAATGATTACTGCTACGTCTCCCATGCTTCAGGGCCCCATAAATCCGCATTTCTTGCATTCGTATGGAATACTCTGGTGCCGGCAGTCATGACACCGGTATATGATCTGCCCGCATTTGGGGCAGGAGAACTTTGTCCAGCCCTCAGATGCGAGCGGGACATTACAGGAGGTACACTTCTCTGTTGCCATAATTAACTCATTAATTCGACATCAAAACTATTAAAGATGTGGATTGGAATAGGTGCCGGAGGGCCTGCCGCCCCCGAGGAACGAACGGATACGATCCGGCCTGCGTCCGTTGACGATGCCCCATCTGATGCCGGATCCACGGGCAACGGAGAAAAATGCCGGGTCCACCACATCTGTCGGTGTGATGCCTGCCTCCACGCCCTCCGGAACCGTTTCACAGAGCACACCTGCAGAAAAGATGCCGTCCACTGATTTCAGGAGCAGCAGTGGCGCATCCCGTTTCGACGCCACCCACGCAGCGATGGAATCAGACGTCACGTCCCATGAATGGGGCAGGGGATCGGCCTCCCGCATCACACGGTACGGCAGCAGCACTGCCACACCCTGCACCGGGTCCTGCACCCCGTCCACCGGGCAGGCGCCTGCAGCCACCCACAGCCATGCGGTCTGTTCCATGGCACAGACCGCCATCCAGTGCGCCGGCGTCCCTTCAGCACCGCTCTGCCGGACGGTATCGGCGAAGAGCCCACCCCCCGGAACGATCAGGATGTCACGGCCGGATGATGCAAGAAGCGCATACAATGCCGGAATCTCTCCTGTCAGGCTGCCGCCTGCCTTGACGACCAGACAATCTGGCCTCTTATCTGCTGCCGGTTCCATCAGTACTCAGATAAACCATCACCATTCTGAGGCATAAGCAGTTCGCCAATCGAAGCGCCGGCTGATTCAATTCGCAACACGTATCTGCCGCCCCGCGCATCTCTCAGATATGCGCATCCTCCCCCTCTTTCTGGCGCTCGGCCTCCTCTGCTGCGGCGCCGTGACCGCCGCATTCACGATAACGGAGGTCTGCCCGGACACCTGGTTCAAAGGAGAGGCCGATGAATACATCGTCATCACAGGGAGCGGCAGTCTTACCGGCGTCTCGGTCTCAGACGGGGAGGGGAGCGCCCGGTTTCCGGACGGGGACCGGGCATCAGGCGATGTGATCCTGGCACAGCAGGCAGAAGCCTACCGCATGGTGCACGGGGCATACCCGGATTATGAATGGTATGACTCCGCACCCGGCGTGCCGGACCTGATCCGCACCGGTACCCTGAAACTGGGGAATGGGGGTGATGAGGTCATCCTCCGGGAGAACGGGCGGGAGACCTGCCGGGTCACCTGGCCGGGAGATGTCGTCTGCCGGGAGGGGCAGGTGCACTTCCTTGAAGACGGCGTCTGGGACCCCCGCCCGCTGATGATCGGGCAGTCCCGGTTTGTCCCGGTCTCTTTTACCGGCGTTTCCGGGACGGTGTTTGCATCACCGGACACATCGCGGGAGATACTCGATAGCGCCATAGCCCTCGCCGAGACCGAACTGCTCATCAATGTCTATGAATTCACATCACCAGGCATCGCCGCTGACGTTGCCGCCGCACTGAATGACGGCGCCAGTGTCACCATCCTTTTGGAGGGCGGGCCGGTCGGAGGCATCAGCGCTGAAGAGAAAGGAGTAGCCGGATACCTCCGTGACAGAGGTGCCGCAGTATACACGATGGAGACGACAGATACCGCCCACGCCCGCTACCGCTACAACCACGCCAAGTATCTCATCGCCGACCGAAAAACAGTCCTCGTGACATCAGAGAACTTCGGGGAGACCGGATTTCCGGAGAGAGGCACAACAGGCAACCGTGGATGGGGGATCCTGATTACCGACCCGCGGGTGGCAGGCTACTTCGCAGATATCTTCACAGCTGACACGGCGGGAAGTGACATTGCAGCATATACCAGCACCGGCACCCTTCCGGATGATGAGGGAGGAGAGGGATACAAGGCCGTATTCGGCACACAGTCATTCGACGGCGCCACGGTGACGCCTGTCCTCGCCCCGGATACCGCTTATCTCATCCCGGCACTCATCGAAGGGGCAAAAAAGAGTGTTGACATCCAGCAGGCATACATCAGCAACTGGACAGGCGGGGCCCCCAACCCGTATCTCGAAGCGGCGGTAGAGGGCGCCCGAAGGGGGGTGCATGTACGTATCATTCTCGACAGCTACTGGTTCAACACCGAAGGGGAGAACGACAATGACGAGATGGCCGCACGCATCAATGCCGCTGCTGCAGCAGAGGGGCTGCCGATGGAGGCACGCCTCGCCCGCCTCGGCCCCGGATACCCGGAGAAGGTGCACAACAAGGGGGTCATCGTGGACGGCAATGCAGTGCTCATCTCATCGGTCAACTGGAACGAAAACTCCCCCTCATTCAACCGGGAGGCAGGGATCATCATTGAAAACCCGGACGCAGGAGCCTATTTCAGCGCAGTATTCAATGCAGACTGGGAGGATGCTGGGCCACTGCAGGACAATCTGTCAGCGCCGACCGATGATACATTCCTCAGGCAGGAGATTGCCGCAGGCGTGGTCATGCTGCTCTTTATCGGCTACTTTATCCGGCGCCGGCGATGGTAAAACATGGTTTTAACACCAGAAGAGAACAGAAGAGATATGATGAACCCTTCCCGTTCAGATGCCGTCACTGGTGCTGACATTGTCGTTGGCATCATTGCTGTCATCGGTCTTTTAATCGTCGTCCACTACCTGCTTGGCTCACCCATGACCGCAAATCACGACGAGGGCATCATTCCCGATGCCATTCAAGCGTCCGCTGACGCACTCATATCAGACGGTGACGTATACGGATTTGCCGACAACGGCGGCCCGTACGAAGGCATCACCGTCGCAGACGGGCCCACCAGTCCGGAGACAATGGGGGCAGTCTCCCTCTCCCTGCGCCTGATGGAAGGGGAGACGGGAGGGGTCGACATGGAGAATGCTGACGTCCGGATATCTGCAGAAGAGCACATCGAAGGGCTCCGGTATTCTGCCAATATGCCGCTTCAGCGCCCGAACTGGACGGTTGCATCCCGGACCCATGTCACTGCAGGAGATCAGGCGGACAATGACCTCATCATCGAGCCGGGCGAGATCTTCACGATTCTCGTCTACCCCTCTGAAGGTCTCCCCCCGGATACGGCATTCTCCATTCAGGTGCAGACCGGGAAGGGTGAGCCCTATACCATCACCCGGAAGGTCCCGGGGAGCATAAAACCGGTGATGGACCTAAACGCCCTTTGAATCTCCTCTTTTTCCCTCTGCACTGCACCGAAGCCTGCAAAATCATTTTCCGGCATCCCGGGAACGGTGCCATACAGAAGAGAGACAGCACCGTCAAAGACGAGGAGACGGGCACAGGATTGTGGGGCGCCCAGATGCAGCTCCATCCGTAAACCATATGATGATTTCAGCCCCCTCATGCCGCAAATGCCTGTATAGCCCCGGCAGACAGAGAAAAACAGCTCGTATCCACTCCCAATGGATGCTCCGGACAGGGGAATTGAACTGAGAGAGAGACCTTACCGGACGGCCCACTGGCCTCCCGAAAAAAAGAGACCAGATCAGGATATGAGGTTTGTCTCATAATATGGCCGCGGCCATTCGTCATATCCTGTATCCATTGAAGCAATCACAAACAGCGCGAACTGCTCGCCCTCTTCCGGATGGGTGGCAGTCGTCGGCACCGTAATGCCGTATACTATCGGCCGCCCGGTCCGCTCACTCCCGATTGAACTGAAACGCTGGTAGCCGAGGGTTACGCTGACATCATCGTACCGGTCGGCATATGTTGGTGAACTGAGGTCAATCTCTGCCGGGAGAGGGAGATATCGCAGCCCGTGCTCCTCTGCCACACTCCGGTACTCAAAGGCGTAATCGATACCGCCCGCCTCCAAAAGGGAGAGCAGATACACACTCCCGTCCCGGATCACAAGACCGGGCCCTGATGTCTTCATCGTCTCCGGGAGTATTACCTCTGCTGCTGTGCCATTGCGCATCACCACCGGCTGCTGTGCAAGATTTTGGGAGATGAGCGTGTCAAAAAGATCATCGGTTCCATAGTAGTTCTCTGCTAAAAGGAGCACCATCAGGCCGCGGTAGCCGGCTGCGTCCAGCATCGGATTGGATAGGCCGGTCCGCACATCCGGACGGCAAAGAATCTCGATCCAGTTATCTGCGGAAAATTCGTCTGCGTACCGGCTCAGATTCGTATAGGCAATGACCATCTCGTTGCGGGCCAGAGGCGTGTATGTCGTGGCATAGGCGCCATTTCCGTCCGCACGGGGAATATACATCATATCCGGGATGAGAGACTCGTCTGCGACAATGACCACATCAAAGTCACGATGGAGGTCGGTCACCTGCCGGATGCACTGGATACTGCCGTGCCCCTCACTCCGGATGTCAATCTCCGGGTGCAGGGCTTCGTACTCTGCCTCCATCGTCTCCATCGGACCCAGGAGACTGCCTGCGGGGACCACATTGACGATCGTCTTCTCCGGGGCGTCACTGCACCCTGCAGCGAGGATGAGGGCTGCCACTCCGATGCAGAGCAGCAGAGACAAAAATGGAGAGGGGCCGGAGTTACCTGACTTCAATGGTATCAACCCATTTCACCCAGGAGCTGCCTTCCGTAATAATATCAGGAGTGGCAGTTGCCACCACCATCCGGAAGGGACCCCCATACTCATAGGTAACAGGCAGGCCGTCCTGTTCGTACATGATGATGATCGTCAGGGGAGGCGCCGGCACTTCTTTCAGGTTGTCATCAAAGGTAATGAAGCCCTCCCCATCAACCTGATCAGCATCAAAGACCCAGAGATATCCGTCTGTTGCCGAGACCCAGACCCGGTTCTCCGGGCCAAAATCTCCGGCAAGTGCAATGAGATCGGTGAGAGGCACACCCTTTACGGCGAAGGGGCCCGATTTGATGCCCACGGTGGAGACAGAGTACCCATACCCTTCAAATGCAGGCATCGCCGTGATGTCATCCCAGTCCAAAACGACCTCAGTTCCGCCATGTAGGATTGTGAGATTCCCCGGCAGTGGTTCAGGAGCAGCCACAGCCGTCTCACCGGCCCCGGTGCATCCGCAGATGCACGCGACTGCCAGGAGGCAGATGCAAAGAGCCGGCATCAGCCGTTTCATCAGCGCCTCCTGCCAAACGGCACAAGGGCAAGGGCGAGTCCCGCGGCAATCAGCACCAGCGGAGCAGGGGTCGGAGTGGCGTCCGGCACTCCGGCGCCCCCGGTTTCTGCGGCTTCAGACTGCAGGGATTTGACCGGTGCAGATGTGTCACCGGTAAACCCGCCTTCATAGATACGGACTTCATCCACCCACTTTGCGGTGAACCCGTTGGTCGACGGCATCAGATCAAAGAAGTGCTGCGCAGACCCGGGCATCGTCTCATGCATATCCCAGTTTCCATAGACATGTTTTCCCTCCGCATTGGTGGAGGCGTCTGCAAAGAAGACGAGGCGCATCCCGCTGTAGTAATCCTCCGGCGGGTATCCGACCCCGGCGCGGACGCCGGTCTCTGCCTCTTCACCATTGTACCAGCAGACCACCATCGGACCCTGGCGGGGGTCCGGCGTAAAGACGTTTTCATACGGGAACTCCACGTGGTATCCGTCTGAGGCCCTCACCATGATCTCGTCCCCCGGAGCGGCACCGCCAACAAGGCTGCAGAGATCTGCAATATCGGTCCCCATCACCGCACCATGATCCTTAAAGTTCTTCGTCTCATTGCGGTCCCAGGCCACCTCTTTATCATCAGAGAATACCGGCCCCTGATGGTAGTAATGGGTAACCCCGTCACCCTGCACCGGCAGGTTCGCCTGCATCCAGAGATAATCCACGGTATTCTCAGAAATGACATCTCCGGTGGCGGATATTTTGGTCACCGTGAGGTTCGTCGTCGGTCCTGCGGCAGCTCCTGCACAGAGAAGGAGTGCTGCCACCAGTACTGCCACAGCAATGCGGCAGAGAAACATGCGCCCGGAGGGGCGGACATATGCTGAATTCATTGAAATCATACTCACGTTCATGATTTTCATCCTGTCATTCCTCTTTGAACCGGAATTCGTAGGTCACAACGGTTTCGGGCAGGACGGTTGCCTCCCGCACAATGGTCTCATCGTCTGAGGAGAGCCCTATTTCATACGTACCGATAGGAAGACCTGAAATCGTTGCCGGCGTGACAAGGCCGGTGTAACGGTCATGGAGGTATATTTTTGCACCCGCAGGGACCGAGGTCACACACAGGGCGCCATTGGAGTAAGGCGTAAGGGAAAAGACCACCTTTGCATCCGGTTTTCCGGATATGTCAGTCACCGCAATTATCCGGGCATCCGGTTGATATCCCGGCAGGGAACAGGCAATCCGGTGGAACCCGGTGGAGAGGCAGGAGATCTCAGAAGGAGTTGTCTTTCCGGTTCGTACGCCATCGATAAAGACTTCAGCGCCGGACGGGTCGGATGTGACAGCAACCACACAGGTTCCGCACGATGAGGGAACCAGCGTGAGCGTCCCGTCACCCCGCTGGTAAGTGAGGGGATAGCTCTGATATCCCCCGCCTGACGTGACGGCAACGAATGAGTCGGTGTCCGTGATAGTCACCTGTGCAGGCGTCGTCTGCTCCGGCAGCTTTCCGTTCACCATAAAGACCACCGGGTCATCCGTTCCGCTTTCCACCTGTACAGACGCCTCCGGCAGGGTGCCGGAGAAGTCAAAGAAGACCGAAACAAGGGCTCCCGGATAGACCCAGGCGGTGTCAGACTGTGAGTCCCCGGTGAGAGTGGATGAGACGCCGATCCGGTGAGTACCCTCCTTAAGGCCGCCAAAGAGGGAGGGGGTTTTTTTCCCCGTCAATTTTCCGTCCAGACTGATCCATGCCCCCGACGGCACAGACTCCACAAAGATTCCGCCGGTGAGTGCAGACGGACTGCTCTCTCCTGCGGGCAGTATTGGTGTTGGAGGTGCTGACATCATCTCCGGTGACGGAGTGTCGTCTGCCGGAGCGGCATCAGCAGGCAAACTGCCCGCCGCGGGGACCGAAGCGCTGCCACCCGGGGGGGTGAATTCCGGGCCACGGGAAGGGAAGAAGGACAAAAAGAACCGGAATATTCCCTCAATAATGCCGCTATCGCTATCAGCAAAAACATCTGCTGTACCCGGTGTTTCTGCCGCATCCGAAACGGGCGAGAGACCCTCCGCAGTTGCCACTGCAACCCTGACCATGCATCCGGGGGAGGCATCCGCTGCCGTGACCATATATTCACCGGTACCGGGAGGCAGGACTACCATAACCTGCATCAGACCGGGTACCAAAACAGACGTTTTTGTCTTCAGCTGCATCCCGTTCACAGCAATTGACGGAGCATCCGTCCCCGCGCTGCTGCAGATCAGTATCAGGGAATTAGTCCCGTTTTCCGGCAGGGTATCTGCGGGAATCCTGCAGATTTCTCCGTCTGCCGGGACACACCCTTCATACACCGCATAGGAAAAACGGTCCGCACCGGGTCTTTCGCACAGGGATACGACGGCACAGAGGGAGAAGACATCCTCCGTCCCTCCGGCACCGGTAAGTGTGATGCCCGGAGATACGGATGGGAAGAGAGCGCAGGTCTGATCGACAGTGCCTGCAGAGGTGCGCGCATTTGCAAGGCGCCGGGGAATCAGGAGTACGCCATCGGACGATAGCGTGGTTTGCGGCTCTGCCGGAAGGCCGGATGCTGTGTCAAATCCGTGGGAAAAGAGCAGGTATGACGTGATCTCCTCTTTGTCCCGGCCAGGCAGGCTCACCGGAACAGACTCCCCTCCGGCAATAAAACCGGGATATCCCGGTGCCGCTTCCACCGACAGAGAACCGGAACAAATACCCCGTGGCCCTGCAGAAAGAGACGATTGCTCACTGTCCCTGCAGAGAGGAACGAGCACACCTTCCACACGATTTTCACCATCCCGTATAATACGGACCGGTATTTCAAGTGGTACATATCCATCCATCGTGAGGGTCAGTGTATGATTCCCCGTGATGAGTGTCAGGGGTTCACCATCCGCTGTGGTTGCGGTATCCACACCGTCCACCGCAATTGTGGCACCAGACGGGTGAGAAACCACGGTGCAGGGGGAGGTGATGCCCGTCAGGGAAAAGGAGGCCGTGACATTGGAGCCATCCGCCACCCAGACCCATTCCTCTCCCGGGGTTTCGTATCCCTCCCGCTGTACGGTGACGCCGTAATATCCCTCCGGCATATCCGGGATGGAGACATTGGTCACGAATTCACTCACCGCACCGTCGATGACCACTGCTGCATCTGCCGGGGCAGAGAGCACCGTCAGCGTGCCGGTTGCGGGCGTCCAGACATTTGCGTCCCCCTCACTCCCGCCGGCCGGGACCACCGGTGGCTGTCCGCCGGCTGATGTATAAATTTCGATGCGTGAAACAGACTGCACGGAAAGTCCGGTGCTTGAAGGCAAATCCGGCTGGAAGAAGTGCCAGTATTCCTCCGGGAGAGCAGAACGCATATCACTGTTGCCGAAGATGTGCTCGCCCCAGGGATTCACCGATGTATCGGCAAAAAACTGGAGCCGCATCCCGTCATAGTATCCGGCACCCGCTTTCTGCCCGTCCTTCTCCCAGGCAAGCACCATTCTGCCCTGGCAGGAGGGAGGAGTGTAGACATTTTCATACGCGAATGCCTTTCGGAATCCGTCTTCAGCACGGATGAGAATCACATCGCCGCTGTGTGCACCACCTATGCTTTCGCAAAGGGCCATCACGTCCGTTCCCCGAACAGCACCCATGTCCTTATTCGGATAACAGTTGATGTCCTCATCAGGATTCCACGGGTCCACAGATTCATCAAAGACCGGGCCCTGGAGATAATAATGGATACCACCATCTCCCATTATGGGGAATTTTGTCTCCATATCTGCAATGGTGTATGATTCTTCAAATTCCGGCACGCTCTCCCCGGACGCGTATCGTGCCACCGTAACCATATCAGTGGCCATGACGGGAAGTATGAACAGCCCAGGGAGCAGCACAAACAGAAGGCCGAAACGACATATTCGTGACACCACAATACCACCGGATTCGGAAATGTTCGTGTCTTCAGCCTAAATTAGTTATGTTATTTTTATTGAATGTTAACTAAACATGATGTACATTTTTCTACCCACCCCACGCTGGCGATGCCTGCCGCCACATTTACCATGCATGACACAAACAGTACTCATATGCTCCATCCGCAGGAACGGACAGCCATCCTCATCCTCACGGGGATTCTCATCGTACTTGCAGGAATGTCCTTTGTGATTGAATCAACGGGGAAAGAACCTTTTGCAGCACCCTTTTCAGACACACTGGAGGATGGCACCCTTGCTGTCCTCACCGGCACCGTAACAGCAGCAGCAAATACCCGGACCGGCGGCCACCTCATGCTCAGCGTAGACAATACCTCCGTCTTTGTCCCGGATGGTGCTCTGGAGGATCCCGACACAGTCAAGGGAGAGGTTGTCAGCGTAATCGGCATTGTTCAGACATATCGGGGGAAAAAAGAGATTGTAGCT
Source organism: Methanogenium sp. S4BF (assembly GCF_029633965.1). Lineage (NCBI taxonomy): Archaea > Methanobacteriati > Methanobacteriota > Methanomicrobia > Methanomicrobiales > Methanomicrobiaceae > Methanogenium > Methanogenium sp. S4BF. The sequence goes on along the minus strand of NZ_CP091277.1, from coordinate 2,135,599 downwards.
GAGCGCCCGGATGATATTGTCATCCAACCGCAGTGATTCCAGCGCTTTTACCGGAAGATATCAGTATCATCCTCTTCTTTTATCGAGAGGCGATCGAATGATTTTCCTTTTTTCACCTTTGTATCCTGATCCCGTTCATCAGCGGCAGGACGACTCTTTGGTGCAGAAGGGCTGCCGGCCTTTTCATCAATATCAGCCTTTGCATCGCGGGAGCGCTTCCCCTCAACACCCAGGCCCTCATCAAGATCGGATTTTATGAACCGTTCCCGTGCCATAATGAACACGTTGACCCGGGAGTAAATAATCTTACTACCTTCGGCATGTGAATGATACCCGGAAAACGTCTGTGGTGACAGATAATCCATAGTTAGGAAAGATCCGTATACCGGAAAAACCACACAGGCAAAAAAGAAAAGAGAATACTGTCAGATTCAGGGGCCCAGGACCGGTTCCAGTGCCCAGGCCGGAATTTCAGGAGTCATCCCAAGGGCCCAGGTGATGACGGTAAACATCATGAATGTCAGAATACCGATACCAATGAAGTTGAGCACCCACCCGGTGCGCATCATATCCTGCATGGATATGTAGCCGGAGCCATACGCGACCGCATTTGGAGGGGTCGCGACAGGCAGCATGAATGCCATCGAAGCGGCAAAGGTCGCAGCGAGCATCAGATACCACGGATGGATGCCCATCGAAAGGGATGTTACCGCCATGATGGGAATCATCACCGATGCCATCGCCGTATTTGACGTCACCTCGGTCAAAAAGGAGACGATGATTGCCACCGCAACAACGGCCACCACAATCGGGAGACCATGGAATATGGTGAAGCTCTCAATGATCACCTGCGCAAGGCCGGATGCGATGAACGCCTTCGAGAGGGCAATGCCGCCGCCGAAGAGGATGAGAATTCCCCAGGGAATTTTCTTTGCCCATTCCCAGTTCATCGTATAGAGGCCCTGCTTCCGGTCAACCGGCAGCAGGAAGAGCAGGAGAGCACCCGCAATTGCAATGGTGGAGTCATCCACCCACGGCATATAGGTATTGATGCCGGGAACGATGAATCCGCCAATATCCTTTTCTGAACGCATAATCCAGGCAACAGCGGTCATCACGAATACAATCAGGGTCCAGCGTTCGCCCTTGCTCATCGGGCCCAGTTCCTTGATTCTCTGCTGAATAATATTATGCCCGTGGGAGATCTTCTTCGGCATATGCCGGTAGGGCCCATAGGTCAGCCACAGCCAGGCAATCGGGAGGAAGACAATGACCAGCGGCAGCCCGAACTTCATCCAGGTGAAGAAATCGATGGTGGGCGCCGTGGGGAAGATTGTCTCCATCTGTGCAAGAAAGATCCCGTTTGGCGGGGTGCCGATGATCGTCGCAAGACCGCCGATACTGGCAGCATAGGCAATGGAAATGACAATGCACTCAGCAAAATCACGTTGTGATTTGTCCATCTCTTCCAGTTTCAGATCATTTCTCGGCAGAATGGTTGCGATGATTGCAATCGCAATGGGGACCATCATCATTGCAGTCGCCGTATTGGATATCCACATCGAGAGAAACGCTGTTGCGACCATGAACCCGAAAATAAGCATTCGTGAACTTGAACCTGCCTTATTGAGAATCGCAAGTGCAATCCGTTCATGCAGACCCCAGCGCTGCATGGACATCGCAATGATAAAACCACCCATAAAAAGGAAGATGACCTTATCAGCATACGGGGCAGTCGCCTCAGTGGCTTTCAGCACTCCCAGGGCGGGAAAGAGCACGATTGGCAAAAGAGCAGTCGCCTGAATCGGGATTGCCTCGGTGATCCACCAGATCACCATCAGGGCAGTAGACGCTGCGGTCGCCTGCACCGGGAAAAAGGCGGGGTCCATCGGCCATAGGAGGATGACAAAAAATACCAGAACCCCGACGATTTTTCCGATTGTCTTCTTCATACGTGAACTGGTACGGTCGTATGATATAAATTACATATCTTTTTCAAATAACGGACAATTCGACGTATTTTTGAGAAATAACGATTTTTTCTGTAAATAAGAATAATTACACGAATTCACTCAATTATAATTCCTAATACCTGTTTTATTTACCGGAAATCATGATAAACACAGGAATATTGGATAAAACGATCATTTTGTACTTCTGTCGCGAAGAAGGAGCGTAAACCCAAAGGCATTTTTCTTCGCGCGGACATATGCACATTCAGGAAGTGATCTGGTGGTGCCTGCCTTTGAATGGAAACGGTATGAAACAGCAAAACCTGTCATATGGGTCGCCCTTGTTGTCATCGCCGTACTGATGGAGTTTTACTGTCACCTGATCCTGGGCATCTCCATTGTCTACACCTCATTTTCCTACCTCGTAATCGCCATCGGCGGCCTCTGGTACAGGAAAGGAGTCGTCTATATGGGTGCTGCTCTGGGGCTTCTGCACATCATCGACGGGTATCTGCTCACAGGCACCTTTGAGGCGGCCATTGTCATGCGTGGGCTGATGTACTTTGTGGTGGCGGTTGTCATATGGGTCATCTCCGGGATGGCGGAGAAGGAGCACTATGCTCTGGTCGGATATATTACCGAGACCGCCATGCGACTGAAGGGCCCAATGAATGACATCAGCAAAAATCTCGAGGAAATAGCAGGTGAAATCGCCGATGAGGAGATCCGCGCACAGATTCTGGTACAGGCATCCCACGCAGCACAGGCATCCGAGACCATCCGGGAACTGAACCATGACATTGTAAGCCATGCAACCGACATCCCTGATGCATACCGTGAGTATCTCTTAAAATAACGTGATACTCTGCCAACCCTTTTTTCAGATACCGCACATATCTTTCATAACGGCCGGGACCGGCCACCGATACCCATGAACGAACATACACTCATTCATATCACCCAGGGCAGTCTCCGGCACATGAACCCGGTGACAGACGAAGCAGTCCTGGAGGCAGGACGGACCGCAGGCATCGGAGAAGGGAGTCTTGTGATCGATGTCGGAGCGGGCAACGGAACAGCACTCATCCTGCTTGCAGACGCATACGGATGCGGCGGGTATGGCATTGACATCCGCGAAGACGCGTGCCGGGCGGCATCGGATGCAGCAGCCAACGCCGGCCTTTCAAAACAGCTGGAGTTTGTCTGCGACGATGCGACAACAGCACTGCTCCCGGGGGGTGCGGATCTCGTCATCTCACTCGGCTCTGCTGACTGCTGGGGGGGGCCTGATGAGGCCATCCGAGCCTGTGCAGAACGTGCCGGGGAAAACGGCTCCATCCTCTTCGGGGACCGTGTATGGGAGGGATCACGCGCGCCTCCCGAATTTGCCCGTGAGTGGCCGGAGATCAGAACCCTCTATGAACTGATCTCCGCCGGACGGCAGGAGGGGTATGTGCCGGTATGGGTCTGGCATGCCACACCGGCAGACTGGGACCGCTATGAGTCCGGCATCTGGACGCACACAGCTGCATGGCTGCGGGAACACTCCGGCACCCCGGAGGCAGAGGAGCTTGCCGCCTATCTTGAGGCAATTCAGGATGAATACATCCTCTTTGGGCGTGAGACCATCGGATGGACGATGATTCTCTTCAGTCCTGTCTGAATATCGGGAATATACGACTACATCGGAATAAAACCATGAATCGATACGCATTTGTCACCACCATCCCCATACGGACCGGGGCCCTTCAGCGCGGTGTCGCCATCATCACGGCGCATAACGGGAATATCAACCGGATTCATTTCGATCGCGGCATCGACCCCCACACGGTCTTCTTTGAAGTGACCGCCACTGCTGAACAGTATGAGAGTATCCGCCGGGGGCTTGCGGATATCGGCTATCTGCAGACCACCCTTGAGACCTTTGCATCGCTGAAGATCCACATCCACCTGCCGCATGAGTCCGGAGCGCTCAATGACTTCCTGACGATGACCACAGGTGCAGGGGCAGAGATCACCTCCATCACCTTTGATGACGCAGGCATTCACCCGGACCGGGTCACGATTGCGATGAGCGTCCGTGAAAGCAGTCCCGCCGAAGAGCTCCTTGATGCGCTCAAGTCACGCTACCCGATTGAGGTGCTGGAGTTCGACAGCACCGGACAAACCCTCGATGACACGGTATTCTACCTGCGGTTTGCCCAGAAGATGCGCACGCTCATCGACACCCGGGACGACGATTTTCTGCTGCGGTTTTTGGGTGACATAAACCACACGGCACAGGACCTGACTGCCCGTGGGGAGGATCCCAAGACCGTCTTCCGGAATGTGCTGGGGGCAGGCGAGTATATCGCAGCCACCTGCGGAGACGGATTTTATGCAGACGTGCAGATACTGAGCCTCTCCGAAGAAGTGACACTCTATGCCATCCAGCTCCCCGGCGGCGGAAACATCTACCTCTTCCGGACACTGGACGGAATACAGATGCTGGATACCGGATACGGTGTCTATCATCAGGATGTGATGCAGCTCTTTGCCGCATACGGCCTGCCGGTTACAGAAGAGCTGACCCGCATCATCACCTCGCACGGGGATGCGGATCACTGCGGAGCAGGCGGGTTCTTTGACGTGCCTGCCCTGATGCACCCGGCAACCCGGGAGATCATCCGGACGGGCAACCGGGCATGGGGATCCCGGAGTGAGGGGATGGTGCTCGAAGAGATCTATACCACCATGATCGCCCTCTACTCCCGGTGGAATCCCCCGGCAGAGGAAAATATCCGCCTCATCAGACCGGAGACCGAAGAGAAACGCTCCATCTTTCCCGTGGTATGCCACCTCACCATCGGCGACCTCGCCTTTGAAATACTGGAGACACCCGGGGGCCACCAAGTGGGCGAACTCGTTCTCTACTGCCCGGAGGAAGGATACCTCTTCACCGCAGACAGCCTCATGAACTTTACGAGCCTCACCGAGGAGCGGCGGCGCTACAACTCCTATGCCGACTACCTCGTTACCTCAGTAAACGTGGATTCAGACCTTGCACGAACCGAACGGCGTGCACTCATGGGGCTTGCACAGGAGTTCACTGAGGAGACCGGGCGGGCCTGCACCATCTTTGGAGGACATGGCGCAGTCTCCGAGTACCGGGACGGCGCACTCACGGTCATTGGCACCGTCGAGCATTACACCCATGCAGGAGGCAGGGAACTCCCGGAGGAGAATCCCTGATGCGCACCGTCGCCTGCGCGGATACGGAGATTCGCCGAATTGCAGCAGATCTGGCGGCGGTTCGGACAAAAGGTGACCTTGGAGCCATTCTTGCCCATGAGGTGAAACGGTTCGGCCGGTACGACCTGACCGTGATCAGTGCACGGGTCAGGCAGGAGGTTGACCTTCTGCCGATGCCCTATCGTGAGAAGTTTCGCCCGTACGCGGAGAAATGGTTCTTTGGCCGGTACCATGAGCTCCTGAAATCTGACCGGGATGGGGCATGGGCACAGATGAAGGACCCGATTACCGACCGGGAAACATTTGAAGAGTTCTGCCGCATGATCCCTGAGGCCTGCCTCCGGAACGAACCGGATGCACCGTATCCCGGGGATAACAGCGAAATGGTCCCGTTTTACCAGCTTTTTTATTACCTGCTCTGTGCGTTTGCGATCTTTGTCCGTGACGAGCCCGGCCACCCGGTGGGAACCCCGTTCCCAGGCGGATTTACGGTGCACACAAAAAAGGGTGTCTGTTATTGTGCCATCCGGGACAAGGAAGAAGAGATATGGCACTCCATATGCAACTTCTGCCCGGCTCTTCAGGATCCGGAAAACCTCTGAACAAAAAAGATGAGCATCAAAACGGCGGCCGGGGAGAGGCCGTCAGTCCGGGCCATCTCAGCTGTTCAGGCAGGTACGGTTCCATTCAGGACAGCAGGAAGGCTCGTGGAAAGCCAGGTGCCCGCCGCACTGCCGGTCCCGTCCAGGATAAACTGGATGGCAATCGCAAGCAGCAGAAGCCCCATGATTCGCGTCATAATCTCAAGGCCATTCTTCCCCAGGCGCCGGCGGATGGGATCGGAGAAGAGGAGAACGGTGCCGGTGATCACCGTTCCCGCCAGCATAAGCAGATGGAAGAGCAGCAGGTCCCCCAAACCGGTCACAATATCCGAATAGAGGATGACCGTCGTGATGGTCCCCGGGCCGACGATGAGAGGGATGCCCAGGGGAACGATGATCTCACCGAGATTACGCTCTGCTCCGTCCAGATCGTATGCAAACCCATCCTCCTCCTCATTCTGCATCTCCGGGATGACCGTCTTCTCAAGTGTCATGCGCAGGCCATAGACGATGATCACGAGACCCCCTGCAATCTGGAAAGCCGGCAGTGAGATTGAGAAGACCTGCAGGATGAGGCGCCCGGCAAAAAATGAGATGACAAGCATCACAAAGACCGCGAAAGAGAGGGTGACCGCCAGTCCGCGGCGCAGGCTGGGAGAAAACTGCTTTGTCTCCGCAAGGAAGACCGGAATCTTGTTCAGAGGATTTAACATTGCCATCAGGGCAAAAAAGAATGTGATATAGAGGTCAGCTGCGATAGTCCATCACTCCGGTAAAAGCAGTCTGGCAGCAGACCATATATCTGTCGTGATCTGCCCGTACGGACGATCCGGCAGGGATACGGTAACCTTAAACCATATCGGAATGTATCTAAGGCTGGTGACAGACATGTCAGGAGAAGACTTCTTTAAACTGGCAACCGATGAACTCGACAGCCTCATCAATGCGAATACCATAATGGGCGATGCAATTGATGCAGGAGACAAGGTAATCATTCCCATCGCATCATTCGGATTCGGGTTTGGCGGCGGGATGCTGAAGGGTGCGGGAAAAGATCCGGCAAAAGGTGAAGGGAACGGCGAAGGGGCCGGAGCCGGGGCCGGTGGCGGCGTATCACCTGTGGCACTCATCATCCTGCACAAGAAACTGACGGGAATTGAGAGTGTGCAGGTGATCTCCCTCAAGAAACACACCGCCATATCTGAGGCTATTGCCACTATCGGCGAGAACGTCCTGCCGCAGGTGACAGAGACCCTGAAAGCGATGACTAAAAAGAAAGAGCCGGAACAGCCCATGCCATCCGAACCGGCCGCTGAAGTTCCGGAAGAGACAGACACCGCATAACAGGGATATCCCTCAACCTCTTTTTATGCTATACGGGATTCTTCTCATCGCAGTGGCGCTTCTCATCGTCTTCGTTGCAGCCCTGCTTATCATTCTCTGGGCGGTGCCGGTGACCTTTACCGGCCGGGCTGAACTCTGCAGGGACGCACCCACAATGCTCATTGCATTCTGTGCAGAATGGGGGATTGTCGCCCTGCATGCAGATATCCCGGATGGAACCGCCATCGAGGTATCTCTCTTCGGGCGGACATTCCGGAGAGTTTTGCCGGAGACAGGCCAAACGGAACCTCTCCCCAAAGAAGAGCCGGAGCCGCCGCAGAAAGAAGAGGCAAAGGCGGAGAAAGGAACACCGGCACCCGATATTATCGGTATCGCAGATGCGATATTGCCGCAGGCTGGCCCCCTCCTGCACCGGATCGCAATCGACCACCTGTGTGCCTCTGTCAGAATAGGGCTGGGTGACGCGGCACTGACCGGGCAGGTATTCGGCATCCTGATGGCCCTCCGGGGCATGCTGATGGCAACAGGGGGACGTGTCTCCCTTGCCGCCGCTGCAGAATTCCATGACCACGTAGTGGAAGGTGAGGCGGAGGGCGCCATCCGGATTGCCCACCCCCTCTCTCTGGTCCCGCCGGTAGTCAGAATCATACGCCACCCGGCGGTATGGAAGATGGTGAAAAGCAGATGAAGAAGGATATCGGGGCTGAGAGTCCATATAGCTGTGACGGCGTAACCATCATTCCCTTGTACCGGAGCCGGAAAACAACGTTTCCGGGAGGAGCCGCGGGAGAGAAAGAACCGCTGGGTGTCCTGATACACAGCGGCACCTCTCTTTCCATCGTATCGTTTACCGGGTCATATGCGTGGTGGGAAGGCCTTACGGATGAATATCCGGGGCTGCGGGCGATAAAACCTGTTTTCCCGGACACAACGTCTTGATTACAAAAAAGGTATTATTTCTCTTATTTTACTCAAACCTGAGCGCCTCAATCGGATTGAGATTTGCCGCCTTCCATGCCGGGTAGAGACCCGAAACGAGGGTGACAAGGAGGCCTATACCCATCCCGTAGGGGATATAGAAGAGCGTCTGCGGATAGAAGAGATAGGACGCGTCCTGCAGCATAATGGAGACCGCAATGTAGCCGCCTGCAAAGGAGAGGACGCCGCCGATCCCCGATCCGATCAGGCCGAGGATGAACGCCTCATACAGAAACATCCGCAGCACCTCAAACCGTTTGGTTCCAATACTCCGGATGATGCCAATCTCCTTGATCCGTTCAGTGACCGACATCATCTGGACATTAAAGATGGAGACACCGGCGACCACGAGAGAGATCCCACCGATTGCTGTGGTAAAGACAGAGATCTGGTTGAAGGTCTCCACGATCATCTCGAGGATCATCCGGGTATCGTAGACGGTGACCTCATCGTCCCGACGGTTGAGTGTCCGCTCTATCGCAAGTTTGACCGCGTCGATGTCATTGATATCACGCACCTTGACGATCACCTGGTCATAGTCATCCTGATCATAAGTCGTGGAATACCACCGGTCGGATACGATGAGCGCATTGTCCGGGTTGATGTCGAAGCCCATACCCTGTTCTTCCAGAATGCCGGTGATGCGTACGGTCTCGTTGCCGACCTTTACCCGGCTGCCGGTCTTCAGATCATACTCCTCTGCAAGTGTAGCGCCGGCAAGGGCGCCGCTGGTGCTGCGCGGGACAATACCCTCAGCAATATCGACCATCAAAGGAATTTGGTCCGGCCTGATGCCATACAGGGCAGCCACTGCCTTATCCGGGCCGATCTCAATTCGGTCCGCACCGGCGTAGATGGGAACCGCCTCATTCGGGGCGACCACCCGGACGATCTGCTGGAGTTGCCGGTCAGTAATGAGAGCCTCCGTCGTCACCATATTCTGACCGGGCTGCCCCACAACAGGAATAATAATGACCGAATCACCCACTGTCGAGAGGGAGTCGGTAACCGAGAGGGTCAGGGAACTGCCGAGAATGCCCATGGAGGAGATCGCAACCACGCCGATCACAATGCCTGCAGCCGCTAAAAACGAACGCAGCCAGTTGAGGCGTATGTTGCGTTTGGAGAGTTCAAAGAATATCATGCAACCTTCCCGTCCACGATGGTGATGGTCCTGCTCGCATAGGCCGCGACGTCGGCATCATGCGTGACCATGATGATCGTCTTCCCCCGGCGGTTCACTTCAGAGAGCATGTCCATGATCAGCTTTCCGGTCGCCTGATCCAGATTGCCCGTTGGTTCGTCGCATAGCAGAATTGCCGGGTCGTTGATCAGGGCACGGGCGATGGCCACCCGCTGCTGCTGCCCGCCGGAGAGCTCTTTGGGCTTGTGGGCGAGCATCTGCTCAGTGAGGCCGACCTTCAGCAGGAGGTCTCTCGCACGGGAGTTGCCCTTCACTGCCTGCCGGCTCTTGAGAATCAGGGGATACTCCACGTTCTCAAGCACGGTCAAAAGCGGAATCAGGTTGAACTGCTGGAAGATGAACCCGATACGGTCCCGCCGCAGCTCCGTGAGTTCATCATCCGAAAGCGTACGGGTGTTGCGGCCGTCAATATAGATATCTCCTGATGTCGGAACATCCAGGCTGCCGATAAGGTTGAGAAGGGTGGATTTCCCGGAACCGGAGGGGCCCATGATAGCGATAAACTCCCCGGGCATCACCGCAATGCAGACCCTGTCCAGTGCCACAACATCACCGAAGGGGAGAGAGTAGATCTTTGTCGCCTCCTCCAGCCGGATGACTGCGTCCGGTGAAAGCTCCTCAGCACAGACCGGTCTCTTCACTTCTTCTTCCATGAGTAGTAGATGACGCCGGCAACAACCGCGGCACAGATGACAAAGACCACAATCCAGACAACAGGCAGATCCCCTCCTGCCCCCGGGCTGCCCTTATCGGGGACTGCAGCAGAGGAGAGCGGGACACTGATCTGGTCTGAGTAGAGGTTGCCGTCCTTATCCTTGTAGCTCGTTATAAGCATTATTTCCGTGGTGCCCGGTTCAGCCGAGAAGGTCACCTCATAGCTTGCAAAGTCATCCGGTTCAAGGGCACCGACCACATAGGAGCGGTACGGATCTACCGGAGTCGCCGGAGAACCGGTGGTGACTACCACTGACTTCGCGTCTTCCAGACCGGCATTGGTGACGTCACCGGTGATGATATAGTGGTCTCCTTCCGATGTGATCACGATATTGTTGAGAACCGTCTCCGCCTGTTTCCGGTCGATACCGAAGGTGACCGGCACTGATGTGGTCACCTCATGGTCATTCATCCCGTTGCGATAGTGGACCGTAAACTCCATGGGGGTTTCCATGTATGGCGTGACGGAAAAGGTCGCATCAGCCGCCTGATCAGGAGTCAGGGTTCCGATAAAGTGCGAGGTCTCGGTTGTTTCATAGCCGTTTGTCACCGGGGTGATAACGACTCCGTTCACCGTGTTCTCCCGTGGGTTTCCGACCATAATGGTGACATCCTCCTTTTTTCCGGAGGTGAAGGCATCCGGCCGGTCGGTCACCGAGACAGAGAGCCCCGTGTTCTCCACTTTGACCGGTACCCGGTAACGCAGACTGGAAGCATCCCGCAGGTCAAGATAGAAGAGCGGATAATAGATCCCATCTGCTGCGTCTGCCGTTATGGTAAAGGTGAACTCCAGGCTATTGCCCGGCCCGATGGATCCGACAGATCCATAGTTCTCATCACCCATGACATCAAGTTCATTGGAGTAGAGTTTGGCCCGTGCTATTGCGACCGGCGTTGTGCCGGTGTTTGTCACCGTGACCTTGACGGTCCCGCTGTCGCCATACATAAACACACCGGGGTCAATAGCCACATTGGTCACACCAAGCTGACCCTCAATGGCTGTTGAAGAATCAGCTGCCATTGCCGGGATGATACAGATTCCCAGCAGAATACAAAAGACGGTTATCAGATTTTGATATTTCATGTGGATCACCCGATATAGGGAAGGAACGTAATCAGACAATAGATAATAACCGGAATGCCGACTGTAATCAGGGCGTCTTTTCCGGAAAGACCCCTCGCCTGCTGCATCCCGAATACCCAGATATTTGCACTCCAGAGGACAAAGACAAGCGATATAACCCCTGCCATCATCATGGATGGTCCTGACATGAGGTCAGTCACCGCAGCACTGATCTGCATCGGATCAGATACCGGCCGGATGGTTGCGCCGGAGAGAGAGAAGTAGATGATAATCGAGGAGATGATGCTCCCGAATACCATCGGCAGACTGCCATAGCCGGCTACCGCAAGGGTGCGCTGGAAATCTCCTTTTCCGCCCCGGAGAGCCGAGATGCCGTGGAAGACTGCGGCAATAATGACCCAGAAAATAAGAGCCCCGATAAATGCCGCGACAGCACCGATGCCAAGGAGCATCGTCCCCATCTCCGATACCTCTGAAGGCATCATTGCCATCGTCACCGAAGATACATAGGCGGCAGATATGGCACCCACAATTCCTGAAAGCAGAACAATTGCAAGAGGCATCTTCATGTCCGGTTTATCCCCCTCAAGGTGGCCGGAAAAGAAGGCCGCCGGCCGGAGTAAAAGATCGGCAATATTCATCATAATACCCATTAATACTCCCCTCTGACTAATATATCCGCAGGGTGGGGCATGGGCATGAAAAGAACACAAATAGCAGGGATCGCAGGCATTGGGATATGCATATTCGTTATTCTCGCCCTCTTTGCCCCGATTTTTCTGGTGCTCACCGCAGGCTGCCTCGCTGGTGCTGCCCTCGTATATGCGATGCTTTTGGCAGCACCCGCGCAGTATGATGAAGAGGAGCAGGATATCACAGAAGACGAGATCCTTTTTGTGTACGATGACTGAACGCCTGCAATGCTCATTCATCCTCCTCCCCGAATATAAAGAGTTCATCGATGGATGTTTCAAGGGTGCGGGCCACCTGCCAGGCAAGCCGGAGGGAGGGATTGTATTTCCCCTTCTCGAGAAATACGATGGTCTCACGCCGGACACCGACCGCCTCCGCAAGCGCCGCCTGGGTCATGTCCCTGCGTGCACGAAACTCCTTCATGCGTGTCTGCATACACATATCCTCCACTGGCTCGTCAATAGACGTCCCCCTTCCGGTTGTAATACCACTGGAAGAAGAGGGCGGACGCGATCATGAGAAACATCAGCCCGCCGAGGATGCCGGATGTCTGCAGTGCAAAAACACCAAGCATATCAAGCCAGTACAGGATCACAACAGCCATGAAGGTGAGATACCACGAGAAGGCGGTGCCATAGGTGCCGATCTTCTGCGAGCGCTCGTCAACAATCTTCTTTTCTTTCGAACGAAGAAGCCAGATGGCACCGCAGAAGGCCATTATCAGGCCGCATGTGATGAGGGATTCACCGTTTTCCGTGACAGCGCCGGCATATCCAAGGGTGCCCGCCACAACCATACCAGCACCGATCACCGTCATTCCGACGCCAAGCACGGCTATTACCAGATAATACCGGGGGTCATCCTGTATCTTTACCACCGTCAGTGCAATCATCAGGATACCGATGAGGAAGAGGACGAAAAGGCCCACCGGTGAGGCGCTCCCACCAGAGAACACCCATGCGGCGGCCGCGACTGCGATAAAGAGCAGTCCGAAAGCGATGCCCCACACCATTTTTTTCTGCATGTCTTTCTTGTTCATATGGTACATTCCTCACATTTTGTTATTTTTTTCTAACATAGTGTTTGCTATTTCTCACATATATATTATTCCGGAGGAGAGAAGGAGAGCGTAAGAAGGTTGTACGGGCGAAGGAGTAACGAATTCCCATAGCCACATCTACATTCCATAATTTCAACAGTCAGGGGGTTTCACCCCCCCGACGGTCCCCCGCATGGGATATGCCCTGTACGAACAGACGCAGGAAAAGATACTCCAGGAAATAAGGGGGCGTGCCCTGGCGTGACTTCCAGAATATGTCTGGTGCTTCCATACACCACCCATCCTATGGACTTATCCTCCATGGGATGAAGGAAAACATTGCAGAGAAATGAATTGTCAGAAGGGGGGCCGCCCAATCCCTATTTCAGGCCCGCCGCCCGCAGCGCCGCAAGCCGGATTACCGATTCCGGAATCCCCTCATAGCGCCGTTCTCCGGTGCACTCACCTTCCGAACCTTCGCAGGAGCTGCACATCGAGCAGGTCTTCGGCACATAGATGGGGACGATCTTCTCAAAGGGCCTCTCGTTGAAGGAGAGCTGCATAGGGCCGTCCTTCTCGGCGAAGGTGCAGGGGATTCCCCGTAATTCAAGCTGGCGGCAGATGTCATGGATGACGTCAACGATCGGCCGCCCGGTGTCGGAACAGAGCACCACCGGCGGCACGGGCCCCCCGGGGCGCCACCAGACGATGGAAACGCCTGCTGCCGGACCAAAAGTCTCGTCCACCCATGCAAAGACAAGGTCACGCACCCTGCGAAACCCCTCCACGATATCGCCGTCGCTCCCGGTGAACACAGAAGGGTCGGGGAAGACATGGTCAATCACCCGCCGGGCAGGCGGTAGAAGCGGGCAGGTGTCCGAACAATCGCAGAGGCGGGCGATGGTATCGAACTCACGGTCCATGAACGCCCCCAGTGACTTCGGGGCATGCCCCGTCATATCGATCCCCGCCTCCTCCATCACCCTGACCGTGTACGTATTCATGGATGAGCTGGGATAGTTGCCTGCCGATACTGCCGTATAACGGTCACCATAGCGGGCATTCAGGTATGCCTCCGCCATCTGTGACCTGCCTGCATTGTGATTGCAGATAAAAAGAATGTCCTGTGTCATAGCTGTGTCACTCGCTCCGGTGAACGTTTGCTGTCAGTTTCTGAATCTGTTTCTGCATCCGTTGGTCCGGCAATGCCAAAGAACGGGTCGATATGCACCAGCACATCCACCACACCCTCCACCTCCGTTTTCATCCGATCGCGGACACGGTTGCCGATGAGATGGCCCTCACGCACGGTTATATCCGGGTCGACCACCACATGCAGATCACAGAATATCTCACCCGGTTTTCCCCGGCAGCGAAAATCATGGTAGCTGTGAACGCCTTCCGTTGTCTTCATAATCGCATCGACTCTGTCGTAATCCATAGGAGCAGAGGCGTCCGCGAGGACTTCCAGCGCACTATAGAGAATTTTCACTCCCATCCGTGCAATGAGAGCGGCAATCAGGAGTGCGATGATGGCGTCTGCAATCGGGTACCCCAGCCAGATGAAGACAAAACCGCCAAGGACAGAGAGGGAAACCAGGATGTCACTTGCGGTATGCTGTGAATCTGCCAGCAGAAACGAACTCCCTTCTTCTTTGCCCACGTGACGCTCATAGAGGGATACCGAAATATTCACGCAGATCGTTCCAGCCATCACTGCAACCGTGAGCAGCGTTATCTCCGGTACCGTCCCGGAGAAGAACCGTCCGAAACCCTCATATCCGACGAAAGTTGCGGTGATGAGCAGGAGAGTCCCTACCACCATCGTCCCTATCGTCTCAAACTTGCCATGGCCATACTGGTGCCGGGGATCCGGGGGAGTATCGGCGATGTAGATGCTGATGAGGCCCACGATGTTTGAGACCGAATCAAAGAGGGAATGGGCCGCATCAGCGACCATACTGACAGAACCGGCAAGAGCTCCGACTATCCCCTTTGCAAGAGACACACAGAGGTTCAGGAAAAAGGTCAGAATAAGAGTCTTACGTACACGCCGGTAATTCACAGATAATCAGAATAAATCTGAATCAGCATCAGATAAGACTTTCTTACGGTGCATTTCACAGAGAACGTTACAGCCGGGAAGGAGGTATTTACCGGTTTCACCCATTTTTGCCCCCGGAACGCCGGTGCGGCGGAAGGTCTGCCGGTACACATGAACCGTCCGCCGGATCAGTATGGATGAGCACATCGGTGATGCCAGCATACTCATCCATCAGACGGTCACGTACCCGGTCGACAATATCATGCCCTTCCCGCACGGTGATGCCGGAGTCAACCATAACGTGAAGATCACAGTATACTTCTCCCGGCTTCCCGCGGCACCGGAGGTCATGATAGCCGACAACGCCGGGAGTGCTCAGGACAATCGCAGAGAACGCATTATCATCGATATCCGGCGGGGTGTCGATGAGAACTCCTGCCGCATCCCTCACCACTTCGAGGCCCATCCTCCCGATCAGGACTGCAATCAGGAGACCGACCACAGTGTCCGCTGCCGGATACCCCAGCCGGATACAGAGAAAACCAGCCAGAACCGAGGCCGATACGGCCACATCGCTGAAGGTATGCTTCGCGTCAGCGAGAAGAAAGGCGCTCCCCTCTTTTTTCCCGACCCGGCGTTCATACCAGGTAACACCGAGATTAATCCCGATGGTGGCAAGCATCACAGCGACCGTCAGGCGGGTGATCTCCGGCACTGCTCCCGACAGGAACCGTTCGTATGCCTCCCAGGCAACGATGCCTGCTGTGAGAAAGAGAAGCCCCCCGACAAACAGCGCCCCCATCGTCTCATACTTTCCGTGGCCATAGGGATGCTCCCGATCAGGAGCCATACCTGAGTAGCCCACGGCAATCAGGCCGACGATGTTGGAGACCGAATCAAAGAATGAATGGACCGCATCTGCGACCATACTCACCGAACCGGCCCATGCACCCACCACCCCCTTTGCACCGGAAACCACGATATTCAGGATAAGAGTGATGACGAGTGTTTTTCGTACGTTCCGGTAGTCCACTGAGAATCAGGAAACCTTACGCATCCATGATCCCATAATGCTTTCGTAAAAATCCCCTGACCTTCTCAGACTCGATATACCCGATATCCAGGCGTTTGATCAGTTTGTCTATCTCTTCCACCTGACTGCGGATGAGGGGCAGATGGTTCATCCCCTCCAGTTCACAGATACCAAGAATACCCTGCAGGGGGTTTCGGATATGATCATTGAGAATGGCGAGTTGCTCCATATTCTTCTCGATCTGCTCAAAAGCCTCTTTTTTCAGGATTTCAACATCATATTCGGCGGTGATGTCCCGCAGCAGGATCACCACCTGCATCACAACCCCCCGGCAAAAGACCGGGACCAGCGTGACCTCTGCACGTATCAGTACGCTCCCGAGCATCAGCAGTTCGGTACTCTTTATCAGTTTCCCTTTTTCAAACACACGCTGAATAGCAGCAGTGTCCCGGTCACTCAGGGGCGGATAGAGAGCACGGAGATTTTGTCCGGTGACATAGGCCGGGAACCCAAGCCCTTCATAGACCATCCGGAAGGCCCGGTTTGCAAGAAGCACTGTGAGATCAGGATCCAGAGTGAGCATAGGTTCACCGATGGCATCCGTCATGTTCCGGTAGCGCTCCTCAGACTCAGTGATTTCTGCTTCATAGCGTACCCGCTGTGTCTCATCCCGCACAATAAGCATGACATAGGCCCCTTCACCACGGGGGTCTGCAATCGGTGCGGAGTTCAGCTTCAGAATTCTGGATTCTCCACCGAAAAGCCGGAACTCCGTGCGAATGGTCTGCGGTGCACCGGAGGACTGTGTCCGTGCGATCAGTTCGGCAACTGCTTCCATCGGTACATCATCCGGTGAGACAACCTCCAGCACAGCGCCAATTACATCCTTTTTTTTCAATCCGGAGACCCGTTCCAGTGCCGCATTCCACTCCACAATCCGCGTCCCTCCGGCGGAGAGATACAGAAGAGCCATCCCAAGAGGATTATTTTCAAAACCTGCCGAAAAGAGATAATTCCTGAATTGCACCTCATTTTCAGCCTCACGGGCCCGATAGGAGTCTGAGATATCCTGAACGATTGCCATCGCCCCGATAATCCCCCCGTTTCCATACAGGCGATTGGCATTGATACTGAGATGAAGAGGCTCACCATGCAGCCCCGTGAAGACAAACTGACGCCCGTTTATCACCTCACCCTCCAGAACAGACGTGAGCAGGGACATCGCCTGTTCCCCGTGATCCGGGTCTGCATAGAGAGACGAAAATACCGTACCGGTTATCTCTGTCGGCAATAACCCCAGCACCCGACCAACAGACGGGGAGGCATAGGTGATGACACCCCGCGTGTCACAGGTGATGATCGCATTGAAACTTGACTCCGCCACCTGACGAAAGCGCTCTTCTGATGCAAGGATTGCAGCATCCGAGCGTTTTTTCTCGGATATGTCACGGACAACGGCATAGAGATGCACCACACCTGCGATCTCTACGCGGGAGAGCGAGACCTCTGCATCAAAAAACCGGCCGTCCAGTCCCCGGAAGGCCCATTCAAACGGGAAGATATTCCCCTCCTCCGCCTCACGTAAGAGCTTTCCTGCAAGGAGATGGGAATCGATTCCGCCGGTTTTATCCGGCTGATGAAGGGGGCTGAGGTGGCCGGGCCGCAGACCCATGAGTTTTTCGACAGAACCGGCGCCAAATAATTTAACCGCTCTCGGGTTGGCATCAACGATCTGCCCGTCATTAATGAAGAGGACAGCATCACCCGAGGCGGTAAAGAGAGCCCGATATTTGGCTTCATTCTCCGTAAGCGCCTCTTCTGCGGTATGCCTCCGGAGTGTCCCTGCCGAAAGGCGGCCAAATGCAATGAGCACCTCATCCGGGGGCAGGACAGCACCTTCGGGGCAGAGCACCGGACTTGCACCGTAACAGACATCACCCCACAGGTACGGCACAATCGCAATCTCTGCAATACTCATCCCTTCTGAGATGCAGGTGCGGAAAACGGCCTTGCCGGTACAGGCCAGGATTTTCGTGATGTCACCCGGAAGATGAAGAACTTCAGCTGAACGAAGACGGGCGAGGCAATCTGCATCAAGAGGCATCTGAAACGGAAGACCAATGTGCAACATTCTCATGAGTGCAGCCGTTTTTTCATCGGCATTCCCCACATCTTCGAGGATGAGGTACTTCTGAGCGGAATCAGTGCGGGAATACAGCGGATAGCATCCGGGACAGAGGAGAGAAAGGCTTTCTGTGATCACCGGGCCTGGTGATTCAGCAGACGAAATGTCCATAAATCGGGCGGCAATATCTGAGAACAGGGAAAAATATCCCCCCGGTTCCGGACTGCGGCGGTCGTCTTTCATATATTCATCCGTGCCGGGGTCCGTCGATACACGCGGCCACCTCCACAAAAATGGATGCATGGGCTTAAAAATGCCCCGAATTATGCAGACCCGCAATCCCGGCATCCGGGAAACATTCGGCAATGGCACCCTTCAGTGTCTGACAGAGCATGCGGTATCCGTCCCGTCCGTCTGCACCTGCTGCGCCGGGAACGGGGATATTCAGAGTGATGTACTCCCCTGCAGAGGGGATATGGTACGCACTCTCCCTGACTGAAGGGGAGAGAAAGATAATGGTCCCATATATGGTGTCCGAGCAGGCACCGAGGGACCGGGGGTGATGCGAGGAGAGGTCAATGCCCCTCTCACGCATTACGGCCACCACATCCGGGTCCACCGCGGACGGGAAGAGACCTGCGCTCTCTGCCCGGTACAGATTGCCTGCCGCTGCATTCAGGATTGCAGCCGCCATCGGGGAGCGGACCGAGTTATACGTGCAGACAAAGAGGACACGGTGCAGGTCAGGAGACATTACAGACACCAAAAAGAGAGTATTATTCTGTGAGAGCAGCGATGCGCTGCATCGCCTCTCTCAGCCGGTCCATCGATGCGGCGTAGGAGAGGCGAACCCATCCCGGTGTGCCGAATGCAGTGCCCGGCGTTACTGCCACATGGGCATTGGAAAGCCACTCCCCGGATACCGCCATATCGTCCCCGCCTGTCTTCACGTAGGCATAGAAAGCGCCCTCTGCGGGTGCAGTCTCATAGCCCATCGCCTGCAGGGCGCCGATGAGATACCGCCGGCGGATGTCAAACTCACGCCGCATATCCTCCACGCACTGCTGGTCACCGGTGAGGGCGGCCACCGCCCCGTGCATCGCAAACGTGGCCGGATGGCTGATCGTGTGCTGCTGCACTTTGATCATCTGTTTTGCCACCGGTTCGGGCGCTGCCGCATACCCGATGCGCCAGCCGGTCATCGCATAGGCCTTGGAGAAGCCGTTCACCGTTATTGTCCGGTCTGCCATGCCGTCAAACGACCCGATAGAGACATGCGTCTTTCCATAGATGAGTTTCTCGTATATCTCATCTGACAGGACATAGCAGTCATTGTCCATGGCCGCGTCGGCAATCAGCCGGAGCGAGGCATCGTTCATCACGGCACCGGACGGATTGGACGGGCTGTTGCAGACGATCATCTTCGTATTCGGGCTGAGGGCCTCAAGGAGACGGTCGTCCACCTGGAAATCGGTCTCGCGAACGCTGCAGTGGACCGCTGTCCCGCCCGCAAGCTGCACGCAGGGCTCATAACTGACCCAGGAGGGGTCAATTATGAGAACCTCATCACCGGGGTTGAGAACAGCCTCCATCGTTTCATATATGGAGTCCTTCGCCCCGCAGGCGACGACAACCTGGCCCGCAGTGCAGGGAATGTTGTTTTCCCTCTGCAGTTTGTCTGCGATGGCCTCCCGAAGTGCCGGAATGCCGGGGGACGGGGCATAGTGGGTCTCCCCGCGTTCGAGGGCGTCGATGCATGCCCGGGTGATATGGGCGGGGGTAGGGAAGTCAGGCTCCCCGATGGAGAGGCCGATGACATCGATGCCTGCCGCCCGCATCTGTGCTGCCCGGTCAGAGATCTCTATCGTTGCAGACGGTGCGATGTCTGCCACTTTCCGGGAGAGTGTTTTCATGCTAACCGCTGGACGAGCTTGATGGCCGATTCAACCGCACGGCGGGCGTAATCGATTCTCTGGTGTGCCTCAAGGCGGGTCATGCCTGGCCCGGAGATGCCGAGGGTGACCGGCTTGTTGTACTCGAGGGAGAGATCAATGATCTTACGGGCAGCGTGCTGGACGACTATTTCGTCGTGCTGCGTGGCTCCCTCAATCACACAGCCGATGGTGACAACCGCATCGACATTTCCGTCTTCAAGCAGCTTCTTGATGGCAAGCGGCATGTCATAGGCACCGGGGACATAGAACTTCTCGGTCACTTCTGCACCGAGGAACTTTGCATGCTCCTCGCCTTCAATCTCCATCATATAGGTCAGGTCGCGATTGAATTCTGCGACAACAAATCCGAGTTTAATTACCATTTTCTCATCAGCTCCGTATCGAATATTTCAGGTAGATAGAGATTGGCAGTTATCCCATAAAAGTGATGCTTCCCGGAAGTGGGGCCAGGCGGGACTACAGACGGGAAAGCGAATACCCCCTGAATCAAAGCAGACGTAGGGCTTCCGCCCAATTTCATGGCACCGCCTCCGGACATCTGATAATGCGGTGACCCGAAGCCGGATATACTGACCAGTGGTGCGAGCCCGGAACACAAAAAAGTATTAGTGCCGGGCAGGACCTGCGTCCTCAAATCCCTGGCGCTGACCGGTGCCGGCCTCTTTGATGAGCGCATCGGGTCGGAGAATCAGTTTCACCGTATTCTCCGCATGCTCCCGGGCCCGGCGTTCGGCAAGCCAGGCAAGCTCTTTGTCATCTTTTGCCTCATCCTCGTGGACAAAGACCTCGATGATGTGATGATTGGTCATCAGCTGGCACTGGATGAGTCCCTGGGACGCCTCGTGGGCGCAGAGACGATCCTTCTCCTTGCCGCCCGGCATCCCGAGGGCCATGACAATGTCACAGCCCCGCTCCTCGATAAGGATCTTTGCAGCGACCGGGAGGTCCTTGACACCGGGGACGGTGTAGCGCTCGATAGCAACTGAGGCATGGCGCCTGAGCTCATCCACCGCGGCAGCGCCCATGTTTACGCGGGCGAATGTGGTGTCACAGACCCCGACTTTCATGCAAACAGCACCTCGCAGGCGGCAGAGACTCCGTCGCCCTTGAGGGAGTATCCTGCTGCTTTGAATGCGCCCTGCACCATCGCAAGGACAGCAAGCACTTCAGGAGCACCGGTGGCGCCCATGGTACCGATCCGGAAGATCTTCCCTTTTATGTGATCCTGCCCGCCGGAGACCTCAATACCAAGGTCTTTGATTTTTCCTCGGATGGCTGCATCGGTGATGCCCTCAGGATAGCAGATCGCGGTTGCGGTATTGGAGTAGGCGTGGAGCGCATCGGGCTGTGCAAAGAGGGAGAGACCCCACACATCTGCTGCCGTCCGGACGGCATCTGCCATCTGCCGGTGGCGCGCAATACGGGCCTCCATACCCTCCTCGAGTGCAATCGCACATGCCTCACGCAGGGCAAGATAGAGCGGCAC
Organism: Methanogenium sp. S4BF; assembly: GCF_029633965.1. Classification (NCBI taxonomy): domain Archaea; kingdom Methanobacteriati; phylum Methanobacteriota; class Methanomicrobia; order Methanomicrobiales; family Methanomicrobiaceae; genus Methanogenium; species Methanogenium sp. S4BF. The sequence continues at coordinate 2,114,115 of NZ_CP091277.1, read as the reverse complement.
GGCCGGAGTGAACGGCGTCTGGTTCTTGGCCGCGTTCTTCCGGTATGCCGGAAGGTCAAAATAGAACGGCGGGTTCTCACACTGTGCATCCCATGCCTTCTGTGAGACTGAGAGTGCCGCAAGGCCTGCTGGTGCGGCAAGGCACTTCTGTGAACCGGTGATGGCCACATCCACGCCCCACTTGTCCGGATATACCTCATCCGCACCGATGGAGGTGATGCCGTCCATAATAAAGAGCGCCCCGTGCTTCTTAGCAAGGCGCCCGACCTCTTCTGCCGGGTTCAGAATGGCGGCCGAGGTCTCGTTGTGGACGAGGGTAACCGCTTCTGCACCTTCCTCAAGCTCCTTCTCCAGTGCCTCCAGCGGCAGGGGGGTGCCCCAGTCGGAGGTGAGTGCCACGGGATCACCGTAGCGCTGGCTCACCTTATAGAGGCGTTCACCAAATTTGCCGTTCACGAGACAGGCAACCCGTCTGCCCTGACAGAAATTTGAGATGGCGGCCTCCATGCCGGCTGTCCCTGAACCGCTGATGGTCAGGAGATCGTTTTGGGTGCAGAAGATCTCTTTGAGCATCGCCGTGGTCTCTTCAATGACCTGACCGAACTCTGCACCACGGTGATTCATCGCCTGGCGGGCCATCGCAAACCGCACGCGTTCCGGCATCGGGACCGGGCCCGGCATCATAAGAAGTGATTCATTTTGCATATTGATCAGTGTGATAATTTTTAGCGGTTATGCCATATGGAGGTTATGCAGGGCGTCCCATCCGCAGGCTGAAACCGGGCACCACAGGGCCGGGGAGAATCGAGGCATCACTCCATATTTCAACCCCCATAACCACATCGTTATGCAGAGAGTTCAGCCATCTGAAAGGAATGGGTATACATGCTCTCAGACCTGTCATACCCATAGCAGCAGCCGGCAAGTCCCCAACAAAAATCCCAGGGAGACGCGATGCAAACGAGTACTACTGCATTCATCACATCTATTTAATGATCCGATGGACAACATAACCCTCCTCGGCGGCACGGGTGTGCAACACTATATACCGCACCTCCGGGCTGTCAGGCAGACGGGATGGAATACACGTCTCAGGGCACCTCACAACACACAACTCAACCCCTGGATATACTGCAGGACCGGTATATCCCGGAAACGGTGCCCTGACGTCTCCCGGCGCTCTTTCTTCTCCCTTGCTCCGTCTTCTCCGATCCTAAAGTCAATCTCTTTATGCAGAGACCTCGATATACTCTCGCAATGGCAGATGTGGCTGTAATTGCCGGTTCGGCATCAGACGAAGATATTGTGAGCAAGGCAACAAGTGTACTCGAAGAGGAGGGCGTATCCTATGACTTTCAGGTGCTCTCCGCGCACCGGAACCCGGAGGAGCTGGCTGCATATGTGAAGGGTTCGGAGGCACGGGTCTTCATCACCATCGCCGGGCTGTCCGCCGCACTCCCCGGCGTGGTTGCATCCCTGACCGAAAAGCCGGTCATTGGCGTGCCGGTTGCGGCAGGCACCCTTGGAGGCCTGGACGCACTCCTTGCAATCGCACAGATGCCACGCGGCGTTCCGGTGGCCTGTGTCGGCATCGGGAACGGAGCCAATGCCGCCCATCTTGCGGTGCGTATCCTGAAGGTCTGAACGGCAGATCCTGCCCATAAAGACTGTTTTTTAGCAACCCATGTAAAAAGAAATCCATTTATACCTATTAACCGCTTCATCCATCTATAGATGCGACCGACACCCCCCCGGATCCTGGCAACAGGAGCTCTGCTGATTCTTTTGCTTCTCCTCCCCGGAGCAGCAGCTGAAACCGCCGGGCATGACCAGATAATCTATATCAGTTCATACGGGCCGGGTTACATCTGGAATCAGGAGATGGAAGCAGGCATCGAGGCGGCCATCGCAGATTCCGAACGCACCCGCATTCAGCTCTCCATCGAATATCTGGATGCAAAAGCCATCAATGACGCGACCCATTTTGAAAACCTCTATCAGACCTTTGCCCACAAATACCGGACGGCGAGTCCGGATGTGATAATCATCTCTGATGATGCTGCCCTCCTCTTTATGAATGACTATGGTGATCGGCTCTTTCCGGGTGTACCGGTCGTCTTCACGGGGATAAATAACGCATCCAACCTTCCGGATGCAGGCGATGAGACGGCATTTTATATCGGAACACTGGAGATTCTGCCCGTACAGGAGACCATCGATGTTATCCGGAACATAAACCCGGAGACTGACACCATCTATGTCATCCTTGACAATTCCTACACCGGCCGTGCCATCCGCACCCAGATAAATGAACAGACCGCCGGGCGTACCGGCGCCATCACCTATCTCTACCCGGAAGTGGGTGCTGACATCAATGCCATCAGTGCAGATCTGGCAGACCTGCCGGATACCGCGGCTGTTTTGATTATCACATATTACCTCGCGGACCAGGACCTCACCCCCTACCATATCGATGAGATCTCTGCTGAACTCTCTGCGGCAAGCCCCGTCCCTCTCTATTCTGCAGTGAGTGTGTACAACAACAGGGGGGTGGTCGGGGGTGTACAGATTTCACCCTATGATCTGGGATATCACGCCGGAACGCATGCCCTGTGGGTGCTGGATGAAAAACCACTCACGGGCACCGGCCCGGTCATCCACACCCCGGAAACCATATCTCTCTTCGACTATACTGAGATGCAGCGATATGGGATTTCAGAGTCGGACCTGCCGGAAGGAGCGACCATCATCAACCAGCCATCTGACTCAATCACCGTCGACCGGACAGTGGCGTTTGGCGTCTCAACGGTTGCACTCATCCTCGGCATCCTTGTGGTAATTCTCATATTCCAGAACGTGGCACTCACAAATACACGGGTACTCCTTACAAAGAGTGAGCATCTGTACCGCTCCGTCGTGGAGGGACAGACCGAGATGATCACCCGGTTCCGGACCGATGGCGCCATCATCTTCATCAACCGTGCCTATGCGCGCTACTTCGGTCTGGACCCGGAGACGATAGAAGGAAAGAAATTCCGTCCCTGTATTCATGAGGATGACCGGGAGCGGGTTGCGGCACACTTTGCCGCCCTGCGTGCCGGTAATGCACACCAGACGATTGAACAGCGTATCCTTCTTGACGACGGCACCGTCCGCTGGCAGCGATGGGATGACCACGCCATCTTTGATGAAAACGGAGCGGTGGCCGAATACCAGTCTGTCGGCATGGATATCACAGAGCAGAAAGAGGCAGAGCAGAAGATACGGGATTCCCTCCAGGAGAAGACCGTGCTTCTGCAGGAGGTTCACCACCGGGTGAAAAACAACCTCGCGGTTATCTCCTCCATGCTTGAGATGCAGGCAGCCAAGGAAGAGGAGCGGGATCCCTATGTAGCAACCGAGATCCGCGAGGCAGAGGGACGCATCCGTTCGATGGCCGCAGTCCATGAGGAACTCTACCGCTCAGACTCTTTCGGAGCGATTGACGTCCAGTCCCACTTTGAACGTCTGGCACATGAGATCATCAGCACCTTCCCGGATGCGGCAAAGGTCACCCTGAACGTGAAGGCAGACGACTGCAGACTCTCACTGGAGACGGCGATTCCGGTGAGCCTCATCCTCAATGAACTTCTCACCAATGCAATGAAGTACGCCTTTGTCGGAACACCAGAATATATAATAACCATACAGATGAAATATGATCGCGCAAATACGACACTCACCGTCAGCGACTCCGGGGTCGGTTTTCCGGATAAATATGACCCGGAACAGGCAACAACTCTTGGGATTCGGATGGTGAAAACGTTTGTTGAGTACCAGCTTGACGGCAGCTATGAGATTGCAACCGGTCCCGGCGGGACAACATGGACAATACGATTCCCGTCGGATAACGAATGAATTCATGGATACGCAGAGGATAAGCGACAGATAATGGAAGAGAATGAGAGGCGATCCGTCGGCATTGTAGAAGACGAGGGAATGATTGCAATGCTGCTGCGTGAACTGCTGACGCGCGAGGGATTTGAGGTGGTCTGCACCGTTAAGACCGGCAGGGAGGCAGTCGACTGTGTCAGGGACAGGTCCCCGCAGGTCATGCTGATGGATATTAACCTGAAAGAAGATATGGACGGCATTGAAGCTGCAACACGCATCCGGGAGTTCTCTGATATTCCGATCATATTTCTTACGGCCTACACCGACTCACGGACAAAGGAGCGGGCCGAGGGAGTCAGACCATATGCCTTCCTCCCGAAGCCGATAAACAAAAAGCTGCTCCTCACTGCCCTGACACAGGGCATTCCTGTATGAACGGGCAGTCTAAGCCCCCGTATAGTGCCGCCAGATCACAATGATAAATCTGCAGGGCAGGCATATCACGCATTAAGAATGCCTCTTGTCAGAGGCAACCCAATAGTTTCTATTTATTGCTTTTATACACATTCAGGCCAACCTTAACGTGCTCAGCGCCGGGGACGGAGACATTGCCTTCGGTTGATCCAATCGTGATGGACTTCCCTGATTTTGAAGGCCCAAAATCTTTTGAAATATCAACTTTCATCGTAAGAATCGTGCCTTCAAGAGTCATCTCAACATTTTTCATGCTAGTGGAGTATGGGCCTTTACCGCATGACCTTTTCTGTCGGCAGGGCCTGAGGCAAAACGAGGTGTATCAGGCTGTGGACGAAACCTGAGGATATTCCCATGAAATGGATCTCAATAACGGTGAGAAGTATCTCATTATTCTAAACAGAGCGGCTCGTAATTACCCGATCCATAACCACTAAAAAAGTGCCGGGACATTTGGCTGCCCAATGTCACATTCGATTCATTTGAATTTACCACACCGTCTTCAGCCCGGTGCCGGTCTCCTTCAGGGGAAGAGTCCGGGAAAACGTGTGCAGGGCTGCAAACCCGGTGCAGTGGCAGGCATGCAGGGATTCCAGGTTCAATTTCGCCAGGAAACGGGCTGTCTGTTCAATCCGTTCCTGATCGGCATGCATCAGGTGCAGGCCGCCGATAACCGACCGGATGCGGTCATCGCTGCAGACCCCCCGGGCATGGTCGATGATATTTGCGATACCGGAGTGCGAACAGCCGCTGATAATCACGAGGCCAGCGTCACTTTGGTAGGCAAGCGCCGAGTCATCGGTCAGGTGATCCGGTGCTGTGGTGCCATCCCGGAGTGTCACCTCTGCATTCGGGGCAAAAGCCTCCCATGCATGCACACGGGGAATCTCACCCAGAAAGACCAGACGGTCGGTGATCCAGACCGGTTCTTTTGCAAGCTGTACAGTTCCAAACCGGGCCAGGATATCAGCACTATAGAGCGTGCCGATCTCTGAATTGCCGGGACGCCTCCGGGGCAGATAGGCCCCCGGGTGGGAAAGAAAAACCGGTGGCCGGTGCCCAGTGCCCTCGGTCGTCTCATTCCCGAGTTCAGGCAGCAGCGCCTGCAGGCCCCAGGTATGGTCCAGGTGGCCGTGGGAGAATACCACATGCGTGGCCTCCGCCGGTTCGATGTCCATCCGGCGTGCATTATCCAGAAAAACCCCGGAGAATCCTGTATCAAAGAGCACCCGTGCATCCCCGTCCCGGATATATGCAGAGAAACCGGATTCCGAGAGGAGATAGCGATCGGTAAGGGCTGTATTGTCAGCCAGCAGTGTGCATTCCATCGCCATTGCTCTGATATTTGCCGGTCAGCACCTTAAAAGAGGGGTTTGGGCTAAACAACAATGGCCCCCGGGACAAACAAAACTCCGAAAGATAGCCGACTCCGTCAATATGAACAGAGGGAAGGCCACCATGTTCAGCGTATCTCCCGGTGGAAAATGGATCCTGAACCATCCCTGCATTTACCAAACCAGGAGCCATACGGCCCCGTTCACGGCATCATAAAGACCGAAGAGACTGACATCGCCCCAAAGCAGACGAGGATGAAGATGATAATATACAGGAGGACGTGGTACAGGTGCATCTCACGAAACGGGACGGCGCCGGCGTTCTGCCGCTGGGCAGTCCGATAGGCATCATATACACCGGCCCCGAGGATGACAATCCCGGGGACCAGAAAGAAGAAGAGGCCAAAAATCGTAGCCACCAGTACAAGGAGCCCTTTCCTGTACTGACCGTTATAGACCTGCCCGAAGCCGGGGAAGAAGAATGAGAGAACAACTGCTGCATGCACATTCTTCTGCGGCGGAAGAGGGGCAGAATCCTTCCATTCCCTGCAGGACGGGCATAGCCCGGTCATTCCTTCGGGAAGAGGGTGCCCACATTCGGGGCATACCGGTATATTCTCTGGCATCTCTTCTCCACCCCATATCTCTGATATCCTCCTATCGCCCTCACAGCAGGTATATCTTTCTCCAAAAAACGCCCCTCTGCGCCTCAGACAACCCGATACCCGGAATGAGGAATCAGCATCTCAAAGCGTGCCCCATCACCAGGCTCTCCGCATTCACGGATTGAGATGCCGGTTATTTCCAGAATCTCGCGTGAAAGAAAGAGGCCAAAACCCGTGTTTTTTCCATAACCACGGGAAAATATCACCTCCTTGAGCTCAGCGGGAACACCGCAGCCATCATCTTCGAGCGTGAGTATCCCGCCGTCCCGACTATCCATAAAGCCGATTGAAACAGTCGTGGTCCCATCCCCGTGGCGGATCGCATTGTCGATGAGGTTAAAGATAACATGCCCGAACATGGGATCTGCATACACCTTCAGCCCCTCACATTCACAGGAAAGCGTCAGCGTGCCGGCCCCGGATCCAAGCTCGCGAGCTGCCGAACCGGCAAGAGGGCAGACTGCCTGCCATTCCGGATCTGCCTCACCGAGCCCCTGATATTCCTTCGTGAAAAGAATCTGCCGTCCAATAGTTTCCGCAGACGATATCATCCGCCCGATAGTCTCCGCAAGCCCGGAGTCTTTGTCCAGATACCCATCCAGCTCCAGCAGTTCACCGGCAAGCATAATGGCACTAACCTGATTGAGGACATCGTGGCGGGTAACCGAAGCGAGCAGATTCAGTTTCCTGCTTGCCCGTTGAATGGCGGCCCGGTAATTGGTGAGATCGGTGATATCAATATTGACCCCCCCAATCGCTTCAGCGGTTCCGTCAGGAGCAATATCACCCACCCCGCACATCGTCCGTATCCATCGCCATCCGCCTCCGGGAACACTCATACGAAACCGCCCCTCTCCTACGGGTTCGCTCCCTGACAACAGAGACTCAACCATACCACGGAAGACCGGCAGATCATCAGGATGCATCCTCATCTGCAGGTACCTGAACATATCTTCCGTGCCGGAAAAACGGGTATCCGGGGCAAATAAAACCCCTCCATCGGATCCAATCACCATTCCGCCCGGTCCCGAACGACAGTACCAGGTCTCAATATCCGCACCCTCCACTGCCATATGCAGGTGGTTCCGGTGCTCCCGGAGTGCCTGTTCCAGTTCACGTTCACGGGTGACCTCAATTGCGGACTCAATCACACCGAGGACTTTTCCATCCCCCCAGCTGACCGGATGACACTGCACCTGCCAGATACGGCGTTCGTTGTCAACGATCTCTGATGTTCGCACTGTTCTTTCGGGAGCAGTCCCGGAGAGCGTCAGAGGACAGCCATGGCAAGGGGTGGCATTGCCGTGCAGGAACTCATAGCAGTGCACCGGGCCGGAAACATATGTGACCTCGGCATCTTCCGGCTGCCTGTTGACCCAGAGAACATGCATATCAGGATCAAGAAACATCATGGTCCCGTACATCCCCGACAGGTCCTGCAAAATGGCGTTCATATCACTTGCGAAGCCGAGCACATCACGTGCGGTCACAATGCCCACCGGAATGCCCTCCTCTTCCACCACAATGCGCCGGACAGTATGCCGGATCATCAGGTCAGCGGCCTCACCAACCGTTCCTTCACTGCCAAGGGTGACGACCGGTGACGACATGATTGCAGAGACCGGAGTCGTCCCCGGGTCTTTTCCGGCTGCGACGACCTTGCGGGTGAGGTCCTGTTCCGTGATGACTCCCCGGAGTGCTCCATCGGCCATGACAAGACAGCTCCCGCACAGGCGTTCTGCCATACTGGCCGCCGCCGTGGCGGCCACGGTCTCCGGGGAGACACAGACCAGATCCTTCGTCATGAGGGTCGTTATCCGTACGCAGGAGGCAATGGTGATTGGCCGGGATTGATCTTCAGGTGACATAACAGAGTTCGCTCGTATATATTCAACCATTAGCCCGTGTCCTCATATATACCGTTCTGTAACGGAAAGCCGTCCATCCATCCAAAAAAGTGAGGCTTTTTTCTCAGGCATGCCTGATACGGGTATGATCTGATATCTCAGAACTGATGGTGCAGAGATCACGCACCGAAAAGTCATGCACATCATGATGGCCGCAGAGCCGGGCAAAATCCTCAACTTCCGTTCGTGTGGCGGCAAAGAACCGGGCAACACCCTCCGCTGCACGCTCAGGATCCACCCGTGCACGGAGGTCAGGATTCTGGGTGGTCACCCCCGTGGGACAGTCACCGGTGTGGCAGATGCGATACTGATCACACCCGGCAGCGATCAGGGAGGCAGTGCCCAGTGCTACTGCATCTGCACCAAGTGAAAGACCTTTTACGATATCTGATGAGATACGGAATCCACCGGTCATGACAAGAGAGATGCCCTTCACCCCGTGGTCGTCCATATATCTGCGGGCACGGTCCAGGGCATAGATCGTCGGGACGGCGGTCGCATCCTTTACAGCCTTCGGTGCCGCCGCCGTTGAACCCGGCCGCCCGTCAATAGTGATGAAATCCGGCTCCGCAGCAATCGCCACCTCCAGATCTCCTTCAATATCACCTGCAGCAAACTTGATGCCGATGGGCCTGCCGCCCGAGACATCCCGCAGATAATCCACCTTCGTCTTCAGGTCTTCCGGAGAGCGGATATCTTCAAACCGGGCGGGACTCAGGATGTCATGCCCTTTGGGAAATCCCCGGATGGCGGCGATCTCTTCTGTCACCTTCGCACCGGGCAAAAAGCCCCCCATCCCCGGTTTAGCCGACTGGCTTATTTTGATCTCAATTGCGTCTGCTGTCTGCATATATTCCGGGGTGGCACTATAGCGATTCGGGATGTACTCAAAGATATACCGGTGGGCCTGCTCGAACTCGGCCGGAAGAATGCCACCTTCCCCGGAGGAGCATGCAGTCCCCGCACGGGCGCTCCCCCTTGCAAGTGCGATCTTTATTTCGCGGGAGAGGGCCCCGAATGACATGTGGGTGACATAAAAGGGAACTGAGAGGACCATCGGCTGCCGTGCGTTTGGGCCGATGACCGTCTCCAATGCCACCGGTTCGTCCGGGTTCAGGGGCAGGCGGCGGAGGGCCGCTGCAATGATGAGAATTTCATCCCATGAGACCATCATACGGGCGGTCCGCATCGGTTCGATGACCGGCTGTCCGGTCTGTGCCATTGTCTTAATTTGGACAAAGTGGGGTTCAATATAATCAGGCGACCGGCAGATATGGGCCGCAGGATCTGCCTCCACCGGTTCGGTCCGGTCAGCCTTTGTTGCAGCACCTGGTTTCTTCTTCAGATGGGTTTTATCGGATACACAGACCGGACAGGTCCAGTCGTCCGGCAGGTCCTCCGGCGCTACCCCGGCTGGTATCCCCCCCTCAACAGATCCCACTTCATCATCATACTCAAACGAATGACAGACATCACACATATACCACGACATATCCACCCTCCTTACCCGCATGGCGGGTTTTTGAATACTCTTTTTCCCTGCCATGATTAGTCTTGCGGCCCCGGGCCCTCCGGGAGTGCACCCAATCAGGCCGGAAAAATGATGAAAATTGCCAAAAGACCGGATGAAGCCTGTCAAAGCTGAGATACTCCAGAACGTACAGGACACCGTCAGAGTTCCGGCAAATGGCTACAAGAATCGAAAAATATGGTGTGGGTGACCCGGGTATCCGGATCATCCGATGGTCTTTTTATCGCTCAGGATATCGCTGACCAGCTTCACGGCACAGAGATCCCCGCACATCGAACAGGTTTCGATCTCTCCGTCCCGTTCATGAATACGCTTCGCATGCTCCGGGAACATTGCAATAGAAAACTGCCGTTCCCAGTCAAGGGCACGCCGGGCATCGGCCATCTGCCTTTCCCCTTCGGTGAACCATTTTTCCGGGCGCCGGGTGGTGTCACCGATGTGTGCGGCAAGTTTTGCCACCCGTGTCCCTTCCTCGATATCTGCCAGGTCCGGCAGGGCGAGGTGTTCTGCCGGTGATACCATGCAGAGGAAGTCAGCACCGGCCATCGCGGCAATCGACCCGCCGATGGCGGCAGAAACATGGTCATATCCCGGGGCAATATCTGTGACCAGTGGTCCCAGAAGGTATAACGGAGCATGTTCTGTGAGTTCTTTTATCATCTTCACATTGTAGGTGATCTGGTCAACCGGCATGTGGCCCGGCCCCTCGATCATCCGCTGGACACCCTGTTCCTGTGCCCGGGCCGCAAGAGTGCCGAGGGTGAGATACTCCACCGTCTTTGCCTGCCGGCCGGCATCGACAACCGCACCGGGGCGCATCCCGTCTCCGAGGGAGATGCAGACATCCTCCTCTTTCAGCATCTCCATCAGGTAGTCATACTCTGCATAGAGGGGATTCTCCTCACCGGTCGCGTCCATCATCGCCAGATGAAAGGAACCGCCCCGTGAGACAACACCCATCACCCGCGGGTCACGCCGCAGAGAGGCGAATGCATCACGATTGACACCGCAGTGGAGGGTGAGAAAGTCCACCCCGTCACGGCAATGGTCACGGATGGTATTGAAGAGGATGTCTGCGGTGATATCAGAGGCACTGCCGGCACGGCGCACCGCATCGTAAATAGGCACGGTGCCGACGGTGGTATCAAGCCCCAGAATACTCCGGCGTATCGCCTGAAGATCTCCCCCCGTGGAGAGGTCCATCAGGGCGTCTGCACCGTTTGCCAGCGCCGCCTCTCCTTTCTTCAGTTCAAGTGCCGGGTCACACCGGACACCGGAGGTCCCGATGTTCACATTTACTTTTACCCGGCAACCGGACCCGATGGCACAGAGACGGTGTTCACGCTGTGGATTTGCCGGGACGACAATACGTCCCCGCACAACATCACGTGCCATCTTTCGCCCATCGAGTCCCTCTCTTCGGGCCAGTGCCTCAATTTCATCCGGTACTCCGGAGAGGCACTCCCTGATAAGGGTCTGCATAACAGACATTTGGTAGTGCATCCTTATTATCTTGCATGCAGGTGAGATGGATTCCGGGAGAAGGCTACTGGGCAAACGCCTATCTCTGCGGAGAAGTGCTTGTAGACGCGGGCGTAACCCCGATGCAGGTTGAGGCCTATGCCTCAGAAATATCAACGATTGTACTGACCCACTGCCATTATGACCATATCGCCCACGCCCACCATATCGCATATATGTGTGATGCAGAGGTCTTCATCCACGAGGCAGACGAACCCGCCCTGACCTATGGGCGTGCAGAGACGACGCTCTCGTTGATGTTCGGGGAACGCTCTCCCGCCGTGCCGCTGACAGGCACCCTCGAGGACGGCGATACAATCGGCGGCCTGAAGGTGATACATACACCCGGCCATACACCGGGTTCCATCTGCCTCTGGGACCCGGAGGGTGAGAACCTCATCTCCGGCGACACGGTCTTTGCCGACGGCGGGGTTGGGCGCACCGACTTTCCCGGCGGGTCACAGGAGGAACTGGTCCGCTCCCTCGACCGGCTGGCGGCATATGATGTGCAGGGACTCTGGCCGGGCCACGGGATGCCGGCAAAAGAGAACGGATTCCGGCATATCGAAGCGGCACGCCGGATGATCGGCTATTACTGAAAGAGAACGCAGAAAACATCCAAAAAGAGACGGGAGAGTAAAAGAAGGCGGCAGCAATGGCGGAAAAAGGCATTTACTGCCTCATCCTGAAGACCAGTGGGGCAGCGCTTCCGGTGGGTGCACTGGGTGAGACCAGATTCCCCGCCGGATGGTACATCTATGTGGGTTCGGCCCTCGGTCCGGGCGGGCTTGCACGGGTGGACCGCCATATTCGTGTGCATCAGGGGGATGCAGACCACCGGCCGCGGTGGCACATCGACCGCCTGCTCACAGACACCCGGTTTGTGCTCACGGCAGCGGTCTGCGGCGAGACCACAGAACGGCTGGAATGCACCCTTGCCCACCTGCTCGGAGGAGAAGGGGTCCGGGGATTCGGGTGCAGCGACTGCCGGTGCACCACACATCTTCTGTATCGGGATACTGAGCCGCAGGCAGAATGCTGCCGTGCCCTCAGCGCCTGTGGGTGCAGGCCGGTGGTGATTACTGTCGCCCCTGAAACAAACGATCATTTAGTACGGACATAACGCTGAAATAAGTTGAATTCGACCTACCAGTATGAAAGTTCTGGGAATCTCAGGGAGCATGCAGCCAAACGGAAATACCGCCTATCTTGTCAGGAAGATCCTTGAAGCAGTAACTGAAGCAAACGCAGAAGCGACCTGTGAATTTATCTCACTCGGGGGCCACCACATCACCCCGTGCACCGGGTGCCTCCAGTGCAGGGAGAAGAAGGAGTGCGTCATCACGAATGACGACTGGGGAGCTGTCGCAGAGAAGATGGTGGAGTGTGATGTGCTTGTCATCGGCACTCCGGTATACTACTACGATGTCAGCGGACAGCTGAAGAACTTCATTGACCGGACATACTCCCTCTGGCACGACCGCAGGCTCTCCGGCAAATATGTGGTCACCGTAGCCGTGAACGGTGACTGCGGGGCAGACCGTGCCCTTGAGACACTCGAGGGATTCGCGAATGCCCACGAGTTCGTCTATGCGGGATCTGTTACCGGCAGGGCATCTCTGCCGGGTGATATCATCGGTGACACAGCCGCATGTGAGGCCGCAGTTAAAGTCGGACAGAAGATTGCCACGCTGGGATAGCATCATGCCGGCGGCATCTGCCCATCTTTTTTTCAACACATATCGCGAGATGTAAACCTACAGAGCGCTCAGATACTGTCATGTATTACCGGAGGCCCTGAGCATGACCGCAGAGAGACTGACTGAAATACCAGTTCTGCCGGGTGAAAAACAGGAGGAATGCCTCCGGTTCTTTGCCGCACGCGCAGCGGAGGATCCGTTCTCTGCGGTCCTGTGTCTGCCGACAATACGCCTCGCCTCCACCCTGCGTGACCGGATGAACAAAGAAGGCATCCCCCATATCCCTGCCCTTGCAGGAACACCAACTGACGTGGCAAAAGCCATCCTCTCCCGGACTGCACCAGACCTGCGCATCATTCCCGCAGAAGAGGCGCGGGTCATCCTGCACCAGGCCATCCGGGCCCATCCGGGCCGGGGCATCCTTACCCCGGGCGGAAAGGAGGGAGGACAGCGCCTTGTTCAGGACCTCTCCCGCCTCTTTGGGGTGCTGGCCGAACGGGGCATTGACTATCCCGCCTGCCTCGGCACCGGGGCAGGAAAGAAGAGCCGGGTCATCGGCGATATCTTTGCAGACTACCGGGCACGTCTGGAGGCGGAAGGGGCGGTGGACACGCCTTCGGCCTGCAGCGCCGCAGCTGACGCCCTTGCCCGCTCTCCGGTACGGTTCTCCGGATGCATCTATGGCATCCACGCACCCCTGCCGGAGACGGAACGGTTCCTCCGGATGCTCACCGGGTGCGGCGGTTATTGGGCCGTCTTCACTCCAGCCGGGGCAAACCCGGCTATATTCGGGCCGGAAATACGCCCGCCGTCAGGAGCAGGAGACGGGCCCGAATGGCTCTTCTCCGAAACCGCCGCCCTCACCCCCCCGGTGCCGTTCTCCTGCGGCACATTTCCTGACCGGCGGAGTGAATTCCGGGCAGTAGCCCAGCAGATCACCGGGCTCATCCATGCCGGCACCCCTCCGGGGGATATCGCGGTCGCCCTGCCCGACATCCGGGCGGAGGAGGCGCGTCTTTCAGCGATATTTGCCGACTTTGGCATCCCTGCGGCTTCTTCTGCCACCCTGCCGCTTGCACAGGAGCCGCTTGTCCAGGCCCTCCTGCTGCCCCTTCGCATAGCCGCAGAAGGCTATGAACGCCAGGCTGTCGTGCAGCTCTTCTCCCAGCCGTTCTTCCGGTTCAGTGACGCAGACAACCGGATCGTCTCCGGCAGCGAAATAAACCACATGGCCTGTCAGGCCGGCATCAGGGCCAGTGCAGCCCGCTGGGAGGAAGGGTTTGCCCGCCTGAAGGAGCGTCTGAGAGAAGAGACGAAAAAACCGGATAATCCCCCGTACAGGCAGGAAGCCGCCGCTCGTGATCTTGAGGCAACAGAACGGGCAGAGTATGCGGTTGTTGCCCTCATCCGTGACCTGCGGACACTGGAGAGGCCCAAGCCGATGGCAGAGCATATTCAGGCACTCAGGAACCTCTACGCCCGGTGGGATGCCCCCCGCCTTCCGCCGGCACCTGATGCAGCCACAGAAGAACGCGAGAGAACAGCTCTCCGTGAATTTCACCGCCTGCTTGACCGGATGGCGGGCACTCCAGGACGGGAGGGCCCACAGGTGACCATCCGCGAGGCGGCAGCCGTCCTTCTGTCAGCCGCAGCAGAGGCACGCCCCGAACATGAACCGGAGCCGGATGCCGTCCAGGTCTGCGGTATCCGTGAACTTCAGGGGCTGCATGTGCCGGTGGTCTTCATAGCCGATCTCACCGACGGACGTCTGCCTGATATTCCCCCTCTTCTGCCCTATACCACCGAACAGGAGGAGCGGGCGATGGGCACGATGCGGCGTCGGGAGAAACTGCGGGAGGAGCGCTACTACTTCCTCGCTGCCCTCCTCTCTGCCGGTGAGGCCCTCTGGCTCAGCCACGCAGAGAGTGACGGAGGAGTGCTCATCCCCTCCCCCTTCTATGCCACCGCAGCTGACACGTTCCCGCACGCAGACTGGCAGTGCACGGTCATGCCTGCATCAGGTGAGAGCAGGACGGAACGGGCCGGGCGTGCGGTGAGAGACGGCTTTTTGCCCCCGTCAGGATGGCTCCCTGACGGTATCACTGCTGAGTCCGTGGCCGCCCGCATCACCGCGGAGGAGTATCACCGCCACGGCACCTGTGACTCAGCCTTTGACGGCATGCTTCACACTGATCCGGATATCCCCGGCATGCTTGCCGAACGCTACCCCGAAGAGACCGTCTGGTCGGCAACCACGCTGGAGGACTATGTCACCTGCCCCTTCCGGTTCTACCTCCGTCATGTGCTGGGCACAGAGCCACTCCCGGAGGAGGAGAGGGATATATCAGCCACCGCATACGGTACCATTGTTCATGAGGTCTGCCAGCTCTTCTACCGGGAATGGATGGCGGGCCACCCCGCCGGCCCGGGACCGGGAGAGAGGGAGGAGGCGACGGTTCATATCCTCGCACAGGCAGAGACCGTGCTGGCCCGGTACACCCGCCCCGGTGCCGCATGGGAGGCGGGAATGGAGGCCTTCCTCGGCACGGACGGGGCAGGGCCGGGGCTCTTTGAGGAGTTCATCCTGCAGGAGACAGAGACACGGGCGTCCCCCTTTGTGCCGTCCCTCTTTGAGGCAGGATTCGGCACGCAAAACCGCCCGAACAGTATCCACGATGCGCCGGTGGCACTGGATGTGCCGGAAGAGGAGATACCCCTTCTCCTCCGGGGATTCATCGACCGGGTGGACCGCATGGCGGACGGGACCTTTCTGGTAACAGACTATAAAACGGGAAACCACCCAAAACAGACCGATATTATCGCAGGAAACGCACTCCAGCTGGCACTCTATGTGCGGGCCCTTGAGGTGATCTCCGGTGCTGCCGGGGCAGGAGCGTCCTATTATGTGATGAAGCGGCGGGAGGTGGCAAACAGTGTGGTGGTGCATGACGAATGCTATGCAGACCTCCTCGCACCCTACCATCCAAAACGGATGAAAAAAGACGCACCTTCCTTCCCTGAGATCATCAGCCATGCGGTGGCTGCAGCCGGACAGGCCACAGCAGGCATTCGTGCCGGGAGGTTTCCGCTTGCAGAGGATGCGGAGAAATGTCCCGGCTACTGTGAATATTCCCGGATCTGCCGCAATGGCATCCTCAGAAGCCTTGAAGCGCACCGCACGGGAGAGGAGGCATAAATGCCGCCCCAGCGCACGCCGATCCAGGAGACTGCCATCACCTGCACGGGCAGCCTTTGTGTAACGGCCGGAGCGGGGACGGGGAAGACCTATGTCCTCGTCAGCCGGTATCTGGACCTCCTCGAACGGGAGGGGGATGAGCAGGCAGGTGTACAGGAGATTTTAGCCCTCACCTTCACCGAGAAGGCGGCAGCCGAGATGAAGGACCGTGTCCGGCAGGCACTTTCAGCGGCAGAGGGGGAGGAGGCCGCCCGCTTCCGCGATGAACTGATGTGGGCCGGCATCTCCACCATCCATTCCTTCTGTGCACGGATTCTGCGGGAATATGCCCTTGAGGCTGGACTTGAGCCCGGATTTGCCGTCATTGAGGACTATGAACTCACGGAGATGATGGACGAGGCACTCTACCGCCTTCTCTACACGCCCCTGCCCGATCCGGTCAGAACAGCAGTCCTCACCTGCCTCCGAACCTTCGGCATATGGCAGGTGCAGGAGACCCTCACAGCCCTTTATGGCCAGCGCTGGGATGCAGAGCAATTCTTTGCCCGCGTCAGAGATGCACCCGAGGCACTGACTGCTCTCTGGAGGGAGGCTGTAGAGGCCGAACAGGCAGATATCTGTACACAGTTCTTCGCCTCACCTGCGGGAGAGGCCGCAGCTGTCCTCGGGGAGCTTGCCACCGCCTTTGCAGGAGAAGAGGATGCCGGTACCCGCTACCTCGCTGAGGCTGCCCCCAGCCTCAGGGCACTCGACCCAAACCAGCCCGCACAGACCTGCCGGGCCCTTGCCACCCTCCTCTCCTGCAAGGGAAGCCGCAGTATGGGGAGTGCGAAGATCTTCGGGAGGGATGGGAAGAGACAGCTGGTTACCGCATACGGTGCCCTGAAGGAATGGGGGGACGGCATTGCAGAGGGGCTGCTGACGCTAACCGTATCCCCGGACGACCCGGAGACAGCAGAGACCATCCGCACGCTACAGGCGCTCGGGACAGTCTTTTCCTGGTTCTCGCATTCAATCGGGCGTCAGAAGGCGCAGCGAGGGGCGATTGACTTTGGCGACATGCTCATATCCACACGGACCCTGCTTGCCGCAAACCCGGCGGCACGGGACGGCATCGCCGCCAAGTACCGTGCGATCATGGTGGACGAATTTCAGGACACCGATCCCCTGCAGGCCGCCATCATCTCTGATATCCTCACGGCCGCGGGGAAAGAACGGTCCCTCTTTGTGGTCGGCGACCCGAAGCAGTCCATCTACCTCTTCAGAAACGCTGATGTGACGCAGTTCAAGGCAACACGCGACCGCATTCTTGCAGAGCGGGGGGGACGTGAGGTGGCGCTGGACACCAGTTTCCGCAGTGCACCGGAGATTATCGGCCTCGTGAACACCCTCTTCTCCGCAATCCTCGGCGCCGACCGACTCCCATGGGAGTTCGGCTATGACCTTTTGGGCGTGACCGAGAGCAGAAAGGACCATACCGGCTCTGCTGAAATTCTCATTACCCCTTCCGCGAAGACCAGCACAGAACGCCATCTTGCCGAGGCAGAGGCAGTCGCGGCGTGGCTCGCGGATATGGTCAGAAAGCAGCGAAAGATGGTCTACGAAAAGGACACCGAAGGAGAATGGCATGAGAGACCGGCCGGATTCGGTGACTGTGCGGTTCTCATCGAGACACGGAGCCGCCTCCACCTCATCGAGGATGCCTTCCGGCGGGCCGGGGTGCCCTACCAGGTCCACGGCGGCACCGCCTTCTATGAACGGCAGGAGGTACGGGACTGTGCGGCAGTGATCGCCTTCCTTGCCGATAATGACGATGACATTGCCCTGTACGGGGCCCTCCGATCTCCTTTCTTCGGTATCTCTGACGCAGAACTCTTCCGTGCCGCAGGCGGACGGGCCAGGGGACTCTTCTCCCGCCTGAAAGCGCATGCGAACGGCCCTGCCGCAGATGCCTGCCGGATGCTTGACCGCTGGCAGGCGTATGCACGCCGGGAGCCTCCGTCAGCACTTGTCACCCGCATCCTCCGCGAGTCCGGCATGTATGCTGTCTGCGCCGGACAGGACAATGGCGACCAGAAGACCGCCAACCTCCGGAAAATAACAGAGATCGCCCGGTCCCGTGAATCTGCCGGCTGCTACGGATTCGACGACTTTGCCACAGACCTCGGACAGGCGGTGCGGGACGCTCCGAAAGAAGAGGACGCACCCCTGCCAACAGCAGATAAGGACGCAGTCGCCGTGATGACCGTGCATGCCTCAAAGGGGCTGGAGTTCCCGGTGGTTGTTCTGCCCTTTGCCAATGCAGACAGTGGCGGCCGGAAGAACGGAATGGTCTTTGAGGAGGGGCTGGGCCTTGCCACAAAGATTTCAGGACCAAACGGCCCGGTGGATGCCCCGGTCTCCCTTCTGATCCGTCACCGGCGCAGGCAGAAGGAAGCGGCAGAGGCACGCCGCCTCTTCTATGTGGCGGTCACCAGGGCCCGTGACCATATCCTCTTCTCCGGGACCATGCCGGATATGGAGATGGTCGCCCTCGGCCCGGATGCCGGGAAGACACGGATGCACCGGATCTTTGCCGCCCTCGGCATCACTCCGGGCAACGTCTCTGCAGGGAGCACCGTCTGCACCACACCTGACAAGCGGGAGTGGCTGATTCCCATTATTACAACAGAGGAAAGGGGCATGACCATGGCTGCATCACCGCCGCCGGTGCCGGTAACGGCCACCAGTCCCCTCCCCGCAGACAGGACCGATGCCACATGGATGACCCCCCCGCTTCCTGACGCCGCACGGTCACGCCCCCCTTTGCCCGTGACCGCCATCCACCGGTATGCCTCCGGGAAGGGTGAAGAGGGACCGGATCCTGTACACCTCCTGCAGTCCGGAAAGAGGGATAATGGTGCCGCACGGGAAGGGGACCTGCTGCACGCCGTCTTTGCCGGGATGGCTCCCGCCCGTGCCTGCATCCTCCACGGGTTCCCGGCGGATGCGGCACGGGTAGCTGCCTGTGAGGAGGCATACCGGCGGTTCTGCTCCCACCCGGTCATCCGTGAGAGCACCTGGCACCAGTGTGAGGTTCCCTTTGTCCACCGCTTTGGAGATGTGATGGTCCGGGGCACAATCGACCGGATCATCCGCAGAGCGGACGGGCAGTATGTGGTGATTGATTACAAGACCGGCCCGGACCCGGGAGAGAGGTCCTGCCGGGAGGAGTATCTCATCCAGCTCGCCGTCTATGCCGATGCCGTTCGTGCCCTGACCGGTGCAGTACCGGAGACCTGCCTTTACTATACCCGGACCGGAAGAATGATCCACGTGACTCCCGATCCGGCAGCGGCACAGGCGGCGGCAGTTGAGGCAGAGAGGTACCGATGAAAAAGAGGTAATTTGGGCCAGATACAGGCAGTTACACCCATATTTCATTTTATAACCGTGAATACAGAGAAATCAACCCAAATCACCATTTTTCGTTTTATTCAGAGAAATAATCTGCATTTTTTATCAGAAGAATCCCGTTTTCTTCATAAATAAGAGAGTTGCAGACTGGCATAAACAAAAATATCGCATATATACCTTCGCCAGACACACCCAATACTTTTTTATTGTGAATACCACCAACATATATTTATTTGCATTCCACACAGAAGATATATAATATTTCCACCCTGATGTAAGGGCAGAGTTCACATGTCAACAAATCCCGATCTCTTTGCTGACCGCATCCATCATTCCGTCAACCGCTACAGTGAGGATGAATATGATGTCCTCCGGTGCCGCCTTTCAAAAGAGTGTGATGCCGTCTTCGCTGACCGAAAGTTCGTCCAGAAACTCAACTCATTGTTTCAGGAATAAACCCGCAAACAGTGACCCCCCCTTTCTGTACTGTAATGATCTGTTTTTCAGCGGGTAGCTATTTTCATCCTGAAGCACCGCCCTTAATCTCTTCTCTCGTGCATACTGATATCATAACGGCTACAACGGCAGGAGGAAAGAGAGTGCATACCCGGTTTGCATACAATGCGATATCTGTGGCAGGGAGACGCCCCAACAATGAGGATGCGTGGGGAGCACACTGGTTTGGTGAAGTTCTCTTCTGTGCAGTGGCAGACGGCATCGGCGGCCAGCCGGCGGCGGATGTGGCATCATCCTGTGCTGTGCAGGCATCAGAAAATGTGGTCACCCGGGCCCTTGCCGCAGGCGGCTCTTTCAACGGCCCGGCAATTCTTATGGAGGCGCATGCCCGTGCGGATGCTGTGGTGAAGGCAGAGGCCACGGGCCCGCGGAGTGGCATGGGTACGACTCTCACGACCGCACTCTTCTCAGAGGGCCGCCTCACCGCCTGCAATACCGGCGACTCACGATGTTTTGTCGTGCGAAGCGGCCGCCTCATCCCGGTAACGCGGGATCATTCCCTTGTGCAGGAGCAGATTGATGCAGGCATCATCCGTCCGGACGAGGCATTCGGCCACCCGCAGAAACATATCATCACCCGGTCCATCGGTGCCACCTTTGCTGCCGATGTGACAGAGACTCCGCTTTTTCCCGGGGACTGTGTGATCCTCTCGACAGACGGCATGCATGATGCCCTGACCCCGGACCGCATCGTCCATGAGGTGCAGGGAAAGACGGCCCGTGCGGCAGCAGTAGCACTGCTCACTGCAGCGGCTCCCGTGTCTGATGACAATATTACTGTCTGTGTGGTCACCGTCTCCGCCGAGTCAACATGAGATATTTGATTCAGGAGAGTGATTCATCTGTTTTCCAACATTGTTATCACCAAAGAAAGAGTATTCTTCTTCCGGAGGTACGGCCATGAAGACAACACTGTATTACTTTACCGGGACCGGCAATTCCCTCTGGGCGGCGCGGGAACTTGCCCGCCACATCCCGGACACAAAGCTGGTGCCCATGGCACGGCTGATACATGACGGGGGGGAGATTACCGCACCGGAAGGGAGAATTGGATTCATATTTCCGGTCTATATCGGAGGCCCCCCACTTCTTGTCGCTGAATTTGCCGAAAAAATAGATCTGACCGCCGCAGATGGGATCTTTAGCCTTGTGACGATGGCAGGGGCGGGCGACGGGGCATGGAAACGGCTGAACAATATCCTTAAAAAGCGCTCACACCCGATGAACGCAGCATACAGTGTGAAGACGCCTACCAATTACATGCTGCTCGGGGACGTGCTTCCCGAAGATCAGGAGATCGATGTAATCGCAACCGCACGGTCCGATATTGAGCGGATTGCAGGGAAGATTAACCGCGGAGAGAGCGTATTCGAGAAGGGGCCTTTCCTGATGAATGTTTTCAACGGCGCCCTCTATCCGTTTCTGAAGGGCCAGCTGCGGGCGCAGGGCGCACGGTTCAGAGCTGATGAGAAATGCAATAACTGCGGCACCTGTGAACTGGTCTGCCCTGCCTACAACATCACCGTAGCCGGAGTAAACCCTCCTGATTGGGGAAATGCATGTGAATCATGCTTTGCCTGCATCAACTACTGTCCCCGGAGTGCCATCCAGTCAGGAAAGAAGACGGCATCACGGGGCAGGTATCACCACCCGAATGTGAGCATCAAAGATCTCATGGTGCAGAATGGACGGGAATAACCGGGCACCCCCCGGTAGTCTTTTTGTGGATGCCTGCAATACTCCCGATATACGTAAGAGGATGAGCATATGCCGGAGACACCTGTTCGTGAATTACAAGGAACCGACTGGGAGGAGACTGTAGAGAAGAGCAGCCTCCCCGTTGCGGTGATGTTTTACAGCCCGACCTGCCCTCACTGCAGAACAATGGAGCCGTATTTCCGTGATTATGCACGGGAGTATGCGGGAAAGATGCTCTTTGTCCGGCTGAACCTGGCGGAGAACCCATGGATCGGAGAACGCTACGGCGTAATGGCAACTCCCACCTTCGGGTTCTTCTGCGCCGGAAAACCGGTGCAGAGCTTTTCCGGTGCGGTATACCCGACAATCCTCAAACAAAGGGCTGAAGACGTGCTTCTGCATGGCGCAGAGTGTGCTGAGAAATCATCAGCGGTGGATTACGAGATCAGCGGATATGCATAACACCCCCCATCCGCGACCTCAGGCACAGACAATAATCCATTTGTAACGGACAGGAGAACAGGTATATATGGAGGAGTGCCCGTGCCAGTGCAGATTCTCAGCCGGTACAGCCTGGCTGCATACCCACTGGCAGTATGGAACTCCATTCCTTGCCGTAGATACGATATTTTTTCTGCTGCTCTTTGTATACCCGGAAGATACACCAATATTCCGGATATGGATCTGCCTGCCGGTCTATTTTGCCCATCAGTGTGAGGAGTATCTCTGGCCGGGAGGGTTTATGGCATTCATTGCAGCATATACGCTGCACCGCAGCCGTACCCCCTGCCATGAGTAAGATCACCTATGCCGGAACCGCTACAATTATGCGCACATGAGTAAAATAACACTTATTGCATTTACAGGAGATAGTGTAACAGTTATGAAACTCTGCATACCAATCAGTGAAGATAAAGGGCTTGAGAGTATCCCATATGGCCATTTTGGGTCTGCGCCGGCATTTCTTCTGGTCGAGACCGAGACCGGAGAATGCGCACAGGTACCACCTACAAGCTCTACCCACGGCCAGGGAGGCTGCGCACCGGCAGGGGAACTGGCAGAACATTCTGTTGATGCAGTTCTTGTCGGCGGAATCGGCAGGGGGGCCATTATGAGCCTCAACGGTGCAGGAATAAAAGTATACTGCGCCATACCCGGCACAGTCGGAGATAATGTTCAGGCACTGAAAGACGGAAGACTCGGGGAGATGGATCCCTCAGGCGCCTGTGCCGGCCACAGCCACGACGGTGGCGGCTGCTGTTAAGGGAAGCTTCACAAAGTCCCGAACACGTTCAAACTGCACATCCCTTCATCAGGATGAGGGTTCCCTCATCCTGTCTCCCGGGCATCCGACCTGCATCACAACCCATAACCCGCTCTTCTGCCATACTTGATCTGAATATATTCCATGCCGCTTTCTGATGCCACCACAGTCCTGAGGCAGTACTTCGGATACAACTCCCTGTACCCATATCAGGAGGAGATCATCCGTGCCCTTGCAGACGGGGAGGACGTCTTGGGCGTGATTGCAACCGGCGGGGGAAAATCCCTCTGCTACCAGATACCGGCACTGCTCTCCGGCGGTATGACAGTCGTCATATCACCGCTGATCGCCCTGATGAAGGATCAGGTGGACACGCTCCGGGAATGCGGGGTGACTGCAGCCTGCATCACCTCACTGCAGGACTACGCCGAACGGCGGGAGACTGAGGCGGCAATCGCACGGGGGGAGGTGCGGGTGCTCTATGTATCCCCCGAACGGGCGGTAAAGACAGAATTCTTCTCCCTTCTGAGGAAGGGGCAGGTCACCCTTATTGCGGTGGACGAGGCACACTGCATATCCCAGTGGGGCCATGAGTTCCGGCCGGAATACCGGGAACTGGCCCGCCTCATCCGTGAATTTCCCCAGGCACCTGTGGTGGCGCTGACGGCAACCGCCACCCCTGCCGTGCAGACAGATATCATCGCACAACTCCACCTCCGCCGTCCCCGACAGGTAACCGGAAGCTTCTACCGCAAAAATCTCCGGTATGAGGTCAGGCCGAAGAAGGACACCAGGGGAGCAATTCTCTCCTATCTCCGGGACCACCGGGATCAGGCAGGAATCATATATTGCCTTTCCCGCAAAGGCGTGGAAGATCTGGCGGCCACCCTCCACCGGTCCGGGATCCGTGTCCTGCCCTACCACGCCGGACTCACCCGGCAGGCACGGGAGGCAGCACAGGAAGCATTTGTTCGCGACCGGGTGCAGGTCATCGTTGCAACGGTCGCCTTCGGTATGGGAATCGACAAGCCGGACGTGCGCTTTGTCATCCATCACGACCTTCCCCGGTCGCTTGAGCATTACTATCAGGAAACAGGGAGGGCCGGGAGGGACGGTGACCCGGCGGACTGCATTCTCTTCTATTCGCCCGGCGACCTGCACCGGCAGGCATTCTTTATCCGGCAGGAGTCATCTGCCGCCCGGCAGCGGGCGGAATATACGAAGCTTGAGGATATGGCCGCGTACTGCGAGGAGCACCGTTGCCGTCAGGCGATGATTCTGCAGTATTTCGGCGAGGAGCTCCCGCCGGGCGGATGCGGTGCCTGTGATGTCTGCTGCTCTCCGCGGGAACGGTTCGACGGCACGGTAGTTGCCCGGGCAGCCATCACCTGTGTGCAAAATCTGGAGGTCCCCTGCGGGAGCAGCCACCTCACCGATCTGCTCCGCGGGGCGAATACAAAGAAGATCCGTGAACTGGGACAGGAGGATACCCCCGGATACGGGGCAGGAAAGAGATATTCAAAGGATGAATGGCGTTCCTTTATCCGTGAACTCATCCGTCTCGGCTATTTGGAACGTGAGAGCGGCACCTATCCGGTGCTCAGGGTGGGGGAGGCAGGCAGGGAGCTTTTGGCCATGGGAAATAGTGCGGAAAGCGTCATTCTAACCCGGAAAAAAGAGGTTCAGACCCGGCAGGAAGAGCCTCAAGACCCGGTCTTCCTCCGGCTGAAGGGGCTGAGGCGGGAGATTGCAGACAGGGAGGGGATTGCCCCGTATATGATCTTCTCTGATGCGACACTCCGGGCGATGGCCACGTTACGGCCGGACAGCGATGCGGCATTTCTTTCCATCAAAGGGGTGGGCGCCGCCAAACTGAAGCGGTTTGGCCCGGAATTCATGGCGGCGCTGAAACCCGCAGATACCGGAGCTGACGGGTCGGTGTCAGAGACGCTGCGCCTCTTCCGTGCCGGGTGCACGATGGCAGAGATTGCAGAGAGGCGATCGCTCACCCCGGATATCTGTGGCGCCCATCTTGCTGAGGCAATCGAGAACGGGGAGCCCGTGGAGATAGACGACCTCGTGCCCCCCCACCGGCAGGCAGCCATCCGGGAGGCAGCGGCACAGGAGGGAACAGCAGATCTCCGGCGGCTGAAGGCTGTGCTTGGCGAGCGGTTCACCTATACCGATATCCGGCTCACCTGTGCCATGGACCGCCGATATGCCGGGCGATAGGGAGAAGGGCCGCCTGCAACAGGCAGACAAACCGGATACTGCGGCCTCACTGACAGGAAAATGAAAGGGAACGCCATATTTTTACCGGAGTGAAGGCATAGTGTCTTTCATGACAGACGAGAATATCATCGTTGGAGGAACAGCATTTGTCTGCTCCGTCATCCCCGCAGGCCCGGTCAATATTGTATTTGCCGCAAACGAACACGGCCTTGTTGGTTGTGGTGCTATTGATGTGGCGGCTTTGGGAGGTTTCGGATACGCAGCGGCCCGTATCCGTCCGCCTGAGGGGCAGACATCAGTCGCAACCGCAGACGACCTTCTCCGTGGAATTGTCAAAGAGGCAAATGCCGCCGCAGAACAGAGAGGTGTCCGGGTTGGGATGACCGGCGAAGAGGCACTCGCCCTGCTGGGATAAAAACCGCCGGGATTCCCACAGCCCAGTCCCATATTTTCCCCGTCCGGGGATTATTTTCCCTCATCCCTGCAGACCGGGTGTTCAGACCGTGCCTGCAGGGCATCCTTTGCAAGCCGAAGATTGGTGTATGCAAGTGTTGACAGTTGTCCTGCCACAAGCCAGAGCAGATAAAGAATCTTTTCGAATGTGTCAAGAGGCATTGTCTCCATCCGGTTAAAAGCGGCGACGAGAGCATCTTCATCGGCACCGATTTCCCGGGCATATTGGGCCACCTGATCCGGTGTGACATCCATCGGATTGCTCTGCCCGATGAACCAGTTGGCAATATGCCTCCCGCCGACGACGATTGGCGCACTCGCATCGATGAACCCAATGCCATGGCATGCGGCACAGGTGGGTTTCATCAGGTCGTGTGCCTCTTTTCCAAGCGTCCGATCTGAGATTCTGCAGTTATGTGCGCCTTTTTCGGTACTGCGAATTATGGTACAGACCTCACAACCATTGCTCAGCCGCGTAATGGGATGGCCTTCCGTATCGGTGATCACGGATGCCACATTGCAGGCGTCTGCAAAGGCATCCTGAATTCGCTGGAGAACATCGGGGGGAATAAGTTCAGTCAGCTCCGGTTCCGGGACATCTGAGGTGGGGGTGAGAAGATAATCAACCTGTACCTGCAGGCGTTTTTTGCTTGCTTCCAGTTCATGATGCGTACTCACAAGCTCATCCTGACTCGCCAGAAGCTCCTCATATGCCGCCTCCATCTCCCCATAGGCAGCCTTCAGTTCATCCTCGGTATTTTTCCGTTTGACAATTTCCCACAGACCATTCATGAGCAGGGTTATCTGCCGGACATCAGCATCGTCATACCCGGTTTTTTTATTGGCAGCACCGGCAAGAATGACAATCTTTTCTTTGTCAAAGATTGGGACACCCAGATACCGGGTCAGATGCACGTGCCCTTCCGGGAGTTTTTTCCGATTCCTGACAGCAGCCTCAAAATCATTGACAATGGTGACCTGCCTCGTGCGAACCGCATCCCCCCAGATGCCGGTCTCTTCCAGCGGGTATTCTTTCTGCTGCTCTTTGATCCTGCAGTCCTTCAACGACTGCTGTGACCAGCTGTATATCGAAAGGCAATCCTCATTCTCACTGACAAAGGCGATGTAGCCATACTGGCTCCCGGTGATCCGGGTGATCTCCTCAATCGCATAGTCCATAAACTCATGAAACGGGAGGATGGACTTCTCGTAAAAATCCACCAGGGCCTCCAGACGCTGCTCATCGAGCCAAAGCTGTTCATCGGTCTTTTGCTTCTCAATGGCGAGATTTAGCTTGTGTATGAGTTCAGCAAATTGTGCCTTTGGGTTTCCCCCTTTCTGGAGATAATAACTGGCACCACTGTTTAATGCCTCAATCACGACATCTTCCCTACCCCTGCCGGTAAAGATGATGAACGGAAGATCAGGAGAGTACGTGCGTACCGCCTTTAAAAACTCAATCCCGTTCATCCCGGGCATCTCATAGTCCGAGACGATTGCACTGTATGCATGGCTCTGGATCAACCCAAGTGCTTCTGATGCAGAACCGGCAGTATCGACAGAAAAGGCGCCGGATCGTTCCAGAAATATTTTTGTTATCTCGAGGAGCGCGTCTTCATCATCGACATACAGGATTGAATTGGTCACACTATCCCCCAAAGAGCGGTAAATGTGAATTGCTGTTCACAATGTAAATAATATTCGATTATTTCCAGCCAAAAACCAATTTTTGAGAGATTCACGGAATTCATTCAGACAAAATTCGATTATCGAAACGCCTGCATTCAGCTCACTTCCCGCAGGTCACCCCTGAACACGGGTATTTTTTGTACTCCCCACCTGTAGGCTCCCCCCCACACGGTTCAACCTGAAGGGCACCCGTTGCCAGCCGGACATTGACGTAAACAAAGGTAGAGAGTGATGCTGCCGCGATCCAGAGCAAATGCAGAATTTTTTCGAACTGATCAAGTGACATCACCTCCATCTGTTCGAAGGCGCCGAGAAGTACATCCTCATCCGCCCCAATCTCGCGAGCATATGCCGCAACGCGGTCCTCCGTCACCCCCATCGGATTACTCTGCCCAATGAGCCAGTTGGCAATATGTCTCCCGCCGATACAGACAGGTGCACTGGCGTCAACAAACCCGATCCCGTAGCATGCCGCATAGGTGGGTTTCATCATCTCACGCGCCTTTTTCCCGAGCATACAATCAGAACGTCGGCAATTTTCTGCACCCATCTCTGTACTGCGGATGTGCTGGCAGACTGTACAGCCATTGCTCAGTCGGGTGATGGGGGTACCATTGGTATCAGTGATCATGGATGACACATTGCAGGCATCTGCAAAGGCATCCTGAATCATCTGGAGATCATCAGCACTGATAAGATCGGTCAATAACAGGTCGGGGGCATCTGATGAAGGGCTCAGCAGAGAGTGTATCTGCCCCTGCAGGCGATTCCTGCTCTCCTCCATCTTAGTATAGGCATCCCTGAGTTTATCCTCGGTTATTTTCTGTACGACTATCTTCCACAGGCCGGAGATGAGCAGGGTTATTTGCCGGACATCAGCTTCGTCAAAGGGGGTTTGTTTGTTAGCGACACCGGCAAGGAGAACAGCCTTATCGCTATCAAGGAGAGGGACACCCAGGTAACGGGTGAGGGGGATATGCCCGTCCGGGACCCGTGGCGATCCACCGGGAGTGGCGGCAAAATCATTGATGATGACGGGGCGTCGCTCCCGGACAGCATCGGCCCAGAGCCCGGTATGATGCAGTGGAAAGTCTTTGTTCAGTACTGGAATCCGGTTGTCCTTCAATGACTGCTGTGACCAGCCGTACATCAAAAGCCCGTCCTCCGTATCGTTCACGGAGGCGATGAAACCATACTGGCTGCCGGTAATCCGGGTGACCGCTTCAATTGCATACTCCATAAACTCAGGAAACGGCATATCAGACATTTCATGGAAATCAACCAGTGCCTCCAGACGCTGTTCATCGAGGCGCAACTGCTCCTCAGTCTTTCGCTTCTCTACCGCGAGAACGATTTTATGCGCAAGTTCTGCGAACTGTGATACCGGATCCCCGCCTTTCTGGAGATAATAGCTGGCCCCATGGTTCAATGCCTCAATCACGACATCTTCACGCCCCTTGCCGGTAAAGATGATGAAGGGCAGGTCGGGGTACACGTTTCGAACTTCCTGCAGGAATTCGATACCGTTCATCCCCGGCATCTCATAGTCCGAGACAACGACGGAGTATGTACCGTTACAGAGCATGTTCAGCCCATCAGCTGCACAACAGGCAGTGTCAACCGTGAAGGGACCTGCCTGTTCCAGAAAGAGTTTTGAGATCTCCAGCAATGCTGCTTCGTCATCGACATACAATATTGAATAGGCCACGTAATCCCCCAATAGGCATTCATTGTGAAAATCCGTCAAAATAGTATATAATAATTCTTAATTTGAAGAATAAAACAAATAATCGAGGGTTATTTTGAATGCCAGCACATAAATTTTGTGTAGCACCATGAGGACACAATATGACCGGCAAAAAAAAATAGTTCATATTTCCAGCAGATAAACCCCGTTCCGCTTCATATTACACGAACATGAGGGGTTTTTCGTTTGATACGTTTCAAAGCAATTTTTCACCGGATTGCCCGGTTCAATTCTGCCTCAATGCTCTCCCAGTCATTTTCTGTCAGCACCCGGGATACATTCTGCAGGAAATCCCGGTCTGGCAAACGCATATCATCCCCCCTGATTGGCAAAACGGTTCGAATATCTGCTCCTGTGACATCCATGTACTCTTCCTCCCGTACGATGATTCAGAACGGTTATGCTTTAAGTAGGTTGGTACCGGGGATCTGAATTCCTGAGCGTTTTAGTCAATTTAACTGGTAGAATCCCCGGTATTCAGGTTTATTTTCTGGCAGAGGATAATCCATCAGGATGAACGGAATACAAGAGACAAAAAGAGGAATGAAGAACACCCCACAGAATATCGGGATATTCTAAATTACATATCAGTTACTGTACCACCAATTCCTTCGGCTGTTCAGTGCAGAACCAGACATTCTCGGGATGGGTTTTCTGGTCACCCGCATCATTCTTTGCCCGGCCGCTTTCCTCTGCACCCGGCCCATTGACCTCCTGTTCCGGATGCCTATGAAGGGATCGTTGTACACGAACCCCGGATTTTTTCTTAGAAAACATGAGTCGGATCACCATTTGGGTTTCATCATCATTGGCAGTTTTATTCATACCATATCCTCCCACACTGACGAAACAACAAATACCGTGGTTGACAGAATCTTCAGATTGCAGGCCCATCTGCCAAATGGTTAGCAGGTTATCTCTGCACCATCCCAAAAAAAACGCAGAGATGACCATAGAGTTCTTTTGCCTTATCATCCATACGTGTAATCCGCGGTGGGAATTCCCGCATACCACAGTGGGCGAAGTCATTTCTGATGCTGGAGAGTTCTCCCCAGAGATGGGTTGCCTGCTCTTCCCAGGGGAGCTGCATATACCAGTCAGTGAGGCCGGTCGGATTGTAGGGAGATTGTTTCAGATCCAGGAGGGCAGCCCCGAAGGTCTGAGACATCTCATACCGTATTTCAGGGTTCAGCCATTCGGTATAGCCATCTCGATAACGGATGAGGAGCATGACATTCACCATCCACTCGCGGGAGAAGGTCACCCCCTGGAGCAGGAGACCGCGTTCGATCATGAATCCAATCAGGCCGAGCTCTTTTTCCACATGAGCCCAGGTGAGGCCTTCATCCGGATTCGGTTTGCGGATCCCGAGGTCGCCCACAGTTCGGATCTCATCAAGCACCTCCACAAGGGGCGGGGTGAATACCTCCATCTCGCCGGTGACCTCATCGATATCACGGGCGATACCGGAGGCAAAGTTCAGGGCCTCAACCGGGCGTGCCATTCGTGTCGCAAGCGCAAATCCGTCCAGGGTTTCTGCAAATCGCGAGAGTTTCTCCGGTGCATCCAGACGCCCGGAGAGGTAGGCCTCTTTTGCGGTCCGGTTTGCAAGGCAATTGATGCCGGCCCCATCCATCGACCGGAGAAAGGCGTGCACACTGGTGGTCCAGTCCAGTATCGAGAGAAATGGTGTCAAATCCAGAAGAGGGGACGGCTGGCCTTCACCCCGGTCCGGGCTATAAAATACATGCGAAATCTCTGCCTTGCCGGTTGTTCGCAGAAATGCTGCGGAGAGAAAACCGACCAGAAGAAGAGAGCGGAACCCGTGGGTGATATCAAAGACAATTTTTTCACCGTCATCGATGCTGTTTTCAAGTGCCCTGAAGATCTCCCATAGTTCGTCTTCGGTCTCCCCGTCGGGAATAATCTCCAGCTCCGGATGAACGCCACATCCAACAAGTGCCGCTGAAACCGGTTCCCATGCGGCATTTCGGTCACCTTCCGGTGCAAAGATTACGGCAGTGTCCACTGTTCCAAGGAGGCGACATATTGCCTCCTGTACAAACCGTGTTTCGCAGGACGTACCTGCACAGGTATACACACCCGCCCCGCCCTCCTGCCCGCCCAGAAATGAGATCAGTTTCAATGATGGCACCTTCTTGCCCTGAAAGGAATAATTCTGCTGCCAAAACGGGAGTGCCGATTAGTCACCAGAAAGAACGTCTCCCGTATCTTTCTTTTGGTTCAACTGTTATGTACGTTCGTCTGGAAAGTGCATCTGACAGAAGAAGTCATGTACCTGAACCAGATCTTTACCGACGCAAAAACGTTCATCCACAGGCACACACAGATACGAGCAATAATTCCCGGTGTGAAATATGTGCATACCATGAACCGGCATGAAATCCTGCCTGTACTGATACTGTTTGTAATTGCTGTAACAGCCTGCATCCTTCTTGCAGCACCATCAATTTTTCATTCAGAAACGGAGAACAATGAAGACAACGGCATACATGACCTTGACTACCTTAAAACCAATATTAAGACCGTGCTGCGCTCTATTGGAGGATCAACAGAGCGTGCCGCCCAGACACTATCTTCTGCCGAATCAATATCTGCACCGGAGGTACAGCCTGTGCTGGATGAACTGCTCTCCGGGGCAGGCTATGCCCTCTCATATGCTACCATAGTCCCGAACGGCACCATTACTGCCGTCGCACCCGAAGCGTATTCAGGATCTGTCGGAATAAACATCACCGGAAGTGAGCCGGGAGAGACCATCATTAAGACACGAGAACCATTTCTCTCGGATGCATTCATCGCAAAAGAGGGATTTACGGGAATAGAAATTGCATGGCCGGTATTTTCAGAGGATGCTGAATACAAAGGCAGTGTACTTGCTATGGCAGACCCTTCCGTATTGGTCAGGGAAATTGTCGCCCCGGTTGAGGAGGAAAGGGGCATAACGGTAACCATCATGCAGCCGGACGGATTTATCCTTTACGACCGGGATACAGCCCAGGTAGGGAAGAATCTCTTTGAAGACCTTCCGTTTACCAATTATCAGAGCCTGCAGGTATTGGGAGAAGAGATTTCTGCGAAGTCTGCAGGAAGCGGGGAGTACACATTCTATCACTCTTCGAAAGATACCCATTATTTGGTACAAAAACATGCTGAATGGGATACTGCGTCATATCTGGGTAAACAATGGAGAATAATTCTGTTTACAAAAAAATAGTTCAGCATACATTCCCAATAACATCCGGATATTTACTACGTAATGAAAAGAATACTCAAAACCTCTGTTTTCTTATTCAGACAATAGATTCCCGTCAATTGATGCAGTCTGAATGAAACCGGGAAACCCGTTACGTTGCGGATATGCAGGAATTCCCCACCACATACTATTGCCTACGGTATACGATGGTATATCCTATGAAATTGAATTTACAGGCGCTCACGCTCACTGGTTAACCAGTATCGGAACAGAATAATCACATGCAGTCATCTGCGGTACAGGAATCCTTTCCGGGCACTCACGCTCTTTTGTATCGTATATACAGAACAGAATAACCCCTTAGAACCAGTTTACAGATAAGAATCAACCGCAGAGCCTCGGCTCTCAGGTATAACAGTTATAGAACAGATTTTCATTTCTTTGCAGAGCATTTGCAGCGAAGTATGGTTCCCGAGCACTCGCGTAACTCAGTACAGCATACTACGTGAACGGGCTTAACTTCCGGGTTCGGTATGGGTCCGGGTGTTGCCCCGCTGCTATGGCCGCAAATACAGAAGCTGTGTATCGTGTGTGCACACTGGATTTCGTCTGAGTTTTAACGGAGCACGTAAATCAGTGTTAGCTGATTCGGGCGTTAGTACTCGTGGACTGAACACGTCGTTACCTTCGTGCGTACATCCCGAGCCTATCAAACGGATCTTTTATCCATGCCCTCAGACGAGGTCTCTTTTTAGGTCTGGTTTCAAGCTTAGATGCTTTCAGCTTTTATCCATTATCGCGTAGCCACTCGGCACTGCCCTGTCGGACAACCGATCTACCAGTGGCGACGACGGAAAGTTCCTCTCGTACTATTTCCGTCTTACCCTCAGACCTCTAACACTCCAAATAGATAGTAACCGACCTGTCTCACGACGGTCTAAACCCAGCTCACGATCCCCTTTAATAGGCGAACAACCTCACCCTTGGCTGCTGCTGCACAGCCAGGATGGAAAGAACCGACATCGAGGTAGCAAGCCGCCGGGTCGATATGTGCTCTTGCCGGCGACGACTCAATTATCCCCGGGGTAGCTTTTCTGTCGTCAATAGCACTCATCAAAAGCGCGTATTGGTTCGTTAGACCCGAGTTTCCTCTCGTGAACACTTGCTATGCGTGTTCACGTCAGGCCAACTTTTGCTCTTGACACTCTTCTGTGAGTTTCTGACTCACATGAGTTGACCTTGGGGCACCCTTGATATCTTTTCGAGGGTGTGGCGCCCCACCCAAACTGCCTACCTACCGATGTCCTCACAAGGAGTTAGTGTTACAGTATACAAAGGATGGTGTCTCATTGGTGACTAACCAGCCCCCACGAGGGCTGGATCGACATCTCCCATCTACTCTGCGCAATGAATACCGTAACACAACGACAGGCTGCAGTAAAGCTCCACGGGGTCTTCACTTCCCATTTGGAGTCCCTAGCCTTTGCACTAGGATAAAATGTTCAACGGACTTGTGTTTGGGACAGTAGGGCTCTCGTTAATCCATTCATGCAAGTCGCCAATTAAGCGACAAGGTACTACGCTACCTTAAGAGGGTCATAGTTACCCCCGCCGTTTACAGGTCCTTCGTCCGGTTGAACCCGGTTTTCAGATACCTGCACTGGGCAGGAATCACAGACTATACTAGTCCTTACGGAGTTGCAGTCTGCTATGTTGTTATTAGACAGTCGGAGCCCCCTGGTCACTGCGACCTGCCCGATCTCCGGGCAGGCACCCCTTATTCCAAAGTTACGGGGCCATTTTGCCGAATTCCCTAAACACAATTAAACCGACACGCCTTAGCCTACTCAGCTAGGGGCACCTGTGTCAGATCTCGGTACGGACATCTGATTCCCTTTTCACGGGTTCCAGGAATTTGCTTTATTACTCCATCACGCTTTCACTCAATTCTCACCATTACGGTTCTCCGAGAGCTTATACGATTAGACAGGGCGACAGCCCTGCAAAGCATATCCAGAAACGTCGGGGTCCGAAGACTACAATCAGATGGTACAGGAATATTAACCTGTTTCCCTTTCGCTATACTCGAGTTACGGTATAACTTAGGACCGACTAACCCTCGGCTGACGAACATTGCCGAGGAAACCTAGCCCCTTCGGCGGTTAGGATTCTCACCTAACTATGCTTCTACTAATGCCAGAATTCTCAATTCTACACGGTCCACAGGAACTTACGCCCCTGCTTCCGCCCATGCAGAGCGCCTCTCTACGCCATCACCTTGCGGTGGTCTGTGGTATCTGTGGTAGGTTTTAGCCCCGTCCATTTTCAGCGCCCTAAACCTCGACTGGTAAGCTGTTACGCACTTTTTAAAGGGTAGCTGCTTCTAAGCTCACCTTCCAGTTGTCTTTGGCCTAGGACATCTTTTAGTGTTGACACTTAACCTACACTGAGGGACATTAACCACAGTCTGGGTTGTCTCCCTTACGCATTACAAGCTTACCCCGTAATGCGGACTTCCAGCCTTCTACGACGACGGGGAATTCGGAGTTTGACAGGAAGGTGAGGAATTTCTTCCCCAACTCCTCCAATCAGTGCTCTACCTCACCGTCTATCTCCAGCCAGGTCATGCTACGGCATGTTTCGAGAGGAACCAGCTGATGCCCAGTTCGATTGGCCTTTCACCCCTATACGCAGGTCACACGAATGATTTGCATATCAATACCGCTACGGCCCTCCACGCAACTTTCGTCACCCTTCAGCCTGCCCACGCATAGATCACTGGGCTTCGGGTCTTATCCTGTCGACTACACGCACTATTAATACGTCGTCCCATGTCGAAACTACGGACTTGTCGCTTTCGCTTCGGCTTCCCTTACCGGTTAACCTCGCCAACAGAATAAACTCTCTGGCCCGTTCTTCAAAACGTACGTTATGACACCGGCAGTACACCTCATACAACCGCCTCGCGACGGGTTCTTTCGATGTAAAGATCCTTGCATGCCATAACACACTATCACCTATCAGTTTCAGGCACTTTTAACCACCTTTCCAGGGTTACTTTTCAGCTTTCGCTCACGCTACTAATGCGCTATCGGTTTCGAGGAGTATTTAGTTTTGGAGGTTGATGACCCCCAGGTTCATGCGAGAATTCCAACCCGCACTACTCGAGACACTTCCTCATCAAACATCGGTATGCGTACGGGGCTATCACCCTCTGTGGCAAACCGTTCCAGAAATATTTCCGCTTCGGATGTTTGATTAAACGGAAGGCTCACAACACCACATGTCCCCGAAGGGATTCGGTTTGAACTCTGTCGTTTTCGATCGCTTTTACTCACGACATCTCGTTTGATTTCTCTTCCTCCCCCTACTGAGATGTTTCAATTCGGGGGGTTCCCAATCCTTACGGATCGCTTCTTAAAGAAGCAGGAGGTCCCATTAGGGAATCTCCGGATCATAGGTTCCATGCGCCTACCCGGAGCTTATCGCAGCTTGGCACGCCCTTCATCGGCACTCGAACCGAGCCATCCACTGACAGGTTTGTATCAGCTTGTCTTTTTTGATTGTGTCCGTTAAAACTCATTTAACGTCCAATGTGCACACCTTTACACAGCCTCAAAGAGTCGGTTAGACTCTCGGCCCTTCCCCGATGACTCACGTCTCCGGGTGCATGGGAGCCTGGTGTTTCAGATTAAATGGTTATTACTAACCACTCTGATTACCAGGCAATGGACTTAAGGGGATTTGAACCCCTGGCCTCGGCGTTGCAAACGCCGCGCTCTTCCAGCTGAGCTATAAGCCCATATCCTGTTGACACCGACAATTTTACGTTTTGTTTAATAACCGCTTACCCAGTTCTTTAGGAGGTGATCCAGCCGCAGATTCCCCTACGGCTACCTTGTTACGACTTAACCCTCCTTGCGAAACCTAGATTCGACTGCGGCAAAAACCACAGGCTCATCCAAACCTCACTCGGATGGTTTGACGGGCGGTGTGTGCAAGGAGCAGGGACGCATTCACCGCGCTATGTTGAAACGCGATTACTACGGATTCCAGCTTCATGTGGGCGAGTTACAGCCCACAATCCGAACTTAGGACAGGTTTAAGAGATTGCCTTCACCTTTCGGTGTCGATACCCATTGTCCTGCCCATTGTAGCCCGCGTGTAGCCCGGATAATTCGGGGCATGCTGACCTACCGTTGCCCATTCCTTCCTCCTCTTTAGCAGAGGCGGTCCCAACAGTGTCCTCTTCGTTCCGGAGAACAAGCTAGCAACTGTTGGCGTGGGTCTCGCTCGTTGCCTGACTTAACAGGATGCTTCACAGTACGAACTGACGACGGCCATGCACCTCCTCTCAGCTGGTCAAACAGAGTCTTCAGCCCGGTTATCATTCCGCTGTCCTATCCGGTGAGCTTTCCGGCGTTGAGTCCAATTAAACCGCAGGCTCCACCCGTTGTGGTGCTCCCCCGCCAATTCCTTTAAGTTTCAGCCTTGCGACCGTACTTCCCAGGCGGCACGTTTCACGGTTTCCCTTCGGCACCCCGGTGACTCGTGGTCACCAGTACACCTAACGCGCATAGTTTACGGCTGGGACTACCCGGGTATCTAATCCGGTTCGCTCCCCCAGCTTTCGTCCCTCACTGTCGGAGCCGTTCTGGTGAGATGCCTTCGCCATCGGTGGTCCCCCGGGGATTACAGGATTTCACTCCTACCCCCGGAGTACCTCTCACCTCTCCCGGTCCCTAGACCAACAGTATCTCTTAGACGCCCGCCGGTTAAGCCGGCGGATTTCCCAAGAGACTTATCGGTCCAGCTACGGACGCTTTAAGCCCAATAATAGTGGCCACCACTCGAGCCGCCGGTATTACCGCGGCGGCTGGCACCGGTCTTGCCCGGCCCTTTCTTCAGATGCTTTTTAGACACCTGGACAGCCCGCGTATACGGGCACTCGGGGTTCCCTTATCACAGTTTCCTGCATTGTAAAGTTTTCGCGCCTGCTGCGCCCCGTAGGGCCTGGAATCGTGTCTCAGATTCCATCTCCGGGCTCTTGCTCCCACAACCCGTATCGATTACAGGCTTGTTGGGCCGTTACCCCAACAACAACCTAATCGACCGCAGATCCATCCTAAGGCGCCGGAACTTTCGACTAAAGAACATTCCAGTATCTCTAATCTATGGAGTATTATCCCCAGTTTCCCGGGGTTATCCTCCACCTTAGGGCAGGTTATCCACGTGTTACTGAGCAGTCCGCCGAGGGTCTGAACCCTCTCGACTCGCATGGCTTAATCGAACCCCGATAGCAGTGACCTCTGGCAGGATCAACCAGAATTAATTTCTTGAAGTAGGCAAACTGATACCTCAGTTTTACTCATCAAAGCACACTTACTTTCGGCTTATTTTTTAAAGGATATTAGCGGTTACTAAACAAATTTCCGCATTGCCAGTGCCAACGTCAGAACCAACACTCCCATTCGAGCGATTTTGGTTCTCCATCAAAATCTCGGACTACAATATAGGAATTGAAGGATTATAAACCCTTGCATTTCCGATTGGAATCCTGTGTTAAATCCCTGCAGCAGCCGGCGGATTGCCGGACGACTCCAGAGATTTGTATTCCTTGGATATTTTTATTGTCAGCAGATCAAACAAAGGCAGTTCAGCCCTCGAATGTCTCAAACAATCGACCTAACAACATGGCACTCGCAGAGATATAAAGGTTGCCAAAAAAATAGACATTCACCACCAGATCAACATCCGAAAAGCAACGAATATGCCAAAAACATAGACCGTTTTGCAGAAAATACCAAAACGCGCAGAACTACCTAATGAAAGTAGAATAATCATTCAAAACGGTGACATTTATCGCACAATTTATGAATGCAACAATGGCGCCGCCGGGAATGTGCAGCAAATCATCACTTCACACTTCACCTAAAACATGCACAACCAGAATTATCCGGAATAATCCATTTTGAAAGCCACATCAGCCCTTCATTCAGACAGAGTATTCTTCGAAGTTACAAAAAGATTCAACCCGCCTTTTTGGCACACGAAAACGGAATCACACACATACTCCCGGATATGCAAATGTGATCAGAATCTTTTCAGTCGGCCCCGTGACACAGACCGGAGATGCTTCATTTGGGCCAGATAGGCCATCATTTGGAAAGACATGTCACAGGAGAACAGAATTATGGATCTGAAAACGAATAATCCGGTTTTTTGAGATGATACGCCCACGAATAATCTGAAATCAGGGCACGGACAAACCCAATCAAACCCAATCAGAGCAGATTCACCAGATAAGAATACTTATCCGGCACGAATATCTTGTTTACACGGAATTTTCGGCATCTAATGAACCCATGTTTTTCTGAAGAACGCCCAACGCTGTTCCAATTGAAAGTAATCCCCACTAACTACCACCATACGTGTAACCGCATGGAAGTACCCATACCAATACTTACCAAACAGAATGCAGCGATAATTCCTTTCGCCAATTGCAGATCCCATCTGCCCCCTAGATATGAGAAAAAGGATGATAGTCCACGTCAACTCAATCATGGAATCACACTATCACGAGCGCAATTACCTGATACCCCGAGCCTCTCAGGATATCATCCAGGCCACTTCCCTTCACAGGAATCAGCCCACAAGCACTATTACTCCCTGACAACACGGACAAAGTTCAGAACATCCGATGTAAATCCAAAAGCGAAGATACAGCAATTTCGGAAAAAGACATTTCGAACAGTATTTTTCTTAGCAAATGGTGAAAAACAGTATGATCTCGTACATTCGAATAACAAATCACAACGCGATTTTCATACCATCGGAATGTCTGCAGCAGTTGAAAATGGATAGACGGACTGTCGAAAAGAAGAAGGCTGCAGAGGTGGCATACTTGCATTGCCAGTTTATTCAAACTCCACCGGCGCTTTTTTCAAACCAACTGGAGCGAAACAGAGATTGCCGTACCGACAACCAACCGAAGGGATTGATTCGCAGGCACAAAAGAGGAAAGTGAACAGAAATCTCAAAATACATTTCATGCATGCGTATCCATTCAAACGTTGCCACTCCCCGGTGAGCAAAGTAAGGAACGAATACTGATGCAGGAAAGGAGTGATGGCTTCAGCAAATACACGCACCGTAAACAGGCCCAAAAGACATGCATTCCTGCAAGGAATCCACTACTATCCTCTTTGCACAAAATGATATCACCATCCCCGTCTATGGCATTTCACCACACACGCTTAAGAAATCAACAATAGATGTGCCTTTCAGACCCTCACCCGGAAATCACCTCACAGACGGGATGCAAATCAGGAGTACCCTCCCAATCAGATGCAGATATATTTTAACCAATATACAGCAATTTCGGAAAAATGTACAACATCACATATCCTCAGCCACGAACACATCCATCTCAAATGTCAATACCAACGGCCCCTGCATCCAGCGAACACAGGAAATCCAGAGATGCCGGTCACCTATGAAAACAGATTTTGCAGAACCAGCTCATTTCACATGAAGCATCGGGATAAACATATCCGGAATCATCATAAAAACAGGCAAAGACAAGCATACTCCTTAGCTGTCTTATGCAGCACAAAATAATTCCTGCAGACGCCTCCGACAGAACAATAAAACCCCGGGGCTCACGCTCCTTTGTATACCCATTCCCGAACAGAATAATCACATGCAGTCATCTGCGGTACAGCAATCCTTTCCGGGCACTCACGCTCTTTTGTATCGTATATACAGAACAGAATAACCCCTTAGAACCAGTTTACAGATAAGAATCAACCGCAGAGCCTCGGCTCTCAGGTATAACAGTTACAGAACAGATTTTCATTTCTTTGCAGAGCATTTGCAGCGAAGTATGGTTCCCGAGCACTCGCGTAACTCAGTACAGCATACTACGTGAACGGGCTTAACTTCCGGGTTCGGTATGGGTCCGGGTGTTGCCCCGCTGCTATGGCCGCAAATACAGAAGCTGTGTATCGTGTGTGCACACTGGATTTCGTCTGAGTTTTAACGGAGCACGTAAATCAGTGTTAGCTGATTCGGGCGTTAGTACTCGTGGACTGAACACGTCGTTACCTTCGTGCGTACATCCCGAGCCTATCAAACGGATCTTTTATCCATGCCCTCAGACGAGGTCTCTTTTTAGGTCTGGTTTCAAGCTTAGATGCTTTCAGCTTTTATCCATTATCGCGTAGCCACTCGGCACTGCCCTGTCGGACAACCGATCTACCAGT
Organism: Methanogenium sp. S4BF; assembly: GCF_029633965.1. Lineage (NCBI taxonomy): Archaea > Methanobacteriati > Methanobacteriota > Methanomicrobia > Methanomicrobiales > Methanomicrobiaceae > Methanogenium > Methanogenium sp. S4BF. Next base: position 2,073,438 of record NZ_CP091277.1, on the reverse strand, counting down.
GGCGACGACGGAAAGTTCCTCTCGTACTATTTCCGTCTTACCCTCAGACCTCTAACACTCCAAATAGATAGTAACCGACCTGTCTCACGACGGTCTAAACCCAGCTCACGATCCCCTTTAATAGGCGAACAACCTCACCCTTGGCTGCTGCTGCACAGCCAGGATGGAAAGAACCGACATCGAGGTAGCAAGCCGCCGGGTCGATATGTGCTCTTGCCGGCGACGACTCAATTATCCCCGGGGTAGCTTTTCTGTCGTCAATAGCACTCATCAAAAGCGCGTATTGGTTCGTTAGACCCGAGTTTCCTCTCGTGAACACTTGCTATGCGTGTTCACGTCAGGCCAACTTTTGCTCTTGACACTCTTCTGTGAGTTTCTGACTCACATGAGTTGACCTTGGGGCACCCTTGATATCTTTTCGAGGGTGTGGCGCCCCACCCAAACTGCCTACCTACCGATGTCCTCACAAGGAGTTAGTGTTACAGTATACAAAGGATGGTGTCTCATTGGTGACTAACCAGCCCCCACGAGGGCTGGATCGACATCTCCCATCTACTCTGCGCAATGAATACCGTAACACAACGACAGGCTGCAGTAAAGCTCCACGGGGTCTTCACTTCCCATTTGGAGTCCCTAGCCTTTGCACTAGGATAAAATGTTCAACGGACTTGTGTTTGGGACAGTAGGGCTCTCGTTAATCCATTCATGCAAGTCGCCAATTAAGCGACAAGGTACTACGCTACCTTAAGAGGGTCATAGTTACCCCCGCCGTTTACAGGTCCTTCGTCCGGTTGAACCCGGTTTTCAGATACCTGCACTGGGCAGGAATCACAGACTATACTAGTCCTTACGGAGTTGCAGTCTGCTATGTTGTTATTAGACAGTCGGAGCCCCCTGGTCACTGCGACCTGCCCGATCTCCGGGCAGGCACCCCTTATTCCAAAGTTACGGGGCCATTTTGCCGAATTCCCTAAACACAATTAAACCGACACGCCTTAGCCTACTCAGCTAGGGGCACCTGTGTCAGATCTCGGTACGGACATCTGATTCCCTTTTCACGGGTTCCAGGAATTTGCTTTATTACTCCATCACGCTTTCACTCAATTCTCACCATTACGGTTCTCCGAGAGCTTATACGATTAGACAGGGCGACAGCCCTGCAAAGCATATCCAGAAACGTCGGGGTCCGAAGACTACAATCAGATGGTACAGGAATATTAACCTGTTTCCCTTTCGCTATACTCGAGTTACGGTATAACTTAGGACCGACTAACCCTCGGCTGACGAACATTGCCGAGGAAACCTAGCCCCTTCGGCGGTTAGGATTCTCACCTAACTATGCTTCTACTAATGCCAGAATTCTCAATTCTACACGGTCCACAGGAACTTACGCCCCTGCTTCCGCCCATGCAGAGCGCCTCTCTACGCCATCACCTTGCGGTGGTCTGTGGTATCTGTGGTAGGTTTTAGCCCCGTCCATTTTCAGCGCCCTAAACCTCGACTGGTAAGCTGTTACGCACTTTTTAAAGGGTAGCTGCTTCTAAGCTCACCTTCCAGTTGTCTTTGGCCTAGGACATCTTTTAGTGTTGACACTTAACCTACACTGAGGGACATTAACCACAGTCTGGGTTGTCTCCCTTACGCATTACAAGCTTACCCCGTAATGCGGACTTCCAGCCTTCTACGACGACGGGGAATTCGGAGTTTGACAGGAAGGTGAGGAATTTCTTCCCCAACTCCTCCAATCAGTGCTCTACCTCACCGTCTATCTCCAGCCAGGTCATGCTACGGCATGTTTCGAGAGGAACCAGCTGATGCCCAGTTCGATTGGCCTTTCACCCCTATACGCAGGTCACACGAATGATTTGCATATCAATACCGCTACGGCCCTCCACGCAACTTTCGTCACCCTTCAGCCTGCCCACGCATAGATCACTGGGCTTCGGGTCTTATCCTGTCGACTACACGCACTATTAATACGTCGTCCCATGTCGAAACTACGGACTTGTCGCTTTCGCTTCGGCTTCCCTTACCGGTTAACCTCGCCAACAGAATAAACTCTCTGGCCCGTTCTTCAAAACGTACGTTATGACACCGGCAGTACACCTCATACAACCGCCTCGCGACGGGTTCTTTCGGTGTAAAGATCCTTGCATGCCATAACACACTATCACCTATCAGTTTCAGGCACTTTTAACCACCTTTCCAGGGTTACTTTTCAGCTTTCGCTCACGCTACTAATGCGCTATCGGTTTCGAGGAGTATTTAGTTTTGGAGGTTGATGACCCCCAGGTTCATGCGAGAATTCCAACCCGCACTACTCGAGACACTTCCTCATCAAACATCGGTATGCGTACGGGGCTATCACCCTCTGTGGCAAACCGTTCCAGAAATATTTCCGCTTCGGATGTTTGATTAAACGGAAGGCTCACAACACCACATGTCCCCGAAGGGATTCGGTTTGAACTCTGTCGTTTTCGATCGCTTTTACTCACGACATCTCGTTTGATTTCTCTTCCTCCCCCTACTGAGATGTTTCAATTCGGGGGGTTCCCAATCCTTACGGATCGCTTCTTAAAGAAGCAGGAGGTCCCATTAGGGAATCTCCGGATCATAGGTTCCATGCGCCTACCCGGAGCTTATCGCAGCTTGGCACGCCCTTCATCGGCACTCGAACCGAGCCATCCACTGACAGGTTTGTATCAGCTTGTCTTTTTTGATTGTGTCCGTTAAAACTCATTTAACGTCCAATGTGCACACCTTTACACAGCCTCAAAGAGTCGGTTAGACTCTCGGCCCTTCCCCGATGACTCACGTCTCCGGGTGCATGGGAGCCTGGTGTTTCAGATTAAATGGTTATTACTAACCACTCTGATTACCAGGCAATGGACTTAAGGGGATTTGAACCCCTGGCCTCGGCGTTGCAAACGCCGCGCTCTTCCAGCTGAGCTATAAGCCCATATCCTGTTGACACCGACAATTTTACGTTTTGTTTAATAACCGCTTACCCAGTTCTTTAGGAGGTGATCCAGCCGCAGATTCCCCTACGGCTACCTTGTTACGACTTAACCCTCCTTGCGAAACCTAGATTCGACTGCGGCAAAAACCACAGGCTCATCCAAACCTCACTCGGATGGTTTGACGGGCGGTGTGTGCAAGGAGCAGGGACGCATTCACCGCGCTATGTTGAAACGCGATTACTACGGATTCCAGCTTCATGTGGGCGAGTTACAGCCCACAATCCGAACTTAGGACAGGTTTAAGAGATTGCCTTCACCTTTCGGTGTCGATACCCATTGTCCTGCCCATTGTAGCCCGCGTGTAGCCCGGATAATTCGGGGCATGCTGACCTACCGTTGCCCATTCCTTCCTCCTCTTTAGCAGAGGCGGTCCCAACAGTGTCCTCTTCGTTCCGGAGAACAAGCTAGCAACTGTTGGCGTGGGTCTCGCTCGTTGCCTGACTTAACAGGATGCTTCACAGTACGAACTGACGACGGCCATGCACCTCCTCTCAGCTGGTCAAACAGAGTCTTCAGCCCGGTTATCATTCCGCTGTCCTATCCGGTGAGCTTTCCGGCGTTGAGTCCAATTAAACCGCAGGCTCCACCCGTTGTGGTGCTCCCCCGCCAATTCCTTTAAGTTTCAGCCTTGCGACCGTACTTCCCAGGCGGCACGTTTCACGGTTTCCCTTCGGCACCCCGGTGACTCGTGGTCACCAGTACACCTAACGCGCATAGTTTACGGCTGGGACTACCCGGGTATCTAATCCGGTTCGCTCCCCCAGCTTTCGTCCCTCACTGTCGGAGCCGTTCTGGTGAGATGCCTTCGCCATCGGTGGTCCCCCGGGGATTACAGGATTTCACTCCTACCCCCGGAGTACCTCTCACCTCTCCCGGTCCCTAGACCAACAGTATCTCTTAGACGCCCGCCGGTTAAGCCGGCGGATTTCCCAAGAGACTTATCGGTCCAGCTACGGACGCTTTAAGCCCAATAATAGTGGCCACCACTCGAGCCGCCGGTATTACCGCGGCGGCTGGCACCGGTCTTGCCCGGCCCTTTCTTCAGATGCTTTTTAGACACCTGGACAGCCCGCGTATACGGGCACTCGGGGTTCCCTTATCACAGTTTCCTGCATTGTAAAGTTTTCGCGCCTGCTGCGCCCCGTAGGGCCTGGAATCGTGTCTCAGATTCCATCTCCGGGCTCTTGCTCCCACAACCCGTATCGATTACAGGCTTGTTGGGCCGTTACCCCAACAACAACCTAATCGACCGCAGATCCATCCTAAGGCGCCGGAACTTTCGACTAAAGAACATTCCAGTATCTCTAATCTATGGAGTATTATCCCCAGTTTCCCGGGGTTATCCTCCACCTTAGGGCAGGTTATCCACGTGTTACTGAGCAGTCCGCCGAGGGTCTGAACCCTCTCGACTCGCATGGCTTAATCGAACCCCGATAGCAGTGACCTCTGGCAGGATCAACCAGAATTAATTTCTTGAAGTAGGCAAACTGATACCTCAGTTTTGCTCATCAAAGCACACTTACTTTCGGCTTATTTTTTAAAGGATATTAGCGGTTACTAAACAAATTTCCGCATTGCCAGTGCCAACGTCAGAACCAACACTCCCATTCGAGCGATTTTGGTTCTCCATCAAAATCTCGGACTACAATATAGGAATTGAAGGATTATAAACCCTTGCATTTCCGATTGAAATCCTGTATTAAATCCCTGCAGCAGCCGGCGGATTGCCGGAGGACTCCAGAGATTGTATTCCTTGGATATTTTTATTGTAAGCAGATCAAACAAAGGCAGTTCAGCCCCCGAATGTCTCAAACAATCGACCTAACAACATGGTACTTACGCCAATATAAACACTCGCATTTCATTCTCCAATTCGCACCAGAAAATCCAAAATTAACCTAATATGACAGAAGGGCTAGTTATTTCAGCACCCATTGAGGGCAGGAAAACCGTCAGAATAATTATTTCACCACCCTGAGAGAGGGGGACGGAGTCCAGAGTTGACAAACGCGCAAAGCGATAAAAAACAGCAAATTGCCAGAAAAAGACCAATATGACAACTTTACGGACATCACTCCACCGCCATGACCCCGCCAAAGGGAGGAAAAACATTAGGCGGAGTATTATCAGGCACTCAACCCCGACACAGCCCCCCTCCCGTACCAAAAACCCGAAGCCACGCGCAAAAAATGAAGAAATTCAGAGGATTTATGACCCCGTGCCGCAGAAAAATCCGGTTCACCAACCCCCCGGCCAAAAAAACTGCCAGACAACACCAATACCTGCGTCCACTATATTGAATACTTCCTCCAAAACGATCCTGTCATGGCAATCCCCTCAAACACGACCAGAACCACCAGGAGGAGCACAGCCGGTATCTTCGGAGGTGGTGCATCGGTGGAGACCGCTCAGTTTATCTGAGTCATCGTTGAGAAGTGCTATCAGAAAAAGAACCATCCCGGATAGCAAGCAGACCAGGGATAGTACAATCAGGTATGGGGAGACAAGGAAGATGGTGGAATTAACAATCAACAAACACTTCGAGACCGATGGATCTGATGATTACGCAGAGCTCCTCATACAGTCCGATGTTATTAACCCGGACCTGATCGCAGATGTCTGTTCGGGAGCGAAATGGAACACGATGATTCCGGCAGATGACAATTGCCTCTGTGTGCGAATATCCCGAACGGCGATTCGGACTCCCGGTGTGCGAAAGGAACTTGAGTGTCTGGTACATTACCTGAAGGAAAAAGAACAGTCAATACATGAAAAACAATCATCAATTCAGGGAAATAACCGGATGCTGGATGAACTGGTTTCATTCCTTAGGGACGGAGCAGATGACGGGATCCTGGAAACGCCTGGAAATAGAGCCTCCTGTGTAGCAGGATGTGAGCAGGGCAATACCGTATTTGAACAGGACAGCATCCTGGTATCTCAGGCAATAAACAGTGAAAAAGAGATCCCGGAAGGGCATAAATGGTATGATACCATGCTTGCAATCCATCCTGATGATGCAATTGCCTGGAATGCAAAAGGGCTGACCCTCGTTGAAGCAGGATCATTTCAGGAAGCACTGGCCTGTTTCACCCGAGCCCTTGAGATTGACCCCGGTTATACCGAGGCCCTGTACAACCGGGACCATATCCCTCCGATGCAGTATATTGACTGAAGGGGGATGGAAAAGGGAATGAATCTGTCAGGAAAGGAAATCAGTGCCGGCCCAAACTCCCCAGCTGTGGAAGTAAAGACAGATTGAGTCCGCCCTGGCAGACATCTGAATTCAGATAGCACCCATTTGTCCCTGCCCTGTTACCTGAGAGTCCCCACACCCGGACCCCTCACCCTCTCAATCAATGCCACCATTCCCCTTGCCGCCGCAGCAACATCATCCTGTCCGACGACAGCCGATATAACCGCCGCCGAGTCAGCACCGGCCCGGAATACGTCCTGTACATTCGCAGGACCAATCCCGCCAATGGCAACGAGGGGCACGGTGGAAAGCGCCTCACGGATCTCCCTGAGGATCAGGAGGCCGCGAGCCGCACCGGCATCCTCCTTCGAGGTGGTGGAGAAGACCGGACCGAGGGCGACATAATCTGCACCCTCATCAACCGCCCGAAAGGCCTCTTCAACACACCCGACAGAGACACCGATGAGAAATCCAACGTGGGCAGCTGCCTCTGCAGCGGCCCGTGCCTCCGTGACGGACCCATCGCTCTGCCCCAAATGCACCCCGTCCGCACAGGATGCAATCGCCACATCCAGAGAATCGTTCACCACAAACAGGGCATCAGAGGAGGACAGCGCCTCACGGACGGCGACTGCCTCACGAAGCAGGGCCTCCGGTGCCAGATGTTTGTCCCGCAGCTGGATGATGCCGGCGCCGCCTGCTGAAGCAGCTGCGGCAATCTCTGCATGGGAACGACCCCGGCCAATAACCGTGTCGGTGACCACATAGAGTTCCGGAATGGTTCTCCGCCCCGGCAGATGGCTCATTCGGTTCAGATTCCTGCCCTCTGTCATATCTTCAGCTCACTCATAATCTTCGTTAAGATTTTTTGTCAGGGGATCCGGCCCGATCCGTGTTCGCATGAGCCGGTTCCCCCGGTTCAGGCAGCATCCATATCCACAGCCCTCACGTCAGCGTGGGCCGCAAGATCTGCTTCGGTAAGGTTCGCCATCTCATCAAAGAGCGCCGTCCGGAACGAATACGGGCCGCGGGCCTGGGCAGCCGCCCGTTCCCCGGCATGGGCAAAGGCGGCGCAGGCGGCCGCACATGACTCAACCAGATCCGTTCCCGCCGCTGCAAAGGCGCCCACCACAGACGCTGTCATGCATCCGGTCCCCGACAGGCGACCCATCATCGGGTTGCCGTTTCCGACCACAAGCGTCCGTTCACCGTCAGATATGTAATCCTCAGGTCCCGTCATCACCACAACCGTGTTATACTTCCGGGCACAGGCGGCAGCGACAGACGCAGGGTCACCGGCACAGCCGCCGGAGTCCACACCGCGCACCTCTCCGCCGATACCTGCAAGGACACCAATCTCACCAGCATTGCCCTTCAGAACGGCAATATCCAGTTCTGCAAGCAGCCTTTCAGACGCCTCTGTCCGCATCGCCGTTGCACCGGCGCCGACAGGGTCAAGAATAACCGGAATACCGCGGGCATTCGCCGCTCTTCCTGCAATGAGCATCGAATCCACCTGATCACAGGAGAGAGTCCCGATATTGAGCACGAGAGCACTGGCCATCGCTGCCATCTCACCGGCCTCCTCCCGTGCTGCCGCCATCACCGGTGCACCCCCGGCACAGAGCGTGATATTGGCACAGTCATTGATGGTCACCGTATTCGTGATGTGGTGTACCAGCGGGTGGCAGGACCGCACCGCCGCCAGTTTGTCTGCGATTTTATGAGAATCCATTGGTATTCACCGAACGTACCTCTCCTATTCGTGCTCTGACCTAAGAAGGGTTTTCACCCCGGCAACAATGCAGGACAAAGACCATGTTTCAGGAAATCCTGCCCCTTCACGTTTCATACCTTCGAAATGGACAAGAACCATAAATGCGGGAACAGTATCGGAAGATATATGCATGCCCCCCCACATCGGATCACAGGGGTAAAACCATATGCTCAGGGGGGATGGATCATCTCAGATAACAGCACACACGTTCACGACCGTTCGGGAATCATCAGGGGAAGATCCGGATGATCGGTGATCTTCTCCCAAAATTAACAATATACTCGCCCATATTGGCGATGATGGGCTACCCCCTTGTCTATACCGTAATTGGGGGTCCATACATCCCGATTGCACTTGCAGCAACGGCCTTTTTGGGTTCAATTCTTTTTCTGGATTATCTCAACGAAAAATGCCGCTTCTGGTGGATTGGAATGCTCTATCCCCTGCTTCTCATCCTGATCATCATCACGGAAATCTTCTCCCTCGCATCCCCGGAGCTATTCCGGATGGTCGCGGATGGGATGACTCCTGCAAGACTGAGAGGGATGCTCTATTACCTCATCATCCCTGTTTCTCTTCTGTTCTTTGCCGCGATGACACCGGAGTTCAGAAAGATGATGAGAATCCCTGTTTTAATTGCGGCATTCATCAGCATACTCCTGCTCGTCCCTATGTATGAGACCATTTCCTATGCATTTTTCCCCACGGTTGGATTGATTACCGATGTAACGAACGGATTTATCATTCTTATTCTCGTTGGGTTCTGCGGGATTCCCCCCCTCGTGGTTTTTGGACTGGTCAATAGTATTCAGATATCCAAAAGTATACGATCTGAACTTTCGGATACATGATACAGCTGAACGAAAGACTCAGGTGGAATTCACGACTGCCTTAAAAAAAGATTAGTGATGGTGTTCAGCGTGGCTGCCTTTCTTCTCTTCCCACGCTTCAAGGCCGTGCTGCACCCGATAGTCATTAATCGCCGCATGAATCGCCTCTTCGGCAAGCACCGAACAATGTAGTTTCTGGGGCGGCAGACCCTCCAGCGCTTCTGCAACCGCCTTATTGGAGAGCTCCCACGCCTCCTCCAGCGTCCTGCCTTTGATCAGTTCAGTCGCCATGCTTGATGATGCGACCGCAGCCCCGCACCCGAAGGTCTGGAATTTCACGTCTGTGATCACATCACCCTCCACCTTCAGGTATATCTTCATGATATCCCCGCACTGGGCATTGCCAACCTCACCGGTGCCGTCAGCATCCTCAATAACACCCTGATTTCTCGGGTGCTCAAAATGGTCCATCACCTTCTCGTTGTACATCTCTCATCTCCTCCTATGACTGACTCCTTAACTCAGGCGGCGTTAAAGGCGACATATTCCTCAGCCGCTGCACGATCTCTTTTACCGCATCAATCGCATAATCCACGTCTGCCTCTGTAGTCTCCTCGCCCAGCGTCAGGCGCAGGGACCCATGCACCACCTCATGGGGCAGGCCGCAGGCGATGAGCACATGAGACGGCTCCAGGGAACGGGAACTGCAGGCGCTGCCGGTAGACGCTGCAATCCCCCGGCGGTTGAGCATCAAAAGAATCGACTCTCCCTCAATAAACGCAAAGACCACGTTCACATTGTTCGGGAGGCGCTGTTCCGGGTGCCCGTTTAAGTAGGTTTCGGGAATCGCAAGCAGTCCTTCCGTGAGCCTGTCACGCAGGGCGGTGATCCGCAGAGCATTCTCTCTCATCTCTCCAACCGCAAGAGAGAGGGCGAGCCCCAGACCGACGATGCCGGGTACATTCTCGGTTCCTGCACGCCGCCCCCGCTCCTGAGCACCACCGTGCATCAGGGGGTCAAGCCGCACCCCCGGCCCGATATAGAGGGCACCAGTCCCCTTCGGCCCGTGGAATTTATGCCCTGAAAGCGAGAGGAGGTCAATATTCTGTGCACCCACGTCAACCGGAATATGCCCCACCGCCTGCACCGCATCGGTGTGGAAGAGAACGCCATGCTTCCGGGCGATAGCACCTATTTCTGCAATCGGCTGGATGGTACCGATCTCATTGTTTGCCATCATCACGGTGATGAGAATCGTCTCCGGAGTGATTGCTGCCTCCACATCTGCGGGGTCGACCAGCCCGAAGCGGTCAACCGGGAGATAGGTCACTGAAAAACCCTGTTTTTCCAGCCACTCACACGTGTGGGAAACAGCATGGTGCTCAATAACAGAGGTAATGATGTGGGTGCCCTTCGCTTTCTTGGCAAAGGCAACCCCCTTTATCGCCCAGTTGTCTGACTCAGTGCCACCGCTGGTGAAGTAGATCTCTTTTGGATCCGCCCCGATGGCATTAGCCACCCGTTCCCGTGCCTCATCCACCGCATTGCGTGAGGCCTTTGCAAGGTCATAGAGGGATGAGGGATTGCCAAATGTGCCGGTCATATAGGGGATCATCGCCGCTGCGACCTCCGGGCGGGTCGCCGTCGTTGCCGCATGGTCCATGTACACCAGTCGCTTCTCAGTATTCATATCGTATTCCTTCCGGGCCAAATATACAGACGGAATTTTCCACTGAGGCACAATAAACATATGCCACCGGTGCGCCGAAAAAAGGGAGTTTGATATCCGACAAGGTCAGTCAAGCAGTTCGTAGACGGTCGAACGCCGCCGCAGCACCCGTCCGAGGTCATCGGTGATCCGCTTCATATCAGCCGGGTCAAAGTAATCAGCCGACGAAGCACCGGCCTCCACCGATACCTCGTCAGTGAACATCGTCCCGCCAAAGTCATTGCCGCCGGCAAGGAGACCCAGCGAGGCCATCCGATCACCGATCTTGCCCCACGATATCTGGATATTTGGGATATTATCAAAAAAGAGCCGGGCGACCGCAAAGAGCAGGATATCCTCCCGCCCGATAGACCCCCCGGTAACAAGGCCCGCCTGCTGCAGGGGAGTATTCTCATGAATGAACGGTAGGGGGATAAACTCCGTAAACCCGCTGGTCTCATCCTGTATGTCGCGTATCACACCGAGATGCTCGGCACGATCATCCGGCGTGTCCACCGAGCCGTACATGATCGTCGCGGTCGACTTCAGCCCCATCATATGAGCTTCTTTGATGATTCGGGACCATTCTGCAGTAGAGATCTTGTTCGGGCAAATTCGGCTCCGCACCGAGTCCACTAAAATCTCCGCTCCCGTGCCCTGCATCGTCCCAAGACCCGCGTCCCGCGTCATTTCAATCACTTCAGCGGTCGTAAGGCCGCTCTTTCTGGCAGCCCAGGTCACTTCATCCGGGCTCATCGTGTGGATGTCGGCCTCCGGTATAATTTCGTGGGCAATGCCAATCATCTCCGCATAGCGCTCGGCGCTGAATGCGGGGTTAACCCCGGAGAGAAAACAGAGTTCTGTGACACCGCGCTCCTTTGCAAGAGTGACCTGCGCACGAATGCCTGCATCCCCCACATCATAGGCGTCCGGGGCACCCGGCGGCCTCCCGAACGCGCAGAACCGACAGAGATTCCGGCAGATATTGGTGATATGAATATTCTGATTGCGCACATAGGTGACAATATCACCCACGGTCTGTTCACGAAGGATGTCTGCTGCTGCTGCAATCTCCCATACATCAGACCCGCGTGCCTTCAGAAGCCCTGCCGCCTCGGCAGGAGTGAGCCGGTGCCCTTCAAGGACATCTTCCAGTAGCTCTTTCATCTGGATCAATTCCGTGTTGATGTGTGAGCCCTGAGGTACAAAAGAGTTGTGAATGGCCCCTGCCAGGCAGGGACCGGATAAATGCGCTCAGCGCTTTTTAGCGGGTTTTTCAGTAGTTTTTTTGACAGCGTCGTTCTTTTTTCCCCCCTTTTTGTCGGAAGGTGCTGTATGTACGGTCTTTTTTCCGTTCTCAGCATTCTCCTCACGCCTCCGGGAATACCACTCCCAGATGATGAGAATCGCAATGATAATTACCGCAAACTCGATGATATGCAGCGGCAGATAACCTACAAGCGGTATCGCAAAGAGCGCCTTCCCGACGATCCACTCCTTTTGTACCGGCTGAATGACACCGATACCCTGGTAGTAGGCGTCCTGATCCATTACTGCATTATTATCACCCTTGGTGGTGTAGCCTGGCAGAGTGCTACTTTCATCCCAATTTATGGCACGGTGGATGATCGGGTGCACCGATGAAATTCCGTTTGGTTTGTAGATGATGACGTCCCCATAAACCTCCTGACCCTGCCGATCGGGGTAATACGCAAACTTTGCATACCCAGTTTGCTGACCTTCAGCCCATGTGGTCAGGGGGCCATACCGGTCTGCCGCTACAACAAAGACAAGGTCTCCCACGTTCATATTCGGGATCATGCTCTCTGACTCCACCGCGACCACCGCAGGCCAGGTGCCGGAGACCAGAAAGAGGAGGAGGGCCACCCCTGCCACTACCCCGACGATCCAAAGAATATCGCGGGCCCATCCTGCCTTCGGGTCATCGCTCTTTAAAAATCGCTGCACCTGGGTTGCCACCCCCAGGCTCCGGCGCTGTTCTTTCATTATAATACAATACCTCTTCAAAACATATGAAGGGTAGGGCGCCAGCGGTCATTAAAAAGAGAGATAACCAAGGTATGGTATGGAAAAGACAGCCTTGCCAATTATCCATTCATCTTTCACCGGCTGTATAGCGCCAACACCTTGATAGTAGGCATCTTGATCAACGGTTGGGTTGTTATCTCCTTTTGTAATATACCCAGGGGTCGTTGTATTGTCATACCAGAACAACGCCCGATGTATGATAGGATGCACTGAGGTATCACCATTAGGATAGTAAAGAATCACATCACCGCAAACCATGTTCCCCTGCAGGTCTGGATACTCTGCAAATCGTGCATACCCTGTCTCATGTCCCTCCTCCCAAGAAGTTATGTCACCATTTCGATCCGGTGCTACCACAAAGACGAGGTCCCCAACATTCATGTTTGGTGCCATGCTCTCCGACTCCATTGCGACTATTGCAGGCCATGTGCCACAAACAATGAATAGAAGGATAAGCGGAAGGACTATAAGAATAAGCGCAACAATAACCAAACCCCCCAACAGCAAAGGATTATCGCGTAATTTGCGTTTTTTGGAATCTTCACAATTAGAATCGGATGCAACTGTGTGACCACCATCAAGACTCCCGCGCTTTTCCTTCATATATTGCAATACCTTTTATGGACATATAAATAATGGGGCAAAACCCGCCGCTTCATATGGGTTTTTACCGCCTGAAGACCAACCTGTTCATATGCAGCGTCCACAGGAGATCGTGCTCGGGTTTTTGGACCGCGGGCTGCAGGTTCACCCTGATGTGGTCTCATATATCGCAGAACAGGGTGATCTCTCGCTCATCCCTGTCATCGCAGATACTGTACCGCCGCATGCAACTGTCGTTATGACCGAACATATTCCCGGATTTACCCGGGAACGGGACGGAATGAGATTTCTCACCGAAGCGCCCGTTGACGTCATCTACGGTGCCGGTTCTCATGAAAATAATGGTGTCGACTTCAGGGACTTCATACACTATTTCCGGGACCGCTACAACCGCCTCTCCGCTATCCTGCGGACGAGGAAGACTTACGCCGGTGCCATGCCCATCGGCGGGATTGCCAAAAACAGCCGGTACTACAATATGGAACTCGTCCTTATCGGCATGGTGATGGACGTCAGGAACACCACCAAAGGGCACCGGATGGCGATGCTGGAAGATCCCACGGGGATGATCAATGTCCTCTTCAATAAAGACCGTGAGGACTTCGCAGAGGCAGAGCGCCTCATCCCGGACGAGGTGATCGCAGTCACCGGTCAGCTCTCCAGCGACGGCAACCTCTTCTTTGCAAACTCACTCGCACGCCCCGACATTCCGGTCAACCACGCCCCCTTCCTGAGTAAAACGCCGGGGAAGGCCGCATTTATCTCTGATGTACACGTCGGCTCTGACACCTTTCTCGGCGAGGCATGGGAAAAGTTCACGGCATGGCTGCACGAACAGCCTGATATCGGCTACCTCCTGATAGCAGGTGATGTGGTGGACGGCATCGGCATCTACCCGGATCAGGACAAGGAACTTACCATCCAGAACATCTACGGACAGTATGCAGCATTCGGCGATATGCTCCGGAAACTCCCCTCTCATCTTCAGGTGGTTGTTTCTCCCGGCAACCACGATGCCGTCCGGGGCGCTGAGCCCCAACCCGTTCTCCCCCCCCAGTTCTGCGAGAACCTCCCGGATAATGTCATCATGGTGGAGAACCCCGCAGTCGTAAAGCTTCAGGGCGTTTCGGTTCTGATGTACCACGGGAGGTCCTTTGACGACATGATCGGTCTCATCCCCGGGGCCTCATACTCCCGGGTGGATGAGGTGATGGTTGAGATGCTCAAACGCCGCCACCTCACCTGCACATACGGGGAACGCACCCCCATCTACGCCTCACGGGAAGACAGGCTCGTCATAGACCCGATCCCCGAGATCTTCCATACCGGGCACGTGCACATCTCAGGCATCACCAAATACCGTGGAGTGCTGGCCATCAATGCCGGCACCTGGCAGTCACAGACCGCATTCCAGAAACAGATGAATATTCAGCCGACACCGGCCCGGGCCATCATCGTTGACCTCCAGACCCTGGAACCGGAAGTTATAGACTTTCAGGAATAACGCCAAAAAAAGATCAGGCAGGAATTTTGATCCGGCGGATATGATTTCGGGGAATTATCAGCCGGAATACCGCGCCTGTGCCGCATGTGCCGCACTCGCTGATGGTAATCCCGGTGATCCCAAGCATCTCACGGGAGAGATACAGTCCCAGACCGGTATTTTTCCCATATCCCCTCTCAAAAATCCGCTCTTTTTTGTCCAGGGGCACACCGCAGCCATCATCGGAGACCGTAAGCACCCCGCCTTCCTCACCATCTGCAAAGGCAATCGTCACCCGGCCCGCCCCTTCACCGTGGCGCCGCACATTCTCCAGCAGATTATAGAGAACTTTCTCAAAGAGCGGGTCTGCAAAGACCTCGATCTCCCCACAGGTGAGGCTGACCGGCACACCGTTCCCATGGAGCATAATTTCTGCATTGCGGACCACCGTCGCAAGGCTCTGCCACCGGGGCAGCTCCATCCCAAGGGCATCATAATCGCGGGTAAACGAAATAAGCCGCTCAATGGTGTGGGCCGCAGCGTTCGCCATATCCCAGTAATGATCAGCCTTCTCCGGGGTCATGGGCGCCCTCCCCGTATTGCCCCTGACCAGTTCATCACACATCAGAATCACCGACACCTGGTTTAAGATGTCATGCCGGGTAACAGACGAGAGCAGGATGATCTTCTTTTTTGCTTCCGCAAGGGCCTCTACAGTCTCATGCTCCTGGGTGATGTCCATATGCATCCCTGCCACCCGTTCAGGAGCGCCATCGGCATCATATGCGACAACCCGGCAGACAGACCGCACCCAGATCCACCTGCCGTCCCGGTGTCGCATCCGAAACTCTGCCCGCCCGGCAGGCGTGGTGCCATCATCGAGGCGTGCGATATATGCCGCTACCACAGCCTTGTCATCCGGATGAATTCGACGCATGAACACCTCATCAAACGACACTCCCAACTCTTCTGCCTCATAGCCGATGAGATGCGCCCAGCCGCTGTCAACCGAAATCGTCTTTCCTTTCACAAAGGAATCCCAGAAGCCGATGCCTGCACCCTCCTCTGCCACCCTGATATGCTCCAGAGCCCTGCGCAATTCAGCAGACTCTGTCGCCTGACTGGTTACATCCACAGCGGCAAGAAGGTGCGCACCTTCTCCCCGCCAGCTGACCGGCACCACATCAGTTGCAACCAGCACCGGTCCCCCGTCTGTACCGGTACCATGAGAAATGCTTCCCCCGCCTGCACCCCAGGAAAAGAGCCAGGATATCTCATCCGGATCAGGCGGTGCACCCCGGAAATAGTCTGTCGCGGCCCGGTTAACGGACCGGAGTCTTCCGTCATCATCTATAATACACATCGGCACAGCATTGTTCAGAAAGGCCGCCCGATAATCCGGCATATGTTCCCCCATGGATATACCTCATATTCTCTGCATGCGCCATACCGACTTTATGACTGGCTTTTCCAAAAACAGAATTCACCTGTCAGCCGCAGGACACGCTGCCACCACCTGATGACCCCCCCGGGTCGGGTCGGGCAGAGGTTAGATGGAGGGCTTCATACATAAACCTTCCACCAACCCAGTCCGGATTCGTGGGATGAACTGCCGTATACCGACAGACAGCCATTCCAAAAAAGAGAGGGACAATCAATCAATCAATCAATCAATCAATCAATCAATCAATCAATCAATCAATCAATCAATCAATCAATCAATCAATCAATCAATCAATCAATCAATCAATCAATCAATCAATCAATCAATCAATCAATCAATCAATCAATCAATCAATCAATCAATCAATCAATCAATCAATCAATCAATCAATCAATCAATCACGATGCGCACCGATCACATCTGACCCGATCCGGTGGATTCATCTGCACCCGCTTTCCCATTCTCTTCAAAACTGCCGGAATACCGCCTTTTCTGATAAATTCCCGCATATACAGCTATAATCGCAAACACCACGGCATACCAGAACGGTGTATTCAGGGAGAGAGAGACCGGAATCTGTACAGTGATGCCGGACGCCGTGATGGTTCCCACCGCATCACCCACAATCACCGGCAGGGAGATCGCAATCCCTGACTCACGGAGGGAATATTCAATGCCAAACCCGCCGATAACGATTGAGATTAGAAAGAGGAGCACCAGCCACAACGGTTTTTTTGCGGCCATCCCGACCAGCCGGTCCGACAGCTCCCTGTACTCCCGGCTGCACCGGAGCACGGACCCGACGAGGAGCAGGGCACCAAAGAAGACGATGCTGATGATAATCGCCAGATTCACCGCTGCCATCAGGGGGGAGAAAAACTCCTGCCCAAATCCGGACATCCCCAGCTCAAACGGTGAGACCTCCAGGGCAAAGGCACCGTTCCCGAACCGTACCGACCACCAGAATCCAAGGAACGGGAGTGCAATCAGGCAGATGCCCGCTACCACGCCGGGGATGTTGCAGTCGGCTGCCGTCCATTCTTTTCCGGTATCAGTCATGCTCCCACCTTCCATGGCCGGGCCATTTCGGTTGTGATCCCGATACCCATGATCTCTACTTCAAACACGAGTACACCTTCCACACTGCCTGATTTTATGGCAGTTACCATGTCTGCTGATGCAGAACCCATCAGAACAACGGCTGCCTGCTCTCCGGGGGCAATTGTCACCGGGGCCATAAGCGAGGCCATAAACCCTCCGTCATCACCGGGAACACGATATTCGATATGCTGTACGGTCAGCGGATACGCCGTCGGATTCGCCACACTTCCCTTCAGCGTGGCCGTGCCTGCAGCAGCGTCCCCCTCCACCGCACTGCCGGTCACAAGCGGTCGGTCCGCCTCTAAAAGTGACCTGAGGGTCTCATTCAAAGGACCTGCAGGATTTTCCGGGAGGGTTGCCGCCTCCACATCAAATCCGGCATTGTAGAGGGCAATCACCAGCGCCAGGACCAGAATCAGCAACGGGAGAGCCATGATAACCATCCCGGTCCGCGAATTCTCCATACCCTCTCCTTGAGAGCAACCCAGATAAACCTGTCTCCGGCAAAAAGGGAAGCATGCCGGGAGAAAGAGAGAAACAGGGCATGCGGTGCAGGCCAAAACGGTACCCAACACAACCTGATTTCTCCCGTGCACCGGAAGAGAATCAACCCATAGAATGGCCCGCCCACTCTTACCGAATCAGGTGCATGCGACGGGCCATCGCATATCCACAGACCACCTGCAGTGAATCCGGAAACCGGCGGTTCAGATCCCGATCCCCGGTATCCAGGTAGAGGGAGGGGGTACGGGAGAGTTTGGCCTCGGTTGCAATGACAATGACATTCTCCGGCCCAATCCGGTCAATCACAGCAGGCGAAAACTGTTGGGTTCCCCTGCCCAGCACAAACCCCTGCGCCCCGATGGGCGAGACAATCGCCTGCACCCGGGGATACTGGTCCAGAATCCGGAGGATGCCTGCCTCATTGAGATCACGGGCAATGACGTCCCCGTCAAAAACCGCATCGATGCCCAGCAGGGTGCCCGCCTCTCCCAATGCCTCCGTAACGGCTGCGGTGGTGCTCCCGGCCCCGATCAGGTACAGGGTGTCCCTCCGCATGATGTCGGTGATGAACCGGGCGATCTCCGCCTGTGAACGACCCTCATGCCTCGCGTCCGTCGCCCATTTGGAAGACGGAAGGTAACCGGTGAGAGCAGGAGACCGGGCGATACCGGTAAGGGTTACTGCCAGGCGACCGTCCCGGTAGGCCGCCTCGTCGATATCCATCACCTCTCCATCCGTCATCACCGCCTCCGAGAGCCGGTTTACACACTCGGCCGCCGTCTCAGGGGTCGCGGCAAAGACTCCGGAGTACATCTTCACACCGGAGGGCACGCCGAGGATCGGTATCGTGTCGCCGACAGCAGCAAAGACATCACGGGCCGTCCCGTCCCCCCCGCAGAAAATAATCAACCCGCACCCCCGGTCCGCAAACACCCGGCAGGCCCGACGGGTATCCGCCCCGGTGGTCTCTGTCTCCTCCGGGACGTATACCGTCTCGGTTGAAAGGCCGGCCTCAGCGAGCAGTGCCTCCCCCATCGGGCCGCCTGCGGTGAGAAACGTATGGACTCCCGAGGTAATGAGGGAGAGCAGCCGGCGGGCACGGATTGGTGCGACGGGCGCCGCCCCCCGCAGCCTTGCCTCCTCCACCGCACCGTCTGTCCCTTTCAGCCCGACCGCACCGCCCATACCGGCGACCGGGTTTACTAAAAAACCAATCAGCATCAGTGAATCTTCGGCAGATCTTTAAGGGAAGCAGCAATAAGCTCTGCGGGATACTCATAGTCCGGCAGCCCGCCAGCGAAGTAGGCCTCATACGAGGTCAGGTCAAAGTGGCCGTGTCCGGAACAGTTGAAGACTATTGTCTTCGCCTCGCCCGTCCGGGTGCACTCTGCTGCCACATCAATCACCGTCTTGATTGCATGGGCAGACTCCGGTGCCACGATGATACCTTCCGAACGGCAGAACGCAACTGCGCCAGCAAAGACCTCATTCTGGTGGCAGGAGACCGAATCAACAATCCCTTCGTGGTGCAGGAGGGAAACCAGTGGCGCCATCCCGTGATAGCGCAGCCCGCCCGCATGGATGGAGGGCGGGACAAACCCATGGCCGAGAGTGTACATCTGCATAATCGGCGTGTATCCTGCCACATCGCCATAGTCATACGCATAGAGACCCTTGGTGAGTGTCGGACAGGCCGCCGGTTCGGTGGCTATGAACTGACATTCAGGCATTTTTCCGGCAATCTTTTCCCGGATGAACGGGAAAGCAAGCCCCGCGAAGTTGGAACCGCCACCTGCACAGCCGATGACGACATCAGCCGTCTCCTCTCCTGCCATCTTCAGCTGTTCCAGTGTCTCCAGCCCAATCACCGACTGATGCAGGCAGACATGGTTTAAGACGGACCCAAGGGAGTAATTGGTATTCGCATGCGAGGCCGCATCCTCGACCGCTTCAGAGATCGCCATCCCGAGGGAACCGGAGGTCTCGGGGTCCAGTCCGAGCATGGCCCGCCCGGCATTGGTGTCCGGTGACGGGGACGGGACGCAGTCGGCCCCCCAGCACTGCATCATCATCTTGCGGTAGGGTTTCTGGTCATAACTGCCCCGGACCATGTATACCTTGCACTCCATGTCAAAGAGCTGGGTTGCAAAGGCAAGGGAGGAACCCCACTGCCCTGCACCGGTCTCGGTGGCAATCCGCTCAATGCCGTCTTTCATATTGTAGTAGGCCTGGGCAATCGCCGTGTTCGGCTTGTGCGATCCGGGGGGGCTGACCCCTTCATACTTGTAGAAGATCTTTGCCGGTGTCTTCAGGAGTTTCTCCAGCCGACGGGCACGATAGAGGGGAGATGGCCTCCAGAGGGTGAGGAGGTCCCGCACCTCTGTCGGAATATCGATGTAGCGTTCGGTTGACACCTCCTGCCGGATGAGCTCCTTTGCAAAGATCGGGGCCAGATCTGTCGGGCCAATCGGCTCCTTTGTCTGGGGATTGTAGGACGGCGAAAGGGGCACCGGCAGATCTGCCTGGATATTATACCATTGTCTCGGCAGGTCATTCTCGTCGAGAATATACTTGGTCTCCATGCAGCACATGTAGATCCCTGTACATATATATACATTGCTGCGCACATGCTATGCCGAGGTAAAAAAAAGATGGAGGTGATCACTGGCGGCGGAGGACCGCGAGGGCACCGAGTATACCCAGTGCGCCAATCACCGGTGCAACACACGCAGGAGTGGTGGTGGGCACCGGGGTGGTGGCAGCGCTGGTTGCGGTGGCCGTCACACCAGGGGCGCCTGCCTGACCGGAAACAGAATCATCGCCGTCCCCGCCGGACTGCTGTGGTGTCCCCGTGTCATCGCCGGAATCGTCCGTCGTATCGTCTCCGGTGCCATCACCAGTAGCATCCACAGTACCTTCTACAGGAATCTTGCCTGGTGCATACGGAACGAAAACGCCATCTGGACCGATATACCCGGCATTCTTATTCTCCGCAAGGGACTTCATGAATACATCATGGCCCGGATCGTCACTGCTTCGCTCCTCAGCCCAGAATGGTGCAAGGAGCATCACATCGGAGAATTCACCACGCTCAACATCTGCAGAGCAGGTTACCGGCACCTGCATAGGCCCAAGGGTCATGGTCACCGGATCATTGGCGACCGCATTGAACCGCCAGGTATCCCACGGGGTCGTGGAATTCACGGCCCACTGTGGATTCAGGCCCTTACCGGTTTCCCAAGGAAAACCATGGCTGTAGTCATACGTGATGTTCACGGTCGTGGTAAACCCGCCCATCCGTTCTCACAGGCCACAATCCCGGTTACAACAGCCTCATCATAGTCAATGATATTTATCCCAAACCAGCCGTTCTCTGCGGCCTCGACATCAGTTACGTGTACTGTCTGTCCAAATTCCGCAGCCCGTACCACGAGACCGTTATTGGAGGCATTTGTCACCGAAAGGCAGGAAACATCGAAGTTGCCGTTGTAGAGGAACATCGAACATTCCCCACAGCCCAGCCAGCCGTCAATCAAACCGGGGAGTTCAATAATGCCGTCCATGCCGTCGATGACCGGCAGATCACCTGTAGGAGAGGGAATACCCGTAATCGTGAGTGCCCCGCCGTCTGCGTTTACCGCAACCGGTTCATTATATACCGCATAGGTGATCTCAATCGTGTCACCGCTTGTCCATTCACTGTCCAGTGCTGCCTGAATGGTGGTAAAATCACCCGTTCCATCGGGGTTTACCACCCACGTGGCCGCCATCGCAGGCGCTGCCATACACAACACCGCGAGGATTACTGTCAGGACAGAAAGTATACCCGCCCGTCGTTTTGTTACCACACAAATAACTCCAAAATATAATGTTTAACATACAATATTTACCATATATTAGTATTTCCGGCAATAAAAACAATTATAAATATTATTTTTCATCTAAACGTGAATTTGCGCATAAATTGGATGCCGATTATAAATATCCAGACAATGTCCACCATCTGTTGCCCCACATCTTCATAAACGCCACAGGTAAGTAGGAATGCGGGCAATGGATAGAATAACTGAAATAGCATGAGCACCCGGACAGGATTCCCCCGGATCATCTTTGGCGAGCCCGACATCACGCAACTCAGCAGACGCGGCCTTGTTGGGGTGGATATGCACTTTCATACCAACCACTCCGACTCCCCCACCCGTGTCCGCGATGCCCTTGCACTTGCAAAAAAGAAGGGGATCGGTCTTGCCATCACCGATCACAACGCCGTCAGTGGCGTCTCCGAGGCAGAGCGCCGGGACGCCCCCGTCCTCCTCATCCCGGGTATCGAGATCAGTGCCTGGGACGGCCCCCATATCCTCCTGTACTTCTTCTCCGTTCGGGAACTCACGGAATTCTACGAGAAGCACATCAAAGATACAAAGAGCAGCAGCCCGTGTCTTGCAACATCACTCACGACACCGGACATTGCCGCACTGGCAGACGAATACAACTGTGTCATGATCGCCGCCCACCCTTATGGCTACCTGCTCTTCAACAAAGGACTCTGCAAGTGTATCGAACGAAAATACCTCCCGGCCCGGATGTACGACACATTCGACGGCCTCGAGGTGATCAGCGGGGGCATGTCACACCTGCTCAACGAAAAGGCAGCAGATGTGGCTGAGATACGGCGCATGTGCATCACTGGTGGCACAGATGGACATATCCTCTCTGATCTCGGGCACGTCCTCACCTGCGCTCCGGCAGAGACCCCCGATGAGTTTCTTGAGGCAGTGCTGCACCACCAGAACAGCGTCATGGGCCGTGAGAAATCTCTCATTGAAAAAGGTATAATGGCCTCTGCCATGCTGCCACAGTACCTCCCCTACACCTGGCCGTCACTGCAGGTGCATTACCAGCAGAATATCCCCCGGCTGAGGCATTTTTTCGGAGTAAAAAGGAGATAGAACCGGTATATCTGAAGGAAAGCATGTCCGATGCCATCTGCGACGTGAGAATAAATTTTCCCCAAAAAATTCATAGAATCCCGGATAAGAGTCGGGAGAACGATTCTTTGAACCGCACCGTGAAGGCCCGGTTTGCATACATCTTCGGGGTCACTTTCGTGCACGATGCAATATCGTCTGCAAAGATCTTTTTCAGGCGGGGCGGCACGTCACCTTTGTAGAGGAAGGCGTTGGCCTCAAAGTTCAGTGCAAAACTCCTGATATCCCAGTTTGCACTCCCGACCGAGGCCGCGATTCCGTCAACGACCACCGTCTTTGCATGGATAAACCCGTTGTCATAGGTATAGACACCCACACCCGAGTCCATCAGTTCCCAAAGATAGGAGAAACCGGCCCAGTAGACAAACGGGTGATCCGGTTTGCAGGGAACCATGATACGCACATCCACCCCTGATTCTGCAGCCATTTTCAGGGCGTCCATGATACTCGCGTCCGGGATGAAGTACGGCGTCTGAATCCAGACACTCTCCCGTGCATTCCCGATTAGACTCAGGTATCCTTTTTTTATCGCCTCGCCACGTGAATCCGGCCCGCTGGAGACGATCTGCACCAGCGCTCCCTCGCGCCCCTCTGCAGGGGGGAAATACCGCTCTTCAAAACCCAGATCGGCCTGTGCGGCATGATTCCAGTCCATAAAGAAACGGACCTGCAGGGAATGCACGGCGGAGCCGGTGATCTTCAGGTGCGTGTCACGCCAGTTCCCGAGGGGGCCTTTTCCGAGATATTCGTCGCCGATATTAAACCCGCCGATAAACCCCGTCTTCCCGTCAATGATGGCAATCTTGCGGTGGTTACGGTAGTTTACCCGCATATTGATGTGAAGATATTTTGACCGGAAAAAGAAGGCGACCTCACCTCCGGCATCAGTAAGTTCACGGAAGAAGTCTTTGGGAAGGCTGTGGCACCCGACAGCATCCCCCAGCACCCGGACAGCGACTCCTTCCCGTGCTTTCCGGGCAAGAGCTGTGACAATCTTCCGGGAAAGGGCATCGTTTCGGATGATGTAGTATTCCAGGTGGATGAAGTCCTCAGCACCGGAAATTGCCTCAAGCAGGGCATCGAACTTCGCATTACCGTCTGTATATACCTCCACCATGTTATCGTTCGACATGACCGCTCCGTCGTTTCTGAGGAGCATCGCAATCATTTTGAGATAATCACCTGCCTTGTCCTCCGGCGGCACATGGAAGTGCTCCAGCTCCTGCTCCTGCCGTGCAATCACCTCTTTTGCAATACGGTCATCCTCTTCTTTGAGCCGGAATATCCGTTCCTTGTAGATTGTCTGCCCGAATACGAGGTACAGCAGAAACCCGAATACAGGCAGAAAGAAGAGTACTGACACCCATAATAAAGCCGCAGAAGGTTTTTTTCGTTCAACAAAAACCACAGAGATGGCAAAGATAACATTTGCCACAACAATGATACTCACCAGACTGAAGCCGAACATCTCAGTAACGGACTGCGGAAAAATCATAGACTGCCACTCTCTTTCGTTCAGGTAAAAATCCCGGCCCCAAACAGATATACCTGCCTGTTTTCAACCGGAATACTATTCAATATCAATAATACCCGACATATCGCTATTAATCTAAAAAATATGCCCTGAATAGATAAATAGCGGCAATTCCTGCCACACCGACAACAGGGGAGAGCGGCACAGCAGTGGGTGACTGAGTGGGTGCCCCCGGTGAGGGAGAGGGCCCTGGTGTATCAGCAGGTGACGGTACCGGGGATGTAAGGGAGGGCGTATCCGGCATATCCTCAACAGCCAGGAGGGAGAATGTCCCTGACTGCATCGTTCCCGTCTTTGGCACTTCAACGGTGAACCGGTACTCCCCGGCCGCCCATCCGGCAGTACCAAAGGAGAATGACCAGAAGGGAGGAGAGCCCGCCTGCACAACCCCCGTCCCTGACAGACCGGAAAACGCCCCCGCATCCGTCTTCTCTATGGGGCGGAATCCCGCCTCTTCTACCGTAATCAGAAAAATGGTACCGGGAGCGAGATTCGTATCGCCCCGAAGCGTGATCTCATCCCCGATGGCATAGACAGCAGACATTCCCGACAGATCAACACCGCTTGTTTCTGCGGACACAGGCCCTGTACAGAGAACAGAAAACAGGAACAGGACAGAGAGGAGCAACGGCAGGCAGCGGAAGTACCTGCTAAATGACCAAAGAGGCAAGAGAGCCATACGTGGTATCCTGCAGGTCAGATACAAAATGGTTACGGCAGGAGCATCATTGCCCTGCGTTTACGGTATCTTCACTGTATATCAGACAACGGTTCAGCAGAAGTGACGACCCCTGCCGCCGCACCCCCCTCACCCGGCAGAATGGCATTCTGCCAGGCCACCGGGATAAGGACACCGTCAGCATGGAGAAGGTGGCCGTTCTCAGACATAGCAGGAAAACTTCCGGTTTTAAGGACGGCAAAGAACCGCTGCCGCAGTACTTCACGGGAGTGCGGCGGCACAACGGCATCAAACCAGTTCCTGCCGATAAGGGCATCCGCAGGATAACCGAGCATCTCACTGCCCCGGCGGTTCATCGTCCGGATGGTGCCATCCGGAGAGATAACAGCAATCAGGACACCGGCCGCATCGAGTGACCGCTGCGCCTGATCACGTTCAGCACGGATGCGCTGTTCATTGCGGACCGTATCCGTCACATCCCGGTATATACCCAGGATGTATCGGAGATCGCCTTTGCCGGAGAATATAGGGATCTTTTTTACCCAGAGGATCCGTTCCCCGGCCCCGGGTACATCCGCAATAACCTGCGGAACATCCACCTCCGTACCGGACTGCAGAATCTCCTCATCCCCGCACAGAAGCATCCGGCAGAGGGCCGGCGTGAAAATTTCTGTGCACTGTTTGCCGGTAACCTCTTCCGATGATATCCCAAACATCTCCTCAAAGGACCGGTTCACAAACGCGACTGACCGGTCTTTTGCATTTGTCACCATCACTTTTGCAGGTATATTCTGGACGATGGAGAAGAGAAATGACTTCCACTGCAGCAGTCTGCGTTCCTGGGCCCGTCGTTCACTCACATTCCTGCAGACCGCGCGGTAACCGGTAAAATCTCCCAGAAGGTCATATTGTGGGGATGCACTCACCTCCACATCAACCGAATATCCATCACTATGGTTCATGGAGATGGGAATCACCGACCCCCCCCGGTGGGATGTATGGCATGCCTCAAGCGCTGTCATCACCTCCGCCTGCTCCCCTTCAGGGATGTATGAAAAGAGCAACTGCCCCTCCATACGTTCCGGCAGATACCCCAAAATCTCTTCTGTACGCGGACTCACATAGGAGAATCTCCCGTCATCCCCGATGATCCATATCGCATCACTGATGTCTTCAACAAGGGTGCGGAACTTCAGTTCACTCTCACGGAGCGCCTCCTCTGCCACCTTCTTTCCCGTGATATCCTCCATGACAACAGCCACGCCCGGTTGACCGGAATTGAGTACAGTGGGAATCGTCTTGACCCGGAAGTAGACATCTCCGTCTACCCGCATATACCTGAGTTCATCTGTTGAACCTTTCCCCTCCATCGCATCACTGATACGTCCTACGATCAAAGGATGGTCAAAGGCACCGAGTGCCGAATCCCGCATGGACTGCCCAACAATCTCATCACGGCTCCCCCCCAGAAAGGTGCAGATGGTATCGTTAGCCTCAACAACCGTACGCGACGGATCCACTACAAAGACCATATCAACCGCACAGTCCATCATTGCAGAGATGGGCATTCGCTGTGAGATGTAGAACACCTTTGCCTTGCCGTAGGTCTTCATCTCCACCTGTCCTGCCACGCGAAGCATGTCAAGATAGCGCGAGGCAGTATTCCGGTTCATCCCGATGGCATCCGCGATGTCACGGACGGCCATCCCTTTGGGATTCTCCTTGAGAACCTCACAAATGCGGGTTAATTCTTCAGGAAAGGCGCCAAGCATGTATGAATAGAGTTTTTCGGGTCATATCATATAGGTTTCGCTAATGCATGATCCAATGCCACAATGTAATGCACGAAGGTGGCGCACAGCTCAACGCTTGGCATTGTGGAAAAACATTATATACCAGGCTGCCGAATATGTAATTAGTACCAGCTTGGCACAAGTTGGGAACCAATATACCACTCCCCGCAGTGGTCTTTCACCAGAGATACACAGCGGCTGCATCCGGCTCTCTCTGACCAGGGATACCGGAGAAGGCACGGATGCACTCACCAGGGAGACCATGAGATACCAGGGAAAAGGGGCGCACCATATCGAAACCATACACACCTCTCAACACACGTACCACGAACAAACCGATACCACACCTCGCGCCCCTGACACCAATCCTCAGGGATCTGCTTTTTAGGCATCCTTCAACGGACGACGGACAATTTCCCGTTTTTTAACATCTTTAGTGCCACAGACGGTTTATGTGCACTCCTGTTTTCACGGATACCAGTATTCTGTGGATACGAAAAATACACAGACCCCTATTCCCGGATAATATCCTGCCGGAAAACGCCGCAGTCATCCGGGCATATTATCTCATATAAAAAAAGGCACAACGTCACCAGCTTCATCCAAAAAGTCAGCTAATCAGCCATATGGCCGTCTGTATGACAGGAGGTCGTCGGGAGATTCACCCGGAAACAGTGAACCAAAAAACAGGATCAGATGGTGTACCCCCGGATTGATAAACCCGGATTTACTTCCACTGCACACGTGTTGGCGGACTCTTTAGAATGGCATTGGACCGTTCCAGCTCGCTCATCGCTTCGCCTATGGCACTGTCCACCCTGCTGCGCAGTGACACCCAATCCTTCTCATCTGCATGCTCAAGGAGGTCGATCTCAACCTCTGCGAGGCTGATATACATCCCCACATCCACATTACAGGACTTCATCTCCTGCTGCACAGAATCCGGTGCATTCAACACAAGCTCACAGTTCTGTGCATCCAGCTGCCGGACTTCATCCAGCCGTGCACGCGCCTGTTCGGTATACGCTTCGCGCGTTGTATCTCTGTGAATTAATTTACTATCTGCCATTTCAGCACCCCCCATGGGTTGCGTGCTCCTTGGACGTCATTCCATAAAGTATTTCCTCAACCCGGGAAAGCAGAATCAAGATAAAAATCAAAATAACCCCATTAAATGTGTAAATTCAGCAAAATATAACGGAGACGTGATATCGATTCATCGTAGTGATTATCCGCCGGCAATGGGATTTTTCATTCAGACGCGACGATTATTTTCTATTTCAATCAGCCTGAAGTCAAGATCCCCCAGAATCCGGTTCACCTCATTGAGTTGTTCATTCGCCGCGTCACGAAATGCGGGCCCCTTCTCATAGGCCCAGGACATCGCAAGAATCGTCTCTTTCAAAGCAGCGCACAGGTTCCCTATCTCCTCAATCGCCCCATCCATCCTTCGGGACTCATTGAGCATGCGCCTACACTGACGCATCGCCTGATTCTCTGCAGTGATTTCACGGATCTGCAGAACCACAGACCGCGATGCACCGTCCGCTCCATCGGGTACCGGAAGATACCGGATGGCATAGATGACACTACCCGTTGAGTATTTCACCACTTTTTCATATGTCACCGGAAGGTTATCTGCAATGACCTCATGAAAGAGTCCAGGCCCACCGATAAATGATTCAGGGAGAACACTGCTGATGTGAGGCATCATACCCCTGATATCATGCCCCAACCGCTCGCAGAGAGAAGAGAATGCCGCATTGAACAGAATCACGTCCCCTCCCTCCGTAACACAGGCAAAAGGATCAGGCATTGCCTCCAGCAATGTTGCTGCATCCGGATGATCATTCCCCGCCCCCTCTGTTTCAGGGGTACACGGTTCAATCAGAAAGGCGATCTTCTGGATCCGCGAACTCCCCTTCTCCTGAATAAGTGCCGTGCTCAGGTGGGCAAGAAAAGAACCGCCGGATTTCATTCCGACCCGTATCGTGGAGGGAAAGGAGATCATGGAGCCTGCGGCGTACTCTGAGGAGACCAGCAGTTTCTCCATCAGGAGGTCACGGCCGGGTACAGAGACACCAAATGCCGCGAAAAACGGCACACCCTCCACATCAGAGAGAGGGAAGCCGGTCACCCGTTCGGCCTCAAGATTGAGGCGTTCGATCCGCCCCTGCGGATCTGTGATGACCACTGCACCTGCAATCATATTGAGGGCGGAATCCACCATCTCAGGGCTGCCCTCCAGCCGGCTCTTCACCCGGTGTTTGTGCAGGGCCATCTCAATATTGGAGTAGAGATCCCGCTCACTGAATGGTTTTATGATATACCCATAGGGCTGAGTGCGGATGGCACGGGAGAGGGTCTCCCTGTCAGAATGGGCAGTCGTGAAGATGACCGGGATGTCATAGCGGCGTGCAATGCGATCCGATGCCTCAATACCGTCCATCTGTCCCTTCAGGTGGATATCCATCAGCACAACGTCAGGCCGGAGTTTTCCGGCGGCACGGATGGCATCCTCACCGCGGAGTTCATTCCCGACGACCGTATACCCCAGGTGCTCGAGCGTCTCCCTGAGCTCCATTGCTATAATCGCCTCATCTTCCACAATCAGAATCCGCCGCTGAGCCATGACATGTCCCCGGGACCGGCGCAGTGTGCTTGCCGGTGTCGTATCTACCTGAACTGTCGGTCAGCGGGGAAATAATGATTGGCATTCAATGCGGCCAATGGCCGTATCGCCCCGTGGCGGGCAGAGACGGGGGGAAGCGAGAAGGCGGGGCAGATGCGCTGCTGTGTCGGTGACAACGGCCGCCTCCTCGAGCATCAGGTTCACCCGTTCAGAGACACCTGCCTGCCGGAAATCGGTGCGCACGGCGATGACAGGAATGCCCTGTGCATAGGCATACCCCATCTCCCAGGCGGTGCCGGAGTCCGCATCTGCCCCGTCAATGACCGCCACCACCAGATCTGCCTGACTGAGCGCTGCCAGATTTTCTGTAAAGATGCATGCCGTGTGTTCAGCGGAGCGTTCGGCAGAGGAATCCCCACATTCCTGCGGGAGGTGGACAGAAAAGAGGTGCTCCCGGAGAAGAGCGGCAACTGAGCGATTATAGGCCCGTTCGGCCTCTGAAAAGAGTGGGGCCGCGAGATATACCCTGTACCGGGCAAAATCAATGACATCCAGTGCAGGAATCTCCGGGAACCGTGAGAGAAAGACGCCCCGGCCCGGCTGGCGGTCATCGGTTCGGTACCACCGGTTCACCCCGCAGACAGGGGAGGAGTCCACTCCCACGATACAGAGGGGTGCGCCACGCTCCCGGATGACGCCACGAACCGCCTCCTCCGAGCGGTCCATGACAGCCAGAAATGCCGGTGTGTCGAGCCGTCCCTCATACGGCCCGGGCGGGTGATCCGGCCCCAGATAGACTGTTTCAGAACAGGGCATCATCACGCTCTCAATACCAAACGCACGGCAGCGCTCCTGCGCCTGGGAAAAGGCCCGGAGGTCAGCATCGTTCGTTATCCCCACCGCACGGAGGGACGGCGCTGCAATGCAGGGGCACATCAGTACATACATTGATTACTCACTATGGGGACATCCATTAGATAAAGGATGATTCCCCTCTTTGCCTACCGAGACAATTCCTGCGATCCACGGCGTTGTTCTGTCAAAAAACTCGAGCGGCGCGGATGCGTGCGAGTCTTCTCACAGGTGGACAGGATCCCCCGTTCAAGCATGATTCTCGACCCCTCGGCACCTCAGGCGCTCTCGCCTGCCGACCGGACGCCAAAATCCCTCACTGCCCTCGACTGTTCCTGGGAGGTCTTTGAACAGATCCAGGTATCCCGCTGGCCCCTGCGCCGGGCACTGCCGTTTCTTGTTGCTGCAAACCCGGGACACTTCGGGCGGCCGTTTATGCTCAACTCAGTCGAGGCGTTTGCCGCGGCCCTCGTCATCCTGGGTGGGCCTGAGCAGGCGGAGCAGATTCTCTCGGCCTTCAGCTGGGGCATGCGATTTTTAGAGGTGAACCATGACCCCCTCACCGAATATGCGGCCGCAAAGGACTCCGCAGAGGTCGTTGAGATACAGTCCTGTTATCTCTGAATTCTGCCACCGGGCCGAAAAACCTGCCACGCGTTCCATATGAGAAGAACACCCCAGAGCAGAGCGATCCAGAGCACCCAGAGAGAGTCCGGTGCAATTCTGAGGTTCACAGCAATAAGGATGAGCACTACACCCATATAGAGCGCGGCATGGTAGACAAGTCCCCGCACGGGTGGATCTGCCAGCATTCCTTTGCCCCTGCCGTCATCACAACCGCCGTTCGGCTCATCCGGCTGAACCCCATCCTGCCTCTCCTGCTGCATAGATACTCCCTGTTTGGGAGTCCGTATGCAAAAAGCCTGTGGAATCGATACATATTGCCTCCTCCGCAGGAAAGGGTGAAAAACCCCGCAACACGGATATGGGGTGCCCGATAAACCAATTATAAAACACGAGCAGAATGCAGGTGTGCTTCGGTACACAGCATACAGGAGAGAGGAGAGCGAAATGGAGGCATGGGAAAGCAATTACCGACAGAGGGGCGCCCTCTGGCAGGGGGCTGCGACAGGCATTCCGTCATTCCCGCCCGGTGCACGGGTGCTGGAGGCAGGATGCGGGAACGGCAAGAGCCTTGCCTCCCTCTGCCGGGGCGGATGCGACGCAATCGGCTGTGACATCGCTGCATCCGCACTCCGACTTGCGCAGAGAACCGGACCAGCTGCCCTCCTCGTGCAGGCAGATGTCCGGCGTCTCCCCTTCCGGACAGCCACATTTGACGCTGTTGTTGCCGTCCATATCATTAGTGCGCTCACTGAGCCCGAACGCCGCCGGGCCGCAGCAGAGCTGCACCGGGTGCTCGTGCCCGGCGGTACGCTCCTCTTCCGCGAATTCTCGGTCTCCGATTTTCGCTGCGGAAATGGGAGGCTTGCAGAGGAGAACAGCTATCTTCGCGGAGATGGTGTGATGACCCACTATTTTACCCCATCCGAGGTAAGCTCGCTTTTCTCAGTGGATAAATGGAAAGGAGGGGTCATGGCCGAACGGTGGGAAATGCGGGTACGCGGCACCCGCTACCCACGGGAAGTGCTCACCGGCACCTTTCAGAAAATCGATCCGTAAGAATTCCGGCAGCCATTCACCGGCACTCTTCCGGCTCTTCTGACATCTCTTCTCTCTTCCGTCTCTTCAGTGAGAGGTACTCCGTATGCTCCAGCATTTCATAACCACGTTCCCGGAGGATGGAAAGAAAGAGCACCAGCCCGAGGGCATTGGCAAAGGCCATCGGCAGGTAGGTTTCCCTGATTATCTGCCACATTGCAAGCGTGTCCCACCCACCGGCAAAGAGGGGAATGAGAATGATGACATGCAGGAATTCCACTGCACATGCAAGAAGAATCATCCGCCAGTATGTCAGATGGTTGTGGAACCTGCGGGCGGCGTACGCAGCGATGACACCGGCACATATGGCAGACACCGCACTGCCCACCGCCCCAAGCCCTCCTTCGCTCAGCCGGAAGAGAGCAGCAATGATACCGACACATCCACCGACGACCGGCCCCCCAAGGATGCCTGCGACCATCGGCCCGAGATCAGCGAAATCAATGATGACCCCGTTATAGAGAATCCCTCGGTAGATCCCGTAGAGAGAGAGAAGACCGAAGGTAAGGATCATCCATCCACGGTCCTCCAGCGTTGCCCGGCCCGTGACGAGCCGTTCAAAAAGACCGGTCTTCGTGAAGGCATAGAGGATAATTGCGACCACAGCCACATGTTCCATGAGCGGCAGGCCGAAGGTGATGAGCGACTGTTCGGTGATGAGGGCTATCGCAAGAAAGAGGAGACTCCCGCAGCCCACCGTGAGCATCCAGAGAGACGAACCCCGGGCATAGGCCGGGAGACGGCGGTCGATGTAGATGAGCATAAAACCAAGGAGGCCGAACATCACCGATGATACGGCCGCAACAATCCGGATCAGAGACGTTGTCTCACCAGAGAGAATACCTGCCGCGATGACGCCAGCAAAGACCAGGAGCACAATCCTGTACAAGGTCCGTTCGTCAAACCGGATGGGCGATGCGCGGGAAACCACCAAAGATACTGCTCGTGCACGACCGTCCATCCCCGAGATGAGGGATCCGGTGAGGATGACGAAGGCAAGGAAGAGAACAGTATCCAACCCGCCCGGCACCTTCCCGAACGTTGCAGTGATGGCTTCGGTTAACGATACTGCACCGACATCCGTGAGATGCTCATGCACAAGCCCCCAGAATCCAAGTGTCATGAAGATGAGCGCAACCACCCCGACGAGCAGGAAGGCAAGAACGAGATCAATGTTAACGCTCTTCATGTGACTTTTAAAGTAGGCCTCGCCATGACGGTCGCCCACCTTCTCATGCAGCCAGACCGAATAGAGCAGCAGGTTCAGGCCCGACCCGACAACCCCAAGCAGCGCCATCGTTTCGATGAGGGCACCATCCGGAATGGACGGGATACAGCCCTGTGCGATGGCGCCAATGGGAAACGGCAGCGCGAGTATGAGCGCTGCAAGCCCAACAAACATCACTACAGAGATGGTGATGATCACATGTTCGAGGCGTTCATAGGAGTTCTTCCAGAGCACAAGGAGGATAAAGATCAGGAGTGCAAAGGCATAGGCTGCAGGTGCTGCGGCCGGGACTACCTTTGCGAGCATACTGCCTGCAAAAAGAGCGATACCCCCGAATCCCACCATCTCGAACAGGTATATGACAGCAATAAAGCTCACCTCCCAGTTCTTCGGGCCCGGAATGGTGCGGAGACCGTCAAATATAGAGGTGCCGGTCGCAACCGTGTAGCGGGCAATCCCGTTTGTGAATGCAAACTTGAAGATAAGGGCTGCACAAATGACCCATAAGAGGGCGAATCCATACTCAAACCCTGCCTCAATGAGCTCTGTGATGCCGCTTTCACCGGACGCCTCAATGGCAAGGATCAGTCCGGGGCCGATGAAAAAGAAGGTTTCTGCGATGCCTGGCGGAATGCGGCGCTTCAGTCCGGAGATCATGGTATTTCTCAGATAATCTGTAAAAGAAGTGCAGGAGAGAACCAATATCTCTTTTGAATTTATTCTGTGAACGGAAAGACGATGCTGAAGGTGAGGCCACCTTCGTGTGATACCGTGAGCGTGCCGTCAATCTGGGTGGTCAGATTTTTCACCAGCTGCATCCCCAGTGTCTCTTTGCTCTCCATATCAACATTGGATTTTGTCGAAGACCCACTCTCTGATACCCGCAGACGGGCAAGCCCCCTCCGGTACTTATCCATGGAGACAACAATTTCACCGCTTTCACCCGGGGAAAATCCATATTTCAGGGCATTGGTGATGAGTTCATTGATGATGATGCCACAGGGTATGCAGGTATCTATGTCCAGACTGATGTCAGGATCACAGCGGGTAATTATTTCCACCCGATCCATCCCGTGCGGCTTCTGGGCAGAGAGGTTCCGGGCAATACGGGGCACATATTCAGCCATCCGTATCGTCGCGAGATTGTCAGACCGATAGAGGTACTCATGGATTAAGGCCATCGACGCGATACGATTTCTGCAGTCCTCAAGGATTTCCCGTGTATCCGGGTCTGTGGTACGGTAACTGTGCATCTTAAGAATGCTTGAGATCAGCTGGAGATTATTTTTTACCCGGTGGTGCACTTCCTGGATGAGGATATCTTTTTCATCAGGTACCCCTTCTGGGGACCGGACAAACGCCGAGTGCGAACGCCGCTGCCCCTCTTCCTGCTGCCGGCGTGCAGAGATATCATACTTTCGGGCGGCCCTCTTTATCGTGAGACTGAGTTCAACATAGAACTGAAACCGGTTCTCCCCGCGGTTGAGGAAGAAATCGGCACCCCGGTTGATGGCTTCAATGACGACCCCTTCAGTATCATCCCCTACAATAATGAATGGAATCCGCTCTCCCTGCGAGCGGAGATCATCCAGAAACGAGAGGCCGTCCGTCCCCTTCAGATGATATTCACAGACGACAACATGATACTCATTTTTATAAAGCAGATCTGCGGCCTCCTCTGTGGAAAACGCAAAATCAAGGGATATCTCACCAGACTTCTGCAGAAAGTGACAGGCCCCTTCACATGCCCTGAGATCATCAGCAACATAGAGCACCGGAACAGGACTTTTCACCATCATTTGCAAACACCCGGGCACACCTCTTCGGGGCCGACTATCGCATACTTATGTAGTCCCATTGGATAAACATATGGAAATCTGATGTCACGCAGACATCTGCCTTACCCGACAAAAGAAATAGAGAAATAATACAGAATATTAAAAATACAGCAACATTCTATCGATTTTCAGATATTCAGAAGAGAGGTTTCCTGTAACGGGTTCCCAGTTTCTCATAATACTGCTGGTGGTAATCTTCAGCAGGCCAGAACACTCCCGCCGGCAATACGGGAGTCACAATTGGACGGGAATAATTCCCGGACGCCACCTCTTCCCGGATGAACACCCGTGCCATCCGGCAGTCCTCTTCGGTATGGCAGAAAATACCCGACCGATACTGGGAACCGTCAGAACCGGCAGGTGCCTCCTCTGCCATGGGATCAAACTGACTGAAAAAAAAGCTGAGAATGCCAGACAGGCCGATGACAGCCGGGTCATAGGCAATACGGACTGCCTCCACATGCCCGGTCGTCCCGGTGCTGACCCGGGTATAGTCCGGATGCTCCTCATCCCCTCCGGTATATCCAACCACGGTGGCAAGGATGCCGGGCACTCTCCGGAAGCCTGCCTCAATATCCCAGAAACAGCCGCCTGCAAGGGTTATTTGGCAGACCTTCCGAACGCTCTCATCGTTCGTATATTCCATGTGCTGTACGGTAGGCGCTATTCACCATAAAAAATGGTGCACACCGGACTCTGTCAGGAAACCAGCCTAGTCATTGGAAATGGTCTCAACATCATGGTGTTTACGCAGAAACTCCCTGATCTTTTCTGATTCCAGAAATCCCCGGTCCAACATATTGATGATACCATCAATCTCCTGTATCTGGTCCATAACGACCTTAGCATGCTCGGTTGCGTCCATCTCAGTGTAGGCGCTGATGACCATCAGTGGATTTCTGA
Organism: Methanogenium sp. S4BF; assembly: GCF_029633965.1. Lineage (NCBI taxonomy): Archaea > Methanobacteriati > Methanobacteriota > Methanomicrobia > Methanomicrobiales > Methanomicrobiaceae > Methanogenium > Methanogenium sp. S4BF. Next base: position 2,037,554 of record NZ_CP091277.1, on the reverse strand, counting down.
TATGATCGTTTAAAGTGGCAAGATTTGCCAGGTTGTTTTCAATCTGATCCAGTGCCTCCCGCTGGCGCCGTTTCAGGTTAAGGAGCTCAGTGACATTGCGCCCGACAAGCACCACCATCACCTTTCCAAGGTAATTTACAAGGCCCCCCCTGATCTCAAAGCGGACCAGCAGGCCATCCCGGGAAATGGCATCCCACTGTATGCTTATTCGTCTGCCACCCATAATCTCTCTCAGAATCTCAATCCTCCGGTGGGATGAACGGACACCGTCTTCCTGAAATTCCGGGGCAAAATCCAGAACCGAACGTCCTTTCATCTCTTCCGGCAGGTAACCAAGTGCTGTTGCAAACGCCGGATTCACCTCACTGATGAGTTCCGTATCCGTGATGAGAATTCCATCCGGCGATGTCTCAAAAACCATCCGGTAGCGTTCTTCAGCTATGTTAAGCGCATCCTCTGCCGCTTTTATCTTTCGCAGATCAACGATCATCTCAATGAGGCATTTTCTGCCCTGATACACCACCTGCCTGACAGACTTTAAAACAGGAATCCGGTCACCATCTGCCGTCAGAAGGATCCGCTCTGACATATGAACCTCCTCCCCAAGGTCTGTCACCGGGCAGAACCCGTCTTTCGCCGGACAGATGACATCCCGACAGAGACAGCCTATGATCTCATCCCTTCCTGCCCCGATGAGGTCACACGCCGTCGCGTTTGCATCCAGAATGGTGTGCATCTCCGCATCGATGACAAGAATGCCCTCAATGGTTGCAGGGAAGATGATCTTGAGGAATTCATCGTTTTCCTGCAGCACCCGGAGCGCCTCGCATTCATGGGAGACATCAATGAATGAACAGCCATACGACGTCCGTGAACCCCCGAGAGGGAAGATGTGCCCGGAAAAGGTTTTTCCTCGCTGAGAACAGGTCCACTCAGCGGTATATGAACCACCCTCCATGACGGCATCATGAAAGAGAGATACCCATTCCCGCGCATCATCCGGGAAGAGATCATCAACATTCTTCCCGATGACCGTCCCCTGGTCCACACCCATCATTCTGCCAAATGACTGGTTCGCCGCCAGAAACCGGAAACTGGAAAAATCTCCTTCATCATTGTAGAGCGGTTCGATGATCATCGAGCCTGCCATCTTGCTGTTGAAGTATAACCGGAACCGCTCCTCACTCTGAGCACGTGCCTTCTCAGCCTTCACCCTGTCGGTGATGTCCTGAATAGTACCTACCGTACCTTTGATGCCATCTGTCCGGTTGCGTGCCCGAAATGCCGCATACATCACCTCGCCATCCGTGTTCTTTAGAGAGACCGTCAGTTCGTGCAGGACGTCAACCGAACGATCCGACACCGCCTGCCGCACCCGTGCGGCATCCTGTGGCGGAAGGGAGCGGAGAAATACCTCTAAAGGCATAGAGAGAGGCGTATCCGAAAGGAAAAGATCCCCGGGGGATAGTCCCCGGAAGGTGATGCTGCCTGTTTCATCGTCATATTGCCAGCTTCCCATGCGTGCTGCCTTCTGTGCCTCAAAGAGTGTGGCAGCAAGTGCTGCACGTTGCTTCTCATTCTTTCGCTCCTCGGTCTGGTCAACAGCGATGGCACCGATAAGGGGGGGGCAGCCCGAGCGGGAAATGGAGAAGAAGGTGAGCTGATATATCAGGTCATGCTTCTCCGGTTCGGTATGCCTGCGTTCAGTAGAGACACTTCCCTTCTTCAGGACCTCGGGGAAAAGGGCAGTAACAGTCCGGATCATCTCCGGCGGGAAAGTATATCCACCCTGTCCATCTGCATATCCGTTTCTGCAGAAGAACTGGTCCATCTGAGGATTGCAGTACCGAACCCTCCCATTGAGATCCAGTATAGCCGCAGCGGAGGGAAGATTCTCCATGAATGCCGCAAACATATGCTCTATATCACTGAGTTTCACACGCCGGGCCATCCATTCTGTCATCTCCACTGCGGTCTGGATATACCCGGTAAAGGAGTCCGCTGAATCTCCCAGAAGACCGGTGCGAATCCGCCAGGATCTCTCCAGGGTGTCCTCCACGAATATATCCACAGAGGCTTTTTCCATGGAAGCAGGGATAAATTCCGAGAGCGGACATGTGCCATCCTCCCACATGACCCTTTTCCAGAAGGCAGATACCGGAGCACCCTCCTCCATACCTGCCGAAGAAAGTTCTCTTCTGCCCACACGATTTGACCAGTGCACCCGTGCATCCGGGGACAGGATGATGACTGCCTCATTCATGGAATCCAGACATGACCAGTCAGGTGCAGTCAGGTCAGCAGGAGCATTTCTCTGAGCAGCAGGGAACCTGATGATACAGAGGGAGGGGGATTGGGGCGGAGTGGCGTGAAAGGACAATCCATAGAGTCCGGACGCGGCTGTTTCCTCACGTTCACTCCGGAAAATAATGGGGGGAGTTGAGAAGGTATGCCCTTCCCGTGCCGTGCAGACCAGATCACAGGCCTCTTCGATCCGCTGTCGATCCTCCGGATTGCAGGTCAGACCCTCCAGCCAGAACAAAAAGGGGAGAGGAGTTCTGCCACGGCAGAAGGGAAATATCCGGAGGAAGACATCATCAGGAATCAGCTCACGGGCAGGAGATATCCGGGCAAACGAACGGGCCCCAAGATAATCACATCCCGTACACTGCTCAGTTCGGTAGATGAGCCGCCCATTCTGCCCCGCCGCCATCATAAATAAATCATCCGATTAATGCCCGATTAATGGCCATTATTTGCGTATGGCCATATAATAGTATCCATCTGAGAATTAAACCAAAAATAACGATTCAAAAAAAAATCAGGAGATTATCTGGGAGAGCACGCGCTGCATGTCTACCCAGATGATCAGGCGCATGGTGTCCGAGGCATCATCTTTCATCTTGATGATGCCCTTCACATACTCGGTTACATCGCTGGAGAGACCCTCTCCAAGCGCCTCTACATCCTTCTCATCCACCTGCATCACACTGCACACATCATCAACAATGATGCCAACATTTGATCCCTGTGCTGCATCCGGCATGAGGACGATGAACTTCTGCGTCTCAGATGCAACCGACTCAGGGAGCCCTATCAGTTTGCTGAGATTGATGATATTGGTGACCTCTCCCCTGAGATTGGTGACACCAGTGATATAATCCGGTGCCCGTGGGATAGGAGTGATCGTCATCATCTCGACTATCTCCCGGGCAATCTGGACATCGATTGCATAATACCCGTCTGCAATCCTGAATTCCACAACATCAGTGAGTTTTGACATTCACTGCCCCCTCTCACTCTGTCCGGAATACGCTGACCATCGCCCGCAGTTTCTCGGTCATCCGTGTCACTTCATAGGTGCCGCTGCCAACCTCTTCGGTTGAAGCTGCCACCTCCTCAGTCACCGCTGCGACATCATCAATGCGGGACATATTCTCCTTGGTAAGGGTCGTCGTCTCCTCCATCTTCTCCATCACCCGGTTTGTCGCACTTGCCTGATCATCTGTCGCACGGGCAATCTCATGGATGCCCTCGGATGCCTCCTGGGCGCCGGTGACGATCTCATTTAAGGACGCAATGGCCTGATGGACACTCTCCAGACTTGCCTGGATCTCTTTGTAGGCAGACTTCATGGAGACCGCTGTGGTATTGGAGTCACGCTGGATGCCTTCAATAAGCTCTTCAATGGAGTCTGTCGCAGCCTTTGACTCAGCAGCGAGATTTCTCACCTCACCTGCCACGACAGCAAATCCACGGCCGTGTTCACCGGCCCGTGCAGCCTCAATCGCGGCATTCAGGGCAAGGAGATTTGTCTGGCTGGAGATGTCATTGATGAGCTTGACGATCTTTGAGATCTCAGTCATCTTCTTGTTGAGCTGCTCAATCTGAGTGACGCTCTCTTCTGCTATTTTCTCCACCGCATTCATCTTACTATTGGCTTCTCTGCCCAGCCCGGATGCCTCATTGCCCATGCGGGAAACATGGTCTGCCTGGGCCATCACTTCCTGTGACGTGGAGGCGATCTCCTCAATCGAGGCTGAGAGATCAGATATCTCGCGCGCAACGACCTCAACTGTCTCAAGCTGGCGCCGGAATGCCTCAGATGACTGCTGGCTGGATACTGCCACATCTTCCATCGCCTTTGCAATCTCCTCAACACCGCGGGAGGCATCGGCCATGTTTGCGTCGACATTGTCAACAGCAGTTTTCACATCGCTGAGGGCACTGCCTACATTGATGCCCACATTGTTGATGGCAGTCTTCAGTTTCAGGAAGTCCCCTTCAACCAGAAGGTCCTCATTGAACCGTCTGGAGAAGTCCTTATCTGCATACTCCTTCAGGACACGGTATGACTCATTGAGCGGAACCATCACCGTTTCAAGGACATTATTTAATCCCTCGGTGATGACTGCATAGACACCTTCAAACTGGTCAGGGTGTGCCCGTGCCTTGCTGTTTCCTCCCTGCATCGCCTTCATGGTCCCGACGAAGTCCTCCACCATCTCTTCAATGGCCTTTTGTGCGGCGGTGAGGCTTGCATTCATATCTGAGAAGAGGACACCTGCCTCAGCAGTGTACTCATTGGTTTCGCCGACCGTCAGGTCAAACCCACTGATATCGCCATGGGCGAGGAGAGTCAGGTTTGCCTCCTGCCGGGTGATCTCGCGGTCAAGGAACTGTGAGAGAGAACGTTCCGGTGTGAGATCCTGATAGATGTAGTAGTTGACGTCAATATCGCCGTTTTCATCGAGAATAGGTGTCTGGAAGAGACGCAGGTACGACTTCTCCCCATTATTCCACTTAATCTCCATATCCGTAACGGCCTTCCTCTTCGTCTCATACGAGGCATAGAAGTCATCACCACCGACGATATTGATGTTAAAGTCGTAGAGCTTCTTTGCCATCAGCTCGTTGTAGCCCCCGCGCCAGATACGCTGGTATTCCTGGTTCAGGTCGAGGCGGTGCTTGTCAGGGGCAAGCACGGTGATTCCCTGCGGGTTCTGCTGGAGGAAGGCGTCTGCACGCCTCTGAAGCGTTTTTATTTCCTCCATCTCCTCGTGCTGCTGTGTGAGGTCCTGGTAGATGTAATAGTTGACGTCAATATCGCCGTTTTCATCGAGAATAGGTGTCTGGAAGAGACGCAGGTACGACTTCTCTCCATTGTCCCATGCAATCTCCATATCCGTAACGGCCTTCTTCTTTGTCTCGTATGAGGCGTAGAAGTCATCGCCGCCGACAATGTTGATGTTAAAGTCGTAGAGCTTCTTTGCCATCAGTTCATCGTAGCTACCACGCCAGATACGCTGGTACTCCTGGTTCAGGTCGAGACGGTGCTTGTCTGCTGCAAGGACCGTAATGCCCTGCGGATTCTCCAGAAGGAAGGCATCAGCACGCCTCTGCAATCTCTCGATCTCCGCCATCTCCTCATGCTGCTTGGTGAGGTCCTGGTAGATGTAGTAGTTGACATCAATTTCGCCGTTGTCATCGAGAATAGGTGTCTGGAAGAGACGCAGATATGACTTCTCTCCATTGTCCCATGCAATCTCCATATCCGTAACAGCCTTCTTTTTCGTCTCATATGAGGCGTAGAAGTCATCACCGCCGACGATAGTGATGTTAAAGTCGTAGAGCTTCTTTGCCATCAGCTCATCGTAGCCGCCGCGCCAGATACGCTGGTACTCCTGGTTCAGGTCGAGGCGGTGCTTGTCTGCCGCAAGAACGGTAATCCCCTGCGGATTCTCCAGGAGGAAGGCATCAGCACGCCTCTGGAACTTTTTCAGTTCTTCCTGCTCCCTGATGGCCTCGGTCTGGTCCAGATAGATGTGGTAGACTACACTGATGTCCCCTGCTCCGTCACTGACAGGCACCTGGTAGAGTTTCAGGTAGTTTTTGCTCCCGTCATTCCATGTGACCGACAGGTCGGTCTCAGAGTTCTTCTTGGTGTCATGGGATGCAAACAGGCTGTCACCACCAAGAATGGTGATATCAAAGTCTGAGAATGACTTTTTCATCAGCGCCTCACACGAATCGCGGAAGAGGGCGCAGTAATGATCATTAAGCATCAGACAGGCACCGTCAGCGCCATAGATAGCCAGAGGATACGGATAGTTGGCAATGAACTCGTCAACCCTGCGGAGCATCTCCTGATACTCAGCAGACTTCTGCATCTTTCCAATGGCTTTTTCCACGAGCCCGACAAGGTTTTGTGTCTCGGGGTCTGCGGCCGCCTGACTGAGTGGGGCCGTAAAATCCCCGTCCAGTGCACGCCGCAGTGCATCTTCAATAATTTGTAACGACATGGAAATCACTTAGATCACTGGCACCTGCATGAAACACGGAGCAGAGAAATATCCGCCGGCCCATACAGATACGATAGAGTATATGTAACCTCTCCTTCAATCCCTCAAATACCCTTCCATTGGAACCGAGAGAAATACAGATGATGAACAGAAGGAATTCAGAGAATTTCAATATATATCGCCATTCAGTCAATACTGGCCAGAGAGCATACCGGATAAAATCCCGGATAGTGCCTACCAATAGCCTGCCGGGAGAAAAAAAGAGGGGGATAAAGGAAGTTCTCAGTGTTGCCGGTAAATAAGATATCCGGCGATTATTCCTGCGAGAATAACAAAGATAAACATCCATGCATTCGAGAGATCAGTCTCCTTTCCGGCCTTGTGGAAGGTAAAAAAAGAGATCTCCCCGTTCTCTCCTCCGGTCACAAACCCGTCACCGAGGGGGACGAATGCCCGGATGCCGGTATCTCCGAACCACTGCATCCATTCCTCCTCACCATCCGGGGATACACCCATTACGAGATACTGCGGCTCACCATTTACCAGGCTGGCGTCATATCCCACCAGATAGTACCCGCCGCCGGGGGCCGCATCTGCATAGTAGATCAGTTCCATCCGTTTGGGATAGAAGAATAGCTGATCTGCTGCGCCGGTTTCATTGAGAATGAGGACAGCTGCCTCATCCTCCGTAGTGAGAGCAGGGGCGATATACCCGCCGCCGGGAAGGGGACTGATGTTTACCACGTAGCCAATGCCCTCCTCACCAAAGCGCTCTTCCCAGACCACGGTGCCATCCTCACTGAGGTACATCACCAGTCCCACCGCATCTCCGGAGGCAATCACCGGTGTGGCATAGCCGGCCACGATATAGCCGCCTTCTACTGCCTTCACCGACTGGATCCGCCCGAGACCGGCGCCCGAGGTGTCAGCATAGGTCTTGTTCCAGAGCGGTGTTCCGTCTGCATCCAGCCGGTAGAGGGTCGGGTGCAGGTAGTTTGCGGCAGCAATGATACCACCTTCAGGGACTGCATCCACTGAAGAGACTTCTCCGAGAGGCACATGCCACGTCCACAGGATTTCACCGTCAGGAGTGACTCCTGCAAAGTCGTGGGTATCGCTGAAGACCAGGTACGCGTCCCCCTCCTCCTGGATGTACCGGATAACAGAAGCGTTATCCACAGCAACAGTCATATTTCCGGTGACTGTCCCGTTTTCTGCAACAAACCAGATCGCAGGGCTGTCCTTTGCAGCACCCGCCGCGACAAAACCGCCTGCAGCAGGCGATTCGATGAAGGCTGCCACCTCAGCGGCACCATTTATTGTGACCGTCCGGTTCAGGTCCGGCGGCTGAATGGCCACAGCAGCCCCGCAGACAAGGAACAGGGCCATGCAGACCAGCAACGCCACTCTCATATATACTCTCATTATGAGAATGGTTGTCCGCCGGTGCTAATAGCATTCTCCTTTCCCCGGTGCATTCTGCACCTCATCTCCTGCACCTTTCTCTTTCTCCTGCCGATGCCAGCCTGCGAAGGTTGGAGGTCTTAGTGAGACAAAAGACGGATGCAGAAGGAGAGATGACATCAGAGGAGAGAGGGGAGATGATAACACGGCGGGCGGCAAAAGAAGAGAGGGGAGGCAGAAATATATTTTCTGTTCACTGCATCTTCTCTTCGATTCTCTTCAGAACGGCTGTAATCTCCCGGAGTTCCCGGAGCACGGAAGCATCGGCCGCCTGCCCGGACGGTGATGCGGCTGAGACAAACGCAGGGGTCGCGGTGTTCTCCGCACCGGTGACGGCTGCGACCGGATGCCCGGACCGTACAAAGTCCATAATGACGGCACGGAGGGGTTCAGGATCACGAATACCCTGGAGTTTAATCTCCGCCATCTGATTTGCCGAGTAGCCCGCGGTCTGGATACGCAGATTTGATATCCCGAAGACCCGCATCACAGGACCCTGGATGATGTCGACGTTTGTGATACGATTGTAGGGGACAATGCCCGTCTGTTTCCAGAGGATTCCACGGCCCCAGGTCATCTCAGTCGGCGTGAGAAGGTAGCAGACGGTATCATAATACAGAAAGGCCCAGAGACCGCCTGTAAAAGCAAGCACGGCAAAAATGCCCGCCATCACTGCAAGCGCACTGCCCGCCCCCTCTGTTATCGCAAATACCATGAATGCGAAGAAGAAGACGGGGATCAGCATGCCAAACGCGGTCACAAGGATCAGATACGACCGGAATGAGGGATCAGGGATGAATGCGGTATCAATCTGAACAGACATACTACCCTTTCTGATACCAGATCTTATCACCATTTGCCTGGGACGGGAGCGAACAGCTCCCGGGGCGACAATTCAAAACATCACTTAAAACCTGTGTGCATGAAACGAACACTCATCTTCGGCAGGGGGAAACAGGAATATATTGATACCGAATTCACCAATTTCAGGGGATAAAATCCAATCAGGCAAAAAAGGCGAGGATGATGCCTGCCGCAACAATGACAGCTCCTGCCCATGCGGATACAGGCAGAATACCCAGATATCCTCCTGATACCAGCACCAGACCGGAACCGGCGATCAGAAACCCTGCCCGCCTCTGCTGCATAGGGTCGTTCACCGCCTTTTTTGGCGTGAAGGGAGCACCCGTTTCATGCCGCCCGTCCTGAGCCGGTGAGGGATTCATCCACGGGAACCGTCCAAATCCACCACCGGAGGATGAACGCTGCCGGCTGCCGCGGAAGGATGACCACTCCGACCCGCGGTTCTCTTCCATAAGATTAATCCGGACAAGCAGATTGCCGTTCTCTGACCCGTTCCGGTAGCCAAGCCCTTTCAGGCGCAGCACTGCGTGCCCATCAATCTGTTCAGGAATTCTGAAGGTGATCATCTTCCCTTCGAGGTGGATCTCCTTTTTCTTCCCGAGCTCATCCCGGGTCACCCAGATTGCATATTCATGGTCTGTACCCCCTGCCACCATGTCCTGTCTCCTTCACCATACATCTCACCATTCCTTCAGATGGGAATGGTATTACTAGTTTCCGTACCATCGGCATAGACAGCAACATAATAGACACCAACCGGCCTTCCCGTGGTGCCGGTCTCTACCGGACCAAGCACCGTGTCAGGTTGTGGATTTTTAAAGGAGAAAATCTGCGACGACCTGCCCCCTTCTGCAAGCAGCGCAATCTGCAGCTCTGCCACATCCCTGCCGTCCTCTGTCCCTCCGTACTCAACGGACAGACTCCCGTCTGCAAGGGTCACAACAAAACTGACATTTCCGGTGCTTGTCACGACTGTTGCACCAAAGAAAACAGGAAACAGCAGATATGCCAGTATAATCGCAGCCACTCCAAGAATAGCAACCAGAATCACTTCCCTTGGCAGCGTCGAACGCTTCTTCAGGGACTGACCGCAGACCATGCAGATGGTACCCCCCTCCGGCACCGGTTCACCGCATCGCGGACATACGCTCTTTTTTATTCCAAACCCCCCAGCTGTTGAATCAAAGGAGTAATATGAGCACAGATCTCTTCAATATTTTTATTGCTCAGGCACCAGTCGGTCTCATTCAAAGAGAACCTTTTTTTTGTATTCCCGCTGTATCAATTGAATAATCAGGTGAGAGGGACAACGGGTGCGAGGGATACCCCGCTGAAGGGCGGACATGCCTGCACCGGGAGTATCATCTGAAGGTGTGCAGCTATGATCAGAGTCGCAATTAACGGATACGGAACAATTGGCAAACGGGTGGCCGACGCGGTGGCCGCCCAGCCGGATATGGAAGTGGTCGGAGTCTCCAAAACACGACCCTCGGGTGAGGCATATATCGCAAACGAGCGGGGATACCCCCTTTATATCGCAGATATTGAGAAGAAGCCGGCCTTTGAGCGGGCAGGCATTGCAGTCGCAGGCGATGTGGAGGAGATGCTCAAGAAGTGCGACGTCGTTGTGGACGCAACGCCGGGCGGTGTGGGCAAGGAGAACCGGAAAATCTACGAGCTCTTCAATGTCAAGGCCATCTGGCAGGGCGGCGAAAAGCATGAGATCGCAGGGATCTCGTTTAATTCATCCTGCAATTACCGCGATGCCTACGGTGCTGACTTTGTGCGGGTGGTATCCTGCAATACGACCGGCCTGTGCCGCATCATCCAGCTTGCAGATGAGGCATATGGGGTAAAATCGGTCTTTGCGACGATGGTGCGGCGCGGGTCTGACCCCGGCGGCATCAAAAAGGGGCCTATTGATGCCATCGTCTTAAACCCGGTCACCATCCCGTCCCACCACGGCCCGGATGTGAACACCGTCCTCCCGTCCATCGATATCGTGACGACAGCGATGATCGTGCCGACGACCTTCATGCACATGCATGTGATCAGGATGGAGCTCGCTCAGGAGGCTACCCGTGAGGGCGTCCTCGATTTGATTCGCAAACACCCGAGAATCGGCATTGTGAAGGGCGCCTCAGGCATCACATCCACGGCAGAACTCCGGGAACTGGCCTCCGACATGGGCCGCCCACGTGGTGACCTCTGGGAGTCCTGTGTCTACGAGGACTCAGTCTCGGTCGGTAAAAACAATGAGCTCTATCTCTTCCAGGCCATCCACCAGGAGGCAGATGTTGTCGTCGAAAACATCGACGCCATCCGTGCGATGATGAAGGCGGCAGACACCGCAGAAGAGTCGGTTCGGATCACCAATGAGGCGCTCGGCCTGAAGGCGATCTGAGCATATTTCCTCATTCCTCAGATAAAAACACCCAAAAGGATGTGGCAGCAGGCGCCGTCACATCCTGAAAACAGCGGTGAAGGGAGTGCATCCCTTCCAAACCGGACTAAATACATTTTTCCCGGTTATATTTCCATGTTCAGCCTGGGGAACCGGGGTTCAATCATCCATTCTTCAGCATATGCTTCACGATATCAGCAGGCATGGTGGTTGATTCTGCAATCTTTTCGCCTGACATGCCGGACGCGGCCAGCCGTTTCACACAGACATCCATTCGTTCGCCCACCTCGATCATATGTCCGTCAGGGTCAAGAAACCGAACCGTGAGCTGGCACCATGGCTGAGCGACGACATCATGCACGAATACAACACCGGCAGCTTTCAGCAGTTCAGATGTCCGGTCCATGTCATCCGTTTCATAATAGAGTTCGAGCATCCGCTTTGAGGAAAAATCGTCATCTCCGGCACCGGCATCCCCGAATATCACGTTCCTGCCGTAACTCCCGTCCCAGATACCAATTCCACTTTTAAAACCGATATTTTTGCCGAGATCGAGTTCAATTTCCTCTCCCATCACCTCAGTGTAGAATTTCTTTGAAGCGGCCACATCGCGTACAAACAGAACGGTTGAATGATAGGAGAAAATACTGTTGTCTGCCATCGTCTAAGGATTCCTGCAGACGGTGATAATTCTGCCTAAGCATATGGACCCATCAGGTCCTGACTCCCCGGAACCCGAAGGTTTTTTCACAAGAATGCTGTTTCGGGAGGATGCCCCGGTGAACAGATACGGAACTCTCCATACCCATTGTTCAGGAACATCACTCTTTCCCCTCCTCAAACAGATCCTCAGGCCCGAAGTCCTCATCTTCCGGAATAATAATCCCGCCACCTTTCTCATCCGTAACAGGATGTGCCGGTTCTGGAGGTTCAACGATAAAGTTCTCCTTCACCTTCTTCTCCGCTTTACCGTACCGCTCCTTTGCAACCTGAAGATGCACCATCAGACTGTGGACACCCGGGCTTCGTCCTGAGAGCATCACATCATATTTTCCGGGGTCCGTGAAGTGGTCAACGGAGATGCCGTCAATGTACACCGTGCAGACAAAACCCCGGTATGGCCCTCCGGGAGCATTTGCCGTCACCTCAGCCCGTGCAAGCATATCATCCTCCCGTATGGTCACCGGCAGATGGACCGTGATCTCAGGCTTTATCCGATGCCGTAGCATGTCCTTTGCAATCAATCCGGCTACAAGAAACACAACAAGAAACGGCGTTATATATATCACAGCATTGTGAAGATGCGGGCTGATGTCGAGCGGATTTATCACCCCGTCCCCGTCAACGTCCCGGGCAAGGGCGATTGCAGACGCTGCGTAGGTTATTGCACTTTCAGAGTCTCCCGCCGCATAGCTTTTCTGTGCATTCTCAAGCGCCTCCCGTGCTTTCTCCGGCTGGTAGTCGACATTATCGAATACCACCCGTTGTGCCTCTGCTATTGCCTGCGGCGCCATTGATACAAGGTTCACAGAAATTGAGGCCCCTTCAGCACCGACATCCGCCTCCTCTTCACGACTCTCATAGCCAAACTTTTCCAGAAGAACCGTATGCAATCCCTGTTCAACCGGTATTTCAAGAGGAGTGGTGCCTGAGAATACGCCGTCGATGACAATACCGGCGCCTTTCGGAACCGTTGTAACGGACAAAATGACCTTTGCAGGCGTCAGCTCCGCAATTATTTCAGATATTTTTCCTGCCGCAACGTCAACCGTGCCCGTCCAGTTGTCGTATCCGGTTTTCATGATGACAATGGCATACGTCCCCGGCACGACCTCATCAAGCGTCTTTCGGGTGGTGCCCTGATACTCTCCGTTCAGATAAATCCCGGCATTCGACGGGACAGATGCAACAGTTATCCGTCCGGTGTCAGGTATTGGCTCAAACGTATGCACAAGTGACTGCGACATCCCTTCGCTGATGGTTACCGTTGCCGCATAATCTGAATAGTTGTCAAGCAGCAGGAGCACACGGTGCTGCCCCGTGGGAAGTTCATAAAAAACGGTATTTGATATGCCGTAAAAGTCCCCGTCGATATAGATCTGTGCACCCTCGGGCTTTGTCGTTACAGAGAAGGCATCGCCCACCAACGGCTCCATCTCATGGCTGATGTAGGTAATCTCCCCTTCCCTTACCTCAAAGATCTTCTCCCATGTCCGGTAGCCCGGCAACTCAAGCCGCACATAGTGAATGCCCGGAAAAACATTCTGAATCACCGTATTTGTCTGAAGGCCGAGATCTTCATCATTCAGGTAAATATTCGCTCCCTGCGGCACTGATGAGACAGATATCGTGCCTTTCTGTATCTGTGCATCTGCAGGTGAGATGACCGCCTGTATGAGCAGGCACAAAATGAGGACGGGAATGATTCTCAGTGCTGAGGGTTTTTTCATAGAGAATACCTGTCTGTGCTGTACGGACGCACAACTCAACTTTTAACTCTCATTAAAGGTGCTTTCCCTGTCCGTGAAGAGGCGATATATGCCTGAATCCATAATGAAGGCTGTCACCGACCCGTTTGTGAAAACAAATGTGGTCTCAACCGGCTCCCATGATGACGCCGACTGGTTGTAGAGCAGCAGGTAATACGACAGATCCGGGTTATAATCAGCGTTCAGGTCAAGTGTCACATTCTGCGGTCCGGAGAGCGTGATATCATATGCACTTCCGAATCCGGACAGGTTTTCAGGGATATTTCCCGGCGTGGTGTTCAGCCGTGTGACAATACGTGACGCATCAACGGGTGGAATCGTTGCCGAAGGGGTGATGTGCGGAATTTCAGTCAGATTCAGGCCACCATGCATAAATCCCGGATAGACGACAAAGAGCACCAGTACGGCTGCAAGCAGGATGACAAACACGCCCAGGACGGCCAGCAGACGCACCCTCCCCTTCCGTTTCGCCTCCATGTGCTTCTCATACTCACGTTTGAGGTCCTCCCTGTCAGACTCGGTGATCGTCCACTTTCCGTAGTCTGACTCCTTCGGCCGTTTCACTCCCTCTTTTGCCGGTGCTTCATACGCAGATGAAGAGAATTTCTCCTGTGATTTCTCAAAGGCACCAATCTTCTCCTCTGAAAGAAAATCCCTGAACCGTTCTGCACTGACAGGCGGGACATTGCTGCCGGTGTACGCAGAAACAAGCCGCTCCTCCAGTTTTTTCCGGGACAGTTCCGCGGAGATTTTCTGCCGGACTACGGGATTCCGGGCAAATATACCGAGGTTTGTATAGAGCTCACCCCACTTCGGATCATTTGTACGTTCAGTGTCAAGGTCAATATGAACTGTCCCGGCATATTTCTCTGTCACCAGCAGATCGGCATCCCTAAAAGAACGTTTTGCAACAACGATGGTAAACCCGGCGGAGAGGAAAAAATGAAGCTTTTCGGTGACGGCGACAACAAAATCGACAGACTTTGAGAGGTTGCCTGATACGCACACCACCTCCTTTCCCAGAAGCAGCCTTCCGACAGAGTAGTCTGCGGCATGGGAACTCAGGAGACTGGTGACTACTTTTTTATGCCGTTCGTCAAAGAAATCAACGTCTGATGCGAGATCACGCACCTCATACTCTATTTCTGCGAGCCTTCCTTCGATGCGGCCGTAAAACGCATGGATGAATGCGAGATCAATGTCCGGCGGAAGTTCCCGGTTCCATCCGACCTTTTCAAGATAGATGAACGTATCAGGCCGTCTTCCCTTCTTCTGCACGTTTACCGCGGTTCCGAGCAGAAAAACACCATTTTTTGTGCTGATATACAATGACGCCGTGCTCTCGTCAAGTCGCTCAGCAAGACGGAGTGCATACTCATCATTCAGGGTGCCTGCGACCGTCTCGCCGTCCGTGGTAAATATTCCGTATGCATCATCCATTCCTAAAACCCTCCCTGAAATGACCCCTCACAGGCCGAATTTGAATATCTCCGTAAACCTCCACGGTGCAAGGGCGGTCGGGGCAATCTCCTCTTCAAATCCTTCCTCTGTGGGAAAAGGCTCGGCTGACGCATCAACAGAGACAGCGACAAAATACATCGAGATGTCGTTCATCATGTTTACCAGGTTTTTAAAAACCTTGTTTGAACTGAGGATCTCAAAGAGGCTGTTCTCGATATTCAGGGCTTCTCTGGACATTTCCGGGATATCGGATAATTTTTCGGCATTCATTGACTGGATTAGATTTCGTATCTCCCGGTTCTTCCAGAATACCAGATCAGTTTTGGTGACAACAAGGGCGTATTTTTTGTTGGGCCGGAAAAATCCGAGATAATTTTTTCCTTCCAGATCAATCAGGGTCTTCATATACCCCCCGAACTCCCGTGCCAGCTGTGCATGGCCCTTCCTGTCGTCGGTTATTTTTTCGCCGTCGATAAGAAAGATGACCTTTCCTGCCCGGATAAAATTACCGTACATCGTCGACAGGATGACACTTTTGGTGAATTCCGGGTCGATGAGTTCTTCCGGGTGGTGCAGTTTAATGTACTTCACAAAATCGATCGTCCCTGCACCCTTTCTGACCTCCCCCTCGGGCATTCCAAGACGGTCACTTAACAGGGAGACGGCCTTTGTAAAGTTGATTTCATTTAGCTCATCGTAATACTCTCCTGCATAGTCTACAACCGTCCATTTGACCGGAATCAGCCCGTACTTCTTTCCGGTAAGCTGATACATCACCATCTGGTAGCGGTACGTCCGTGAGAGAATTTTTCCATCGAGAATGCTTGCATACAGGCTTGATATCCTCAGTTCGTCGCCTTCGTCATTGGGGTCGCCCGTTAATACCACACCCTCATTTGAGTGACCCTTCTCGAAATGCTCGGATATGTAGCTCCACAGGCCAAGGACAAAATACGTCTTCCCGGATGAACGCGGCCCGAATATAAATATCTCAGATGCCCGTACGCCGATGGTGATTTTTATCGCAAGCCAGTAGAGAATCAGTGAGAGAACAATCCCCGCACCAAAAAAGAAGATATTTTGCGTCACATATGCCTCACTCACTGCTGTATCGGGCGCAAAGGAAGTAAGATACATCTCGTATGCAAGAAAGCCGATGATGATTGCAAAGAACAGGGTAAAGAGCACCTTGGCGAATTTTGCAAGATTGTCATAGCGGTTTGTGATTACCACCTGTGCAACAAACACCGCACCACACAGGACTCCCGCTGAGAAGGTGAGAGTCAGGAGGCCGATGTCTGCCCACGGGGAGGAATACACATAAAAAACAGGTATTGCAGCAAATATTCCGGTGTAGATAACGCCGTTTATCCGGGAGTCCTCGTTAAAAAGCATACCCACCGCAATGGCAAAGAAGAGTCCGCATAAAAATTCAACACAGACGGTCAATACAAACGACGGCGGGTGAAGCTTAAAGACAGGCGCTATGGATGTGAAGATATAGGCAACAACAATGCTCAAAGGAAGAGCAAAAAGAAGGTATGTTCTTCTTTTTTTATTGTTGATGATCATTCCCCGGCTGCCTCTTTGATGTCCTTTACCGTGTATAAGTCCAGAATCCTGTCCTTTGCCTCCTGAATCTGTGCCTTGTCGCCGGATTCAAGATCTGCAGTCTCTGCCGCATCGGTTAAAAGCAGGGTTTTCTCACGGACAACATACTTCCCCTCGTGAAGATACAGGGCATGATGGAGGATATTGTTCTTTGCCTTCTCGTACTTCTCCCAGTATCCTCCGCCGGTTGTCAAAGGGGATATATTGTCCAGGAAACTTGCCGCTGCAAAGAACGTGAGCGATATCTCCCAGGGTTTGGTGTAGTTGTGGGAGTTCACCTTCGCACTGTCGACGCCCTTTAAATCCAGGGATTTTACCAGATTGCGCCTGAAATCACTGCCTTTGTTGTCTATTAACTGTGAAAGCCACCGTGAGGGGGACGATGCGACAAGGGCGGCCTTGTCAAAGCTCCATCGTTCGGTTCCGGCGCTTCCATACCCGATCGAAATATTGTTTATCCCAAGTTTGTGTGCATCAATAAGCTCCTTGTACTTCCACTGCACGATGTTGTAGAGCTTTTCAATCTCACGTTTTCCCTCCGTGTCATAGTCGAGGACCGAGAGGTCAGAGTCATCACGCAGCAGGGAGAGAATGGTCGGGTTAATCTCCCCGAACCACGTCCGGTACATGCCTTCAATGGTTGCATTGCCACTCTTTCTTTTTTCGTCAATGATCCTCAGCCCGGACTCATAGGCATTCACGTCTGCATTGAACTTTTTTCGTGGGTCAAAGGTCGCGTTCACCAGATTGTCCGTCTTCTGCAGGAATTCGACCTGCTGCTGCATCTGCTTCTGCGACTGGATCAGGAAGTCTATCTCTCTGTTTATGGTTCCGGTCTTTGTGGAGTATCCTTCACGGTTGTTTACGATCTCTGTCAGAGTCTCCCTGATGCCGGTGAGAATCGATGCGGTGTCCCTTCCGGAGAAGGACCGGACAAGGGCTGCCTTCTCTTCGGATTCAAGGTTGAACTGTGATGAAACCGGCGCTAAGGTCGCTTCCCGCAGGGAGACGAGCCGTGTGTCAAACTCCCGTGTCAGGAACTTGTCCTGTATGAAGACCTCGAAGGGATCGCGTATCGATATCTTTCCGGGATGCATCTGGGATATCTTGCGTATTCTCTCTTCCTTTGTCGCCTTTTCGCTTCTGTACATCTCGGAATTGAGTTTTCTCCCCAGAAGACTGTCAGTAAAGCCCTGTTTTTTGGAGAGCCTGAGCATATAGTCGTTGTAGAAGTAAAGAGAGACCGACTCCGCAAGATCCCTCAGGTAGGAGAAGTCTGCTGATGTCGCCTTCTCCAACCTCTCGATATCTCCCTGAAGGTCCCCGAGCGGAAGTGAGGAGAGCCATTCATCACGCCGGATCAGTTTTGCCTTCTTCTTCTCCGACTCATTGAGCTTTTCCCTGAGGACAAAGAGAAGTGCCGCGAACTTCTCCAGAAATGCCTGTTCAAGACCTTCTATTGAACCCTGTCCGGCAGCAGCGGCCGTTCCGTGGCCGAGCGCAACGTAATCATCAACCGGTTTGGCAAGTGCGTTAACCTCGGATCTGATCCGGTCAAGCATTCTGTTCTGCTCAGCGGTGATCTCCTCAAGGTCATCACGCTTCTTTTTGATCCTGACATCCGCTTCACTGATCTCCGCCCTGAGTGTCGACTGGCGCGATGAGAGGTCGCCTGAAATCTTGCCGAAGTTTTCTTCGCCGCGAATGATGTTTAAAAGTGCAATCCGTGCTGATTTTTCACTAATGGAGAATGTCTTCTTCTGGAGATGTGACATCTCCTCAAGGAAATGAAGATTCTTTTTTATCAGTTCGTATAATTCCTGATCCTTTGCATTTTCATGCGGTTTGCTCTCGTTTTCAAGGGACTTTTTGAGCCTTTCGACGTACTCTGTGAGTTTGTCATAGTCCTGCACAGAAGAGATGTCCTTGAGCTCGGCAGGCATGTTGTTTGTGACCGCCGATTCGATAATGGACTGCGTTTTGAAGTTTAAAAGATCGGTGATCTCATTCTCCCAGACTTTTTTGACTTTCTCGATCTCCTTTCGGTACAGGTTCACATCGTTGTGGGTTATCTCCGTGTCCGTCTTTGAAAATTCCTCGGGGTAGAGGCTTTCATTGGTTGCGATAAATTCAGAGACCTCTTTTAAGATCTTTCCCCGGTTCTGTCCGAAACCGGAGAGGCTTTCGATGACATCCTCAAACCCTTTCTTTAATGACCGGAGATTTTCCACCGGGTACTCGATTACATGCGAATCTGCAAAGATAAAGCCGGAGTAATCTTTTTTGGCGTCTACGATGGCTGAGATGTCTGCTGTCGGGAGGTAGAAGGAATTGATGAACATATAGGGGAAGGACGCGTCAAACTCGACCACTTCCTGCTTTCTGTCCCCTCCGTCGACATATCCGGTGGGGCTCAGGGATGAGACGATGATGTAGTTGAAGAGCTTGTCTTCAATCATGTTCAGATATTCAATCTCGGAGAGTGCGATCGCAGCATTCAACTGCTCCTTTTCCCCTTCGCTTGCCGCCGGAAGCACCACAAAGAGCCAGATTTTTGACTCCTGCCCGCGTTTCTCCTTGATGTAGCGGGCCAGATCAATAAACATCCCGGATCCTGTACCGCCTCCGAGACCAACAATGAGCGCCACCGGGCCGTGCCCCTGAAATGAGGGGAACTGCTCTCCGCCCTGGGTGATCGCCTTGTAGAATACCGCCTTGGATATCGCACGCCTCCGGTGGACCCCTCCGCCGAAATCGTCGACGATATTTTTGTCCACCTTTTTCAGCATCTGGTAGTCGAATCCGTATTCGGGATCATTCATCCACCATACATCGACAAGCGGGCGTTCCCGCCTCTTTTTCATCTGTTCGGTCACCTCCCGCGATGTCAGGGAAGAGACACGTTCGACGTTCGCCAGGTCGGGGAGGTGGTAATGGAAGCTTTTTACACTTCCGCCCATCTGGCTGTTTGTTCGCTGGATATCCCCCAGCCGTGCCATCACCTGTTCTGATCGTTTGATATCATCCTTTCTCTGGTTGGTATCAGTGTCTATGGTGAACAGTGACAGCCGTTTCCCGTCCGAAAGATAATGTCTCAGGAACCATTCATGCTCATAGAGGTTTGATATGAGCTTTTTTCCGCACCCACCGATGGCTACAACGGTTAATTCATCCGGCATCTGGAAGGGCTTCCCTTCGATTATATCATCATGAGGCATTATTTTTCAGTCCCCCTTGTATTCTTTCTGAAATTCCTGCATGTTCTTCGCCCGCATCTGACCGAATACCATTCCGGCCCCAAATCCCCCCACGAGCAACACTACGGACACCAGAATCGCCATGGTCACCGGCAGCGTTGACTCTTTCGGTGCTTCGGCATATTCCAGAAGGTCGTTTGCCTCATCCCGGAGCCCCCTTGAGTAGAGGTCGTCTATCAGGGCTCTCAAATCCGGGTCGGTGACCGCGTTCAGCCGTGCCGTGAACTGTTCGTCATCCGGGATCTTCACCGAAAAAGTCTCGGTTGTGCCTGATCCAAGGATATCACGGTTCTCATCAAGTGCCTGAATGCGGTAGTAGACATACCCTGTTGTCTGTGTGATCCGTTTCGTTACCACAACTCCGTCAACGATCTCTACCGATGTCAGCACGGGCACCCTGCCTGATACGGTTACGTTGATTGCATCCGGAAATTCACCGTCCTCTGTCAGCTCAATTTTGTGGTCGTTTAATGCCGCATCCCCCCCGGATACCATGAAGCCACTCACTTCCGGCTGCCAGAGGCTGGTGCCCGGCACAGGCATGAGATCTGTTGTCATCTCAATAATCCGCGTCTGCTTGGGGATGCCGCTCACTTCCATGGTATATTGTATTAATTCACCCTCATTCCGGGATTCCAGAAGGGTTCCGTTCGTAACTTCTGCAATGACAGCAGCAGACGGCACACATATCAGCAGAAACAAAAGGAGCAGTGCCAGTGATATGCACAATGATGATCGATACCTTACACCCATGGCGAGAAGATTTATTTAAAAACATTTAAATATATCTCAAAAGAAAACCGGCACAGAAATGTGCCCGAAGGCAATATTTTTCCGTGTTGCATGGCGGCACAAGCACGGTATTCTCACATCCTTTACCGTATCCTGAAATATTTCACAGACCAGATACCCCATTTTTGCTCTGCCGGCTCAAATGTACCCGATAAACCTTTCCGCTCAGAATCTCTGAGCGAACGGCGTTTCAATTCAATTCTGATGCCACGATAAAAATGATTTATTCTTTCGTATATGGTTCAAGAAGAGTAAGATTATTTTTTACAATGAGACAATACCCGCGTTCTTCGAGTGATTCATACGCCAGTTTAAAATCAAGCGGATCCAGAGAGGAGGTCTTCACTGCATCTTTAAACGGAATCGGACAATCGGCCCCATAGACATCAGACAGCCGGTAATAAAGGGTCTTCGCATCCCCGGTAAGGGCAAAGGCATCCCGCACTTTCAGGGCCGAGGACTGGATTTTTTCGGTCTTATGCGACATGGACGACCACAGGTCCATGACATATTTGATATCATCTTTCCGGATGTCAGAACTTGACTGCAATCTGGCATACGAAGACGCGAGTTTCGGAATGGCACCCGAGATATTCTGCCGGAACGGCCGCTGGCCTGAGGAAAGATACTCTTCACGCAGTTCGTATACTGCCTCTGTCATCACTTTTTCAATCGCTGCTGTTGATTCTGGTCTGATAAAGAGGCCGTCCAGGAGTTGTCCGGTGATAATGCCCGACTCTTCTTTGAGGACATCACGATATTCCGGGGACAGTTTTTTGCCGGATTCATTGTCGATGGCAACCGGAATATCGGCAATTAATTTCTGCGGTTTGAGAACTGCCTGATTAATCTCTCCCTCTGATTTCCGGACAGCAGTCTCGGTATTCGAGAAGAGATAATAATAGTAGGAGTTGACCCGCCTGAATTCTTTCGGAATTATTTCAAACGGGCGCCTGAACACATCCCATTGATGCTTTTTCCCGAATACCGCTGAGCGTATGCCGCCCGTTTCATCATGCATTGGGGGTGCGGAGAATGCAAATAATGCAGAACACCCTGCAATCTCTTCAATGCAGTCCGCTTCGCCGTCATAGGGATACGCAAAAAATTCGATCACTTCATGGAAATCCATTATTTTGCGCTGCCGTGCAAGAGAGGAGACATCAAACTCCTCCCACCCTCCGATATCACGGAACGTCAGCCAATCATTTCCCATGGCATCCAGAGGCTGTCTCTCCTCGTCAATGACATGCACCCGGATAAACCGGTGCTCCGGCGGCGGCCCCTGCGGGACCACGGACGGATCGGCAACGTACAGCACAGACGGTCTGGTCTTCAGAAACGGAGACGGATGCAGATAGAAATACCGCGGGTCATTCCGGTAATATTCAACATACCCGACGTTCTCATATTTTGTATTGCAGGCAAGCTCCCTCTCAACACCGGATAACTCTGCACCGATCCATCGGTCATTGAGAGACATACATCATCGTTGTCACACATTTCCTGATAAACATTCGGTATAGAGAATGTGCAGCAGAGACTCCGGGGAAACGGATACCCCACCACATCATCCGGGAAATACGGAACCGTTTCCCCCCTTATCCTCCCTGTGCCCGAAGCAACCATTAATGCGCTGCACACCACAGTATTAATAATGGAGTCATACGCGCTTGCAACGCGAAATACGGTTGAAGTCGTCACGGATGAAGAACTCCGCTCTGTCCTTTCCCAGGACAAAAAACGGGTATACGCCGGATATGAACCGTCCGGCGAGATTCATCTCGGCCACCTCGTCACCATCAATAAACTCATCGACCTGCAGAATGCAGGGTTTGAGGTCGTTGTCCTCTTAGCAGACCTTCACGCATACCTGAACCGCAAGGGCACCATGGACGAAGTCCGGGAGCTCGCGGACTATAACCGCCGCTGTTTCGAGGCAGTCGGCCTGAAAGATGCAGAATTTGTGCTGGGCAGTGATTTCCAGCTCTCCCCGGAGTATCAGCTCGACGTGCTGATGCTCTCACAGCGCATCACCCTCAACCGGGCCACCCGGTCCATGAACGAGGTCGGACGCCAGATGGACAACCCCACCGTCTCCCAGATGGTCTACCCTATCATGCAGATGGTGGACATCGCTCACCTCAATGTGGACGCGGCAGTCGGCGGCATCGACCAGCGCAAGATTCACATGCTCGCCCGTGAACACCTCCCGTCCATCGGCATTAAGGCACCGCTCTGCATCCACACCCCCATCCTGAACGGCCTTGACGGCAAGAAGATGGCCTCGTCTTCCGGGAACTATATCTCGGTTGCCGACTCAGAGGAGACCATCGCAAAGAAGATGAAGAAGGCCTTCTGCCCGCCGGAGATAGAAGAGAATCCGGTGCTTCAGACCCTGAAGTACCACGTATTTCCCCGCCTCGGTACCGTCACGATACACCGCCCGGAGAAGTTCGGCGGTGACGCCACCTTCTCCTCCTATGAAGAGATGGAGACCGCATACGGTGCAGGCAGCGTCCACCCGGCAGATTTGAAGGCCGCTGTTTCCAATGGACTTATTGAGGCACTGGCAGACGCCCGTGCATTCATGAACGGCGAGTGAAAACAGATTCATACACAAAAACACCGGAGAACACATACACCATGGGAAAAAGAGACGAACTCATCGAACGCTTTGACCGCGAAACTGAACGGATGGGAGTCCGGATACGGGATGCCGACCAGTTTAAGGTCTCTGAAAACGTCTTTGACGACGTAACCCTTCTCTCCCTCTACCGTCTGGTGCACAAGAAGCTGATTAAGGAAATCGGAGGCTCCATCTCCACCGGAAAGGAGGCAAACGTCTTCTACGGTGAAGGCGAGGAGATGCCTATTGCCATTAAAATATACCGTATCCAGTCGGCCAATTTCCGGTCAATTAGCGAGTATATTGTCGGCGATCCCCGCTTCTCCTCGGTGAAAAAGTCCAAAAAGGATCTGATCTTTGCATGGACCAAGAAGGAGTATTCCAACCTGGCCCGTGCCCACGACGCAGGTATCCGGGTGCCCCTCCCGATTCACTTTGACCGCAACATTCTCATTATGGAGTTTATGGGCAAAGATGAAGTCGCCTATCCCCAGCTGCGGCTTGCCCGGCCGGATGACTACCAGGCAGTCTATGATGAGATCACCGCTACGATGAAGACCCTCTTTAATGAGGCAGAACTCGTCCACGCCGACCTTTCAGAGTTTAATATTCTCTGGGACGGCGAGCACCCAATAATCATCGACATCGGCCAGGCGGTGACCCCCAACCACCCGTTGGCCATCAAATTCCTCGTACGAGATATCAAAAATATCAACCGCTACTTTGAGAACCGATGTACAATAAGAGACGAGGAAGAACTCTTCAGTGACATCGTCGGCGAGCACCGGATGCAGATCTGACGAAGTTGAATAGATCCGTAGATGGTGCCGGATTTCCCCTGGAAAGGTCAGAACTGAGTTACAGTCCTTCCTATTTATTCGATTATTTCGATAATTTTTTAAAACAACGAATTACATCACAATTGTTGGTTTATTTTGTCTATCCATTCGAGGCAACTGACGATTAATTTACTCTGTCCCAGTGGTTTGATTTCGATTATCTTTTCAAAGCAATGAAGTGCCTCTTTTTCGCGATTGAGGTTATTGAGGAGAACACCTTTCTTCATCCAGGCATCTACACCATCTGGATCAAGTTCTATTGACCGATCGTAGCAGATAATTGCATCCTGGTAACGATTGAGGTTCTGAAAAGTAACGCCTTTATTGCGCCATGCATTCCCATCATTAGGATGTAATTCTAATACCCGATCATAGCAGGTCATTTCCTCTTCGTAGCGTTTGAGGGTGCGAAGGCACAACGCTTTCATGTAAAATGGATATGCATCATTGGGATAGATTCCATTCAACATTTCAAAGCAATTGATTGCCTCTTCATCCCGATTGATGTCATGAAGACACATGCCTTTATTGAACCACGCATAGGCATCTTCAGGACGTATTGCGATTGCCTGACCATAGCAGGTAATTGCCTCTTCATATCTATATAAGAGGAAAAGGGTAAGCGCCTTTAAATTCCATGCATCTGCATTATCTGGATCGATTTCGATTGACCGCTCGTAACAGGAGAGTGCCTTTTCATCCTCATTGTGTTTACGGAGGTTGTCGCCTTTCCATAACCATTCATATGCAGCAACAGAACTCAGTTCGAGTAGTCGTTCGTACCAATACGTCGGCTCAACAGAGTTGCCCGGTTCATAGTATTGTTGAACAGCAGAAATCCATTCGTCATAGGTTTTTAATTTCCTGCTATCAGGAGTCATAATTCTCCATGGTTTAATCGAGAGAGAGCGAGAGCTCAATTTCCTTTAATCTATTTGATTTTCCGAAAAATGACAATCCTATCTGAAATCAATGTTAACACTCTCTTTATTTAATGCATTCATAAAATAATCACAAAATAGGTTCTTCACTGAATATAAACCGTGACAGAACACTCCCCTTCTCAAAAATCAGATAAATCTTGGAGAACGTGGAGACCTACACAGGTTTTCCCCTGATAGTATACTGGTTTTCCTGAATCACGGATTCGGCGTCATCACGAATGATGTATGACACAGACCGTCCTTCCGTGCGGACATCGATCACCCCGTCCTCTTCCAGACGCTTCATATGCCATGTCACGGTGGAACCGGTAATGTCGAGCGATTCGGCAATATCTTTTCTCGTCGCAAACCGGTCTGCTGCAAGAACCGCAAGAATCTCCCGCGTCGTTGCATTCCGCATATGCTTCAGCACCGTCTGCTGAGAGGCGGAATAGGTCCCGCTGTTTTCAAAATAATGCGTATATCCACGATCTTCAAGTGCTGCAATGGTATGACTGCGTCGCAGCTGGTCGATGTGATAG
The DNA here is from genome assembly GCF_029633965.1 of Methanogenium sp. S4BF. Taxonomy (NCBI): domain Archaea; kingdom Methanobacteriati; phylum Methanobacteriota; class Methanomicrobia; order Methanomicrobiales; family Methanomicrobiaceae; genus Methanogenium; species Methanogenium sp. S4BF. The sequence goes on along the minus strand of NZ_CP091277.1, from coordinate 2,011,977 downwards.
CGAAGGGTACCCAGCGTAATATCAGTCTCCTTTCCAATGCCCCGCAGATGGATCCCCGGGTTCCTTCGGATGCAGTCGAAGATCTTCCGGCGGGTATCATTTGCAAGCACGTCATCTCCACGGATCCGGTAGAGGCCGAACAAACCGCACGATTGTATTGTGCCAATCATCTCTACCGGCAGACAGGCACACTGGAGGAGAATGATCCAGAGGGGCAGCTCCCAGAAGGAGACGGGCTGCGGGGAGACCATCGTCCCTTCCGCCGGGTGATCGTAGCCCGACTGCACAACATACTGGTTCGCTGATACTCCCGCCATACAGACGCCCAGGACGGCAATACAGAGCAACAGATACCGGAATATCTTCATATCAGCCTCTCCTTCAATAGTAGTTGGTGAAATTAAAGTTGCTGTATCCGCCGTTCAGGTTGGTCACCGTGTAGTACCACATTCCGGGAGAAAGGTGCGGCGATGCTGAGATATCCAGATAGATGCGTTGATTCATCTTCCCGTCGGCCGCATCTTCAAACGGCCCGATGACGGTATCGGGCGGATATATGGTTAGCTGGTATCCCATCTCGGGTCCGGTCCAGTTGAGATCGACCCAGAGATGCCGTTTTTCTTTGGGGACATACAGCTGAAAGTGATGATTCGTGCTCCCGGATGACACAAAATTATTGGCTGGCGAAAAATCCATGGTTTCGACCGGCTTCTGGTTCAGATCGACCAGATAATACGGCGGATTGTTGAGAAACATCCCGAGGTCCATCACAGAAACCATCATATCCTGCAGCAGGCTCAGAAGATCCCCCTCTCCCGGCTCCGGTACTGCGCAGCATTTCTCCGAACCGCGAACACCCGCAGAATACCCGGAGCCACCGCCGCCACCTCCATATTCGTACGTCACTTCATTCTCATTCAAATACTGAAGAACACCTGAGTCCAGAGCATTCAGGATAATAACATCGTTACCGGCCCATCCCTCAGGACCATCAGCCTTTACATACGGTTGTGCTTTGTTCAGGGGGATGAAGGTCAGAGAAGAAGTATATTCGCCGGTATCAGTGATGTATATCACCGGCACATAGTCCGCATCGGAATGGAAATTCAGGTCATTGCGGTCACCGGCAGCACCGGCAGGAAGGACCAGTACTATTACCACCAGAAACAGGATGACCTCCCGATGCATCATTGTACTACGTTTGATGAGAACAGATAAGAATAATATGGCACAATCGTCTTCCTGACCGGCCCCGCGGCACATGTCGTACCACCCCATTCCTCTCTCTGAATCAGCCATCCCACATACCAGTCCCGTCTCCCACCAGTTTTCCCGTGCTCCTCCTTTCCCCCGGAGCGGGGGGCCCCCTCCGTGCCGCTCCGGAACCCAAACAGGATACCCGGACATACGTCCTGGATGTCGTGGTTATCGCACAATCATTAACTTTTCCCGATATGTTCACAACTGTGCGACAACTCTAATAACCATTCGCAGACCATCTTTCTGCATTCCCCCTACCGGAATAGTGAAACCATGATCACCTTTGACCACCTCTCAAAAGTATATAACGGCATATCTGCCGTCGATGATCTCACCTTTGAGATCCCCGACGGAGAGATATTCGGCCTCTTAGGACCAAACGGAGCAGGGAAAAGTACAACAATCCTGATGCTCACGGGCCTTATCGAACCGACGGCGGGAAGATGCCTGATAGACGGGGTCGAGGTTGCAAAAAACCCCATCGGGGTGAAGCATCGTATCGGCTATATGCCGGAAGATGTCGGCTTCTACACAAACCTCACCGCCGGAGAAAACCTCGACTTTTTTGCCCGTCTCTATGGCATGAATGCCGCCGCACGAAAATCCCGGATTGACGAACTGTTATCGCTCGTGAACCTCGACGGCGTGGAGAAACCGGTCGGGGGCTACTCAAAAGGCATGCGGCAGCGCCTTGGAATTGCCAAGGCAATCCTGAATGACCCGGCCGTCATCATCCTGGACGAACCGACAGCAAACCTGGATCCCCAGGGGGTCGCCGATTACCGCCAAATAATCAGACAGATGGCGGCAGACGGAAAGACCATCCTCGTCTCGTCCCACATCCTCTCAGAAGTCAGTCTGGTCTGCTCTTCCATCGGTGTATTATCCCGGGGGAAACTGGTGGCACAGGGCACCTGGAAAGAACTTACACAGGCCTTTGATGCAACCCGGCTCGAACAGGTGAAGATCCTGGTGGAAACCCGTGATGCCATGCCCGAATTTATCCATCCCGATCTGATCGCGGCAGAATACGCCAATGATAACCGTGAAGCCGTCATCACTGCTCGCTCCGACATCAGGGATACAATCGCAGACACCCTTCGGGATGAGGGTGTAATGATACGTCAACTTTGCTTTGACCGCTCAACCATCGAGGAGAGCGTCCTCTCGTATTACAACACAGGAGAGAAACAGGCATGAAATCACATGGATTACCGGTGATCGCACAAAAAGAACTGCGTGATCACTTCAGAAGCAAGAAATTTCTGCTTATTTTCGGGATATTCCTGATCATCACGATCATCGGCATGACAACCGGGGTCGCAGAGTATGCACAAAACCTGCAGGACTATAACGACCGTCAGTCGGTCGCAGACGATGATATATACCCTGGCGGATACGGATGGGGAAAACCCTCCATCGTGACCATCTATCTCGGTGTCAGCTCACTGATCGTCACGCTTGGTGCCGTCCTCGGGATTGCGATGGGATTTGACCTGATATCAAAGGAAAAAGAGACAAAATCCCTGAAGATCCTGCTCTCGCACCCGATCTACCGTGATGAAGTGATCAATGGAAAGGCATTGGGGGGCCTGATGTCACTTGCCATCGCGCTGGGCATCACGTTCATCGCCACTTTCGCCATCCTCCTCATCGCGGGAATTGTACCTGCAGGCGACGAACTTGCAAAGATCATCATTTACGGAGGTGCGGTATTCCTGATGATCCTCTCGTACTTCGCGCTCTCGCTGTTTATGTCCACCATCGCATCCGATAGTGGCAAGGCCCTTGTCTATACACTCATCGTCTTTGTCGCCCTCATGAGCCTGCCGATGCTCATCAACGGGTCGGTGATGAACATGATCATCGGCGACCCCCCTGAATTCCCCCAGGATGCGTTTATGTCGGACGGAGCATTCAGCGTCGTAGCGGTGTCATCCGCAAAGGAAACGGGAGAGATGGCAATCGAAGAACCGAATCCAGTCTGGCAGGAATACGAACGGGAATTTGATGAATACTGGAAGAAACGCCAATCGGTAACCGACATCGTCACCCTGATCTCTCCGACACAGAACCTGGAAACAGTCTCATACAACCTGCTGATACCGGATTATGCAGCAATGATGTCATCCATTTCGTTCAGGGCGAGTGATGACTATGAACTTGAGGATACCGATGTTTTCGGACAGATCATCCAAAACATCATCGCACTCCTTGCCTTCCCGGCACTCTTTCTGGGATGTGCCTATGTGCGGTTCATGCGGATGGATATCAGATAGGAGGCGACGATGAAACAACTGCCATATCTTTTACTCATCATTCTTCTCCTTTTCACGGTGACCCTCCCAACGCCGGTCGCGGCAGAGGAGAGTGCGGACGGCCGCGATGTCCAGATACACTGCACCTTTCCGGGCATTGTGCTTGAAGCGGGGGAGAGCACTGAATTCGCACTCTCGGTGACCAACAACGGAAACGCCGACCCCAAAAAATTCTGGGTGGAGACCTTCGGGGAATCTTCCGACTGGGAGTATCATTTCCTGAACGGTGAGACCGAGATCACGAGAGCCGCCATTCCCACGGGTTCCAGTCAGAACATCGGGTTTACCGTCAAGACCTCTTCTGATACGCCGGTAGGCGAATACTATGTGAAAATACATATAGGAAACGGGTACTGCTGGCTCTACATCACCATCTCGAAGACCCATGCAGGAGAGCGCGGTGTCCTTAAACTGACGACCGTCAATGAACTGGGTGAAACGGTGAAGGGCGCAACCGTTGCCGTCATGGAGGACAAATCCACCGAACCTTTCATGACCATTCAGACATCAACAGACGGAAAAATCAGAAGCGAACTCCCGCACGGCGACTATACGCTTGTGATCACGAAGGATGGATATCACAGTGCCCTCCCGGTCGATGTCGAGGTGAATTCCGGTCTCGAGACGGATGCCGGCAATATCCTGCTCGAAAAGATGAACACCGCAGTGGAGGTATCGTACAAGACTCTCTCCATCACCACATCCCTCGACAAAAATTCGGTCTTTGTGATGAACCTGAAAAATATCGGACGGGCGGACAGCATCTTCAGCCTGGATGCAACCGGGATGCCGGAAGACTGGTACACCCGGTTCAAGGAATCGGAGAATTCGGGGGAGAGCCTCTCAGAGATATTCCTCTATGCAGGAGAGGAAAAGACCCTTTACCTCGAAGTCATTCCTGCATACGCGACAGATACCGGGGACTATTCGATCACCTCCGTCGTGACCTCCCCGGCCGGTGACACCTATGAAGAGGTGCTCGCCATAACCCTCCGCGGTGAGTACCGCCTGAAGGTCTACCCGGATAAATACCGATATGAACTGGGGAAGGGTGACAAGGTCACCTTTGATGTCATGCTGAAAAACACCGGCAGTGCAGGTCCGCTGACAAACATCAGACCTGAGATCTCCGCACCGGACGGCTGGACCGCAACCATATCACCCAAGACTCTGGCAAGTTTAGAGCCCGGTGAGAGCGAGACGATCTCGGTCACCGTCATCCCGCCCTCAAACATTGCCGCAAGCGAATACAAGGTTACCCTGAAGGTCACATCCGACCAGACCGAGACGAGCGATGATTTCCGCATGGTGATAAAAGAGAGTTCTTTTGTCACCATCCTCGGACTGCTCCTGCTTGTAGGAGTCTGCGGCGGCGTCTGGTATGCATTCAGGAAACACCAACGGCGCTGAATTCATTCCTTCCTTCTCATTATGAGATGGAAATCAACCTTCTCTTTTTCGATTCCCGGAAACACACCGTGAATAATACCTGAAAAGTACGTATCAACGCATTTCCGGTTCGGAAATAAACGGCATGCACTCCTTTGCCAAACCTGATCTTTTGCAAGTAATCCGTCTGGTGATGACTCAGGATGAATGCCAGAATATCAATACCTGTCCATAATACCATCATATAAGGCATTCCCCGGATTTCAGAGAAATATTAAAAAAGGGATGCTGAGAGAATTATCCGTTAATCCAGTAGATAACGGTATCCTGGTTTGCATCCACCCATGCCTGTGCGGCAGCTTCAGGGGTTTTTCCGCCTTCAACAGCGAGCATCACGGATTCCATGTCTGAAGGCTCCCAGGAGAAGCGCTCAAGAATCGCATAGGCATCGGGATTCTCTTCCTTAAGGCCCATGCGGGCAAGGCTTGCGATGTACTCTTCGCCGCCGTATATCCCTTTGGGGTCTTCAAGGTACTTCAGGTCGAAGCGAACGAACTTCCAGTGAGGCGTCCAGCCGGTGACAACGATCCACTTTTCGTCTGCATATGCATCGGTGAGCTGGGCAGCCATGGCAGCGCTCGAAGATGCAAGAAGGGTATAATCGAGGTCGTACTCTTCAATCGCTTTTTCGGTTGCCGCCATGATGCCTGCACCCGGCTCAATGCCGGTGATGGTGTTGTCAAACTTGTCTGCAACACTGTTCATCTCGTCAATTGAGTCGATAGTCACGTACGTCGGAACGACAAGTCCAATCTTTGCTCCCTGGAGATTCTGGCCAACCATATCAATGGAGTCACCATAGGTATCCCAGTAGCTGGCATGCGTCGCGGGCATCCATGACGAGATGCTCATATCGACCTGACCATCAGCGAGTGCCTGATAGAGAGGGCCTGCATCAACGGCCTTGAGCTCGACATTGTAGCCGGCCTGTTCATACACGGTTTTTAATACATTCGTACTTGCAATCTCTGAGTCCCAGAGCACATAGCCGATGGAGACCTCTTTTGGAACGGTTCCGGGTTCAGAAGGGCCGGATTCATCTGTGCAGCCGGCACAGATAATCCCACATAATAATACACACAAAACAAGTATTATTCCTCTAAATTTCGAATTTGACATGGTGTATCACATCCATCGAATCAGAAACAACACGCCGGGGGAAAGAGTTGGAAACTGACGTGAGAACACATATTCTCAGATCATATATATACATCACTCCCGTCGTTAATCGGAGTAAATTTTGATGTAACCGGTCAGGAACAATCCTTTCCGACCTTTCGGCTAAAAAAGAGAAATCAGGGAATTATCCGTTGATCCAGTAGATAACGGTATCCTGGTTTGCATCAACCCATGCCTGTGCGGCAGCTTCAGGGGTTTTTCCGCCTTCAACAGCGAGCATCACGGATTCCATGTCTGAAGGCTCCCAGGAGAAGCGCTCAAGAATCGCATAGGCATCGGGATTCTCTTCCTTAAGGCCCATGCGGGCAAGGCTTGCGATGTACTCTTCGCCGCCGTATATCCCTTTGGGGTCCTCAAGGTACTTCAGGTCGAAGCGAACGAACTTCCAGTGAGGCGTCCAGCCGGTGACAACGATCCACTTTTCGTCTGCATATGCATCGGTGAGCTGGGCAGCCATGGCAGCGCTCGAAGATGCAAGAAGGGTATAATCGAGGTCGTACTCTTCAATCGCTTTTTCGGTTGCCGCCATGATGCCTGCACCCGGCTCAATGCCGGTGATGGTGTTGTCAAACTTGTCTGCAACACTGTTCATCTCGTCAATTGAGTCGATGGTCACGTACGTCGGAACGACAAGTCCAATCTTTGCTCCCTGGAGATTCTGGCCAACCATATCAATGGAGTCACCATAGGTATCCCAGTAGCTGGCATGCGTCGCGGGCATCCATGACGAGATGCTCATATCGACCTGACCATCAGCGAGTGCCTGATACAGAGGGCCTGCATCAACGGCCTTGAGCTCGACATCGTAGCCGGCCTGTTCATACACGGTTTTTAATACATTCGTACTTGCAATCTCTGAGTCCCAGAGCACATAGCCGATGGAAACCTCTTTTGCGGCTTCGGCCCCGGTTTCGGGTGCTGAAGAACCGGCTTCATTCGTGCAGCCGGCGACAAAAATGACACTGAATAAGACTAACAAAACAAGAATAATTCCTTTCGATTTTAAATGTAGCACATAAAACACATCCAATTTGTCAGAAAAAAACCATCGAAAACGGTTAAGAACTGACTTAGGGAGAAATTAGATAGGGATATATATATATCACTATTGGTTTTGGCCGGAGCGGATCACATTCTGTGTGATCCGGTCAAGGATGATCGCGATTATGACGATACAGAGGCCAGCCTCGAACCCGCCGCCGATATCGACCCGCTGGATACCCATCAGGACATTGAGACCGAGACCAGCCGCCCCGATCATCGCCGCGATGACGGTCATCGAGAGGGCGAGCATGATGCACTGGTTGACACCGGCCATGATCGTGGGCAGGGCAACCGGCAGCTGAACCTTGATCAGCTTCTGCCACTCCGTTGCCCCGAACGCCTCACTCACCTCAATGAGCTCAACCGGCACCTGCCGGATACCGAGGTTGGTGAGACGGATGGCAGGCGGCATCGCAAAGATGATGGTTGCAATCATCCCCGGGACATTCCCAAGGCCAAAGAAGATGACCGCTGGTATCAGGTAGACAAAGGAGGGCATCGTCTGCATCAGGTCGAGAACGGGCCTGAGGGCGGTATCAACGGCTACCGACCGTGAGGCGAGAATCCCTAAAGGAATGGCGATTGCAAGCGTCACCACCGTTGAGGTGAGGACGAGGGCAAGGGTCAGAATGGTCTCAGCCCAGAGGTCCAAAAGATAGATAAAAAGGAGCCCGAAGAGGGTCAGAAGCGCGATTTTGATGTTCTTATGGGTGAGCACCCATGCAAGCACCGCAAAGATTGCGATGAGAATAAGCGGCGGAACAGCCGCCATCCCGTCCTGAAATCCGCTCACGAGGATATCCATGGCTGTGGTTATGGCATCCAGCAGCCACCCGAAGGTCTCATTGATCCATGCAACGACTGCTTCAGCCGCCTCACCGACCGGCAGAATGTCTGACATCAGACCTCAACCTCCAGCCGGGCAAGGCCCGCAAGAAGCGATCCCCGTACAATGATTCCCTTTATTTTCCTTTCGCCGTCAAGAACCGCCACCGGATAGGCAGTCTCCGCCATAATAGGCATCAGCTCCTGTGCCGGTGTGTCCAGCAGGACCGTCGGGCTGTCTGTCACCATCACCTCTTTGAGGGGTATCTCCCGTTTTTTTGCTTTAACAGCCCCTTCAACGGTGACAAGACCACGAAACATCCGATCCTTTCCGGCGACAAAGATGCTCGATATACCATACTCCTCCATCAGGCGGAGCGCATTTCTCGGCCCCGAATCAGGGGGAAGAAGCGGTTCGGGACGCTTCATCACGTCCTTTGCGACGAGCACGCGGGAGAGGTTCACGTCTTCGACAAACCGTTCCACATAATCACAGCGCGGATTCTGCAAAAGGTCTTCGGCGGTTCCAACCTGGGCGATGGCACCGTCCTTCATGAGCGCGATACGGTCCCCAAGCTTGAGTGCCTCATCCAGATCGTGGCTGACGAAGATGATGGTCTTGTTCACCCGTGCCTGAAGTTCAATCAGTTCATCCTGCATATCACGGCGGATCATAGGGTCAAGTGCACTGAAAGCCTCATCCATCAGGAGGATATCTGCATCGCTCGCAAGCGCCCGGGCCAGCCCGACCCGCTGCTGCATTCCGCCGGAAAGTCCGGACGGATAGCTCTCCTCATACCCGGAGAGGCCGACGAGGTCAATGGCCTCCCTCGCTTTCTGTTCCCGCTCTTCCACAGGCATATTCTGGATCTCAAGGCCGAATGCCACATTCTCCAGAATAGTTCGGTGAGGCAGGAGGGCAAAGCTCTGGAAGATCATGCCGATCTTCGTCCGTCGCACCTGCCTGAGTTCATCCTCGCTCATCGCGACGATATCGGTTCCATCTATGTCAATGGCTCCGCTGGTCGGTTCGATGAGCCGGTTTATGCACCGCAGAAGGGTCGACTTTCCGCAGCCGGAAAGACCCATGAGAACGAACAGTTCGCCCTCATAGACATCAAAAGAGACGGAGCGGAGTGCAACATTCTGCTGTGTCTCCTCAAAAATCTCCTGTTTTTTCTTTCCCTGTTTCACAAGTGCGAGAGCATCTTCAGGATATTTACCGAAAATTTTCGTAAGGTTTCTGACACTGACTTTGATTTGTTTTTGTGGTTCTTCTTCCAGGATTTCTTCCATGTTATGGCAACTCCGGGAAATTTGGGTAATTGCCAAGGCAATCCCGAATTACATAAATCTTTTTCTATTGAGCTTACAAGAATGGATTGGGTTCCCCAATTTGGGGGACTATTAGGTCGAATCAATATAATGATTTTGGTCATACATCAGGATGTGACGGAATCAATTCTCTTCAGTGTGAACAAGACGCGCGAGCTTCCGCGCCACCAACCATTATCCCCTTTCCCACCCCATTATACTGTATACAGGGAGAATACCCACCATGACCACCACTGAATTAAAAATCACCGCCAACCGCATCCCGGTCCTCATCGGGAAAGGCGGAAAAACCAAACGCGATATTGAGAAAAAGACCGGCACCACTCTCAGGATCGATTCTGAGGATGGCCTCGTTGAGATCGAAGGGGAGGACGCCATCGCGGTCCTCCGGACTTCAGAGATGGTGCGTGCCATCAACCGGGGTTTCTCCCCCGAACGGGCAGCCACCATCTTCGAGGATGAGGACATGATGCTTGACATCCTGGACCTTTCCAGCGTCTGCACCACACCAAAGCAGATGGAGCGTCTCCGGGGACGGATCATCGGCAAGGAGGGACGGGCCCGTGAGCAGATTGAGGACATGACCGGCGCCATCCTCTCTGTTCAGGGCAAGACCGTCGCCATCATCGGTATGATTGATCAGGTGAAGAATGCCCGGACTGCAGTCGAGATGCTCGTTGAAGGTCTGCCGCATGCGACCGTCTTCTCCTTTTTGGATCGCAAGAAGAAAGAGGCCAAATTCGACATGCTCGATTATTATTACTGACCCCTTCATCTGCACATCATTTTTTTGAAGATGCCGCATATCAAAAAGGACACATGAATCCCTGAAATCTGGAATGTAAAGGATTAAACGGATGATTTCCACTGGAATGCATATACCTGTTTTCTGCTCGTTTTCGGTGAATAAAGTAATTAAATCTGTTTTACACTGGAAAAGAAGGGGTGCCTTTGGACTTTTCTGAATTGTCGCTGCCTACGGCGTTTAAAGAGCATTACAAAGAGAAAGGCATCGAATCTTTATACCCGCCCCAGAGTGAGTGCATAGCAGCAGGCCTTCTGGACGGGGCAGATCTGCTGGTCGCCATCCCCACCGCATCCGGCAAGACACTGATCGCCGAGATGGCCATGCACGCCGCCATCGCACGGGGCGGCATGTGCCTCTATGTCGTGCCCTTAAAGGCGCTTGCGACTGAGAAGGCCCATGAATTTGCCGGCAAGGGAGCTGCCATCGGTGTCGCCACCGGGGACTATGACCAGAAAGAGAACCGTCTGGGCGCAAATGACATCGTCATCGCCACTTCGGAGAAGGTGGACTCCCTCCTCAGAAACGGTGCCCCGTGGCTTTCCCGTGTCACCTGCCTCGTGGTCGATGAGGTGCACCTCATCGACGATGAATCCCGCGGTCCTACCCTTGAGATGGTGATCACCAAACTGCGTCATTCCTCCCCCGGAATGCAGGTGATTGGCCTCTCTGCCACCATCGGCAACCCGAAACAGCTCGCCGGATGGCTGGGCGCCGGCCTCATCACCTCAGACTGGCGTCCGGTAGACCTCCGGGAAGGCATCTGCTATCGCAATACCATTTATTTTGCCGATGAGGAGAAGGAAATCCCCGCTCCCGCAAAGACCGAGGATATCAATCTCCTGCTTGACTGTGTGGCAGAGGGGGGCCAGTGCCTTGTCTTCGTCTCATCACGGCGGAATGCGGAAGGGTATGCGAAACGGGCAGCAACAGCCCTGAAATATTCCCATGCAGTACTGGACAGTATTGCAGAGAAACTGGAGGCTGCAGCAGAGACCGATATGGGGCGGGTGCTTGCCGCCTGTGTCAGAAACGGGGCAGCGTTCCACCATGCCGGAATGAACCGGATACAGCGGACACTCGTCGAAGAGGGATTCCGAACCGGGTTTATCAAGGCCATCTCATCCACGCCGACACTCGCCGCAGGGCTGAACCTCCCGGCCCGGCGCGTGATCATCCGTGACTACCTCCGCTTCGCCGGCGGTGAGGGGATGCGGCCAATTCCGGTGCGCGAATACCGCCAGATGGCAGGGCGTGCCGGACGGCCGCATCTGGACCCTTATGGTGAGGCGATCCTCATTGCAAAGGCCGAATACGCGGTAAACGACCTCTATGAGGAATATGTAGAGGCACCCGATGAGGATGTGCAGTCCCGGTGTGGAGAGGAAGGGGTGCTCACGGCGCATATCCTCTCGCTTATCGCAACCGGGTATGCCAGGTCCCGTGATGAACTGATGGCATTTCTGGAGAAGACCCTGTATGCATACCAGCATACCGGCAAACGGGCGCTCTCCCGGACACTGGACGATGCCCTCGTGTTTCTTATCGAAGCCGAGATGGTGACGGATCTCTCAGGTATGCTGCATGCAACCGAATACGGGGAGCTGACCAGCAGACTCTATATCGACCCACATTCAGCCGAAATCATCACCACTGCCCTCCGCGAAGAAGGGAATCTCACAGACCTTGCCCTGCTCCAGCTGCTGTGCATGACACCTGACATGTTTACCCTTTATGTAAAGAAGAACGACCTCGGCATGCTTGAGAAGTTCTTCTATGAACATGAGGAGGAGTTCAGGACCGAGTTCTCCTATGATGAGATGGAGGAGTTCTTCCGCAGTCTGAAGACCGCAATGCTCCTCTCTGACTGGACGGATGAAATCGGTGACGATACCATATGCACGCGCTATGGGGTCGGGCCGGGCGACATCTACAATGCGGTCGAGGGAGTGGGATGGCTGCTGCACGCCTCCGGGCGGCTGGCCCGCCTTTTTGCTCCCGGGCACCGTGACGCGGTGGAGGAGACCACCCTCCGGGTCCGCCACGGCATCCGGCGTGAGCTGATCCCTCTGGTGCGGATCAAAGGCATTGGCAGGGTCCGGGCACGACGACTCTTCACGAATGGCATCACCACCCCCGAAGCGCTTGCCACAGCAGACCCTTCGTTGATTGGGAGCATTGTGGGCGGCAAGACCGCAGAAAGTATCATCCGGGCGGCCAAAGCCGGAAGACGGGGCGGTATCCGCAGGGACATCACATCCGAACGCATGGCCGCACGCAAAGGGGAAGGCGACCAGCCCACCGAGATGGATGGCGGGGCCCCTGCCGGAAAACCAGGAGCCGAAAGAAACAGCCACCCAGCTGATGATTCCACCGCACAAAAAAGCCTCTTCTCATTCGGAGCGAAATCAGATGAATAGCACAGACAAAAACCCCATGCCCCCGCACACCCTCCTCTATGCTGATGCAGAGATACCAGATATCCGGGCCTTTCTTGCAGCCGTACATACCGCAGCCGACCACCTCGGCCCGCAGACCCACATCATCTGCATTAATGCAGACAAAGTCGCCGGCAGCCTGCACGTAAAGACCGCACTGAGCCATGCCTGCCGGGCCTGGTTTGCGGATAAAAACCCGGTCGCCCGCTCCTTTGAGATGGAGGTGCTTCTCTGGGTGGCGGCAAGCCGCCAGACAAGTGAAGCCGCGGGCTTCGGGGCACAGAACGGGGCGATGGCCCTCTGGGTATTGGTCGTGGGTGCAGAAAAGAGGCCGGAAGATGAGATTGCCCGCCTACCCGGCATGACCCTCCATGCCAGTCCTCCGCTCAGCGCTGAGGAGATGAATGCCGGGAAGCGGGCACGCCTGATGCAGGACTTCTCTGTCACTGAAGAAGAACTTTCAACTGTAGGGAATGAACGCCTCCCGGAACTCATCGCAGAACGTGTCGCCTTATCGGCTGTATACCGCTAGGTGCACGAACGATATTCTTTTTTACCCGGGCCACCCCATACCAGCACTATCCATGGACCTCTCCCGTCTCTGCTCGGTGGCTGTGAAGGCTGTCTCCATCAAAAGAGTCTCAGTTGCGTCCATTCACGGGACCGTAACGATGGCCGTCACCTCCCGTGCACCGACCCGCCTGACCCTCTCAGAGGTGAGGTTTGATGTCCTCCCCACGGACGGCACAACGGAACGGGCCATCATCCACGGATGGACCGAAAACGTCAGCCTGGGCGCCTATACCACCACCGAGGTTCCGATTCCCGTTACCGTCACCTCGGCAGAGGCGGTCCGCTTCCTCACCGGTGCCCTGACCCGCGACATGGACGCCCGCGTACGGGGCACGGCGAAGATAGACGCCTATCTCTCCGAAATAACGATTCCTTTTGATAATGTAGTCACCCTGCCGTCCATTCTGAAACGGTGACCATCTGAATTCCTGTACTACGTAAAATACGTACATTTATTTGCTCAGGGGAGCGATACCCGGCGTATATGGCACAGGGGTTCATCCTCCGGGCAGCTGATATTCTTCTGAAACCTGCGGCATTCTTCCGCCAGGTACAGGATGGCACCCTCATGGAGGCGGCCCTCTTCTTTCTCACCGCCCTCTGTATTCATAGCATCCTTGCCGGTGTGGTTATCCGGGGCGGCGTGGGCGGATTTTTTTGCAGTGTCCCCTTCATCAGCACCACACCCACAGGGGCAGACTCAATCATCGCCGCCATTGCCGGCAGTTTTCTCTTCGGCATCATCTCAGTAACCGCTACAGGCGCCGGCATCCATCTCACGGCAGTGGCATGCGGTGCAAAAAACGGCGTCACGGAGACCTTCCGTGCCCTGCTCTATGGGGTTACCCCTCTGCTGCTGATCGGATGGATTCCCCTGGCAGGCATCTTCACCACGTTCTGGAGCATGGCTGTCACCACGTACGGCATCCGGGAACTGCAGAACCTCTCTTTATTCCGGGCGGCTGTTACCGTATTCATACCTGCGGCTATCCTCATCGGAGTGTGCTCATTCGGTATCGCCCCCCTCTTCTTTGGCTATGATTATACCCGGTTCTTCTCCCTGCCCTGCCGATAATACACCGGTGAACAAAAAAAGGACTGATACCGGGATTACAGGCCGATACGCTGCTTCCGGGATCATAGCCGTACCATCACATTATCGCCATGCACAAACAAGGGTCCTGCCACATATCCGTCTCATGCCGTCCTCCCGAACCCGGTACTGAAACAACCCGTGCCATTATTACCGACAAATGAGAATAACTCCCTGATACTATGGCAGGAACACGAGGACACTTTGAAAAAGGCGTATGGGTGGAAGAACCGATGCCTGCTGATGAGGCAGAGAGGGCAGCACCTGAGGTCGATGTTGAAGAAATAATTGCCACTGCCCGGAAATCAGTCTCACGGACGATAACGGATGTAAAGACACTCGGAAAGACCCTCTTTGGTACAAAAGAAGGCCGCAGCCACCTGGAAAAGGAGGCGACAAAGGCCGGAGATAAACTGGAGAAGGCGATAAACGAGGCCGTCGAGGATGCACGAAAGCTACTGAAAAAAACAGAATAACTCATATTTTTACCGGTTCGCTCCATCTGAACCTCATATACCAAATATGACTGAATCGCTCTCTTGCCCTATACCAGACAAAAGCGGACAGGAATAGTCATTTTGGTTCATATCAGCACCCAAGGTTATTATAGAGAGGGGTAGTATTGGAAGAGTACCACAGGACCGAACGGTGTGAATGGTTCTTTGGAGGTGTGTCTTGTGACGAAACGGTATATAATGGAATTTCTGGTCATTCTTCTCATTGCAATGTGTATTGTGATGCCCGCTGCGGCAGTTGAACTGGAAGAGGTATTCCTGGGAACAGTGACAAAGGCGGATAAAGCGACAGGCGTGCTTGATGTGAAGATATCTGCGCAGTGGAACGGGAAGCAGTTTGCGCCGGTCGACCCGGTGACCATCTATGGGACCTCGACATTCGATGTCCTGTTTGACAACATCAAACAGGGCGATGAGGTGGTCGGCACCCTGATGGGCGGTGAAGAGTGGATTGCCATCGGCCTCGTCGGGTCGAAACAGTCCACCCAGAAACAGCTGGCGTGGATGGTCGGCGACCCGAATGCGATGGTAACCCCATTTGTCGGCAACTACAGGGTAACGTATACGGCAACGCCGAAGTGTGACTCCTGCATGGGATCAGTCTGCTACGCGCAGTCGGTGGATGTAGTCGCGACCATTGTCGGGTATGACGCAAATGGAAAGGAGTACACGGTATCAGATGTCGGGACACAGACCCTGCTGCCGGCAGAGACCTGGAATGCACTGGCGACAGGAAACCAGCAGTATCTGGAGATCCTCTTCATCAAAGGTGAGGCCCCCGCATCAGCCTGTCCGCAAAGTGAGATGATTGTCGGCCCACAAGCCGTGTCTGCCTTCTTTATCAAATCCATGAGCACCGCGTCTGCAGTGCCCACCACAGCACCGGTGACCGAAGAGACGACTGCGGTGCCCGCAACACTGCCGGAAACAGAGACCACGGCACCCACCGCGTCTGAAGTGCCCACCACACCCTCGTCAACTCCGGTTCCAGGATTTGGCCTGATGGCGGCTCTTCTCGGCTGTGCCACAGCACTGGTGGTCATCCGCCGGTAACTCCCCCTTTTTTTCCAGACACCTGCCACGTTCGCAAATAGTATTGTAGCCGCTTCGCCAATGTACTGAACATATGAGTGTCACGGTCATTGCAGAGAGCATCATCATCCTCTTTCTGTTGATGGGCATCGGCTTTCTCTGCAGGCGGACCGGCGTCATCGGCCCGGACGGAGCCCGCGGACTTTCTTCGTTTGTGGTGAACGTAAGCCTTCCTGCCCTGATTGTGATGGCCATGCAGGTGCCTCTCACTCCCGAACTGGTGGCCAATGCGGGCGGTATTCTGCTCGGGGTGGCGGTATTCTATGCGGTCTCCTTTACGCTCGCCTTCACCGTGCCCCGCTTTGTCGCAGACTCTGACCTTGAGGAGGGCGTGATGCGGTTTATGCTCGTCTTCTCAAACCTCGGGTTCATGGGCATCCCGGTAGCAGGCGCGGTATTCGGCCCGGAATCTATCTTCTATGTCTCCATATTCAACCTCACATTCAGTCTCCTGCTCTTCTCAGTGGGCGTGCTTATGCTCAGGCCAGACATGGGCCGCTACCTTGACCCGAAACTCTTCCTGAACACAGGCATCATCGCTTCAGTGACGGGTCTGATTCTCTTCGTACTCCAGATCCATATTCCGTCACCGTTCGCTGACGTACTTACCCTGCTCGGCAGCACCACCACCCCGCTTGCAATGGTCGTCGTGGGAGCACTGCTTGCAACCCTGCCTGTTGAGGGCCTGTTTACCGACAAAAAAATATGGGTCATCGCCGCACTACGCCTCTGTATCATTCCCCTTGCAGTCTTTCTCCTTCTCCGTCCCTTTGTATCGGGGCCATTCCTGCTGGGTATCCCGGTACTTCTCGCGGCAATGCCGGTTGCCGCCAATGCGGTTATGCTTGCAGAAGAATACCATGTAGACGCCACCATCGCCTCGAAAGGGGTCTTTCTCACGACCACCCTCTCTCTTGCAACACTCCCGCTCATCACCCTCCTCATCACCTGAAGGGAGACAAAGAAGAGGGTACTCCTCCCCACCCGGCAGGACAGGAGCAGGGTGCAGCGAACGGGCAGGATGACAAGGTATTTTTTTGGTCCCGACGAGAGGTATGCAGGAGATTTCTGATCTATGTACAGACTTGTGCTGCTCCGTCATGGGGAGAGCGAATGGAACCGCGAGAACCGCTTTACCGGGTGGACTGACGTTGACCTTTCTGAAAAAGGCCTGGAAGAGGCGCATGCGGCAGGGGCCCTCCTCCGCCGCGAGGGGTTCACCTTCGATGTCGCCTACACCTCGGTGTTGAAACGGGCCATCCGCACACTCTGGATCACCCTCGACGAAATGGACCTGATGTGGATTCCCGTGCGACGCTCATGGCGCCTGAACGAACGCCACTACGGTGCCCTGCAGGGTTTAAACAAGGCAGAGACCGCAGCAAAATACGGTGACGAGCAGGTATTCATCTGGCGGAGAAGCTACATCATTCCTCCCGAACCCCTTGCAGCGGATGACGAACGTTCACCGGCAAATGATCCCCGGTATTCTTCTCTTTCACCGGAAGAGATTCCCCTCACCGAGTGTCTTAAGGATACGGTCGCCCGTTTCCTCCCACTCTGGAGCGGGGAGATTGCCCCGGACATCCGGGCAGGGAAGAATGTGCTCATCGCTGCACACGGCAACAGTCTGCGGGCACTCGTAAAAAATCTGGAGGGCATATCTGACGAAGACATCTCACAACTCAATATACCGACCGGGATCCCGCTCGTCTATGAACTTGATGATGACTTAAAACCCATCCGGTCGTACTACCTCGGTGATGAAGAGGCGGTCAAAGCGGCAGCACAGGCCGTAGCAAACCAGGGAAAAGCTAAGAAATAATTCTTTTTTTCCGGATAGAGCGATACCTGTTCCTGAGAGCAATGCTGGAACTCTTCAGGCATTTGGAAAGGGATGTACGGTGGCGGTATCCGGACACAGGTTCTTTTGACTGAAACAGTAAGTCTGGCAGTGTGTGTGCCGAAAAATCCTTTCACGTCGAAAAAATGAATTTTATTAGCTCTTTTTCACCGCAAAGATCAGGAAACCGGGTTCATCATCGATTCCAAGGAAGCCGAAGAGTATTCGGATATACTCATTATAGAGACCGGTCATCTGCCGGTATTCTCCGTCAATAAATCCGGTATCCTCTCCAACAGGCACCGGAGTCGCGGTGGGAACAGGAGTCTGCGTCATGGCTGCAGCAGTCACCGCCGGGTTGACGATGATGTTCATCGTAAACTCATCCGTCCTGCCGTTCTCATCCTCTATCTCGAGGGAGGCCGTGTAGGTTCCGGGCGATGAATAGACGACATTGGACGGCGACGACCCCGTGTAGGTCCGGCCGTTGCCGAAGTTCCATTGATATGACTCAATGCCGCTGCCCGTGGATGCGTCCACAAACCGCACAGTGAGCGGGGCCGAACCACTTGACGGATAGGCATTGAAGCGGGCATTGAGCTGGACGGTGCCGACAGTGACTGTCTTTCCTATGATATTGCTCCCGGCGTCATTCCAGACCGTGAGTGTCACATAGTAGCTGCCGGAGTTCTGGTAGGTGTGCTGAGGATTCCGGAGTGTGCTTACCCGGTTGCCGGTGAAGTCCATCGCATCATCAAAGTCCCACTTCCACTGATCGATGCCTTCACCGGTTGAGGTGTCGGTGAAGGAGACCGGACTCCCCACCACCGGGCTTGAGGGGGTCCAGGAAAAAGAAGCGGTTGGTTTATCACCGGTTACGGTTGTCGTGCCTTCCCCCACGGTGATTGTTTTGGTGACGGTGTCGGAGAACCCACCTGATTTTCTGATGGTAAGTTTTACATCATATTCACCATCAGAGGAGAAGGTATGAGACGGATTCTGGTTCTCAGAACCGGTATTGTCATCAAAATCCCATTCCCAACTGGTTGGATTCCCTTCTGATTCATCAGTGAAGGAGATGGAATCCCCGGCATCAGGACTTGACGGGGAAAAATCGAAATCTGCATCCAGAGTATTCGCCGACGCAACGACAATCGACCGTGTATAAGCAGCAGACGTCCCGGCAGCATTCGAAACAGTCAGGCTGACGATATAGGTTCCGGCAGACGAATAGGTCTGGGCAGGAGGATACTTCACCGCGCTGATCTGTCCGTTGCCAAAATTCCAGTAGTAGCCGGTCGGACTGCCGCTTGACGTATCAGTAAATGTGACCGCGGTTCCCGGTGCCGGGTTTGACGGACTGTACGAGAACGAGGCGACCGGCAGAGCGACCTGTGTCTGTGTGGCTGTCGCAGTAGCGGTTGCAGTCGCTGTCGCAGTCGCTGTGGCAGTTGCTGTGGCAGTAGCGGTTGCAGTAGCGGTTGCGGTAGCGGTTGCGGTTGCCGTAGCAGTTTCAGTAGCCGTTGCGGTAGCGGTTGCGGTTGCAGTTGCGGTCGCAGTCGCTGTGGCAGTTGCTGTTGCAGTTTCAGTAGCCGTTGCGGTTGCCGTAGCAGTAGCTGTAGCTGTTGTATTCGTGATTCCGGCCATTGGCGTTGTATTATCCGCACATACCGGTGGGACGGCGCATGCGATGATGACAAGCACAGCCATCAGCGTGCCGAGAAGGCCGGATATCGTCCCGTCCGGAAGATTCTGCATCCATTGGGGAAGGAAGAGTATTGATTTTTTCATTACTGTGAACCTCCTGCTGAGAAAAAGAGAGAGAATATCACCCCAAAGAGGATGACCGGCACGGCAACCGCAAGCAGCGCAAACCTGTTCTCCACATCATCTGCCGCAACAAGTCCTTTGTACTGCAGTACAAGCATCCAGATTGCTGCAAGAAACGGGCCGAAGAAGGGGATGAGCCCCACTGTGCCAAAGGGCGTTGCCGCATAGGCACACGTACGGAAGGTCTCTGTTACATCATCACTCTGGCCGAGAATGCGCAGCAGGATGTGCATGACAAGTGACCAGATGAGGATGCCCGCGATGCCAAGGATGACAATTCTCGGGATAAGAAGGAGCGAACCCACAATATCAGCTCCCAGAGCGGCCATCCGGGGATACTCCGCTGCATCAAGGGAACCGGCGAAGAGGTGCAGCACAATCGAGGTAACAGCTGCAAAGATGGCAAGAACTGCTGCAAGATAGACCAGCGCCTGCCCGAAACTGTCGGTTCGTGTATACCGGAATGCGTCATCCGGTGCAGCAAGAAAACCGAAAAATTTCTCAATGAACGGAACCTCGGAGAGGCCCAGCTCCTGGCTGCGGAACCGGAATGAGGCCTTTTTTCGTGGCTGCCGCTGTTTTTTTTCCTTTTTTTCCCGCTTCTGACGTGGTTTCTGTTTCTTTGCCGGGCGCTCATCTTCTATGGCCGCATCAAAGGGCAGGTCGCGAATGCCAGTGGTGGCCTGTGCCGATCCGCTCCCGGAACCAACCGGCGATCCGCAGTTCGGACAGAACCTTGGGCTTCCCGTGAGCGGTGCTCCACACTCAGTGCAGAACTTTGCCCCACAAGGGATTGAACCGCCACCCGGTGGACGGGCTGTAGGAGGGGAGAACGGCGCCTCC
The DNA here is from genome assembly GCF_029633965.1 of Methanogenium sp. S4BF. Taxonomy (NCBI): domain Archaea; kingdom Methanobacteriati; phylum Methanobacteriota; class Methanomicrobia; order Methanomicrobiales; family Methanomicrobiaceae; genus Methanogenium; species Methanogenium sp. S4BF. The sequence continues at coordinate 1,991,535 of NZ_CP091277.1, read as the reverse complement.
CGTTCTCCGCGGACGGGCCGGATTGGGCGCGCGACAGGCGTCACGGGTGCCGCGGCAGTCTCTGTGAGTGCTGCCGCCCATTCCTCACGTTCCGGTGCCCGGCCGCCGGAGTACCACTCCGAGAATACCAGCACCATTGTCCGCTCATTGCCGTCTGCCGCCCGGACCCGGAGATGCAGGGAGGGGTCACCCCCTGCCGACTCCTTCGCGACAACGCCGGTAATCTCTCTCCTGCGCACCGTAAGCGGAGGCGCCTTCGGGTCCTCGTGCCGGACGAGGGAGATGGTATCCGGTGTCAGGGAGGCAGTGAACTCACGGCCTTTCACGATGATATGCTCTGCTTTCAGACCGGAAACAGAGGGAGAAGGAGGCCGGACAGGGAGTTTTTCCGGTGCAGGCTCATTCTCAGGGCGAAAAATCGACGAAACGGATACGGGGGGAGCCGGTTCGGATACCAGAGTCTCTGCCGGCCCGGTAGAAGACGGAGCTTCGGTTTCTGCCTGATCGGGTATGGAAGGTGAGAAGACAGCAGCAGGGGCAGGGCCCGGCGGGGGTGCTGTTTTTCCAAGCATACCAGCAACCAGTTCTGCCAGCCGGTCCCGTTCATCAGCCGGTTTAAACCCACCACCCCCGTCAAATGCCAGGACCATCGTCCTTTCACCCCTTTCGGACATGACCGTAAGGGAGAGGGACGGGTCCCCCTCAGCGGTCTCACCGCGCGAGAAGGCCGAAACCATGCTGAATACAATATCCACCTGAGGTGCATCCGGATAATCCGGCTGGGTAAGAATGAGACGTTTTTGCGTGAGGAAGAGATCAAAAAAATGAGATTTGACCCTGACAGAAGGTGAAGTCGTCACCAGTTTTTCATCGTCGCCGAGGTCAGGATATATCGTATAATCACCTGAAGAATGTTTTTCCTGAGATTAAAATATAGTATCGCCCGCATGCATGCCAAATACCTCATGTCCGGACATCTCCATTCCCGACCAGTCAGCTATATCTTTGCACTCACTGTATATTCACCTATGACAGGTCGCGCACACCGGCGCCTCTGTGCCGGCATTCTGATCCTCCTTGCAGGTGCCCTCCTCCTCTGTCCCGCCGCAGCAGGACTGGCACAGTACCGCATCCACACCAACATCGATTATGCACCGGTATATTTTGACAGCGTCTACCAGGGTCAGACCTCAGGAGGGGTTCTGACCGTCACCGTCTCTACCACAGGCCCCCGCTACAGCACAGTTGAAATACGGAAAGCCGGGTATTATACCGTCTCACAGAATCTGCCCTATGTTTCGGACGGATCATCCACTGACCTCTACTTCACCCTCACCGCAGACAGCGGCACGACCACCGGTACGCTTGCCGTGCAGACCTCTCCCACCGGTGCCTCAGTCTATATCAACGGCATCTACCAGGGAACGGCTCCCGTGACCGTTACCCGTCTCCGTCCGGGCACATACACCGTCATCGCCGAGATGCCGGGTGCTGAGAGTGCAACACAGATCGTCACCATGACCGGCAGTGAATACCGGACCGTCACGCTTAATCTGGGCGGCAGCGGCGAGATCATCTTTACCTCCGAGCCTTCGGGTGCGTACATCTCACTTGACGGCACCATCATCGGCACAACGCCCCACACAGAGACCGATATCGACCCCGGCGAGCACCAGATCGTCATCACAAAAAACGGCTATTACAACTGGCGTGAGACGATTGACATGACCGGCAGCGGCACCCGGTACATCTACGCCGTCCTGAGTTCCGTTGTGCCGGAGAATGCCATCCTCATCCGGTCAGTCCCGGCCGGCGCTGCCATATACCTCAACGGCATCTACCAGGGCGAGACGATGGAGAACGGATATTTCCCCATCACTGACCTCAGGACCGGACAGCATACCATTCTCCTCAGGCTCAGCGGATACGATGACTATCAGGAGACCATCTCCCTCTCGGAAGGGCAGACCATCACGGTCTCTGCCGACATGGAGGAGGGAACCGGCAGCGCCATATTCACCACCACACCCACCTCATCCGCAGCGACCGGAAAACTTGCGGTGAGCACCAGCCCGCCGGGTGCCCGGATCTCCATTGACGGCAGTCTCTCCGGCCGCATGACCCCTGCCACCATCTCGGCCATCCCTGCAGGTACCCACACCATCCGCCTTCAGCTTGACGGGTATGCGCCTGCAGAGGCAACAGTGACCATCACCGCCGGACAGACGGCTTCACTCTCCCTGCCACTCGCTCCGGGCGGGGCGGCAACACCGGTGCCCACCACAACCCCGGCACCACTCTTCATCCCGGCAGCAGGGATTATAGCCCTGCTCTTCATGCACTCCCGCCGGGCCCGCTGAACAAAAGAGATAACCTCAATTTTCCTTCTCTTCTGTGGTGCATGGTCTTCAGTGTCACCACATGTCTTCGGAATGCACCGGGCCGAACCGTTGGTCTGCTGTATACGTCAGGGATGGAGTTACCGCCGCTCACGGGTGCTAAATACTCCGTTCGGGAGGAATAATGCAGAGAGAAGAGAACACGGGCCGGAAACATCCTGCATGAAAGAAAGAGCGGAAATCTTTGGATTTCTGAAACCGTGATTATGGAAAGAAGCCGAGGTGTGCAAGAACCCTTTGAACGGCTGTTGTTCCGCCGTCAAGGTACGCCGCTCCACAGACCGCCTCCATGCACTCCGCAAGCACCCGCCCTGACCGCCAGATCTCCTGCCCGGACTCCCCCTTCCCCCACGTCACATAGCGGTGCAGTTCAATGGACTCTGCAAGACGGCGGAGAACCGTCATATTAACCATATTCATCTTGGTTACAGAGAGCTCACCCTTGCTCTCCATCCCCCCTGCGATGAGATGCTCCAGCACCACCACATCGATAACCGCGTCACCAAGGGTAGCCAGCCCGTCCATTGCGCTGCCATCGCCGCATCCATCCTCTTTTGCCGCCGCAAGCCGGTTGGTGGCACGAACAAGCAGGGCACGGTCGCGGAACCGGTAGCCAAGCGCATCCTCCAGTTCATCGTACAGCAAATTCATAGATATTCATGTTATCTGGAATGAGTGAAGAGATAACCCCTTCTCCCTCCGGATTTAATACCCATATGGGAACAAATCAGAAATGATATTACGAATTTGAATTTTGATTGATTTAGTAACACATATAAACAAAAACGTAATATTTTCAAGTGGATTACCATGCATATACCTGATGCGTTTCTCCCACTATGGCAGAGTGCCATCTACTGGATTGTGGCACTTGTCTTTATTGCCCTCGCACTAAAATGGGCGAAGAATGAACTGTCTGAAGACAAAATCCCGCTTGTTGCGGTCCTTTCTGCAGGAATATTTGCCATCCAGGCATTTAACCTCCCGGTCGCCATGGGCACCTCCGGGCATCTTGTCGGCGGCGCACTCGCAGCCATTGTGCTCGGCTCACCGTATGCGGCCGTCTTCATCCTGACGCTGGTCCTGATCATCCAGGGCATTATCTTCGGTGACGGCGGCCTCACCACAATGGGTGTCAATATCCTCAATATGGGTGTCATCGGCGGATTTGTCGGATTCTACGGCTACCAGACCCTGAGCGGGGCAGGACTGAACCGCTATGCATCTGCAGGCGTTGCAGCATGGCTTGCCTGTCTCATTGCAGCACTTGCAGCAGCTGTTGAGATGGCCATTGCAGGCACATTCCCCCTTGTGCCGGGCCTCATTGCAATGGGCACCTATCATGCGGCAATCGGCATCATTGAAGGCATCATCACCGCTGCTGCGATCTACTTCATCGCAACGGCACGCCCGGATATGCTGACAGACAACGCCGCCACGGAGGCTGCAGCATGAACATCTCCAATAGCCAGTTTCTCATCGGCGGCCTGGTGATCGCGATTCTCATCGGCGGCCTTGCAGTATTCCTTGCATCCGGTGACCCGGACGGCCTGGAGTCCACCGCTCTCTTTGTGCAGGGCGAAAAGACCCTCACCGGCCCATCCCCTGAAGACGGGGACCCGGAAGCAGTCGGGGTAAGTGACGCTTTCGAATACGAAGCACCGCTGCCTGACTACACCACCGGCGATGAGGGAGGGAAAGCGGGAGAACTCTTTGCTGTCTTTGCAGGCATCGTCATCGCCTTCGGACTGGCCTTCATCGCCTCACGTCTGGTCGCTGCAAAAGCGAACTAATACAGGCCTCCACACCAGGCACACGTATACCGACAATTACCGGATTCCCGTTTCCGGGGCAGGGAGACTGAACCCCTCCCCATTCTCTGACATACCAGAGAAAAACGAATACCTATTTTTTCATACACAATATGACAATCTTAATACCCATTCCCTGCAGAGATTTCTCTACGGTATCTATCCATGCACATCATCGAGACACGTGACCTCACCTACTCCTACCCGGGAGGGATCGATGCCCTTCGGTCGGTCAGCATGCATATCCACAGGCATGCACGGATAGCCGTTCTTGGCTCGAACGGAGCGGGTAAAAGCACTCTTTTCAGCCATTTCTGTGGCATCCTCACACCGACCTCCGGGCAGGTGCTCGTGCACGGAGAAGCGGTAACAAAAAAGAATATCAGGGAGGTGCGAAAGACCGTGGGCATGGTCTTCCAGAATCCCGATGACCAGATCTTCTCCCCAACCGTGGAGCAGGATGTCGCCTTCGGCCCGGTGAACCTTGGCCTCGATGAAGAGACGGTTACGCACCGGGTCGATGAAGCCCTTCGCCTGATGGAAGCCGGGCATCTGCGCCACCGCACCCCGCACAAGCTCTCGGGAGGAGAGAAGAAACGGGTGGCCATCGCAGGGGTTCTCGCGATGGAGCCGCAGGTGATTGTGCTGGATGAGCCATCCTCCGGCCTTGATCCGCAGGGTGTCCGGGAACTTACCGGCTTTCTCCGCACCCTCCCGGACACCTACGGGATGACGGTCATCTTCTCCACCCATCAGGTTGACCTGGTCCCGGAGATCGCTGATTATGTCTATGTAATGCAGGACGGCATCATCGCGGGGGAAGGTACGCCGGATGAGATATTCCTCCGTGAAGAACTCCTCCGCGGGGCACGCCTGGACGTTCCCATTCTGGCACGCCTCCTGCGGTCGCTCAGGGACAGCGGCATCAGAATTGATGCGGGGTCCTCCTACCGCGATGTGGAGGCTGAACTCCTCCGGCTGCTGGCGGACCGGGCATGATCGAACATCTCGCCACCATTGAACGCGACGCCCAGGGCACCAGCCGTGTCCACCGGCTGGATGCCCGGGTAAAAATAATCATCACCTTTGCTGCCATCATCTCGATGGTGGCCATGCCCTACTCCACCGCGGTATACCCGCTCGCACTCTGCTGGTTTGGGCTCTTTACTGTCTGGTGGGCTCTCTCGGGTCTCTCGCCACGCGTCTTTTTCTGGCGCTACCTGATGACCCTGCCCTTTGGGCTGTTCATCATTTTCTTTCAGATATTCTTTGAAAATCCATATTATGACGTATTCACTCCAATAGTCACCTTCCCGTTCGGGATATCGATATATGCTGAATCCGTTGAATTCGCGACCATTCTTGCCCTGAAATTCACGGCATGTATTATCTGGGTGATTCTTTTGTCATCCACGACTCCCATGGAGGATTTGCTGCAGGGAGCGCGGCGCCTCGGGTTTCCTTCGGTGATGGCACTCTCCCTCGGAATGATGATCCGCTACCTCTTCGTCTTCGCAGAGATGTATGCAGACATCAACGACGCCCTCGCCGTCCGCCACTTCAACGCCTTCTCCCGGGCCTTATCCTACCGCTACCGGATGAAGATCCTTGCCTACACCATCGGCACGATGTTTCTGCGCAGTTATGAACAGGGCGAACGCACCTATACCGCAATGCTCTGCCGCGGATACGGAAAGGATGCCTATGAGCATCTGAAAAAAAAAGCACTCACCGGCAGGGAATACGGACTCATCATATCGATGATCACCCTTTTTTGTGCGGCATCCGCCGGTGCCTTCCTTTTTTGGGCCTGAGCATTTTCGGAAGAAAGGGTTATGACCCGTCATCCCCTCTTTTCAGTTATATAAGAAGTGACTGACATGAGAGTATCCGTTGTGTTTCTGACTATTCTGGCGGCTGCTGTCCTTTCCGGGACAGCTGCCGGATACCTGATATCATTTGACGCTCCGTCCTGGGTGAGTGCCGGAGAACCGATTGCAGTGAACGGCACCAGCACCTGCCCGCCTGGCGCACAGGGCTCCATCATCGCCTACCGCGATATGCCGGGCAATATGCCGGTATCAGTCGACTACCGGGTCTTTACCACAGGGCCGGACGGTGCCTGGGCGGCCACCTTCTCAACTGACGGCTGGATGGCGACCTCCTACAAGCTTGAGATCGGAAAAAAAAGCAACTATCCCCTTGGGTCGTCCTCGGTCACCTATCGGTTTGTCGAGGTGATTGACCGCTCAAAGGACTGTGTGGTAACGACCCCTGCGACGCAGTACTGGCAGGGAAACATCGCCATCTCAGGAGTGGCCCATTCCCCTGAGGGTGGCCATATCCTGATAGATGTCTCCGACAGCGCCGGCAATGACATCTGTGGAACTGTCACGGTCCCGGTTGCAGCAGACGGCGCCTTCGCCTTCAGTTGCTCTGTACCCGGGCCGGACACCTACACAGTCCGGTATTCCGATGAAAAGGGCCTTCTGACCACTGACGAGGTGACCGTCATCCCGGTTCCTGCTGTCACCCCGGCGCCGGTGGTGACACCGGAATCTCCAGCAGGACCTGCAGCTGCACCGGCAGAGAGAACGCCTGCCCCACTCGCTGGTATCCTCGCAGGGTTCATCTGTGCGGCATACTGCTGCAGACGGGGGTGGGACTCATGAGTCACATTCAGGAGAGGCTGTCCACCCCACCTGCCACTGCCAGAAGAGAAAGACAGGCGATGAAGACAATACGTAAGATATGCATACTCGCCGCCTGCTGCGCCCTTCTGGGAGGGACGGCCGCCGGGTATACCATCGCATTTACCGTAAACCCTTCCGAGACCATGCCAGGCGGGATGGTAACGATCACCGGTACAAGCACGATACCGGCCGGGTACGCAGACGAAGCAATCCTCTATCGGGAAGTGCCGAACTACCCCGCGAGGGAAGCAGGCCGCTACCCGTTTACAGTAGCAGAGGGAGGGAACTGGGGATTTGTCATCGACACCACCGGATTTCTGCCCGCGACCTATAAAATTCAGCTGTCCAAATCCGGGGAGTACCCGTATGGATCCTCCGCGGTGCTGATGCAGACCTTTGTCGTCACCGCTCCCCCGGAAACACCGGTGCCTGCCACTACTCCGGCATCCACCCTTACACCAATACCAGCCGCCTCACCGAAAGAGACCGCACCATCCGCCAGTGTGCCGGCACCGACCACCTCTCCGGGAGGGGTGGGGACCGTGCTTGCGGCAGCAGGCATCAGTGCTCTTGGATGCGCATCTGCTCTCAGACGACGAAACGAATAAAAAAGAATATTTCAGAGAATGGTTGCCTTTGTGATGACAACCTTCTCTACCGGGCGGTCATTTTTGTCGGTGCGGGAGAATGCAATGGCATCGACAACATCCATCCCCTCAACCACTTCGCCAAAGACCGGATGCTTGGACGGGGTCTGGCGGTCATCAAAGTCCAGGAATTTGTTGTTCACCAGGTTAATAAAGAACTGTGAACCGCCGCTGTTTGGCTGGCCGGTGTTCGCCATTGATATGGTGCCACGGATGTTTGAGTGGCCCTTGACAAACTCGTCTTTGATGGTATAGCCTGGTCCGCCGGTGCCGGTGCCCTTCGGACAGCCGCCCTGGATCATGAAATTCCGGATCACCCGGTGGAAGACGATTCCGTCATAAAATCCATCCTCAACGAGTTTTTTGAAGTTTCCTGCAGTGATTGGCATGTCATCGTAGAGTTCGATGATAATGTCGCCCTTGGTCGTTTCTAATTTTACTCTGGTAGGCATCGGGGTTGCTCCTTTCGTGTACAGGCACTATCGCACCTGTATTCTCAGTCTTTTTACACCCCGGCAGATAAATAATCATGGGTTAGTCCACTGTCTCCGCCGCAACAGGCAAATGCTGCCACTCCCTAATCTATCCGAAAGATGAAGTGGTACATCCCCCTTATCATCGCCGGCAGCTGTCTGCTGCTGTTTGCCCTCTTCGGCGAACCCGGCACCCCTGCCCTCAGCTACGGGACAGTGGCGGCTGTGGCAGAAACCGATCCCGCAAACCTCACACTCACTTACACTGTCACCCTGACCGTCGAGAACACCGGAACCGCCGCTGCAGACAATATAGTCGTGGCGGTCTACCTGACAACGCCTCCCGGTGCGCCTGAGTGGCAGCAGGCAGACCTTGTCTTTCCAATCGGGCGTCTTTCCAAAGGAGAAGTGGCAACACGTACCAATACCACCACCCTCACCGTGGAGGAAGAGACCTATACCCTGCTTACCAGCGGGACACTCCCCGAGACCGCAGTTGTCGCTACCTACTCTGATGCCTTCTTTTAAAATACGAACGTGAAACGTATCTTTCATGCTCTGTTCATTGAAGATGTGCTCCCCTTTTCATGGAGAAGAGATCAGATCCTTTTTCCCGGTAATCCCATCCACTGTCTCCGGAACGTCTCCCGGAGAATACGCAGAGAGGCACACGGGCCAGGTGCCGTCAGGACCGCTCATCGGGTTCATCCGGATCCCAGCCATGGTGTTTGCGCAGGAACTCACGGACCTTCTCTGATTCCAGCCAGCGCTGGTCCAGGCGGCGGACCAGTTCGTTGATCGTGGCAATCTGCTCATAGATCCGGTCCGCATAGACACCCTCATCAAGTTCGGTATACCCGAGGATCACCATCAGGGGGTTTCTGATCTCATCATTGAGAATGGCAAGGTGCTCCAGGTTCCGCTCGATCTGCTCCAGTGTCTCACGCTGCTGCCGCCTGAGTTCGACAATGCCTGTTACATCCTCCAGAAGGACGCCTGCTTCATCCCCCTCCGCGGTGGAAAAGGCAGTGATACGCAGATCCTTTCCCAGTATCTCTGAACGGAACTCAATGGGTTCACCGGCCCGGCCCTCACGGACCCGCCGGAGGATCTCCCGTGCAGTTATTCCCCTGCCGGGCAGGACGTCTTCAACAGGGGTGTTGATCGCATTTTCCGGTTTTATCTCCGTTATCTTCGCAAAAGCCGGGTTTACCGTAAGGAAGCGGATATCATCACTTTCTTCCCTCCTGATCAGGGCAAACCCGGTATTCATGCCGGTGAAGAGATCCCGGTACTGCCGTTCACTGGTCCGCAGGGCCGCAGCTGCCGCCTCACGGGCGGTAACGTCAAGAGCAGTCACCACAATACCGGTAGGCACACCGCTCTCATCCAGTACCGGGCTTGCGATCACTTCCGTGACCGTCCCGTCGGCTGTGGCAACCGTACCCTGCACCGGGTGCTGCCTCTCCAGTGCCTCCGGTATCGGACAGCCCTCGCAGACACCCGGCTCATCGTGCACTACACGATAACAGGGACATCCCGTCGGCCCCATCTCTGTTCCGGTTGTGATCCGTCTGGCAGCCGCATTCGCCCAGATGATGTGATAGTCAGTGTCAAGGAAGAAGACGCCTTCTGTGACCGCATTTAATATCAGCGTCTTCTCCCCCTCAGATGCCGCAAGTTCCCGGTTTTTCCGGTTAACTTCGTTGATCTTCTCTTTCAGTTCTGTGACAAGCACCGTGGTGCTGTCGGCAATTCGCGAGAATTCGGGAATTCGGGCAGGCCGAATTGCATGATCCAGATCACCGGATGCGATGATATCGATATCATCAACGATATCCGTGACGGGACGGGCAACGTGACGGGAGACAATAATCCCTAAGATGGCGGCAATGCCAAGCCCGAGCAGCATAATAGTGCCGTACGTCACAAGTGCCTGAAATGCCGCCGCCTCGCGTGCCCCGGTCGTGTAGGTCACCTCTGCATAAAAATCCACAAGTGAGTGTATGGGTGATGAACTGTCCTCAATGTCGACAATAAAATAACGGGTTTCCGTCTTGTTCTTTGGGTCAGAAACACCCACCGGCTCACCGGTATCCTTCACCTGCTGCAGGATGACGATTGTCGCATCATCCGCACCTGCCTCCCCTATGCCCGTGTTGACGTTAAAAGGGCCATATGTTGAACTATAGAAGCGTATATTGGTCACTATCGGATGAGCATCGGTAAGAGCAGGGATTAATTCATCATATGTGAATATACGCTGCTCATCCGGCAGAGTCTCCATGTTCAGGCTCATCTCGAGGAGGTACTGGTGGTCAGGAGTGGGGAGGTACGCAAACTTCCGCAGAGCTTCGGTATGGTCCACACCGCTGCCGCTTCTGTCCGGGACAAATGCATCCCCTTCCCGTATTTGCGTAATCTCCCCAAAAAATTGTGGATAGGCACTGAAATCAATCCCAATGTCCGGTTCATAGGTGGCATATTCAATCACGCCGCTCTCATTGATGATATAGAGATCCACCTCTGCTGCGGTATACTGACCGATCTCCTCCTTCAGGAGTATGAGGTCGATTGCTGCCGGGTCCCCCCCGGACGCCACATATGCTGTCTGAAACTGCTTAAGGCCATTTTCCAGCTGGCTGTTGAAGGTGGCCTCATAGATCCGGTTTCCACGATCAATGAGATTTGAAGAGACAGTAATCTGTTTTTCCGCCGCCTGCTGGCTTTCATAAAACGTATGGTCAATATTCTCAATGGCAGCGGTATACGAGAAAAAGCATGCGATAACAATAGCGACGGCGAGTGCTGCGACAATGGTCAGTGAAAGAATCCGGGAAAATGAATGATGACTTGTCAGACTATCCCCGCCCCGTATTGGTAGATATCAAAATAGAGTAAATAACCCTTCTGGTTTTAATTCCATTTTGGGGATCATTTGAGATAAACCGATACTTTTTGGGAGCAATTAACACCAGTGATTAATTTGATCCGGTATACATAACCCCGATTTGTGTCTGTGACCACCCGGCAGTATCGGTGGAGAGAAGGGGGTGCGGCACGAATCATGGAATCTCCGGACGCAATCACCCGCAAAGGCTGCATTGACAGTCGAGTAGACGGGCCACATGTACGGAACATGCCCCCCCAACCAGTACTACTGATCTAATGAAAGATGAAAATCAGACTGAAACCAGCCTTTTAACGGGAAAGGGAATCTGCCATTCAGTTCTGAATAGCAATACCCCCAACAGATATGGGGCATATGCGGGGCAGGCACCCGGATACTGACGACACCGCATACCGCTTTAATAGCACTTAACGTTACAGACCGTCAACGCTTCAGTATCTATTCGTAAATTATCACAGGATGGGTGTAATATGGCAGAACGGACAATGCACTGAAGCTCTCAGCGGCTCTTTATTCTTGCAGCAATTGGATCTGCAATCGGATTCGGCAACATCTGGCGTTTCCCGTATGTCGCCTATGACAACGACGGAGGGGCCTTCTTAATCCCCTACTTTATTGCTCTCTTCGGAGCAGGCATTCCTCTGCTGCTCCGTGAGCCGGGAATCGGAAATAAAACAAAGGCAGGCGCCGCACAGGCCTTCCGCGACCTTGTTGGAAGAAAAAAGAGTGGAACGGCTGGATGGCAGTCGTGGTCGCATTCATCATTGTCGCGTACTATGCGGTGATCATCGGGTGGGAGGTCGATTATGCCTTTTTCTCTCTGGACCTTGCGTATGCAGCGGGTCCGGAGTCATTCTTCTTCAATGACTTCCTAGCCATCTCAGACGGACCATTCTCCCTTGGAGCAGTCAACTGGATCATCATCGCGGGACTGGCTTTGGTATGGATCTGGATATATTTCTCCATCTTCAGGGGCGTACACTCTGTCGAGAAGATGGTGCTGGTGACCGTCACCGTCCCGTGGGTGCTCATCATTCTCTTTGTCGTAAACGGCTTAACCCTCCCCGACGCGATGGATGGCCTTGCCTACTATCTTACCCCTGACTTTGCAAGACTGCTGGACCCTGATGTCCGGATAGCTGCCTTCGGGCAGATCTTCTACACGCTCTCGCTTGCGATGGCCATTATGATTGCGTATGCCTCTATCTCCCGGAAAAGGTGGATATCACCAAATCGGCTATCACCATCTCACTTGCAAACTGCTTCACCTCGATTTTTGCCGGGATTGCGCTATTCACCACCCTTGGATTCCTTGCCCACCAGTCCGGTGTTGCTGTCTCAGAGGTTGTATCAAGTGGTATCAGGCTGGCATTTGTCGTTTATCCGGCTGCCATTGCACAGTTCCCGGTCTTCCCGCAGGTACTTGGCAAACTCTTCTTCGTCATGCTGATAACCCTCGGCGTTGATTCGGCGTTCTCACTCACTGAAGCGGTTTCAACGACCATCTTTGATGAAAAGCCGCATCTCAACAGATCAGTGACAATCGCGGCCTTGTGCGGCATTCTTTTCCTGATCGGGATCCTCTTCACCACCGGAAGAGGCCTCTACTGGCTCGATATCATTGACCACTACATCAACACCTTCATGCTCCTCATCACCGGCATTCTGGAGACCGTGGTCATCGGATGGATATTCGGGGCTGAGAAGCTCAGGGATCACCTCAACAGCCTCTCGGCGTGGAAGATCGGTACATGGTATGATCTCTGTATCAAATTCATCGTCCCGCTCGTGCTTGGTGTGCTTCTCGTGCTCAATGTGATATCCGAGATCACAGAGCCCTATGGCGGCTATGATCCACTGGCCCTCGGCATTGGGTTTACCCTCGTTGTCATCGCCGGCACCGCGGCATCCTTCATCATCGCCCGTGTCCTGCAGGCGAAACGGCCTGAAGGAGAAACTCCCTGATCCATCCGGACAGGCGCAGTTTTTTGCCTTTCAGGCACCCTTTTTTTATCAGGAATCCTATGGACATTCTGCTTGCAATAGACATTATGGACGGATATGTCGTCCAGGGGCAGTCCGGCAACCGGGCGGGCTACCGCCCTCTTGACTGGGGACTGGTTTCGGATGCCGCACCCGCTGCATACACGGCGGCGATGAAACCGGTGTATGGCTACGTCGCTGATCTGGACGGCATTGAAGGGACCGGCCGGGACAATGAAGAGGACGTCCGGGCCTGCTGCCGCCTCCTGGAGAAGAGCTACGTCAACCGCGGCCGCCGTGAATTTATCGTGAGTGAGGAAGACCGGCGGGCAGGCATCTTCCCCGTCATCTCAACCGAGACCGGCGGGCAGGACCTTGCCGCCTACCACGGCGGGGCCCTCACCGTTGACCTGAAAGCTGACCGGATTTATCCGACTGGTGAAACGCCTGCATCATTCCTGAAAACCGCAAACGGCTGGGACTATGATGTCTGCATTGTAATTAATCTCGGCTCTGTGGGAACAGAACGGGGGCTGCCACCATATCTCGCTGAGATGCGCTCGGCCTATGAAGGGATCCTTTTTTATGGCGGCGGGATGGCATCTGAGAGTGACTGTGCAGTTGTTTCTGAGGAAGGCTATGACGGGGCACTGGTTGCAACCGCAGTGCACCACCGAAAGATACCATTGGACACCATTCAGCGCGGTATCTATCCATAAACACCCAATTTTTGTGAGAAACGTATTAATGACAGTATTTATACGATAAATGAGCTATAACAATTCAGCAGATTAATCTTTTCATAAATGAGATAAACTTTTTAATAGTATAACCAAGAGGCGCGAATGAACAAAAAACCAGCATACATTGGCCTTAACCTCACCATCGGTACAAAGATCATGCTGGTCTTTTTCTTCATCTTCACCCTCCTTGTCTGCGCCTGTTCCTATAACGGATTCGTCACCGAAAAAGAACGAATCATTACTGCATATTCCGAGAATATCGAGCAGACCGAGACGGCTATAACAACCGCTGTTTCGCTCGTCTCCCGTGGCACGATGGTGCTCAGCTCCATCTATGACCCGGCAATGAATGATGCACTGAACCGGATGGAGGCAGCCTATCTGGCAGCAGGTGGAGAACCCGCACAAATGGACCTTGCACGTCTTCAGGCCACCATACAGGGGGATTTCACCGATGATGTGAACCTCTATATCATTAACGAAGAGCAGATGATCATCCATACGACCGATGCCACCCAGATGGATGCCGACTTCTCAGTGTATCCTGCCTTCGCAGAACGTCTCACTGCCATCCGGGAAGGAACCGGATATGTCGGTGACCCGTGGGAGCAGAGTGTGCTTGACCCCACCCTTGTCCGCAAGTATGCCTACCTGCCGACACCCGATCACCGGTATATTCTTGGGATTGGCCTCTATAACGAACGTCTGGCCGCTCCGGGCACGCTCTACTTTTCGTTTGGTGATGTCACAGACCAGCTTGAAGCAGCCGACAATGCCATTGAATCAATTCTTATAGTTGATGGAAACGGGGTGTTTGTCGAGAAGACTCCGGATGAGATGGAAAGGTGGTATGCGAGCCATCCTTATCTCTCCCGGGATGATATCACCGGCACAGCAGCACGGGTGCTCCGGACCGGGGACGGCATCGAGATGACCTTTCCGGACCAGGAGCGGCTGGTCCACGTCTTTCTCATCGACCCGGGATACGGCTCACTCGTACCGTCAGACACTGTCTATGCAGCAGTGCTGATCTATTCAACAGAAGAACTCAGTGCCTTGCTTGCAGAGACCCTCTCACGCTATATGCTCATCCTTATCGGAGGATTGATCTTTGCCGCAGGGGTGGCATATATCGTCGCCTACACGGTGGGTCGCCCGGTGGAAATGATTGCAGATGACGTGGATGAGATTGCACGGGGCAATCTTGCGCATGAAATCCGCCGGACGCACGGGTATGAACTCAGGCGGCTGGAAGATTCCATCCGTATTCTCGTGAAACGGCAGGCGGACGATCTGACCGAGATACAGGCACAAAAGCTGGCCCTTGACACTGAACTGAAGGAAAAAACACGGATGGAAAGACGGATCCGGGATGCCAACCGGAAGCTCTCCCTCCTGTCCACCATCACCCGCCATGACGTCCTCAACCAGCTTGCTGTTCTCGGGATGTACTGTGACCTTCTGGAAGGATTTACGGACCGCTGCCCTGAAATAGCCGACTATACCGGGAGGATGGAGCAGACGCTGAAAAAGATTGAGCGCCAGCTCACCTTTGCCCGCGATTACGAATCGATGGGTCTCGAAGAGCCGCGGTTCCAGTCCATAGCAGATGTGGTGGAGAATGCCCTTGCGTCCATCCATGCCCCGTATCTGCAGTTTTGCGTGAGTACTGACGGTGCAGAGATCTGTGCCGACCCGATGCTCGAAAAGGTCTTTTACAATCTCTTTGAAAACGCCATCCGGCACGGTGGTGAGACACTCTCAGAGATTGCAGTCTCATTTACCGGCACACCGGGACAGAGAGGGAAGATCACGGTTACCGATAATGGCGATGGAATTGCCGCCGCAAAGAAAGAGAAGATATTCCAGCAGGGGTATGGGTCAAATACCGGATACGGCCTCTTTCTGGTGGCAGAGATCCTCGCCATAACGGGCATCACGATCCGTGAATGCGGGACCGAGGGCACAGGCGCCCGCTTTGAGATGGATATCCCTCCTGCTGTCTGGCGACTGCGCCCGGACGATGAATAGCGAGAGACCATACACACATTTTTTACCCTGCAAACAAAATTCCCCGTATGAATGGGCAGATTGGGGCAGGAGGAGATCGGGGCCCGGATGCGGTGATGATCCACCGGGGGGTCGCAGACGACCTGCAGATCATCACCAGTCTTTTTGATATCAAGATGGCACTGGTGGCAGACGAGGACGCCCTGTGCACCCTGCGCGAGCTGCAGACGCTCACCAAGGTGATGGCCATTGTCCACGGCACCATGTATGCGGCAGGCACCCCTGCCGCTGTGGGTGCTCAGCTCCTCTTTGAGAAGATTGTCAAGTCTGTCCGCCTCACTCATTGTACACAGACATGGATTGCGTCATCGGTGGACTGCGGGAGGACGATGCTGCCCGCCGCCTGTGCGGTACCATGCGCCTTCGTCCTGGCAGAAATCATCCGGAGTTCTGTTCTCTGCTCATTTGAAGGCGTTGCAGAGGGCAGAATGGATGTCTCCTTTTCGGGTCCCGGGGACGATGGCTGGTACACCCTTGTCGTTGCGGACAACGGTTTTCCTGAGTATATCCTCTCTGATGAAGATGACGAAAATGAGGCTCTCAGTATGTCAGTTGCAGAACACATCGTCCGTTACCGACTCAGGGGCACGGCTGAACGGCGGGAGGAGGACGGAGTGACCTGGACCGTCCGGTTTCCCGGAGCATGTGCTGACTGATAAAACCGGGCGCTAACGTTCTGTATCTTCCGGTAACAAAAAAGAATCTGTCAGATTACCGCTTCCGCTCTGTTTTTTGGAGTTTCTTTCGCACTATCCCTCTGCTTGAGGGGGCCGGGACTGTATGATGCCCTTTTTCGGTCTGCTGTGCCCTTACATGTACATTGGGAGACGAACAAAAATCACCTCCATGAACACCGCGGCCGGTCAGGCGCCTTCCTCTGTTCGCCATCCGCCAGGAGGCACCAGCAGTTCAAAGCGGGCACCCTTACCTTCGATCCCGCATTCACGGATCGCGATACCGGTGATGGCAAGGATCTCACGGACAAGAAAGAGCCCCAGACCGGTATTGCTCCCGTGTCCCCGGTCAAATATCCTCTCTTTCAATGCATCCGGGATACCCACCCCATCATCCTCCCACACAATCGTAAACCCACCGGACTCTTCAGGGACACAGGAGACAATGACCTCAGTGGCACCCCCGGCATGCCGGATAATGTTGTCCATCATATTGGAGAAGACTGTTGTGATCAAGGGATCTGCGAAGACCTCAACCCCCTCACAGCAAACGGTGACCGGAAGGTCAGCCGTCATCGCAATATTGACAACCGCATTCTGAACGGAGAGCCATTTGGGTTCATTCTTTCCAAGCTGCTCATACTCGCGGGTGAATGCAATGGTCTGCTCAATCAGGAATGCTGCTTTGTGCATCTTCTGCAGATACTTCCGGATTGCCGGGTCAGGATTCATCTCTTCTGTGAGGCAGATATATCCGTTCAGAGCCATCGCCTGGTTGAGGATGTCATGGCGGGTGATACCTGACAAAAGCTGCAGTTTTCGGTTTGCAAGGCGCAGCGCCTCTTCAATCTGCCTGCGCCCGCTGATATCAATATGCGTGCCTACCATCCGGAGCGGCCGGCCCGTATCATCCCTCTCCATCACCCGGCCACGGGCAAGAAACCAGGCGTACGTGCCATCCTTTTTGCGCATGCGGAATTCATGGGAGTACAATCCATCCCTGGCAATTGCCTCCTGAATAGCAGATTCCACACCATCACGGTCATTCGGGTGCACATACTCAGACCAGGCAGAGCGGTTGCCCGCAAATTCACCGGGTCCATAGCCAAGCAACCGCAGGTACTGTGAACTGACCTCTGCAGCATCACTGACCATATTCCAGTCCCAAAGTCCTTCATTTGCAGCATCAAGGGCAAATGAAAACTGTTTTCTACTCTCCTGCAGGGCCTCCTCGACCTGCTTTTGTCGGCTGATATCCGTATGCGTACCCACCATCCGGAGCGGTTGCCCCTCACTATCTGTTTCCATCACCCTCCCGCGGGCGAGGATCCAGAGGTACGAACCGTCCTTTTTTCGCATACGGATTTCCCGGGAAAAGTCGTCCTTTGTCGCTATACTCTCAAGAATGGCTGACTGAGCATCAGCACGGTCATCCGGGTGTACATACTCCCACCATGCATCGTACGTGGTGGCAAATTCGTCAGGTTCATAGCCAAGCATTCGCAGATACTGCGGGCTGAAGAAGGCCTGCCCTTTGGGAATATTCCAGTCCCACAACCCGTCATTTGCAGCTTCAAGGGCAAATGAAAGCTGTTTTCTGCTCTCCCGCAGGGCATGTTCGATCTCTTTCCACTCAGTAATATCTTCTGCGATGCTGAGGAGGACTGTCTGTTCTCCCCACTGCGCCACGGAAAGGTGGACGAGAACAGGAAGGATGCTCCCGTCTTTGCGGTAGCGTTCTGCCTCAAATATCGACTCACCCTCTTCTCTCACTTCCTGAAAGCGCTTTTCAATCAGGGCAGCAGAGGCAGGCACATCAAGGTCCTCCAGACGGAGGGCCATAAACTCATCCCGGCTGTAGCCGTGCATCGCGATTGTGCACTCGTTTGCATAGATGAACCGTCCGTCATAGTCATGAACCGTGATGGAAGACGAGGCATGGTCCACCATGTGGCGCAGGATACGGTTCTCCTCCTCCACCTCCCTCCGGCTGGTGATGTCGATTATCACGGCGACAAAGACCGGAGGGGTGACCACCCGGGAGAGGTGGAGATGCACCTCAACCGGATATTCAGAACCGTCCTTGCGGCGGTGTTTGGTGGTAAAACTGACCAGATCCTCCGTTCCATCAAGCAGGGGTGAAAGGAGCGCCCAAAAGGACTCGTCCGTGCATTCCGGTTTCAGATCAACCGGCGTGAGGGTTGAGAGCTCCTCCATCGAATACCCGATGTTCTCCCGACCGCCCCGGTTCACCTGCACAAACCGGAGCGTGCCTGCATCAAAGATATAGATCTCATTACGGGAATCATCCAGAATATTCCCGAGGAGGGTGAGACGGTCCCGCGTCTCTTTGAGCTCGGTTATGTCAGTATGGGAGGCGACAGACCGGCTGGTTCCCGGAATGAGGCCTGTCGTCATGTAAATTATATGCTCTTTCCCAAACCGGTCCACAAACCGGATATCATAGTGCTTTGGTGCACTCCCCGGGTCACGCCTCCGTGACCAATGGTACTCCGTCAGGCGGGCCAGTTCATCCGGGTGCACAAACCGGGACCATTTCATCCGGCCTTCAATCTCCTCCCTTGAAAATCCCGTGAGCTCTGCAAATGCAGTATTTGCAAGAGAAATGGTCATATCCTCCTCAAAAATCGCCGTTGCAGACCCGGTGTGGTCAAAAATTCCCTGATAAATCTGCTCAGACTCTCTGAGGGCCTGCTGCATCGCAGCAATACTCTCTTCGCGGAGTTTCAGTTCAGCTTCAAAGGCCGCCAGCTGTTCGTAGGAGGATTGGAGTTCCGCATAGGTGCTGCAAAGGATCTGTTCGATGCGGCAGCGTGAAACGGCACGGCGTATCTTGTGCACCAGATCCGCAAACTGGGGTTCGGGCGCCCCTGCCTTCTCCACATAATAGTCGGCGCCATTGTTGAGCGCCTCGATGACAACCTCCTCACGCCCCTTCCCGGTGAAGAGAAGAAAGGGGAGAGACCCGTATGTACTGCGGATATACTTGAGAAAAGCAATCCCGTCCATGCCCGGCATCTGGTAGTCAGAGACGATGGCATCAAAAGCACCGTCAACAAGCAGCCGAATTGCATCCTCCGTATTGTCGACGGTCGTAACACGGATGCCCTCGGCCCGCTCCAGAAATATCTTCCCGATCTCCAGCAGGGCATATTCATCATCAACGTAGAGAACCGAGATGGGAGCATCCGATGCCTGCGGGAGTTCCATGACAGGGATTATCTTCCGTAATCAGCATAAGTCTATCTCCCTGCCGATACCGTTGCAAGTGTGCAGAAACGTGTGTCATTTTATGCAATGGTTGCCGGGACACAGTGTACCGGAACAGCAATCAGCCATACGAGCATTACAGCGGCGGAAGCATCCCGGAAACAGCTGTACCGCTCATCGAAACCCTCCGCATTACCGCACCTTCACACCGGTATTTTTCGTGCGGGAGAGCCAACAGTTCACTGTTATGACACTGAGTGACGGCACCCGCGGTGTGCTCTATATTCTTGCGGCAGCGTTCTTCTTCGGATCAGCCGCGCCGCTCACCAAACTGCTCCTCACCAGTGTCTCTCCGGTCACCCTCGCGTCGCTGCTGTATATGGGAAGCGGCCTCTTTTTTGCCGCTTTGTGGCTTGTACGCCGCAGGTTCTTCACTACAAACCATACCCGCGAGGCACCCGTCGAACGGCGTGACCTGCCGTGGATTGCAGGGTCGGTACTCTCCGGTTCGGTCCTTGCCACCCTGGTTTTAATGGTCTCCCTCCAGTACACTCCCGCTGCGACAGCGGCAGTCCTGCTGGGATTTGAGGCCGTTGCCACGACCCTCGTTGCCGCCCTCGTCTTCCATGAGCCGGTTGGCCGCCGGATATGGGGTGCCCTCGCCTGTATCACCCTCTCCTGTGTGGTCCTCACCTGGGATCCGTCAAGCCCGTTCGGGTTTTCCCTTGCCGCACTGGGCGTCATCCTCACCTGTTTTCTCTGGGGCACTGACACGAACATCTCCCGCCATGTCTCAGGCAGGGACCCGATACAGCTGGTCGCCATCAAGGGCCTCTCCGGAGGTCTCATCCTCACGGCGGTAGTCTTCATCCTTGGTCAGCCCTACCCGGATTTGCCCTTCATTTTCGGCGGCATGGCGGTCGGCATTCTCGGATTCGGCGGGATTATGACGATCTGTTTCCTCCGCTCACTCCGCGTGCTGGGGGCGGCCCGCGCCGGTGCACTCTTCTCCACAAACCCGGTATTCGGGGTCATTGTCTCCCTGCTGATATTCCGCGAACTCCCGGAACCAGGGTTTATCATCGCTTTCGTCTTTATGGCGGCAGGAACCTGGCTTTTGGTTTCAGAGAAGCACGCACACCGCCACACCCATGATCCATTGCGTCATTCGCACCGCCATGCCCATGATGACCTGCACCATGACGACCATATCCACGGCCCGGAGGCGCCTCAGGTTGATAAGGATGGATATCATTCCCACCCACACTGGCACAAGCCGCTCGAGCATGAGCACCCCCACCGCCCGGATCTCCATCACCGGCATAAACACTGAGCACATCCACTTTCGCCCCACGCCCGGAAACCCCCTTTATCCCCCAAACACAAATCCACAATCAGCCTCGGGGAGAAGAGGCTGCCTGACCGCTACCGTGCCTCTCATCATGCAGGCGGCAGGCGGCCGCCCCTTCCCGTGGTGAGATGCACCAATACAACAGATGGCGATTCGTATCCGGTTCATCGGCATTCAGGTCATACCCCTGTCCTATTGCTTTTTATCTTGAGGCGAATGAAAGAACAGGTAATTCAATCTGAAAGAGATAACAGAAAGATTAACAAAAAAAAGGGTAGAGACAACGACCCTAACCGGAACGGATCTTCTCTTCAGCCGCTTCCAGCGTCTTTTTCAGTTCCACTTCACGTAGCGGTTTCACGATATAGCCCAAGGGCTCCATATCCAGCGCACGGGACCGCATTTTCATATCAGAATAGGCAGTGATGAATATCACCGGCACCGAAAGGGTGTCCCTGAGCATGCGTGCTGCCTCAATCCCGTCCACCTCTCCCCTGAGGCGGATATCCATAAGTGCGATGTCTGGGTGTTTGCGGGAGGCGATATCCAGTGCCTCTGCTGCGGTATCTGCAACACCGCACACCTCATACCCAAGCTTCTTTACCCGGTGCTCAATATCCATCCCGATGATTGCATCGTCTTCGACAACCAGTACCCGCAGGTGCTTTTCCATGTCAGTACTCCTTTGTCAATGCGCCCGGTTTCTCATCCCGTTCAATAAACTGAATCATATAACTGGTGCCTTTTTTATTTGATATCTCCATCGTACCGTTCAGCTGCCGGTCAACCAGCGTCGAGACCAGCATCAGGCCAATGGAGCGCTCGTCACCCGAACGGTATCTCTCACCGATGCCGATACCATTATCCTTGACTGAGACAACAACGCGGTTTCCGTCATCCTTTACAATCGTGATTGCAATAAATCCCTCACGTCCGTCCGGGAAGGCATGTTTGATTGCATTGGTGACCAGTTCAGAGATGATAAGGCCAAAAGAGACGGCGGTATCGAGGCCTATCAGGACTCCCGGGGCGTTGACACTGTAGCGAATCTGGTCAGTCGGCACCCGATAAGTGACAAAGAGTGAATCCACCAGTTCATTCACATACTCCTCCACCGCGATATGCATGTGGTCAGGGGAGTCATGAAGATTGTCGTGTACCAGTGCAAGGGCCTCGATTCTGCTCTGTGTCTGCTGAACAATCCGCTGTGCATCCGGGTCTTTCACCTCTGAGGTCTGGAGATTGATGAGGCTTGAGATCACCTGCAGGTTGTTTCTGATACGCTGATGAATCTCAGTTAAGAGCTGTTCTTTCTCTGCAAGGGCAGATTTCAACTCCTGCTCTGTCCGTTTCAGGTCGGTGATATTTTCAAGAATCACCGTGGCACCCGGCTGTCCGTCGTCAAAGACCGTGGGGATCATCTTGATCAAAAATGAGAAGTCCTCACCGTCAGCCTCCCACCAGAGTTCACGGGAGAGATCCTGACCGCGGAGCACCTCCTCAAAGATATGCGGGTCGATGGCATCGGTCAGAACCGGGAGTTCACGGTCAAGAATCGATGTACCAATGAGCTCTTCCCGTGGGTACCCGGAGAAATCAACATAATTGTCATTAAGCTGAACTATCTTCAGATCTGCATCCAGAACGATAATACAGTCGGAAGAGAAGTCGAGCATGGCGGAGATGGGAACCCGCTGGGAGAGGAAATAAACCTTTGCAACCCCCACGGACCGCATATCAACATGCCCGGAGACGAGAAGCATATTAAGATATTTTGAAACCGAATTCCGGTTCATATTGAGAATCCGGGAGATATCTGTGATGGAAAGCCCCCGTGGTTCATTTTTCAGAAGCTCTTTTACCCGTGATAGCTCCCGTTTACTTTCGTCAATTTCCAGTGCCACACCTATCGCTCCGTACGCGTTAGTATATTTGTTCCTGATATATAATGCTGTTCTCTTTTGATATGCAATACAGAATATATATTGCATTTGTTGCCGGGTGCAGAATAGAATACAGACCATTCCCGCTCTATTATCCTGTCTTCAGGTATCTGAGAATATCACGTGCATTTAATATGAGAAAACCTATGGATATATATGGAGGGTACACGGAGAACCACCGCTGCTGATGTCGGATGGCACCTGAATTTCTGGGTTGCTGTCATCCTCACATTCAGTATCATCTCCGTTGCCATTATTCTCTATGGCATATCGATCGGAATCACCAACCTGACACCATATCTCTTTCTGATTCCCATCATCTTTGTCGCATACCGTTTTCCTGAACGGGGCATCTCCTTCTCCCTTATTGTCGGAATTCTCAATATGCTCCTGCACTACCCGTTCATCGCTGTGCTTGCAGAACCGTATCTCATCTTTGTCAACTCCATTGTGCTGGTAGGAGCAGGCGTTGCGATATCCCTTCTCTCAGGAGAGGTGAATAAAGAGAAAGCACGCTATGAAGCAATTTTTACCACCTCACAGGCAGGCATTCTCCTCCTTGAACACCCCGGCCTCATCATCAGTGAAGTGAACAGCCGTCTGGAACGGATGCTTGCCTACCGCCCGGGTGAACTGCAGGGAGCACAGCTTGCCCGCATCTGGAAGGACACCAATGAGATGAAGGCATTCTTCTCTGCCATCGCTGATGTCCGGTCCGCATCAGATGTGGAGACACGATTTCTCCGGAAAAATGGTGACGAGATCATCGTGCTGCTCTCAGTCGGAAGCGGTTATGGCAAATCCGTGGTACTCACGGTAACCGATATAACCGCACGCAAAATAGCCGAGAAGGAGCGCGAACAGGAACGCCTGCGTTCCCAGACCTATCTTAACACCGCAGGAGTGATGCTCTTTGTAGTACAGGCGAATCACACCATTGCACTTGCAAACCGGCGGGCGGATGAGGTGCTGGGAACGTCTGAACGCATGATCATCGGGTATGACTGGTTCTCCACATTCCTTCCGGAAACGATCCGGGAGGAAGAACGCCGCCGGTTCAACAGCATCCTTACCGGAAAGCCGGTTCTGAATGATTCCTTTGAATATCCGGTCATCACACCCCATGGTGAACGAATTATTGCCGGCCATTTTACCGCTCTCCGGGACGAAGGCACCCTTGTCACCTCTGTGCTCTACTCAGCAGATGATGTCACCGAAGCGCGGAGAATGCAGGAGGAGATTCGCCTCTCCGAGGCAAACTACCGGACCCTCTTTGAGGTAGGTGGTGCGGCGACCGCTATTCTGACCCGGGAAGGCACTCTGGCCCTCATCAATACGCGATTTGAACGCCTCAGTGGGTATAGCAAAGCAGAGGTGGAAGAGCAGATGGGCTGGCAGGAGTTTATCCGTGTCCGGACCGGAGAGCCGGGAGAAGAGGAAGAAGCAAAAACCCCTGACATTCACTGGCCACCGGAGACTGAGGCCGGCCGGATGCCCGCGATGCAGCCCCGGGAATATGAAGTGGAGTTCCGGGTCCGGGACGGGACGTACAGGGATGTTATCTGCTGGACCTCACCCATTCCCGGTACCGACCGGTATGTCGCCTCCATACTGGACATCACCTCACGCAAACAGGCTGAAGATGAACTGCGCCGGTCCCTGCAGGAGAAAGAGGTGCTCTTAAAGGAAGTGCACCACCGCGTCAAGAACAATATGCAGGTCATCTCATCTCTCATCTCCCTGCAGGCGGACAAGATCACCGATCCGGAGAGTCTGGAGCGCCTTCGCGAAAGCCAGAACCGGATCAAGTCCATGGCACTGGTGCATGAATCCCTCTACCAGTCTGAAAACCTCGCATCCATTGATCCCGCCGGATACCTCAGAAATTTGACATCCGAAGTGATATCCTCATACTCCCTGGAGACCGCCATCACGGTGGATTTCAACATCACGGTCCATTCGATGGATCTCGACACCGCCCTGCCCTGCGGCCTCATCGTGAACGAACTCATATCAAACTCTCTGAAACATGGATTTAAAGGGAGAACTGAGGGGAAGATCGTTATCGGGCTGACCATGAAGGATGATGAATATGTCCTCTCAGTCCGGGATGACGGCTGTGGCCTGCCCGCCGACTTTGATATCACAATCCTCGACTCCCTGGGGATCAAACTGATCAATGTCCTCACCCGCCAGATGCGGGGGACGATAGAGATCGAGACCGGCGGCCCGGGTGGTTCATTTACATTCCATATTCCCCGGACAGCCCACACGTAGGCACCTGACTGCCGCACCCTTCTAACCAGCCGGGCAGTTACGCATACGAAAAAAAGATCCGGTATGAGACCGGCTACCCGGTCTGCCTACGGTGCAGATGTATATGCACCGAGACGTTCCAGAAAGAGCAGGTGGAGACGCAGATCCCCACCCAGTTCGGGGTGAAACGAGAGTGCCATATGCGGCCCCTGAACAGCGCCCACAATGTGGTCAGCGTAACAGAGTGGCTGAGCCTCCGGACCAACCGAGAGAATGACAGGCGCCCGGATAAAGTAGCCGCAGAAGGGCTCCCTGTCACCGGTTATGGTGACCGTCATCTCACATGAATCCCGCTGGCGGCCGAATGCATTCCTCCCGACCGTTATGTCCATAATCCCAAGCGGTTCGACCCGGGGATCATCAACCTCACGGCCGATGAGCACCATACCGGCACAGGTTGCAAAGATACCCCCTTTGAATGCACGGAGCGGGCCGTACATGTCATTTTTCCGGAGCAGACGGGAGATGGTGGTTGACTCCCCTCCGGGGAGCACAATCGCATCACAGCGTGAAATGTCCGCTGCCCGGCGGAAGGAGAAGACCTCCCCTTCCCGGCCTGAAGCAGACAGGGCAGCTGTAAATGCCGCTATATGCTCGGAAACATCGCCCTGCAGGGCGCAGACACCAATCTTAATTCCCACGGAACCGGAGCACCTCGTTTTCCGGCAGAGTGTGGATATCAAGGCCACGCATCGGGTCACCAAGGCCGCGGGAGACTTCAGCGATGACGGTGGCATCGTCATAGTGGTTTACTGCCTCAACGATGGCCCGTGCCATCTCAGCAGGTGTCTCTGACTTGAAGATGCCGGAGCCCACAAAGACACCGTCACAGCCGAGCTGCATCATCATCGCCGCATCACAGGGTGTTGCAATGCCGCCGGCGGAGAAGTTGACGACGGGCAGGCGGCCACGCTCTGCGCAGTCCTTCATGATATCAAACGGCGCTTCTATGGCCCGTGCACGGGCGGCAATCTCGATGTCATCCATGCCCTGCAGTTCGTGGATCTCAGAGGTAATGGCCCGCATGTGCCGGACTGCCTCCACCACATTGCCGGTACCGGCCTCGCCTTTGGTCCTGATCATCGCCGCACCCTCATTGATCCGGCGGCATGCTTCACCGAGATTACGCGCACCGCAGACGAACGGTACCGTAAATGCGGTCTTTACGATATGGTAGTCCTCGTCCGCCGGTGTTAAAACCTCAGACTCGTCGATCATGTCAACGCCCAGTGCCTCAAGCACCTGCGCCTCGACAAAGTGGCCTATGCGTGCCTTCCCCATCACAGGGATGGAGACCGCATCAATAATTTCTGCAACCTTCGCCGGGTCTGCCATCCGGGCTACGCCGCCTGCCTTGCGGATATCAGCCGGGACACGCTCGAGTGCCATCACTGCAACGGCGCCCGCCTCTTCGGCAATGACCGCCTGTTCTGCATTCACAACATCCATGATGACGCCGCCTTTCTGCATCGCTGCAAAGCCGCGCTTCACGAGTTCAGTCCCGAACCTGAGCTCTTCAAGTTTCATTGTCTGTACGTCTTGTCCTGTAACTGCAATAAATACATGGTCAAAGACACCCTGATCTGGCCATGCCAGGCACCGGTTCAGGGAGAAATGAGCGGGAGGAGGGTCCCGGCCGCGATGAGCGCAGCGGTGCAGATGAGAGCAGCGATGACCGTCGCACCGCGGACTGCTGAGACAATGGCAGGCCCGCCCTCCCGGAGGCTCTGTTCTCCGTCCCCGATGGTGTAGACACCCGGTTTCACAAAGGCAGTCGCGGTCCCCCCGGCCACAAGCGCCATCGTGATGCCGCCGTTATAGCCTGGCCTGAGGTGTGCATCGCGGCGCATACACCGCCAGGCAGCAGCGGCACGCCCAAAGGGAAGGAACCAGAGCAGAAGGCAGAGGCCGGCGAACCGTGCGGGAAGGTAACAGAGTACATCGTCAAGCCGGGCCGGAAACCATCCAATATACCGTCGGTGATCGCAGTAGCCGAGCATCGCATCCATCGTGTTTGCAGCGCGAAAGGCGGCCGCCCCCGTGAGACCCGCCAGGGTGAACCAGAAGAGCGGCCCGACAATCGCATCCGTCAGGTTCTCTGCCATCGACTCGTAGGCGGCAGAGCGTACCTCTTCGTCTGTCAGGGCTGCGGTGCTGCGTGACACAAGCATCTGCACCTCGTCCCGGCCGCCACCGGCAGCAAGCCCCCGTTCCACCGCCGTGACATGCTCCTCAAGGGAACGCCAGCCCACAGTCAGTGAGAGAAGAACCGCACCTGCCATGAGATAGCAGAGGGGCGGAAAAAAACGCGACACCAGATAGAACGGCAAAGCAAAGAGAAGAATGGTGCACAGGCAGCAAACGGCACCATACAGCCGTTCACGTGCCGGAGAAAATCTTCCGGCCACCCCCCACCATCCGACAAACCGGCCCAGCCAGGCGGTCGGGTGCCACCGGTTCGGCGGGTCCCCTGCGGCACGGTCAGCCGCAAGGGCTGCCCAGAGGATCAGCGGTTCGAAAACCATGCCGCGATGACACCGAGGAAGAGGAGGACATATGCAATGTAATTATACACAGTCTCCCCCTCCATGAACCAGAGACTATAGAGCAGCAGGGAGAGACCGATTGTGAGGGCCACCGGAAGGATGCCGCCCGCTGAGAGAGGATTTGCACCACGCCTCCCATCGTCAGGGTCGGGAAGGTCCGGGCTTTCAGTGAAGCGCTCTTCAACCTCCGGCCGCAGGACTTCAATTGGGGTCTCCGCACGTTTTGTCCCGTAGCCGACGATCACTTCCAGGGAGAAGTCACCGGAGGGTGCATACTCACGGATGGGAATGATAAAATCCTCGGTATCCGGGACATAGATATTCGCATGAAAAAAGTCTGTGAACGATGAGGCATTGATAGCCTTCAGCGTCAGGTGGATCGGTGAGCCATGATTGACAAACCGGACGACGAGGTCAGTCCCGGGCTCAACAATTGTCTTCTGCGGTATATCGACCGCGTTTATCTGCCGCCTGTTCAGATGAATTTCACAGATGCCTGTCACAATACCTCTCTCCCCCGGTATGAATATTATTGGTCCGCTTTCTTCTCCTGGGGGAGAAGATTCGGGATACCCTCTGCAATCGGATAATTAATACCGCATGCACCGCACCGCAGGATGCCTCTGATGACATCGGTGGAGCGCCCTTCCGTCTCCACCGTCTCGAACGCGGTCAGTTCGAGATCCCCCCTGCAGACCGGACAGCAGAGGATCTCAATTGTTTCTGTCTTCATACGATCACCGTATATCGATGATCTGGGACATCTCAGGTCCTGTTGAGATGAGCTTGACAGGCACCCCGATGTCCTCTTCTGCCTGCCGGATGAAGGCAAGTGCCTTCTCAGTCAGCTGGCTGTACTCAGTGGCCCCGAAGCATGCCTCATCGACATTGTCGATGCCCGTGATGGCAGCGATGGTGCAACCGTTGATCATCGCGGAATAGCGCGCCATCTTCCCATCCCAGCACCCGATACGGCGCTCGCGATGGGTGACCGTGCCAAACTCCTCGATGCCAAGGGCGTGGGACTCTTCCCGTGTCATTTCGGTTCCGAAGGGCCCTTCACCGACCCGTGTCGGGTAGGCCTTGAATACAACGATCACATCGTCGATTCTCGTCGGGCCGACACCATTGTCAGCTGCAATCTGGGATGCCGAGGTATCCTTGGAGGTAACAAAAGGATAGGTCCCCCAATATAGTGAGATGCCGAACCCCTGCGTCCCTTCCAGAAGGACGGTCTCGCCTCTGTCCAGGGCATCATTAACCTCCTGGGCAGCATCGATGACATACGGCACGAGTTCAGGTACGTCCTTTGCCAGTGTTGCAACCCGCTGCACCCGGTCGACATTCGCAGGCCCGCACCCGGTTCCGGTGGAACCAATGGTCTTGGATAGGTGTTCATCACCACGGTCCCGCTCAATATGCTTCTCCTCAATAATAGAACAGCGCCCGTCGACAAAGATACGGCCCTCCACTCCGACGTACTCTATTTCCTGTTTCAGGACCCGCGGGTCGACCATCACACCTGTGCCGATAAAGAGACGTGCATCCGGATAAACAAACCCGGATGGGATCATCCGTACGCCGTATTCCTTTTCCCCGACCTTCACTGTATGGCCGGCATTCGGACCGACTCCTCCCCGGGAGATGATGGACGGTTTGTCCTTATGGGCAACATGGGCAACGATTTTACCCTTCCCCTCATCTCCAAAAAACCCACCGACAATGATTGTGCAGCTCATTCTTCAATCAGATAGTCATTGGAACAGTGAGGACATAAACCTTACAATCGGGTCTGAATAGCAGTCGGTGCCGGTGAATCACAGTGGGTTTCCAGTGGAAATGAAGGGGTAGAGACGGATCGTAATTCTTTATCTACCTGAGCAGGGTATGTCAGATATACAGCGCTGCCGCCACCGTCCTGTCCACGGTCCGGATACCCCAAACCATACCGAATTGTCTGACACTAAAAAGAAGATCAGGGACTGTATCTCCGTCCTGTACAGACGCCCGGCACTCTCCCGTTCCAGTGGAAATGAAGGGGTTAAATACCGGTCGTATCTCTGATTTCTGACAGCATCGAACGGGAGTTTCCCGTGGAGATAAAAAGAGATATTTATGGGTGCATGCCGTGTTACAGGGACGTGGTAAATGCCTCAATCCGCCTGATGGCTTCACGCAGCTCTTCCCGGGAGACCGCATAGGCACAGCGCAGGTGGCCCTCACCGGACGCCCCAAAGACGCTGCCGGGGACCACTGCTACATGCTGCTCTTTTAAGAGTCGTTCTGCAAATTCAACGTCAGAGAGACCAAATCCCTGAATGGAAGGGAATGCATAGAACGCCCCGCGGGGCAGGTGACAATTGAGCCCGATGCGATTTAGCCCCCGCACAAAGAGGTTGCGGCGCATCTGATACTCAGTCACCATCTCCTCCCGGTCCTGATCAGCATTCTTCAGGGCTCCGATCGCTGCGTACTGGCTCATGGTCGGTGCGGAGAGCATCACATACTGATGAATTTTAAGCGCTGCGTCACAGAGTTCTTTCGGAGCGCAGAGATAGGCGACCCGCCAGCCGGTCATTGCATATGCCTTCGAGAATCCGTTGATCAGAATTGTACGTTCCTGCAAACCTTCTGCCTGCACCGCACTCGTCATCTCCCCATCATAGGTCATCTCGGTGTAAATTTCGTCCGATATCAGGAGCAGGTCGTGATCACAGATGACATCTGCAATACCCTGGTAGTCCTCCCGCGACATCACTCCCCCGGACGGATTGTTCGGGAAGTTGCAGATGACCGCCTTTGACTTCGGCGTTATTTTTTCCATCAGGGCATCCGGGGTTAACCGGAATTCATCCTTCATCCGGCAGGGCACCGGCACCGGTACACCGTCAGAGAGGGTTACGCCGGGGGAGTATGAGACATACGAGGGGTCTGCGATAAGAATCTCATCGCCCGGATCAGTGACCGCCCGGATAGCGATATCAAGCGCTTCCGATGCACCGGTAGTGATGAGCATCTCATTCTCCGGGTGATAATGAATTCCAAACCGCTTTGCAAGGTAGCGTGATGCCTCGGTGCGCAACTCAGGCAGACCACGGTTTGAGGTGTATGATGTCTGTCCCTGTTCAACGGAGGCGATGCCTGCTTCACAGGCAACCCACGGGGTTGCAAAGTCGGGTTCGCCAACCCCGAGCGAGATGACATCGTCCATCTCCTGTACGATATCAAAGAACCGACGGATACCTGAAGGAGGGATCCTATGGGTTCGTGCTGAAATAAAATCTCTCATAATTGCACCCTAAAATGAGAATGGAAGACGTTCTCCCTCTTTCCTGTCATACAGTATTCTTCCGTTCTCCTTGTAGGTCTTCATGACAAGAATGGTAGCGGTCTCACGTATCTGTTCCATTGGAGCAACCTGTTCTGAGACAAAACGTGTGATATCCTGAATATTTCTGCCGGTCACCCTGAGTTCGAAATCGTATTCACCACTGATAAGGCGCAGGGAGCAGACCTGAGGGAACCGGGCAATGCGCTCAGCGATACGGTCATAGCCGACGTCACGCTCAGGGGTCACTTTCAGATTCACGGTCGCCGCTGCCACTCCTTCGCCTGCCTTCTCCCAGTCAATGCTCGCGCAGTAGCCACGGATGATCTTCTCATCTTCCATGGCACGGACACGGTCCTGTACCTCAGCTTCACTCAGGCCCGTGAGGTCAGCCACCTCACTCACCTCCTGTGTGCTGTCCTCTTCGAGAATGCGAAGGAGCAGCCAGTCTTTGGCGTCCATGATTTTTTTCACCGGAATAATGTTTTATAGCGAGATATATCAATCTGATTCAGGCGTTCGTCTGAAAAACGGCCTTCCTGCTGAAGTGTCTCAAGAATCTTCTTTGTTCCGGCACCAAACCACATCTCTTTCGTCCGCCCGTAGCGCCCGCGCGAAACAAGGCGTGCCTTAATGACACCGAGCATATCAAGTTCCGAGATGAGATCAGTGATGCGCCGGTGAGTGAGGACATCAAGGTCCAGCGCCTGGGCGACATCACGGTAGACCTGCACCACTTCTCCGGAGGTGAAGACCTGTTTGTTCATTTCCGGAAAGAGCAGCATTGCATAGAGCACAGCCTTCGACTGGGTGGGCAGTGTCTTGACACATTCGATGAGACTGTCGGCTTCAATCTTGTTGCGCGCCTCACGGACATGCTTTTCCGTGACGATCTCCGCATTTTTGCGCTCGGTGAGTTCACCGGAGACCCGCAGGAGATCCAGTGCACGCCGGGCGTCCCCATGTTCCTGCGCGGCGAGGGCTGCACAGAGAGGGATTACATTCTCATCGAGAACTCCTTCATTGAATGCATAATCGGCACGCTGCTGAAGAATATCGACAAGTTGAGGGGCATTATAAGGTGGAAAGACGATTTCCTCTTCTGAAAGGGAGGAGAGTACCCGGTGATCCAGGTAGCTCGTAAAGAGCAGATCATTGGAGATACCCACAATACAGACCTTCGCGTTTTTCAGTTCGGAATTGATACGCGAGAGGTTGTAGAGGGTTTCGTCACCGGATTTTTTGACCAGTTTATCAATCTCGTCAAGTACGACGATATGGACACCTCCAATTGCCTCAATGAGATTTTTAAGTTCCACATATACCTGGTCAGTCGGCCACCCGGTCATCGGGATGGTTGAGCGCGGCCGGTCAGACGAGCGCCCCTCATCATCTTCGAGAAGTGTTGCTATCTGTGCAAAGACCCGATACTGGGTATCGATTATTTCACAGTTCAGATGGACGACATTGCACTCTACCCCTACCGAGCCGCAGGCCTTCTCCAGTTCTGCGCCGACATAGCGAACCGATGCCGTCTTTCCGGTTCCGGTCTTTCCATAAATCAGGATATTTGATGGCGTCTCATTTCTGATGGATGGCGCAAGGATGGATGCAATGGTATCCATCTGCTCTTTCCGGTGCGGGAGTATCTGTGGGCGGTATGAATGCCTGAGCACTTCCCGGTTTTTGAAAATCGATCGATCTTTTAGATATTTCTGAAATAGGCCTATTGAAGAACTTTGTTCCTCTTCGGTTGGATCCCGTTCCCCTGAACGATCTCCGTATATATCACTGGATGTGTCATTGTATTCCCCCATTTGAATCCGTCACCTCCATGTGTGGTATTTCCATTGGATGTATGTATGTAGATGGGAGCTATACTAAAAGTATCTGAATTGATTCGCCAGTGGAGGGTACAAAACGAAAGAGAAGGCACCGAAAACGGACACGGTTATTAGGTTTGCTACTTCAAAAGCAGGAGTATTCTCTCCATTATTTGACAATGAAGTCTTTCCACGCAGAATTTCGGATGTGAAAACGCAAAGACCGATAACAGACTCCTGATCTGTCATTTTTCAGAGAGGGGTCGGCATATTCACACCAGTATTCAACAAGAATCAATTCTCAACAGAAAAAATCTGTGAAAAAAAAGTTTAAGAACAGGGCACATGTGAGACAGGATAATTTGGTCTTTTAGCATAATTTGTCTTTTTTCCCAAAAAAATTCCGACACTCAATCGGGAAGAGTGTGATCCAAAAGATAAGGGAGGGATTTCAATTGAAACAGAAAGGGAATGCAAATTGATTTCACACAGAGAAAACCCGGTCAGGATATAAGGTGCTGCATGAAGTGAGGGAGAGAAAAAAGAAGACATATATCAGAGCTCTGATGTGGAATTTCCGGGAGGGTTAAATCAGTTTGCTGGACGTCTGTGCGCTATTTAATTCCCGAAAAAAAGAGGAGAGTTGAGTTTTGAGAGGAGAAATCACAGATAGACCAAAAAGGTGCAGCAAAAAATGTCAACTCTTTCACTCTTTTTCCTGTGAAGAGCCTGAAGATAACGAAGGGGCTGAGATTCAATGTCTTCGTGAGAAAGAGAAAATCCAGGAATTGAAGATAGGTGAGAAAGGAAGGAAACGAAATGGAACAGGAAGTGCCTGTGAAGAAGAAAAGAGGAGAGAAAAAAGGAGAGAAAAGTGAGGTTTAGACGTGATTGAGGGAAAGCAAAACAGAGGGGGACGTGATGAGCGGCTCGGTGATTGAAAAAGAGGAGGCAGCAGGAGAGGAGGGTGAAGGAGAATAAATGCGACCTGCCGCATTATCTTTAGAGCCTGAAAGAATATTTTTGCATGAAATGCCTTATTTTTTTAAAAAAAATAAAAGAATGGCAAAAAAATTTGTTTTTCCACTTTTTAAGCTCAAAACAGTGCTAAAAAATTCAAAATTTTTTAAATTGCGGATAAAAAAATCGTTAACACCCCTTTATTTCCACTGGAAAGTGGAAAAATTATTCCCCTTTTTAAAATTCCTTTTTATCGCCTGAATCTATCAGAGAGAAAAGAAAACTCTGCCTTTCCATTTTTTTTCAGTTCATGAGAAAAAAATTTTCCCCCACACCCCTTTATTTCCAGTGCAACTAAAAAAATTGTCCGGGAGAAAAGCAAACTTGCTTTTTAAAAAACAATAAGAAAAGCCATTGAATGATCTCTTTTTCATAATATATAAAGTACTTCAATAATGTACATCAATGTGTGAAAATGGTAGTTGTGTAACACATTTGTTCTGGAAAGTACAAAACTGTCAAAAAGACGGAATTTGTAAAAAAATGCTCTTAGATTCGTCTGACGTTTTGACAGAAGTTCACCCGGAAAAATTTCATTTCCAGTGGAAATTGAGGGGTCTCTCCCATTCTCTGGTAATATAAAAAGAATATGGATCAATTTTTTTTTTCATTTTCAGTTTCTCTCTTCTCTTCTCTCTCAATATCCCAAAAATATGCAATATCTCTCAATTTCTTTGATGAATTATTCTTTATTCAAAAAATTCTTTATCCACTTTTGATACAATCCACATCCATCCATAGGAAACAAAGGTCCTTCCCCAGCCAGCAACTAAAAAGAGCATTCATTCAAAAATGAAGAAAGTCCTTCTCTCATTCTTCCTCCCCCCTTCCTCCTCTTTTCCTTCTGCTTCGCACTGTTGTGCCGTCAATCTGTTTAATCACAATTCCTGCCTGATATTCTTTCTTTTTTCCAAATGAATCTAGAAATGAATCTAAATATATCAGCTCTTAATGTAATTTTTTCCCGGAAACCCCAATTTTCATCTTCCCTCTCTCAACCCCTTAGCTATTTGTCCCCGGCCAGGCTTTCAGAAATGTATTATCATATCATATTTTTCGCATTTTTTGGTGTTGACAAATCTGTCGTGCTCCCTATTTTGGGCAGGATTTTTGGATAGGGATATCCCCACGCATCCTGCTCTCAAAACACGTTCCATCAATTCACTCACCCATCATTCCTTTAATCCGTCCACATTTTTTTCGTACCATTCCTCTCTTGTTTCTCTTTTCTCGGAAAATCCACCCGTGCCCCCTGCCCTCAGAGAACTCATTTGCCTTTTTCGAGACTCTTGCCTGATGTCCTTCCCGGGCTGGAAATCGCATTCTGAATGAAATCTCTTTCTCTAAAAATTCCGTACATTGCTGTTTTTTCCTCTCGCTCCGAAATTACGTTCTGTCGGTCTGTTCTCAGAAGGCTCAAAAATTTTTTTTGCATCCGGAAATTACTCTTCTTTTCGCTTCCTCATTCGCTTCCCCATTCGCTTCCCAAAGCTGTCCTGTGTCAGACCCGGCATCTTTTTTCGTTTCGAAATTTTTTCATTTTCTCCTTTCTCCTTTCTTCTTCAAAATTCCCTTTCTGCCTCACTTCAGACGCCTCAAAACTGTTCTTTTCTCACTCTTTTGTCCTCCCTGCAAATCCTCTGTCTGTTTCCATCCCTGGTCCTCAATAATTTCGCCTCAGGAAATGACTGTCCGGTTCTGACCACCGCGA
Source organism: Methanogenium sp. S4BF (assembly GCF_029633965.1). NCBI lineage: Archaea > Methanobacteriati > Methanobacteriota > Methanomicrobia > Methanomicrobiales > Methanomicrobiaceae > Methanogenium > Methanogenium sp. S4BF. Next base: position 1,955,862 of record NZ_CP091277.1, on the reverse strand, counting down.
AACAAAGCGGGAATTTTTTTCTGTTCCGTTCTTTCCTTCCTCAATCTCCCTTTCCTTCTTCACTTTCTGACGGTTTTCAGATTTTTGATCCCGGTGGAAGAAACATAGTCCCGCAGGATGATCACCAGAACCGGTATTCTGAAGAGGTTGCAATACAACCATCATTAATATGGATCCATCCCATCTCAGTGATGTCACCCTTCAGACTGCAGTGATCACCGTTTCAACATCCCGGACAGCCGATGAGGATGTCTCGGGAGCTGTAATAAAAGAGCTCAGCGAGGCAGCAGATATTCCGGTCACATTCTACCGGGTCGTACCGGATGAGATTGATGCCATTCGCGCCGCGCTTCAGGAGGCGCTCTCAGCAGCCAGTTGTGTAATAATCAATGGCGGTACCGGAATCACACACGATGACTGCACGATTGAGGCAGTCTCTCCCCTTTTTGAGAAGACGCTGGACGGATTCGGCGAAATCTTCCGGATGCTCAGTCTGGAGGAGGTGGGTACCCGGGTTCTCCTTTCGCGTGCGGCAGCAGGTATCATTGACCGGCGAGCGGTATTCTGTATTCCCGGCTCAACGGCTGCAGTACGGCTTGCGATGGTAAAACTCATTCTCCCTGAGATGCGGCATATCGTTACGCACGCGAATAAGTGATCGTGTCCGTACCGGTGCGCGACAAAGCGGGTGTGATATCCTAAGTTAGATCACTCGGGAGTTGCCGTGCAGATGAGACAGAAGTGAGGATTCATTTCGGTGAAAAGGACTTTCCTGTCTCGTCCCTCTCCGGTAATATTAGAGGAGTGCTAACGGACCGGCCGGTTCCGGAAATCAGATCCTGCACGCATTCAGAGAAGCGTCTCATTTCTGAAGCATCCGCTATCTGCATCTCTCCCATTTGGGCAGCATCTGTTCCTTCTGTCGGACGGCTTGAGAAAGAGCCTGCAGGAAACACTACAATAAAGATAAGTACAGTATAAGAACGGTAAATAAGAAGAGAAAGGTAGACGGAAAAATCAGGGGAATTCCAAAAAATATGATCTCAAAAAACAGGGAAAACGGGGCATGCTTCCGGCAGTTCACCTCTTAATCGGGATTACGCTCGGCATCTTTCTTTTGTATCTCACGAAGGATTGTCGGGCGGTCATCTACTGTTCCATTGGTAGTCTTCTCCCTGACATCATTGATAAACCGGTCGGGCATCTCATTCTGGCAACTCTTGGAAACGGCCGCATCTTCTTCCACAGCCTGACCATCTGTGGCATTGTTGCCTTCCTGGGGTTCATCATCCTGATAAAATGGCGGCATCCCGGTCTTCTCTTTATCGCAGCAGGCATGCTCTCCCATCAGCTTGCAGATGCGATGTGGGCCATTCCAAACAGCTGGTACTGGCCGTTTCTGGGTTGGTTCCGCCCGAAATATATGCCGTTTTATTTTGAGGATATGTTTTCCCTCGAATTCTCCTCGCCGTCTGAACTGCTTGTCATTATCCTGGGTCTCATTCTTCTCATCTGTATGGTACATGCATGGCGAAAGGGAAACATCGCCCTCTTCCGCCGGGTTGCAGGCGTGGTCGGGCTCATTCTCCTCATAGCAGGGGGTCTTGTCCTCTCCACGCTGGCGGGTTTCTTTTGTCCATCCTTTTGCTTTGTCATGCAGATTCTTCCCGGATTTCTGGTCTATTCGGGTTTTCAGGATATCTTCATCTGTGGCCTGGCTCTCATACTGGGAGGAGGGGCCTTCCTCCTTGTCTCGCTCTCTCCTCCGATCGGGTGCGGGATGAAAGATTTCCTGTGAAAGGTTCAGAGGGTTTGTGTTCCCCGTCGGCGTTCCCCCCGGAGCGTGGAGCACAGAAATGGTACAGAATGATACATATTTGCACGGACCTGAATCCGACCTAAAATAGTTCACGGCCCCAAATCATCGCGAACGATACCCGAACATCTCGGGGTTCTCAATTTGGTACTCTGTCTGATTTCACCGGAGAGGCCGGGAAAAAACCGGCATGACGGAAAATGTGTATGACTTAAGCGCTGATACTGGGTTAATTTATGTAAATAGCCTTTAAAATGACGGTTTTTTGCCTTGTTCAAATAAATATATTGCTTAATCAGAACTGATATGGTGAATGGCGGATATGATGAGTGCCGGATATGATCACTGCCTTTGAACCATGGAGGATGGTATATTTTGTCTGGGGGTGGGGTTATCGGTAACTGACAGGACAGGAAAATGCCGCTGGAACCGCTATCCCGAAACAGATTTCCATAATGGTATCGCGGTTGTACCTGTCCTAATATGAGTATAACGGTAAAATATCAGAAATAAGGCAGAAATCGAACCAGAACAGTCAATTTCATCAATAAATAGCCTTTAATACCATAAAATGAACAAAAAGAGTAATCTCTTTTAGGTGGTCGCAGGAATGGATAAAAAAACCCGAACAGTGGCAGTATCACTTCTTTTTTTCCTGTGCTTTTTGATCCCGGCAGCTGCCGGGGCAGATGATGTGGGGAATGATACCCCTGGCGATATACAAAATACCGGCTGGGTTGGTGATGAATTTCAAGTCAGTGATGAAGCGTGCGACTCCTGCGACTCCCGTGGGTGTGGTCTGGAAATGGTGGCAGAGGCAGAATCCGATGGGAATGCCGGCGACCCGGTGGAGGCATATCCTCTCGGCTATCACCCTGCACCGGAGAGCATTGCATACCGAACAGCAACGGACATCTCGCATCTGACCATCGCTGACGTGGCTCCGATTATGGCAGACGATCCTCTCCCCTCCCGCTATGATCTCAGGGATTACGATCGGATGACCAGTGTAAAAAACCAGGGGAGCTGCGGTTCATGCTGGGCGTTCGCAACCTTAGGTTCGCTTGAATCATATTTCATGGGAGATGAGGGGACTGCATATGACTTCTCCGAAAACAACATGAAAAATATGCATGGGTTTGACTGGGGGTGCTGTAACGGAGGCAATTATGAGATGGCAACGGCGTACCTGACACGGTGGGCTGTACCGGAGGATGTGTCATGGTATTCGGGTCCGGTGAATGAGGAGGACGACCCGTATGACCCATTCTCATGCTCAGGTCCGGATGCACCTTTGATACAAAAACATGTCCAGAATGTGTATTTCCTTCCGGTTCAGTCTCCGACGGACAATTCACTGGTAAAGTCAATGATACAGGACTACGGCGCCGTTGGAGCTACCATTCTGGTCAACAAAACCATTGGGTTTAATATGGCCGGCAGTTCGCCGGCATATTATTACGATCCCTCCGAAGGGATGAAACTGGACGGGGGGCATGCGATTCTCGTCGCCGGATGGGACGATTCGTTTCCCAAAGATAATTTCAATGTGATGCCGCCAGGGGATGGGGCATATCTGGTCAAAAACAGCTGGGGCAGTGACTGGGGCAATGATTCGGGATACTTCTATGTCTCCTATTATGATCCACAGATCAATAAGGACTTCACCATTTTTACGGCAGAATCTACAGACACCTATGACTCTGTCTATTACCATGATGAACTGGGTGCAACGACATTCGCGTATGTTCAGGCATCAACAACAGGCTCGTTTGCCAATGTTTTCCCGGCGTCGGACACAGAGACAATTGAGGCAGTAGGTGTCTACACCTATGAGGCGGGAGCTGAGTTTGTCGCCGGCATTTACCTGAATCCGGATTCCGGTCCGATAAATACCACGGCGGGCCCGGTTTCAACGGTAACGGGAATTTGCGGGCTTGCAGGATACCATACCATTGACCTTGAAACACCTGTTGAAATATCTCCCGGTGATGCATTCTCGGTCGTCTTTACGGTAACAAACCCTTCGCAGTATTTTACCATCCCGCTTGAAAAACAAATTGCCGGTTACTCCTCCGGCGCAACTTCAGCAGCAGGGGAGAGCTATTACCTAAATTATGCGGGCATCTGGAATGATGCATATGGTATAATCGAATTCAACCGCCCGAATGTCTGCATCAGGGCATACGCAACAGATCGTCATACTGTCCCCGCCCCGGTTGCAAATTTCACTGCAGAACCAATATCCGGCACGGCACCACTCACTGTTCAGTTTAATGACACCTCCACCGGCACTCCCACCGAATGGAGCTGGACCTTTGGTGATGGTGCCACATCAACAGACAAAAATCCGACTCATCTCTACAACACCAGCGGCAGCTACACGGTGAATCTGACCGTTACGAACACCGGCGGTTCGAATACAACAACACAGACAGATCTGATCACGGTCCTGGCCGCGGCACCGACGGCAGAGTTTGATCTCAACCGGAATTTTGTTGCATTAACGCAGAACAATACATTCGAGGCCGGCACCTACTCTTCCGATCTCAGCTACCGCCTTCATGCAGCGAATACCGGTCTGAACGTCACGCTTGGAAACCTGACGTATACTGCAGCCGCAGAGAATCTTGCATGGGTTGATTATCCATCATATGCAGTATGGAATGCAACCTATGCAGAGTGGAATTTCCCCCTCGGATATGTGATACCCGGTGGCAGCGGGCTTGACACACGGGCAGGAACGTCGTATTCCGAGGAGAAGGTCTACAATCACAGCATCACCCGCATCAACAACGTGAGTTTCTTCCGGACGAACGGTTCTCAGCGGACAAATGTTACCGTAGTATTCAATGATCTCGACTTTGAATCGGCCTTTGTCGGATTTGCAGCTGCAAAGGATGTGAATGTGACAACCGAAATCATTTCGGGGTCGGTGGAGACCAATGCACCGCTCGCTGAACCGCTCCCGTCTGCTGGAGCATATCACCTGAAACTTGACACGGAAGAGCTTGTCGCCGGAAGTGAGTACTACTTCACCTTTGATACCCGGATTTATCTCAACGGGTCTGCGGCGGTTCACAAACCGATGGTCTATGTCTGGGAAGGCATGAGCCATGATACGGCATCACTCGGTGAAACATACACAGCCACAGTCCCCTCCGCTATGCTTCCCGCCGATGCAGCAGCATTTTCGGTTGAGACGAACACCTCCTGTGACTGGACGGTTGTCCGGCAGAACAACCTGCTTTCCATCCTTGATGGCAGTTCGAATGCGGTACCGGGCCTTCCGGTTGCGGACTTCTCCGGGACACCGCGGACAGGGGCACCACTGTTGAATGTTTCCTTCACCGATCTCTCCACCGGAGAACCGGATACATGGCTGTGGACTTTTGGTGACGGCACCAGTTCAACAGAGCAGAATCCGGAGCACATCTATACCGCAGACGGTGTATATACGGTAATGCTCTCGGTGAACGGGGGCGAATCCACCTCCACAAAAGCCGATTATATCCGGGTCACCTCCCTTTTCCTCGGCGATGCAAATGGTGATGGGATAGTGAACCAGGCAGATACCCTGCGGGTGCTCAAAGAGGTTGTCGGGCTTACAACAGCACCACTCAGCGGAACCGATGCATTCGAACGGACCGATGTCCACTGGAACGGTGTGATTGACATTGGCGACGCGATGTACATTGCCCAGTATAATGTCGGGCTGCGGGACCAGTGGTTTGAACTGGTTTGACGGCGGAATCCGTCACCATATCTTTTCTTTTCTCCCCGGTTGCCCTCATAATGTTAGATCGTTCCTATTGGTCCGGATCTGGTGCTGGCTTGGGAGTGAGAGTCATGAACGGTATAAGATGGGAACCTGAGGATTGTTTCAGAGCCTTTACAGGAGGGGGACGTAAATTAGAGGATTGATTTGTTTTTTTGATTCGATTTTCCATTGCATCCAAATGAATTTCGGGTACCGATTGATCCTGATGCAACCATTCAACCGCTTATTTCATGCTTTTCCTCCCCCCGGAGGAGGGCGAAGGGTCACGGCATCAGCCGTACGGGGATGGAGGGTTTGGCAGGAAAAGGGGAGATCCTAAAACCGTTCTAGCATGCGTACGGTCTGGAGGGATTTCATCGTCACGTGCCCGCCCGTCATGAGATGTCCCTGTACGGGAACGAGAGGATCATCTTCGATGTACCCTTTTTTTCCGTCTGTCTCAACGTCAATTCTCCCTTTTAGCACGGCGTGCAATGACAAAGGCATCGACACCGGAATGGACTCATGAGGAGGTACGCTTCGCGGATTCCATGTCCGGAACGAGTGACATGACATATCCGCACCACCCCGTCTGCCGATCACAGGCAGGGAGGAGCAAAAAAAGAATGAGATTAAAGGAAGAGCGGTGCAAAGACCACTGCGACGATGCTCATCAGCTTCAGAAGAATGTTGATGGCAGGGCCGGAGGTGTCCTTGAACGGGTCACCGACGGTGTCACCGGTGACAGCTGCCTTGTGGGTGTCTGAACCCTTGCCGCCGAGGTGTCCCATCTCAATGTACTTCTTTGCATTGTCCCATGCACCACCGGCGTTTGCCATGGTGATTGCAAGCATGAATCCTGCGCCGAGTGAACCGACGAGGAGACCACCGAGGGCATCCTTGCCGAGAATAACACCAACGAGAACTGGTGCTGCAATGGCGATGACACCCGGGAGGATCATCTCACGCAGAGCGGATGAGGTGGAGATGGAGATACATGCCGCGTAGTCAGGTTCTGTGGTGCCTTCCATGAGGCCCTTCATCTCCTTGAACTGACGGCGGACTTCAATCACAATGGCATATGCCGCACGTCCGACTGCCATCATTGTCATGGATGAGAAGAGGAACGGAAGCATTGCACCGATGAGAAGACCGATGAAGACCGGAGGCTGCATGACATCGATTGCCTCGAGGTCCACAGCGATGCCGTAGGAAGCAAAGAGTGCGAGTGCAGTAAGTGCTGCTGAACCGATTGCAAATCCCTTGCCGATGGCTGCGGTGGTGTTTCCGACTGCATCGAGGGTATCGGTGATAGTACGGACAGACTCAGGCTGGTGGCTCATCTCTGCGATACCGCCTGCATTGTCTGCGACAGGTCCGTATGCATCGACTGCGAGGGAGATGCCGAGCGTTGCAAGCATACCGACTGCTGCAATCGCAATGCCGTAGAGGCCTGCGAAGGTGTATGCGAGGTAGATGGCAAGTGCGATGAGAAGGGTCGGGACGAGTGTTGACTCCATACCCTTGGCAAACCCGGTGATGATGTTGGTTGCAGCGCCTGTTTCACAGGAGTTTGCAATCGTCTGGGTGGGTTTGCGTTCGTAGGAGGTGTAGTACTCGGTGACCTGACCAATCAGGAACCCTGCGACAAGACCTGAGACACAGGCAACAAAGACACCGAATCCATAGCTTCCGAGGAGCATGGTGGCGATGAAGTAGGTTGCTGCGACCACGAGGATGAGTGCTGCGACAAGGCCCATGTTGAATGCCATGTGAATTGCGGAGGACTCGGTCTTGTTGGTTCTCACAAAGAACGAACCGATGATAGCGCAGATGATACCGACTGCGGCGATGATCATCGGGAGGACGACGAGGTTGTACTCCGGCATGCCGCTGAGAGCTGCGGTGGACTCAATGCCCAGAATAAGGCTGATATCGCTGCCCTTGCTGATTGCAAGAATGGCTGCAGCGCCGAGGAGCATGGTGGAGATGATTGAGCCGACGTATGACTCGTAGAGGTCAGCACCCATACCGGCGATGTCACCGACGTTGTCACCGACGTTGTCTGCAATGACAGCGGGGTTTCTGGGGTCGTCTTCAGGGATACCTGCCTCGACCTTACCGACGAGGTCAGCACCGACGTCTGCGGCCTTCGTAAAGATACCGCCGCCGACACGGGCGAAGAGTGCAATCGAACTTGCACCAAGGGAGAATCCTGCAACGACATTGACAATCTCATAGATGCCGGCGCCTTCCATCATGGTGGAAACTCCGATAAATGCGACGGAGAGACCAAAGAGGCCGAGACCGACGACGGACATTCCCATGACCGTACCGGATGCAAAGGATACCCGGAATGCATCAGCAATGCCACGGGTGGCTGCATGTGCTGTCCGGCCGTTTGCGGAGGTTGCGGTGAACATGCCGATGTAGCCGGCAGTTGCGGAGAGAGCCGCTCCGATGACAAAGCAGACCGCGGTTAACGGGCTGATGAGTATTGTCAGGATGATCGCGAGTACTATCACAAAGACCGCGATATACTTGTACTGGGTGTTTAAGTACACCATCGCACTTTTGTGTATCACGGATGTGAGCTTCTTGATGAGCTCACTGCCTTCCCCTTCGGACTGGACCTTTTTAAAGGAGAGTCCTGCAAAGAGGAGAGCAATCAGGGCACATACCGGTGCCAGATAGACGAGTGAATCCATGGTTTATCCAAATCCCCCTTTATGGTTTCAGGCACACAACCACACGGGTTTTCGATTCCATACAGATTAGGGTTCTCTATATAAAAAAAGAATAGGGCGGTTTATGGTGACTGCGGTATGGCATGTCTCCGGATGGGTGGAGCCGCCCTCATCGCCCGCCCGTTTCAGAATCAAAGAGAATGATACAGTTTCGATATCCGCCCGGTGGAGGCACCTTGGTATATCCGAATATCATGTCTGCCGGTCAGGTCACTTTTCCGTGAATCTTATTCTTCCTTTTTTGCCCAATTTAGTCGTCCATTTAGCTTTTAACTCTCAATTCTCCAGCCGTATTAATTTCGGGTCAGAAGAGAATACGGGATTGTGAACACCGGTGCAGGATGGTTATCGGGAGGAAACGCGTAAGTGCGGCGGAATGAGGCACCTATTGGAAAAACGGGTGAAATGGGACTTCAGTGAAGATCTGCCGGAAAGGAAAGCCTCATTCTCACTTTGATTCCGAACCCCGCACCACAAGCACGGGCTGGCGGGCCCGCCGGATCACATCCGCGGATACTGAGCCGAGGAATGCATGTGAAAGGCCTGTTCTCCCGTGAGCACCCACGACAATGAGGGAGGCCTCCCTGCTCTCTGCAATCCGGACGATCTCATCTGCCGGGTTGCCGCTGAGGATCACCGGCTCCACCTCAAGCCCAGCCTCGCGGAAGCGGCAGACAGTCTCCGTCATCAGCTGCTGGCTTTCCCGGTGAAGGCGGTCACGGAGCGTATCTTCATAGAGCGTGGCCGAATCTGCATCCAGACCGGGCGGTTCAGCGATGACGAACTGTTCTTTTGGGGCATCCGAGACGTGCAGGAGCACGACCTTCCTGCACCCGGCATCTGTGAGGCGGAGGACATAGTCCGCCGCCCGTGCAGACACAGGAGAGAAGTCGGTGGCAAGGCAGACAGTGTCAAAAAGCATACTGGCCCCTCCCTGGCACCGTATGTGGCATTCTCTGGTATATCATGATGACTCTTCCTGACAGAGATGTACATTTTGGCAGGAAAAAAGGTTGCGTATTCATTTCCGGGGGCGCATCTGAAAAATCTGATGGTACGCATCGGGCCGTGTGAAACGGCGGGGGGTGTATGCCCGTGATACAAATGAGAGGTGTACCCTCCCGATCTGGTTGAAGAACAGGCATCCGTTCACCTGACATCAGATGCATGTGCAGGCCGCTGAAGAAGTGAATCGTATCAGTGTTCCTGCTAAGAAGAGTGCAGAAGAAGAGAATACTATAAGTGTCCTTACGAAGAAGAGCGCACAATGAAGACGATGCAGGAAGTCCGGGATCGGCTGGCCCGCGGGGAGGCCACCGTCTGGACGGCGATGGAGATGAAAGAACGGGTGCGGGCGGGTGACATCCCGACAGCAGCAGAGGTGGATATCGTCACGACCGGCACCTTTGGGGTCATGTCCGGCACCGCTGCCGTGATGACCGTACCTGTTGCACCCCCCGGTGCGTTCCTCCGGGCCGACAGGGTCACCCTCAATGGTGTTCCCGCCTTTCCTGGCCCCTGTCCGAATGAACGGCTGGGCACCGTGGACCTCATCGTCTCCGGCACTGCCGCCGCCTCGGAGAGCTATGGCGGTGGCCACCTCTTCCGGGATCTGGTTGACGGGAAAGAGGTCGATGTGATAGCAGAGGCCGGAGGAAAGACCTTTGAGAACACTGTCTTCATCGAAGACCTCACTTCTGCCCGTATCTTCACCACCCGGAGCTGTTTTCGCAATTACACCGCATTTGTCAACCGCGGAGCCGCCCCTCTCGACACCATATTCTCGGTCCTGCCGCTGGAAGGCCATATGAGGGCGGCGACCGTTTCGGGGTGCGGGGAAATAAACCCGGTCGAAAACGACCCTGGCCTTATGCATATCCGGCCGGGCACCCCGCTTCTGGTAAACGGCGCTCCGGGTATAGTCATGGGGGAAGGCACACGGAGCACACCGGAACGCCGGAACATCGCCGCCTGTGCCGGGCTCAGTGCGATGGACGGTGAGTACATGGGAGGATTTGTGACTGCCCACGGGCCGGAATGCCTCACCTCGGTCGCCATTGCCCTGCCGGTCCTCACGGCAGATGACATCGCCCGCCTCTCGGTAACAGATGAGCAGATCGCCCTGCCGATAGCAGACATCACCGACCGTGCCCCGTTCTCAGCCGCAACCTATGGTGATGTCTGGCAGGGAACCGAACTCACGGTGCAGGTGAATCCCCTTCACTGCCTCTTCTGCGGGCCCTGCACCGCCGCCGGGGCCTGCCCGACGAAGGCGGTAATGATGGGAGGCGGAATCATGCGCTCCCGTTGTGTCTCATGCGGCACCTGTGTGCATACCTGCCCGAACGGGGTATATACGATGCAGGCAGGTGCCCTGCACCAGACGGACGACAGCACCATCGCTGTGCCCATCGTGCTCCGGCAGTCAGACCGCTCACGTGCAGAGGCACTCTGCAGGCGGCTGAAAGATCAGCTCCTGAGGGGGGAGTTCCTGTTATGAATATCTCTTCGCGGTGCAGTATGGAGGTGACCGGCGATGCATGAAGAGAGCGCCCTGCGGTATGTCGCCTCCGCCGGTGTGGACACGGTGGTCAGCCTGCCCTGTGACCGGACACAGGGTCTGTACTGTCTGATTCAGGAGAACTTCCGGCACATCACGGTTATGCGCGAGGAGGATGGTGTCGGCCTCTGTGCCGGTCTCTTCCTTGCAGGAAACCGGCCGATGATGCATATCCAGAGCTCGGGACTTGGCACCATGCTCAATGCGATAATGACGCTCCCGGTGCCATATGAACTCCCGCTCCCTGTCCTTGCCTCATGGCGTGGTGTCCACCGGGAGAAGACGGAGGTGCAGATGCCGTTCAATATCCATCTTCCCGATCTTCTGGATGCGCTGGATATCGTCTATACGGTGGTGCACGAGGCGGGGGACCTCGATCGTATCGAGGGAGCCATTGCCGATGCCTTTGAACACCACCGGCCGCATATTATTCTTGTCTCCCCGAAGGTATGGGAAGGAATCGGGGGTACAGCCGGAGTCCCGCCCGCTCAGATTTTTCCCCTCCGCAACCGTGATATCAGCCTTGCATACGAACGAACGATCACCCAGCCGTTCTGGCGGCGGGCGGATGCCATCGCTGCAGTCGCATCCCTCCTCACCGATGAACTGGTGGTCACGAATCTTGGCGTTCCCGGAAATGAACTCTATGCGGTTCGGGACCGGCCGGAGAACTTCTACATGATGGGCAGTTACACGCAGGCGACACCCATCGGTCTGGGGCTCGCCCTTGGGCAGGACAGGGATGTCGTTGTCTTTGACGGGGACGGGAGCCTTCTGGGGACAGCCATTCTGCCGGTGGTGGCAGCGGAGGCGCCGGCAAATCTCACGATCATCGCTCTTGACAACGGGTCATTCGGCAGCACCGGCGATCAGCCGACCCATGCATATGCGGTCGCTGACCTTGAGCTGCTGGCCCGCGGAGCGGGCATCACGAACACCTGCAAGGTGCAGGATGAGGAGAGCATCCGTGCGGCCTTCCGTTCGCACAGCTCCGGCCCCCGCTTTATCCATGCTGTTATTGCCCCCGGCAATTCGAAAGCCCTGTCGATCCCCTTCCGTGCAAGGGACATCAGGGACCGGTTCATGGGGGCGGTCTGGTCTCCTGCGATGAAACAAACTCTGTTTGGTTAAAGCAAACACATTTTAGTTAACCGCTCCAACGGTACTAGAGAATTCATATGCCTGAGATCTCGCGTGCCCGGACTGCCAGCATTATCACCCTCCTCGGAGCCATGCTTGTCTGTGCATTCTTCCTCGCACTGAGCCTCGGGCCGACGACGGTACCGTTTTCTGCGTTCATCCCGGATGATATCCCGGGTATGCTTATGGCCCTCTTCTCCGGCGGGGACACTGCAGGATTCTTCTCTGACCAGACCTCGTACCTCATCATCTACTCCATCCGTCTCCCGCGGGTGATTGCCGCAATACTCGTCGGTGCCGGTCTTGCTGCGGCCGGCACGGCGATGCAGGGGCTCTTCAGGAATTCGATGGCAGACCCCTATATCATCGGCACCTCTGCAGGTGGAGCGTTTGGCGCCGCTTTCACCATCGTCTTTATGGGCGGCTTCCTTCTGCCGCTTTTCGCCTTCCTGGGTGCACTTGGGTCAACCTTCCTGGTCTATGCCATTGCAACCCGCAACGGGCGTGCCCCGGTGGAGACCCTGCTTCTGACCGGTGTCGCGATTTCGATGTTCTTCTCGTCCATACTCTCGTTTCTCATGTATTCGGCGGGAAACAGCCTGCACCAGATAGTCTTCTGGCTGATGGGCGGCCTGTGGAACGTCTCATGGGATGATGTCCGGCTCGGTCTTTTGATCCCTGTCGGAGGGGTTCTTTTGTTTGTTCTCGCCCGCGACCTGAATATTCTCTCACTGGGAGAAGAGGATGCCCTGCACCTCGGGGTCAATGTCGAGCAGTTCAAGCGAATCTTACTCTTTGTCTCATCGGCCCTTACGGCGGTTGCGGTATCCATTGCCGGGTCGATCGGCTTCATCGGGCTCATCACCCCGCACATCATGCGGCTGGTGGTCGGCCCGGATCACCGCATTCTCTTTCCGGCGGCAATGCTTGCCGGCGGGCTCTTTCTTTTGGCGGCTGACACCCTCACGCGGTCGTTTCTGGGTGAGATGCCGGTAGGGGTGATCACCTCCTTTGTCGGTGCGCCCTTCTTCATCATGCTGTTGCGCAGGAGGATGCGGGCATGATCGATGTGGAAGACCTCTGTGCAGGCTACGGCGGCAAAGATATCATCGGGGAGATTACGTTTGCTGCAGGAAAAGGCGCGTTCATCGGCATTATCGGCCCCAACGGATCGGGAAAGACCACACTCTTAAAGGCCATCAGCCGGGTGCTGAACGTCTCCGGAGGTGTGGTGACGCTGGAGGGGCGGGCGATCACCGACTTCGGGCAGAAAGAACTGGCCCGCACGGTGGGTGTCGTCCCGCAGGAGACGGCGATGAACTTCTCGTATACGGTCGCTGATATCGTCATGATGGGCCGTTTCCCCCATAAGGAGCGGTTTGCAAAGGAAAATGCCGACGATTACCGCATCGTGCGGGAGGCAATGGAGGTGACCAATGTCGCCCATCTCGCGGACCGGCCGGTCACCGACATCTCCGGCGGGGAACGGCAACGGGTAATCATTGCTCGTGCGCTTGCCCAGCAGCCGAGGGTGATTCTTCTCGATGAGGCGACCGCCCACCTCGACATCAATCATCAGGTGGAGATCCTCTCCATCGTCCGTGATTTGGGGGAAGGTGTCACCAAGATCGGGGTCTTCCATGACCTGAACCTTGCCGCCGAGTTCTGCGACCGGATTGTGCTTATGGCGGGGGGGCGCATCCGTGCGATGGGTACGCCTGCCGAGGTGCTCACGATGGAGCGCCTGCGGGATGAATACGGTATCACCGCGATGGTCCAGACCAATCCGGTCACCGGCAGGCCACTGGTCACACCCCTGAGCGAAGGGGTCCCGCCCGCCCTTCGTGGCGCCCGTATCCATATCATCTCCGGCGGGGGCACTGGTGCGGGGCTGATGTATACGCTCACGGCGGCCGGATGTCTCCTGACGGCAGGCGTGCTCTCACCGATGGATTCAGACTTTGCGGCTGCATCACGGCTTGGAATTCCCTGTATTACGGTGCCTGCTTTTGCCCCCATCACCCCTGCTGTCTGTGAGGCGCTCGGCGTATATCTCGACGAGGCGGATGCAGTTATTCTCACCGCCATGCCGGTGGGGGAGGGCAATCTGCCGAATATCCAGGCGCTCACCAGCACCCGCCGCTCCCGGCTTCTCCTCTTTATGCCGCCCGGTGAGGAGTTCACCGACTGCACACCCGCAGGGGACGGGTCCTTCCTTGCAGCGATACGGGCTGCGGGGTGCCCGGTCGTCTCATCGCGCAGTAGCCTTTACCGGGAGATTGAGCGGCTTGTTCTGGCCCGAGACCGTGTCTAACCGGTTTTCCCCTCCCTTTTTAGACTCAGCACCGGTATACACATTTATTCGGATATAGCTAAATATAAATTTAGCAAATTATATTGAGTTAGTAACAATAGGTTTGTTTATGTTTCCCAAAACGGCTCTTCGTCTCTCTCTCCTCATTATGATGGTACTCATCATGGTGCAGGGCTGTACAGCTGCTGACTATCTCACCTTCCATGGTGATGCCCGGCGTACGGGATATGTCCCGGATGCGGGCCCGCTCTCGGAAAATATCCGCTGGTCGGCCTCACCCGGCTGGATCGATGCGTCCCCGGTGGTGGCAGGTGACCGCGTCTATATCGCGACCATTGCTGACTGGAACCACCCGGAGGCAGTGCCTGCGGTCTTCTGTTATAATACGACAACCGGTGTTGAGGTCTGGACGTATGCAGCCGGCTCCCAGTCGGGCCTTACGATCGCAGATGACCTCCTCATCGTCGGCGGTACAGACGGGTATCTCTGTGCTCTTGATACCGCAGACGGCAGTCTGGTCTGGTCTGTCCAGGCGGATGAAAACCCCGGATTTTTCGGTCTCTCATCGTCGCCGCTCTTTTATGACGGCCTGCTGTATGTGCTGACCCCCTCTGACGGCGGCCTGCATGTCTATTCCCCGGCAGACGGCAGTGAGGTCTGGTCGGTTGCGTTCGGTGCCTGGGACGCCGGGTGGACGGATGCCACCTACTACACCGCCCCTGCTGCAGCAGACGGTGTGGTCTACTTCCCGTCCAATCTCACTACCCTCTTTGCATATGATACGGCAACCGGGTCAGAACTCTGGAATATCACCCTGGATGGCACCATCAAGTCGGCGCCTGTCATCGGCACCGCCTCGCTCTTTGCGACAACAGAGGCAACGCTCTATGAACTCTCTTTTGCAGACGGCAGCATTTGTGCGACCCGCACGATTGCAGGCACCATCGGCACCCCGGCGCTTGACGAAACCGCCGGTCTGCTTTATGTGGGAACAGGTGACGAAGGTCTCATCTGTCTGGATGCCACCGATATCACGGCACCCCCGGTATGGCAGTCCGCTACGACTGCTGAAATCGCCTCATCCCCGGTGATTGCCGGTGATTATGTCTATGCCGGCACCAGTGAGGAGCAGTCCACCCTCTATGCCTTCTCTGCTGCGGACGGAACTGTGCTCTGGTCATACATCCTCCCTGCACCGGAAGGCGGGAACTGGGCCTCGTTCTGGGGCTCATCGCCTGCTGTCGCAGACGGTACACTCTTCATCGGCGCTGAGTATACGAACACTCTATTTGCCTTCGGGCCGGGTGCGGCTGCCGAGGCCACCGTTGTCCTGCACGAAGGCACGGAGGTGGCACTCACTGACGGCACACTTGTAAACGAAACCACTGCAGCAGGTGCCCTCCACGCCGCTGCCGCCGCCTGCGGGTTTACGGTTGACACCTCCACCGGCGCCTGGGGCTCTTCCCTGAACCTCCTTGGTGATATGGGATATGATGGAGTGACCGGGCGGTACTGGCAGCAGTTTGACAATGGAGAAGCCTCCATGGTCGGCATTGACCAGCCGGCCCGCGATGGCGACACCTTTACCTTCTGGTACTCGGGATGGGGTGACATCCTTCCGGCTGAAACGACCGGTCTTCCCGACTGTGTGACCATTCATGTCAGTGTGCCGGAAGATGACATCGGCGCCTTTACCATTGCAGACACCGGGGCTGCACCGGGCTGTAGCTTCCTCGCACGGCTCAATGTGACGAAGGCTGAAGCGGGATGGTACGTGATTGTCGTCTCCGGTGTTGATGCCGAAGGAAACAGTCTCTGCGGCCTTGCCACGGTGGAACTGGAGGCAGGGACAGAGAAGACCGGAATTCCGGTATATGTGCAGGTGCCCCTGAATGCCGCAGCTGGTGAGTATGAGCTCTTTGCAGCGGTTTACACCTTCGACACCTTCCCGTATACCAAACCGGTCACCTCCGAGGGAATCATATGCACCGTACAGTAGGCATCTGTGTGGTCCTCCTTGCCCTCATCGTCTGTGCGACGACACCGGCTGCTGCGATCAGCGTGCTGAGTGTCACCCAGGCAGGGGCAGGCGAACCGATGACGGTCACCCTTGACATGGAAGGGACGGTCGTCTTCCAGTATGGGGAGGGCACACCGGTCTTTGGCCACGGTACAATCGTGAAGTTCATTCCACCGGGAGACGGGATCGTCACCGTCTCGGCAACCGACCCGGTAACGGGCGCGATGACGGCTCCGCAGAGTATCATCATCACCAATCCGACACCTGCCCCGACACCGACTCCGCAGCCGGGCAGCGGTGGGGGCGGCAGCGGTAGTGACACTCCGGTCATTGCCTGGAAGACGGTCACTCTGCCCGCAGGCACCTTTAATGTCACTGCTGACAATTCAGGTGATGTTTCGGCTGTTTCGTGGCAGTGTGCGCTGGGCACCCTGCAGGCAGCCGGTGTCAGCTTTAAGGTAAGCGACGAATGGGACAACGGCCTCTTTGTCACTGAAGTGGACGGGAAACCCTCTGCAGGCGCCGCCGGGTGGATGTATCAGGTGAACGGGGCATCGCCCGCCACCACTGCAGACAAATGCACCGTCAAAGCCAATGATGAAGTGGTGTGGTATTATAGTGAATCGATGAGCCAGACCCCCCAGGAGTCACCAAAGGCATTCTTTTACCGGGTACAGATCAGCAGTCCCGCCCCTGGTACCAGCAGCACCCCGTCTGCCGGGATATTGGAAACCGGTACCGGCCTTACTACCGGGGCAGACGCCGCATCGTATCCGCTCTCCCTTCCGCCGGGTTCTGACCTCCGCCTGAGCGAGGGCCGGATGTATCTGACGGTCAATGTCCCGATGGCCACCGCAGCTGGCGACGTCATTGGTTTTTCCGGGAATATGATGCTCATCACCCGTGACGATGTCGTACTGAAGATTCGCTTTGCGGACTTCACCGAAAAGAGCGGTGTTGTCGCAGGTGAGATCACCGATGTCATGGTCGAGACCACACCGGTCACCGTGACGTGTGCAAACGGGGCTGGTCCTGAGGTTTCGCTCCTGATTAGGCTTCTGACCGTCCCGATGGACGCGGATCTTGATGTGACAGTCACCCCCCTCTCCGGTATCTCTGCCGTACCGTCAGCGTTTCTGAGTGCTGCCAATGCCGCACTCAGGCCTGAGGGCATGGCAGCCGGTGGCGCCGGCTGGCAGATGGACATCGACAAACGGGGGCTTGAAAATGGGGTGGACGTAGGGGATGTGACGGTCCGCATCACTGCAGACTCCGCATATATCACGGAGATGGGGGGTCTGTCTGCCCTCCGTCTCATCCATATCACCGATGACGGCACCGCAGAGGTGCTCACCCTACGGTCTGCAGGTGCCACTGCTGACGGGGAGACGATGCTTGAGGCAGGTCCTGCCGCAGGCCTCTCGTCGTTCTTCCTGATCTCGGTCACCGACGGACCGGCATCCTCCGGCACAGGCGCCGGAGCCACGCCGGTGTCGGCTGAGGATACTGCATCCCCTGCAGCCACGCAGTCCGGCACATGCCTGACGATCCTTAGTGCGGCAGTGGCCGGCATCCTCGGGATAACCGGCATATACCGGAACACAAAAAGATAATCTATACAGGACTGGTTGAACAAAATGAATACAAAATTCCTTCTTTTTTTTTTAACTCTTCTCATCGTTCCATGCATTGCGGTTACGGCTGCTGCCTATCCGCTTACGGTAGGGAACGCTGAGGTCGAAGATGCGCTTGGATATCTTGCTTCCTGCCAGCAGGCCGACGGCGGGTTTGCAGAAGAGGGGGAGGAGTCATCCCCGGCGCTCTCCACCTGGGCGATTCTTGCGATTGTCTCGGCCGGAGGCGACCCGGACCAGTGGTCCCGTGGCGGCGTTTCAGCTGGCGACTATCTCCGTACGGTGGCGGATGAAACCGTCGCTATTGACGGCACATCAGAGACGGCCAAACTCGTCTGCACTCTGGTCGCGGCAGGCGAAGATCCCCGCAATTTCGAAGGACATGACTTCATCGCCCTCCTGCAGGCAAAACAGCAGGCTGACGGCCGCTACGGCGAGCACATCTACACGACAAACTGGGCCATCATTGCCCTTTCTGCGGCTGGTAAGGATGTCTCTGGCGGTGTTTTGTGGCTGAAGAGCCAGCAGAATGAAGACGGCGGCTTTGGCTGGACCGTCGGGGGAGAGAGCGACTGTGATGACACTGCGTCAGCCATTGAGGCGCTCATCGCCGGCGGGATACCACAGGATGCCCCCGCCATCCGTGACGCGGTTGCTTACCTGAAATCCAGACAGCAGGCCGACGGCGGGTTCAACTACGGCGGATCGAGTGCGACCAACTCCGCCTCCGATGCATGGGTCATTCAGGCCCTTGTCGCGGCAGGCGAGGATCCCCTGACCTGGACGACGGCGACCGGCAATACGCCCGTTTCCCACCTCCTCTCATTCCAGGCAGATGAGGGGTATTTCCGGTGGACGTCTGTCCTCACCGATCTCCCCTGTAAGATGACTGCAACGGCCATTCCGGCACTGACCGGCAGGCCGTTTCCCGTCATTCCGGTGAAGGGTGCGGTGCCGGTTGCGCCGCCTGAAGCTGCAGCGACTCCGGTCCCCACCGAAGCACCGTCTGTTTCAGCCAAAGACACCCCCGTATTCGATTCATCAGCTGACAGCCGGACGATCACCGATGATTTCGGCCGCGAACTCTCCCTTCCGGCCCCGCCCCGGCGCATTGTCTCACTGGCACCGGCCAATACCGAGATACTCTATGCACTGGGCCTCGGCGACCGGGTGGTCGGCGTTACCGACTACTGCAACTACCCCGAAGCGGCGCTTGGCGTCGACAAGGTCGGCGGATACAGTTCGGTGAATATCGAGAAGGTGCTCCAGGCAAAACCAGACCTCGTCATCGCAGCGTTCGGCAACACCGAAGAGGTCATCACCCACCTGGAAAACCTTGGCATCACGGTCCTTGCCCTCAACCCAGCCTCCATCGAAGATGTGACGGACAATATTCTCCTCGTTGGTGAGGCGACCTGGGCAGATGACGAAGCGGCTGCCGTGGTGGCCGATATGCAGGCACGAATTGATGCCGTGAAGACAGCGGTTGCGTGTGCTGACACCACCCCGTCTGTCGTACATATGGTCTGGAATGACCCGATATGGGTCAGCGGCAGCGGTTCGTTTCAGGATGAGATGTTTGCAATTGCCGGAGCCACCAATGCCTTCTCGTCCGTACAGGGCTGGGAAATCGTGAGCATGGAGGAGTTCATCGTTACAGACCCGGATGTTATTATCGCGAACTCCGGTGCAGGCATGGGGGGGGGCAATTATGATATCCTCTATCGGTATGTCACCGAAGAACCCCGTTTCCAGGGCCTCAGCGCCGTTCAGAATGACCGGGTCTATCTGGTGGACTCAGACATCATTGACCGCGGCAGCCCGCGTATTGTAGACGCCCTTGAGGTGGTGGCACGCGATATCCATCCGGAGTGCTTCCCGGAGGATAACGGTGCTCAGCCGGTGCCGACACAGAGCCCTGCGTCATTCATCGGTGCACTGGCCGCTGTGACCGTGCTCGGGTACTGTCTTGGGAGGCAGGGGAAGTGAGCAGATTGCATGTGTCTGTCACTGCAGGCATTCTGTTTGCCTTTCTCCTTATCGCATCCCCGGTCATGGCAGGGGAGTGGGTGCCCGCCGGTTCGGATCAGCCGGGCTTTCGCATCGTCGATATAGCGGTTTCCGGAGACGGCGCATACAGCGCCCTTACGGGGAATGGCGGCATCATCCTCCTGACCGCAGACGGCACAGAGTGCTGGCGCAGTCCCGAGGGCGGCTACCGCTCTGTCTGTCTCTCCGAAAATGCGAGCATTCTTGCGGCAGGCGGTGACGGTCTGTGCGTGCTGGACAAAAACGGCACCGTTTGTGCAACCGTCCGGTCCAGAAACTATCTGAATGATGTCACTATAACGGCGGATGGTAGCCTGATTGTCGCCGTGGCTGATGACGAGACCCTGCGCCTCTACACGCCGTCAGGAGATCTCATCCGGAGCACTGAAACAGGTGATGATCTGGTCTCGGTTGCCATCAGCCCGGACGGGACCTACATCGCCGGCGGCACGGTGACCGGAAATGTGGTGCTTTTCTCCGATGCGGGAGAGGAGCGCTGGAGCTATGGGCTCTCCCGCCAGCCGGTGACCGCTGTTGCCCTTGCAGATGGTGCCCGGACGATCGCTGCCGTCTCTGCTGACGGTGCGTTCGCCCTGCTCTCACGGGCGGGAGCCCTCCTCTGGTCCGGGTCTGCCCCGCATGCAGGAGGGGTCGCGGTGACGGCGGACGGTGCGACTGCCGCCCTTGCCGATCGGCAGGGTATCCGGTTCATGGAGCGGGACGGCACGCCAGCCGGTCAGATTACCGGTCTGGACGGCTCGGTTGCAGCTGCGATGGATAGCAATGGAAGGATGGTGGCGATGACAGACGGCACCCGTATCAGCGGATTTGTTCCTAAGGTTACAGCCGTGGCAGAAGAAACACCCCTGCCGGAACAGTCACCGGGAGAAGCACAACCCGATATTACGACTGGACAGACTCAGCCGCATGAAGGAGAGGGCCCGGTTCCGACGAGCTCTCCTTTCCCGCTTCTTCCGGCAGGAGTGGCGCTCATTCTTTCGCTCGGTTGTGCCGGCAGAGGTCTCCGGTGTTAAGCGGCCATTCCACAAATATTTACCTCTCTTTTTTCGGTTACGGACCGTTTAATGTGGCCGTTTCTCTGAATGGCATGCGCTCTGCAGGAGAAAAATAGCAAAAAGAAATGGGGTTCGTGTTATCGTTATTCCCTGCGGCGGACCAGCGATTCAAAGGCCGCCCGGTAGGCATCCGGGCTGGGCCTGATGATGGCCACCGGTACGTCAACGATACGCTCCACCAGTGTGGTGAGAATCGGTGCACAGATGATCCCGATGGCGCCGTCTTTTTCAGCCCGCACGGCAGCGATGATCACTTCTTCCATGGTATTTGCGCTATAGCCGTGGATGCGGTAGGTCGTATCGCCTATCGTATACTTCACCGACTGGAGTTCATCCAGGAGAAACTTTGCAGCGATAACGGCGACAAAGTCCTTCTCTTTTGGGTCAAGGGCGTCTGCGATTGCCTTTACAAGGGAGAAGCGGGGGTCGCGATCCCCGGAGGTGATCTTATAGAGGGTGGCAGCGGAGATACCAACCATCCCTGCCAGCTCCTTTATACTCATCCCCCGGCGCTCAAGCTCTTCTTCCAGTGCCGTCCTGAAATCTGTCTCAAATACCCGGGCCGAAAACATCAATTGTTCATTTGAACAGCATCCTCTTAAGGATATCCAAGTCTGATGGTGGGGCGGCTTTTATTGCCGTCAGCCATAGGCGTTGCTCTTTCATGCATCTGTAGCCTTGAGAATGGAACCCCACTGCTCATCATCTCACCGGAGTATCCGGTCTGTATCACGGGGATCGGGGTACTCCGGGTAGACTTACGACTTATATATGGGCATGCCATAGTATCTTCCATGCAGGATCCGGAACCATTTCTTGTGGGCGGCGAGTGGCGCACCAGCCCTGCCGTTCTGGACGTTACTGACCCGTATCTTGGCCGTACGGTGGCGTCGGTCTGTCTTGCGGGGAGAGAAGACTGCAATGATGCTATTCATGCAGCTGAATCGGGTTTTGAACAGATGCGAGATCTTCCCGCATACCGACGTTCAGAGTGCCTCATCGCCATGGCAGACTATCTGGAGGAGCATGCGGATGAGGCGGCAGAGCTCATCATCTCTGAAGCAGGCAAACCCCGCAGATCGGCTGAAGGTGAGGTGATCCGCTCGGCTGACACCCTTCGTGTATCAGCAGAGGAGTCGCGCCGCATCTGCGGTGAGATTTTGCCCCTGGACTGGACGGAAGGCGGGGAGGGCCGGACCGGATACCTTTACCGGGTGCCGGTGGGCATCGTCCTCGGAATCACTCCCTTCAACTTCCCGCTCAACCTTGCCTGCCACAAACTCGGCCCCGCCCTTGCCGCGGGCAATGCCTGTATCCTGAAGCCGGCCTCAAAGACACCGCTGTCTTCCCTCTTCCTCGGTGAGGCGGCACTGGCAGCAGGTGTACCCCCTGAGGCCATCTCGGTTGTGCCCTGCCTGTCGGAGACCGCAGAGGCGATGGTCCGCGACCTGCGGATTTCGATGGTCTCCTTTACCGGCAGCCCGGAGGTGGGCTGGCACCTGCAGGCGGCGGCACGGACACCCCGTGTCGGGCTTGAACTGGGCGGAAATGCGGCGGTGATCGTGCATGAGGACGCCGACCTCGCCTACGCGGCCGCACGGATTGTGCAGGGTGCCTTCTCGTATAGCGGGCAGACCTGCATCTCGGTCCAGCGTGTCCTTGTCCACCACGCGGTCTATGAGGAGATGCGCCTTTTAATATGCGAGCGTGCGGCAAGCCTCGTCACCGGGGATCCGTCAGCTCCGGAGACCGATGTGGGGCCGATGATCAGCGAGTTTGCAGCGATGGCAGCGGAAAAGAAGATTCAGGAGGCGGTGGACGCCGGAGCGGTCTGCTGCACCGGCGGCATCCGTGAAGGTGCAGTCCTGCATCCGACGGTGCTGGAAAATACTGACCCGGCGATGGGCGTGAATGCGACCGAACTCTTTGCACCCGGCATAACGCTCACCCCCTACCAGACATGGGCAGAAGCCATTGCACTGGCGGCGGAGACGCCGTACGGTCTGCAGGCCGGCATCTTCACGAATGATCTTACCCGCATCCATCAGGCGGCCCGTGGCATCCCGGTGGGGGGGCTCATCGTCAATGATATCCCGACATTCCGGATGGATCATATGCCGTATGGCGGCACGAAACGCTCCGGCTTTGGCCGGGAAGGGCCGCGGTCCGCCATCCGGGAGATGACAGAAGAGCGTCTCGTGGTCATTAATCAGCGGGTCGGGCCCTGAAGGGCCTTTCTTCATCTCACTTCGGGGGCCTGTTTTCTGCAGAGCTTTTTTCCCTTCGGCACCGCTATACTACATTATATGCTCAGCAGGTACAGGGGATGCATGCTGGGTGCTGCCATCGGTGATGCACTGGGGATGCCTCAGGAGACGCTGCCCCCCTCTCTCTCGCGTCTGGGGGAGGGCTATGGAAAACCGCTGCGCCGCCACCCAAACGAGGGCCTCCGGCCGGGCCAGTTTACCGATGATACCCAGATGATGCTGTGTGCGGCCGAACTGTTAGGGGAAGGGATATTCACTCCGGATGAATACGGAAAACGACTGGCCGCCATGCATGCGAGGAGACGGCTGCGGTTCCCGGACGGCACGGTTTCAACCGCGTGTGCACGCATCACTGCCGGGATGGCGGACTCCGGCCGCAGTTCTACCACAAGCGGGTGCATGGCCCTTGCGGTCCCGTTTGCCCTGGCCTGCAAAAACGGTGATGAGATGCGCGAGCGTCTGAAGGCCGCCTGCGAGGTAACGCACACCCACCCTGCTGCCTATGGCGCCACCATCTCCTATGCCCTCTTTCTGCGTGCGGTTATGCACCGGCACCCGGATCCCTTCCGCGTGGCAGAAGAGATTGCAGGTGAGTATGACGCCCAGCTCGCCGGGTCCATCAGAAATGCCCGTGCCCTGGAGAAAGAGGGACTCTCGCTGGAGACTGCACTGATCTCTGTGGGGAATGATGTCGCAGTGTATCATACATATCCCTTAGCGCTCTTCCTGATTGCCCGTCTGGGGCACGATGAGGCGTTTTTGCCGGTTGCCACCCATGTCGGCGGCAACACTGACACCATTGGATTTATCTGTGGTTCATGGCTTGGTGCAGCAATGGGGACCGCTGCATTCACGAGCGATCTGGTGATGCAGCTGGAGGATCAGACCTATATTGAGGAAACTGCAGAACTGCTCTTTGACGTAGTTTCAGGAAAGAATTAATTCCTGTATAGAACGATACATTTTTTATGGAAATTGCGATCATCGGAGCCTCCGGTTTTACCGGCGGAGAGCTCATCCGCCTCCTTGCCGGTCATTCCGAAGGAGACGTGGTCTGTGCAACCTCCCGGAAGCTTGCGGGAACAGCGGTCGCTGCGACCCACCCGTACCTGAGGGGATTTACCGACCTGGAGTATACGAACCCTGATGTGGGTGATATCGATGCGGATGTTGCCTTCCTCGCCGTGCCGCATACTGCCGCAATGCAGTATGCCGGCTCCCTGATGGAACAGGGAATCAGGACCATCGACCTCTCGGCAGACTACCGCCTGCCGAAGGAGATCTATGAGAAGGTATACGGTGTCGAGCATACGGATTATCATGCCGTGCCCTACGGTCTGCCCGAACTGCACCGAAACGATATCCCCGGAGCTCTCTTTGTGGCAAATCCGGGCTGTTTCCCTACCGGTGCGACTCTTGCGGCAGCGCCCCTTGCGAAACGGGCCCACACCATCATCTATGACTCCAAGAGCGGTGTCTCCGGCGCAGGTGTCTCCCCTTCGGTCACCAATATGTATACCAGTGTCGGCGACAATCTCACTGCGTATAAGCTGACCGCCCACCGCCATGTAGCAGAGATGCGCCAGGAGATGGCATTTCTGGGCTCATCTGCCTCTGTGCACTTCACTCCGCATCTCCTGCCGGTGAACCGGGGCATCCTTACGACCGCCCACATCCTGCTCGACGAGCCAATAACACAGGAGGAGGCAGATGCCCTCTATCAGGAGTACTATGGGCGCGAGTACTTTGTGCGCCTCCAGTCACCATCCCTTTCCGGTGTCCGTGGCAGCAACTTCTGCGATGTGGCAGTTGAGGTTGAGGAAGGCGGTATGCGGGTGGTCGCAGTCTCTGCAATTGACAACCTGGTGAAAGGCGCCTCCGGGCAGGCAATCCAGAATATGAACCTGATGTGCGGGTGCGCTGAACCTGATGGCCTGATGGTCGTCCCGCTCCAGCCCTGAGATATAATGGTGAACAAACAATGAAAGTACAAGATGTAATGACCCCACGGCCGATATCGGTCACCATAGATACCCCGGTAAGCCAGGTCTCCCTCCTGATGAAGAAGAACCGTATCGGAGGTATTCCGGTCACAGAAAACGGAAAGCCGGTCGGCATTGTGACAGAGACTGATATTCTCTCCCTTCTCACGATGCCGGAAATCAGCGATGACCTCTGGCTCCCCTCACCCTTTGAGATCATCGAGATCCCGATTCGTGAACTGATGAACTGGGAGAAGACGAAAGAGGCGCTCTCAGACGTCGGCAGTCTGCCGATATCTGAAGTGATGTCGGATGACCTGATCTGCACCGCTCCGGATGTTGATATCGAGGAGGCAGCCAGTATCATGATGAAAGAGGGCATTGCGCGCCTGCTGGTCGTTGAAGGTGATGAACTGGTGGGTATTGTGACCCGGGCAGACCTGGTGCGTGGTCTCGGATCGCGCTACGGTGCGGTGGAGGAGTAATGCAGAGCATCTGTCTTGTTGAAGGAGTGCGGGCGGCTGGTGTGCGTGAGGGCAAGTACGGCGTTGCACTCATTGCTGCATCCGGCACTGCCGCGGCGGTCTTCACCAAAAATCTGGTCTTTGCAGAGCCTGTCCGCCTGATGCGTGAACGTATGAATGCTGGTGTTCTGGATGGCATCGTCGTCAATGCGGGAAATGCCAATGTATTCACCGGTGAACAGGGCTACGCCGATGCCTGCCGAATGGCTGAGGATGCGGCGGCCGTGCTCGGGACCGTTCCGGAACGCATCGGGGTCGCCTCAACGGGTGTCATCGGCCGGTATATGAAGATGGATATCGTGACCCGTCAGATAGCAGAGGCAGGCCCTATGCTCCGCAGTGATGAGTCGGCTGAGAAGGATGCCGCACGGGCCATCATGACGACCGACATCACCGAAAAGCATGCGGCGGCAGTGCGTGACGGCTTTGTGGTGGCGGGCATCACCAAGGGAAGCGGCATGATCGCCCCGAATATGGGGACGATGCTGGCCTTCATCTATACCGATGCGACGATTCCGGCACCGATCCTGCAGGAGGCCCTCCAGACGGCGACTGACCGGAGTTTTAACCGGGTGGTCGTGGACGGCGACACCTCAACCAATGACTGTGTCTTCTGCACGGCAACCGGCCGCCGTGAGACGCCGGATATGGCTGTCTTTCAGGAGGCACTGGAGGAGGTATGCATCTCTCTTGCACGCCAGATCGCAGCAGACGGCGAAGGCGCGACCAAACTAATTGAGGTCAGGGTCAGCGGGGCCCGGACAGAAGAGGACGCTGCCGCGATCGCCCGGACGGTTGTGGGTTCATCCCTGGTGAAGACTGCGGTCTACGGCAAAGACCCGAACTGGGGTCGTATAATCGCCGCCGCAGGGCGTGCCGGGGTGGAATTAGACCCGGTAACCGCGACCATCGCGGTGACTGACGGCACCCGACGGGTGCTCCTTGCGGACAAAGGCAAAATCTGTGCGGATAACGTGATGTACCCGGAGGCGCTCGCGGAAGCAGCTGCCCTGATGGGTGGGGCAGAGGTTATTCTTGAAGTATCCCTCACCGCCGGAACCGCATCGGCTACTGCCTGGGGCTGTGACCTGACAGAACGGTATGTGGAGATAAACGGGAAGTATACGACATGAAACGTGAAGATGTGCTGATGGAGGCGATGCCCTACATCCAGAGGTTCCATGGAAAGACGATTGTCATCAAACTCGGCGGCCATGCGATGGTTGATCACCGGATTCTCGATACGGTTATTCAGGATGTCGTTTTGCTCCGGTATGTGGGAATAAACGTCGTCCTCGTCCACGGTGGCGGCCCGGAGATCACCGAGAAGATGGAGGCGATGGGCAAGAAACCGAAATTTGTGGGTGGTCTGCGCATCACTGACCCGGAGACGATGGAGATCGCCCAGATGGTCCTTGTGGGTAAGATTAACGACAATATCGTCTCTGACATCTCGAAGTTCGGTGCCCTCGGCGTGGGTCTCTCCGGCAATGACGGCAACCTGCTCATCGCCCGCAAGGCAGGGACAAAGACTGTGGTGGTGGATGAAACTTCGCAGGAGGTTGACCTTGGGCTGGTCGGTGAAATCGAGGAGGTCAATCCGCGGATTCTGGAGGACCTGATGGCAAACCGCTACATTCCGGTGGTCTCTCCGGTTGCAATCGACCGGCAGGGGCATTCCCTGAATGTTAATGCCGACACTGCGGCAGGGGAAATCGCTGTGGCCCTGAAGGCCTATAAACTCATCAACCTTTCAGACATTGACGGCGTGATGAACGCAAACCGGACGCGTACATTTCAGCGACTTACAATACCCGAGGCTGAAGGGCTTATTGCTGACGGGACCATCGTGGGCGGGATGATCCCAAAACTGGATTCATGCCTCTATGCCGTGAATCACGGTGTGCTTTCGGCACATATAATTAATGGCAACCGTGAGCATAATCTCCTCCTGGAACTCTTCACCGATAACGGCGTTGGAACGATGATTCACCACTCCTGAAGCGGAACTGACCGCTTCGGCATCTATTTATTTCAGTATGCACGAAAATGTCCTATGAATATGGCGGGGAATGGCCGTGATTCTCAAAGGGCAATGAAATTATTAGTTATTGCCAGTCTGACGGTTCTCTCCTTTGTCGTTGTTACCACCGGTCTCTATGCCGGGGTTACGATTCTTTTAGCCCATCTCTTCTATATTCCCATCGTCCTGGAAGCCTACTGGTTTCGCCGGAAGTTCCCTCTCTTTGCGGTCGCTGTCGGCATCTGTTATCTCCTTCTTGTGGCAGGGTTCGGCAGCACCCAGCTGACTCTTCTCACGGCAGGCGGTAGAGTTGTCCTTTTTGTGTTGATCAGCGCTCTCGTCTCGTTTCTCTCGGGACAGCTTCACAACGAGGAGCAGCGCTTTTCACGTCTGGTCGGCAGTGTAAGTGATCCGCTGATCTGGATGACGGGGGATGGCAGGGTTGCCTATGTGAATGATGCCTACTGCACCCTTGTGGGTATTACCCCTGCATCCATCACCGGAACGTCATATATCCCTGCATTCTTCCGGAATGGTGCAGCAGGAATGGATGAATTTCTCTCATCGCTCAGCCCGGAACGTCCTGCCGGGATGATTGAGTCGGTGTTTTCCGGCGGTGACGGGCATGACCATGTGGTGCAATGGAATGTACATGTCCATTACACAGATGAGGGCGTGATCTCCGGGTCGATCACCATCGGGCGCGATATTACGGCGCTCAGGGAGGTGGAAGCGTCACTCACTGAACATGTGGAGGCCCTGAAGGCAATATTTTCCAATGCGCGGGAGTGCCTGATCATCGGCACCTGTGATCCAAACGGGATGCCGGGGCAGATCCGTGATGTGAACCGATATGGGTGCACGATATTCGGATATTCCCTTGCAGAGATGCGATCGCACCGCATCAAAGACCTCTTCCCGGACTCCCTCTCCTATCTCTCCACTGCCATGGAGGCCGGGCAACTCGGCATCACTGATGGCCACATTGAGGTCAGGGCACGGGGAAAGAATGGTGCCCGGTTTCCGGTGGAGGTGGCGGTGTCATCATACGAACTGCATGACGAAACGCATTTTGTGCTGGCGATGCGTGACATCACCGCATGGGTGACTGCGCAGAGAACGCTGGAAGAGAGCGAACGGCGGTTCCATGACTTTGCGAATTTCCTGCCGGTTCCGGCCTTTGAAGTCGAGTTTGAAGGAGGGATACTCTTCAGGAACAGTACCGCAGAGGCTTTCTTTGGCTATAAGGAGGCGGACTGGATGGAAGGGCTGACAGTCTTCTCCCTCTTCTCCTCCAGTGAGCAGCCGGAACTGCGGGAGATGTTTCAGGTATGTCTGGTCAAGGATACCATTCTGAGCAATGAGTTTACCGCGGTCCGGCAGGACGGCAGCCGCTTCCCTGTAATGGTCTACTGCCGGCGGCTGACGGAGAAAGGCATTGTTACCGGGCTCCGGGTGCTGGTGGCAGACCTCACCGAACAAAGGGGCGTGGAACAGGCGCTGAACCGTTCAGAGACGATGTACCGGACGGTCTTTGAGAACACCGGGACCGGTATGTTCCTGTTAAACGCAGACGGCACCATCGTAAATACCAACCGTACCGGGGCCGAACTGGTGGGGTATCCCCTCGGCACATTGCTCAGCGGGGAACTTTCCTTTGCGGATTTGGTTGTCGCGGACGATAGTATTGGATTCCGGGAGAATGCTCTTCAGATGTTTGCAGGAACGGTCCCTCCCCGCAGACTCCCGTCGGTTGGTCTGGTGGATGCGGGAGGGATGGTGCATGATACCTCGATCACGCTCTCGTTTATTCCGGACAGTTACCAGCTGGCGGTATCCATCACCGATGAAACCGGAAAAAATCAGTCTGAACGGCTTATAGCCGTTTCAAATGGGATCATTCAGCTGATCATCTATGAGGACGACACGGCCACTCTGCTTGCGGCTGCCTGCGCAGAGTTCAGCCGCCTGGACCAGTATTATGTCGTCTCCATTGCCCTGTGCACAGACGGGCAGCTCATCACCTCGGGCGTGTCATCATCAGCATTCCGGAAGACAGATGCAGCCTTTATCAGCACATCATCCGCCCCTGGTGAGGCAATATCATCAAAGCAGGTGAGCTATTCCCCGTGGACGGTGGGAGACGAGGAGGCAGGCACGGCAGAAGAGATCGATGTCTTTGTGCTCCCGATGATCGCAGGTGACAAAGTGGAGGGGGTGCTCCCGATATATATCCGGCCATCTGCGACGGTGACAGAACAGGAACTGACTACCCTGCAGGCGCTTGCCAATGATATCGCCTATGGTATCCGTTCGCGTCGTCTGGAAGAAGAGAAGTTGGAGGCCATATCGCAGATCGAGCGGAATATGGAGGATCTTTCAATTCTTAATGACCACATCAGAAATCCGTTGCAGGTCATCCTGGGGATGGCAGAAAACGGGGATGCAGCGTATTATGATACCATGGCCGCACAGGTAGAGGAGATTGACGGCATCGTCCGTCGTCTGGACCAGCGCTGCCTTGAATCAGAAAAGATACGGGATTTCCTGCGGAAACACTATCATTTTAAGATGAAGAGCGAATGAAGCTCATATAAATCGGAAATAAAGTGATGCACTCAGGGAAGGTTTCCTTCCCCGGAATATTCCCGCTGCCGCTCTTCGTTCATCGCAATCAGGATCTCAAAGATTTTTCGTACCTCCACCGGGTCAATACCGTGGGTGACGGCGTAGTCAAAGGCCCGATCCAGCACCAGGGTGCGCTGCTCCGGATCGGTGACCGGGGCACCGCTGTGGTGTTTCTCTTCGGCGACCGCTGCCGCGAGGCGCTGACGTTCTGCGATGAGATCGATTAACGCATAGTCGATGCGGCAGATCTCCTCACGGACGGTAACGAGTGTCATATCATCTTTTCTTCTGATTTGGAACGGTAAAAAAGGATCTCTTTTCACCGGCGGCATGCAGCCGACAACGACGTATTGAATACAGAGAAGAGAAGAAATATACCTATTCATGATCACCGATAAAATTGACCGCGAGGAGCGCAAGGATCTTGTTATTGCGTGCCTCGCCCTTGCCCTTGCCTTTACTCTGGTCTTCATCCGCGGGGGATGGAATACCTGGGCGGACCTGGTACTCATCTTTGTCATATCAGTCATCACCGTTGGTGCCGCCTTTATTCTGCATGAGATGGCGCATAAATTTACTGCGATGAAGTTTGGCTATTATGCGGCATTCAGGAAGGACAACGGGATGCTTCTCATGGGTGTGGCACTCGCCGCCCTCGTGGGTGTGGTCTTTGCCGCTCCGGGGGCAACGGTCATCTATGGGCAGCCGGGGCGTGAGATGACGAAACGGGAGAATGGCATCATCTCTGTTGCCGGTCCGGTGGTCAACCTCTGCCTTGGTGTGGTATTCTTCGTGATTCTCGTCGCGGGATTTGCCCTTCAGACCCTGCCGGTCATTCTGCTCGGTACGATGGGTCTTTCGGTGAATGGCATGATTGCCTTCTTTAACCTGCTCCCGATCAGTGTGCTGGACGGGAAGAAGGTACTGGCATGGAACCCGGTGATCTTTGCCGTGGCAATCCTCCTCTCGCTCGGGATGGTCCTCTTTGCAGCGGACTACGGCGGCGTGATGGATATGGTCATCGCTGCGATATTCGGGTGGTAACCCGGATATCATCCATCTTTTCGATACTCTGTTTTTTGTCTGTTCTCTGCCGGTTTTATCACTGCTATTTTCCTCTCATTTGCATTGATGCCGGATCTGTCATGATGATGAGGCCTGGTCTGGTATTGCTATAACGGCGGTCTATCGTCCGGAGCACCCGCCAATACAGATTGAATTGATTCTCTATAGAATATATGCAGGTGTATTTATTGTAATGTATAATATTATATGGTTCACGAAAAGAGTATCTGTACACGCGGCGCGGATATAGGGGATGCCGTAGGAGCACAGAAAATCGTGAATAGTTTATCACCAGACTGCCTGCCTAGATCTTCAGGTTCGGATATACCTCTCCCATTCACTGATGAGGAGATCAACCCGTTGCTCTGGTTCACTCTGGAGAGTGCGGTTGATGAGGTCTACTGGCTGAATGCTGTCGGTACGGTTCGGTTTGCAAACCATACGGCCACCCGAAATCTTGGTTGGGCACGAAAAGACCTTATTGGGATGAATATCGCCTCTTTCCAGAGAGATATGCCGGAGGGAGAATTTTTGGTGCCGCTGAATCTCAGTCTGGTGGATGTGGAGGGTGAAGAGGTCTTTGAGGCAGTCCATGTTCGTCGTGATGGGAGCATATATCCGGTCTCCGTTCACCGGCGGGAGTTTCCGGGAGAAGGTGACCTGAAGTATTTGGTCTTTGCCCGTGATACAGCGCACCGCCATGAGTATGCCCGGCAGCTGAAACAGGCTGAGACTGAGAAGACAATGATTCTCAATGCGATTCACGAAAATCTGGTGCTTTATGACCAGGATTTCCGCATTGTCTGGGCGAATGACGATCCGGCGGAATCATCCGGCCACTCCCCCGATGAACTGCCGGGACGTCTCTGTTACGAACTCTTTTATGGACGGGAGGCACCCTGTGAGGGATGCACGGTGCAGCGGGTGATGGAGACGAGGACCCCGATCACGGAGGAGAGGCGGCTCTTAAACGGCAAGTTTGTGAAGATATCTGCCTATCCGGTCTTTGCCGATACCGGGGAGCTAATTGGTGTGGTGGAGTCATGCCTTGACATATCAAAGCGCAAGCATGCCGAGAAACGCTATCGTGAACTCTTCTCGACGATGCAGAACGGGTTTGTCGTCCTCGAGCACTACTCCGGGACAGATACTGATGGAGATGACCTCGTATTTCTGGAGGTGAACCCGGCGTTTGAACAGCTGAGCGGCCGCTGTGAAACTGAGCTCATCGGAAATACCTGCCGCAGCCTCTTTCCGGAGAGGGAGACGATCATCAGCCGCTATGCAGCGGTTGCGAAGACAGGGGAATCGATGGTCTTTGATGATTATAATCCCATTTTTAACCGTCATTTCTGTATTCAGGCTTATTCTCCTAAAAAGGGGCAGGTTGCTGCTTTGTATACCGATAATACGGAGATTGTGAACCTGAATGAACAGAAAAAACAGTCTCTCATCCAGATTGAGCGCAATTTTGAG
Organism: Methanogenium sp. S4BF; assembly: GCF_029633965.1. Classification (NCBI taxonomy): domain Archaea; kingdom Methanobacteriati; phylum Methanobacteriota; class Methanomicrobia; order Methanomicrobiales; family Methanomicrobiaceae; genus Methanogenium; species Methanogenium sp. S4BF. The sequence goes on along the minus strand of NZ_CP091277.1, from coordinate 1,922,781 downwards.
CAGCTGGCCATCCTGAATGATGAGATACGAAATCCCCTGCAGGTGATCATCGGGCTCTCGCTTCTTTCCCCGGCAGAAGAGAGTGAGAAGATCCTGTCCCAGGCTTATGTAATTGATAAACTGGTGAACAAACTGGACCAGCGCTGGCTGGAGTCGGAGAAGATCCGGGATTTTCTGCGCAAACACTATGCATATGCCTGAGGGGTCGGGCGGGTGCAGGATACCATCCGCATCACCACCACGCATAAATACCTCTTTTTTGAAGTATTCAGGAGGAGATTTCGATGAAGGTTGTAGCGTTTAACGGAAGTCCGCGACGGGACGGCAATACCGTCCGTCTGCTGCGGATGGTCTGTGAGACCCTCGAAGAGGAGGGGATTGAGACGGAGATTGTGCAGGTGGGAGGGAAGAGTGTGCACGGCTGCACAGCCTGCATGAAGTGTGCGGAGAATAAGGACCGCAGATGCGTTCTTACCGGTGATTCGATGAACGAGTGGATGGAGAAGATGTTTGCCGCAGACGGTATAATCATCGGCAGCCCGACCTATTTTGCCGACCTGACACCGGAAACGAAGGCCCTCATTGACCGGGCAGGCTTCGTTTCCTCTGCAAACGGGAACCTCCTCAGCCGGAAAGCGGGTGCGGCGGTGGTTGCGGTCCGCCGGGCGGGCGCCATTCATGTGTACGACTCCATTAACCATCTCTTCGGTATATCGGGGATGGTGACGGTTGGTTCATCCTACTGGAATCTGGGCATCGGGCTCACACCGGGTGAAGTGGACAAGGATCTCGAAGGTCGCCAGACGATGGCAGACCTCGGGAAGAATATGGCGTGGCTGTTAAAGAAGATCGGTGAATAAGCGGGTTTTCTCTGCTTATTTCCGATTTTGGTTTTTTTTGTTTGGTGTGACCATTTCGCCGGAGTTTTCCGGTTTTTCCTCATTGATGATCGCTCTCTCATTTGTGAACCAAATAGTATTGGGGTTGGAACGGGTCATGGTGGATTCTATTCCCTGTCGTCCGGCTATATCGGAGTATAGATGGTTATTCCGGAATATATTGGATGTTTGCAGGGGTATGGTGAGGTCCATATGAATATATCGTATCCGGGCTGGTATTTGCGTCAGCCGCTCGCAATGGCCGGGTAGCGGTCGGTGACGGACTCTCCGGTTGCGGTGAGGTATACGGCAGTCACCTGCTCAGGAGAATACGGCCGATAAACGGCAGGCAGGGTGTACCAGTCGTCTGCAAGGGAGTCCCGGCCGAACCGTTGGTACTGGGCATACAGGTCGGCGTCCACCACCCACCAGACGCCGTTGACCCGGACCTCTGCCCATGAGTGGCTGGCTGCGTTCAGGCCCGGTGTGAGGTCGGCCTTTACCACACGGGCCTCGTATCCGGCTTTATCAGCGACGAAGGCGGTGAGCGCGGCCAGCTCGCTGCAGGCCCCCATGCGGTACCAGAGGAACCAGTAGGGATCTTTTGCGTATGGCGAGGGCGGCAGGGCGCGGAGTTTTCCTTCGGTGTTGAAGACATAGGCGCCGGTATACGGGTCAAGATGCCGCCAGCGGGTTGACGGCAGACCATAGGCCTCCTCCCAGAATTCGTTGGTGACGTTTGACGCAGCGAAGGCGGCGATCTGTTCGATGCGTGCGGTGTCGTTTTCTGCCGGTAACTCTGCGAGGCCGGAGATGAATGAAGTCATCTCTGCTTCTCCTGCGGGCCGGATGGTTTCGTCGTAGAAGGCGGTGAAGTAGGCGTTCAGGGATTCGAGGTTTCGTTCATGGGAGGCCTGCGTTTCCTGCTGTATGGCGATGGTAAGAATGAGGCCCGAGATGAGGAATGTGAGGCAGATGATGACGATGCAGAAATGAGTGGTCCTGCTGATGGGAATGGTCTTTTTCCCTGCATCTGAAGGGGGTGGCGTGTTCTCTGCTGTCGGGGGTTTATCGGTGTTCATGCCGGTCTCCTCACGGTGTGAGGATAATGGCGGTGATCGGGAATAAGGGTGGTGTGTGGATGGGTTTTGATATTCCCGATGTGTATTGAGAGAAGGATGTCTCTGTAGATTTCTGCAGGAAGGATGGATTGATGGTATGATGGTACCGTACATACTCCTTGCAAATGGAATGAATCGGCTTCCATTGCCTGGTCCTTGTATTCACCCCCCCATGCCTATTTATCCCATCAGTACGCATGAATAACCCATGCAAATTCCCCCGTTTGCCCTTGAACGCTACTTTGGAAAGTATGAATTTTCAGCCCCCCATATGCTCTCGGCCGCCGACTGTGAGACCTGGTCTGCAGGCGAGATCTTTGCGATGGAGGAGGGCTCGCTTGATGCCTTCTGCGGGATGCGGTTTACCTATACCGAGCCGCAGGGAGACCCGGCACTGCGTGATGAGATATCAGCGCTCTCCGGTGACATCGGGCCGGACCGGTGCGTCGTCTTTGCCGGCGCCGAGGAGGCAATCTTTCTCACCATGCACGCCCTGCTCAGCCCCGGCGATCACGTAATTGTCCTCTCCCCGGCATACCAGTCCCTCCATGAGATCGCCCGGCACATCGGCGCCGATGTCTCGTACTGGCAGATGCATGAAGAGGACGGGTGGCGGCCGGATATGGCGGAGCTGTGGTCCCTCATCCGGGCGGATACCCGGTGCATTGTGATTAATACCCCGCACAACCCGACCGGCTTCCATTTCTCGGCCGCAGAACTGGACGAGCTCATCGGGATTGCAGAGGAGAAGGGCATATGGCTCTTCTCCGACGAGGTATACCGTTTTGGCGAGTACCGCTCCTCTGCCCTGCTCCCGTCGGTCGCTTCATGGTATGAAAAGGGCATCTCGGTCGGCGTGATGTCAAAGAGCTTCGGCCTTGCCGGCCTCAGGCTGGGGTGGGTCGCAACACAGAACACTGACCTTATCAACCGTCTCCTCGCATGGAAGGACTACACCACCATCTGCACCAGTGCTCCGGCGGAGTTTCTCTCCACCCTGGCCCTCCGCCACAGGGAAGAAATAGTCACCCGCAACCGGCAGATTATCAACGAAAACCGTGGCCTGCTCAAAGCCTTTTTTGCACGGCACCCCACCGTATTCACCTGTCAGGATCCGATGGCAGGACCGGTCTGCTTCCCCCGCTATCTGGGCGAGCAGGGTGCAGAAGCCTTCTGCGACATGCTCATCAGGGAGACGGGTGTCATCCTCCTTCCCGAGACGGTATTCGGCTCCGGTGATGAACACATCCGGTTTGGCTTCGGTCGGCGGGACATGGTGCCTTCGCTTGCCGTGCTGGAGGAGTATCTGGTCAAAAACGGATGCTGAAGCCTTCTTCGAAAAACAGTATATCAGAACCGGAACACTGCATTCCGGTCTCTCTTCTTTATGCGCCCGGCGGTGTGGCAGCGGCCGCCGCGGAGTCGTTTTTCTCCCTGTTCTTTGTCATGAGCTTGTGCACATACCAGGCCGCCCATCCGAATGCCACAAGGCCGCCGGCGATATCACCGAGGACGATGCCCCACCAGGCGCCTGACTCGCCCAGCCCGAAGGTGAGGGCAAGGAGGGAGGCAAAGAACGCAATGAAGATTACATTGCGCAGGAGGGAGAGGATAAATGAGGTGATGCCCCGTCCCGTCCCCTGAAAGAGCCCGGACGACATCATCCCCATCGGGACAAAGGGGTAGAAGAAGCACATCGTCCTGAGAAATGCGGTGATCTCCGGCAGCAGATGGGCGCTTTCGGGTGTGTAGGCGAAGAGCACCGCAATCTGCGGTGCAAAGACCCAGGTGAGGATGCTGATGGCAATTGCTATCGCTGTACCCACACCGGTGGAATAGCGGTGCACGGTCCGGAGTTCTGCGTAGCGTTTCGCACCGTACAGCGCACCGGTGACTGATATGACCGCGGTGGTTATTCCGATCATCGGGACGATGGCAAACATCACGACCCGCCATCCGCCTGTGTACACCGCAACGCCATCGGTTCCCGCCACCGTGACCAGGAGGCCGTTCAGGATGATCCCGACCCCTGCCATCAGCAGGAACTCTCCGCTTGCCGGCAGCCCGACCCTTAGGATATCGGCGGCGATGGCCGGCTGGTAGTGGAAAGATCTCCGGTGGATGGTGACATAGGTGTCGCGTTTCCCGAGAAACCACCACAAAAGAACGGCAGAGACAAGAGTGACTGAGATGACCGTCGCAAGGGCGGCGCCTGCCATTCCCATGTCCAGCCCGTAGATGAGGATGGGATCAAGCACCAGGTTGACGACCGATGAGGCAGCCATCGCGTACATCGTCCGTTTCATGTCCCCTTCCGCACGGAGGATCCCGTAGGCGACATTCGTGAAGAGAATGAATATCGTCCCCCCGAAGACGATGTAGGCATACTCCAGCGCAAGGCCGATGGTATCCCCCGCACCAATGAGGAGCAGGACGGGCCGGAGGAAGATGAGGAAGCACGCTGTCATCACCACCGAGACAATGACTGTCAGGTAGAGTGCATGCATTGCGGTATTGTCTGCCCCCTCCCTGTCCTTTGCACCGATTCTCCGGGCGATAGCCGATGTCGCGCCGGCACCGATCCCGTTTGAAAAGCCGATCAGCACCATGAAGACCGGCGTTACAAAGCCGATGGCGGCAAGGGCGTCCGGGCCCAGTCCTGCTACCCATATCGCATCGACGATATTGTAGACCGACATGAGCAGCATCGCGATGATCATCGGCCCCGAGAGTTTGATGATAGCCCGTTTCGGGTCTCCGGTAAGGATTGAGACGCCTTTGGTAGTCTCTGCAGCGGCCGATGGGGCCGTCCGGAGGGTTTCAGTCTGTGCTGTCTGTGTCATGGGTGTTGTGTGCCTCTCTGTCTGCCATGCAGCTGCTGGTGTACGCCATCGACCGGAGGATGGGCATCAGGTGTGCCCGTGCCTCTTCCGGGAGCCCTGCAATGATCTCCCGGTCGATTTCATCTGCTGCTTCGGTTGCTTCTTTTGCAAGGTATTTTCCCGTTTCTGTAAGAAAAATCCTGAATTTACGGCGGTTTCTCTCGTCCGGGGTCCGGATAAGGTATCCGTCCTCTTCCAGCCGGTGAATTGCACGGGCAATGGCTGCCTTGTCGATTGTCATCCTGCGGCTGATCTCATCCTGGGTTGCGTCCGGATGTTTTGCGAGATACAGCAGCGGGCTCACCACACCGGCTGAGATCCCCTCCCGCAATGCCCATTCACTGAGCACCCTGTTCCTGCTCCGGTAAATAATGGAGATGAGTGCTCCTGTCGGGAGGTCAGGAGGGAGAGGGCTGTTCATAGTTACAGGTTGGATTGCCCGGCATTTATTTGTTGACATGACAACAGTTGATTGGACCACTAAACCCGTTTTTATGATGGGGCTCTCTTTCCCACTGCATTTGGAACACCAGATGCCTGTTTGTTTGGAAAATCGGCTTTTAGGTGCAGCAGAGAAAATGGTTGGCTATTTCAGGCCCGTAATTTGCCATTTCCGAATAGGTGACATGTCAGCTAAGGTGGAAAAAAGATTTGGATCCCATTGCAGATTCTATGGTATATGGCTATGCCCGGCACTCGGTCGTATGCTGAGCATATTGATAATATAGAATAATGATAAGCCGGTGCTCATGTTCTCGGACAGACGTAACGCATGGGTGAGGCCAAATGCCATTGTCATGATGGTGGTTATGGCGATGTTGTTGATTCTGGTGCAGCCTGTTTCGGCAGGAATAGGAACGAACGATAATGCCGTTGCATCAACGAATGACATTGCGTTCGAAATGTCGCAGGTGGGTGCGAGTGCGGGTGCCATTTCCCCGGTGGTCACGGAAATCGGCATGATATGGGTTTCAATCGATGGAGTTGGCTCAAATGGTGAAAACGGTGCGATCATTCAGGCAGAAAAACCGGCAGGTGCCGTCGTGCGAAAGGCCTATCTGGCAGCAGCAAGCAAAGGATTTAGCGGATACAAAATCCCTGACGGTGGTGTCATGATTGATGGCGCCCCGGTCACATGGGATCTTGAAACTGCCAGCAGTATCTCTTCATGGAACTACTGGGCAGATGTAACCGCTCTTGTTCAGGGAAAGATTGATGCTGCCCCGGCAGGCAGGGTTGACTTCGTCATCACAGAGCTCTGTTCAACTGTGGTAGACGGAGAAATTCTTGTTGTGATCTTTGACGATCCGGCACAGGATCATGACAATACGGTCATCCTGTACTTCGGTGCTCAGGATGTGGCGGGAGACTCGTTTGCGATTACTTTTGCCAACCCAATCGATCTGAATGATCCAAATCTTGCCCTCGATTTCTCCCTTGGTCTCTCCTATGGATATCAGGATGATGACGAACAGTTCAGTCTGATTGATGTTAACGGTCAGCGGCTCTCCTCGTGGGCAGGAGGGAGTGACGATTGTGCGGATGCCTCTCCTTCCAATGGTGCATTATTAACGGTTGGCGGGCTGGATGACAGCACTGCCAATCCTGCAGATCCCTATGCACAACCTCTGGCAGATACCCGCTATGATGATGAGCTGTACAGTCTGCTTCCGTTTGTAAACCAGGGTGATACACAGGTTGTCATCGACATAATCAACCCTTCAATGGATGACAATATCTTCTTTGCAGGGGTTTATCTTCATTCTATGAGAGAGAATCCGATTGGGACCCCTGAATTCCCGACTCTCCTGTTCCCGGTGATGCTCATCGGCGGACTGTTTCTGGTAACTGTTGTTGGAAGAAAGAGAGAGTGATGAAAGAGTAATCACCCTCTTTATCATTTTCCTGCATATACTCCAGTCGCATTTCTGCACGAATTATCATCGCTATTCTATGGATACGGGATATGGTGTCTTTACTGGTAAGATTGCCAAAATGGTCCGGACGCACCGCCTCCGATGATGTTTTTGGATCAGAACCGTGCGAAACAGCCACCCTGTGGAGGGAATCATCATCAGGGATGGTGCTTATCTCTTCTTTTAGCAGGTGAACGAGTTGACAACAGAAGGGCATACAGCCGAAGGTGACAGCCGGACGGACGCAGCAGCGATACGCGAGATATTCGGCCGGATTGCGGCAATCCCCCGCTGTTCCGGATATGAAGGCGGTGTGGCCCGCTTTCTGATGGAACGGGCATCAGCAGCGGGATTTCCAGCAGATGAGGATGCAGCGGGCAATGTCTTCATCACCCGTCCGGGCAATGGGGGAGGGGAGGCTGCACCCGTGATCGTTTTGCAGGTGCATATGGACATGGTCTGTGTGGCAGCCCCTGGCTCCGATCACGATTTTGCCCGTGAGGGCATTGACTGGTACGAAGAGGACGGCATCATCCGGGCACGTGAGACCACCCTCGGGGCAGATAATGGCCTCGGTCTCGCAATAGCGCTGCACCTCATGGAGCATCCGGGAAATACCCACCCCCCTGTCCAGCTTATTGCAACGAGAGAAGAGGAGACGACGATGCACGGCGCCGCCGCCCTCGACTCCGCATGGCTGGCCGGGACGACAATAATCAACCTCGATGATGAGGAAGAGGGCGTCATCACCACCAGTTCGGCAGGGATGATGGCTGTGGGGTTCACCTTCCCTGCCCATCGTATCCGTGTCGGGGGTGCCGTCAGCTGGCAGACCGTGGAGGTGGCCGGCGGCAGGGGCGGCCATTCAGGGATTGAGGCTGGTTCCGGACGGGCCAATGCCCTCTCCCTTTTGGGAATCCTGCTATCGGGGCTCATGGCAGAGACCGGATGTGCGGTTAATTCGATCACCGGCGGTGAGCGGGATAATGTGATACCCGGACAGGCGAGGGCCTGCATCGGCCTTGATCCGGTGGCAGTGAAACAGGCTGTCCGGTTCATCCGTGAGGAGGAGCGTGCCTGCCGGGAAAGATATCGCGAAACAGATCCCGACCTGCGGATACGCATATTCCCGGCGACACCGCAGGAGGATGTCTTTGCCCCGGAGATCGCAGCCGGAGCCGCTTCTCTCCTGGCCGGCCTGCCCGCAGGTGTCTGTGCGATGGATCCGGTTATCCCGGACCTCGTCGCCACCTCATCCAACCCGGCAACGGTCTCTGAGGATAGAGGTGTCCTGATGATTGGCCTCTCTGCACGCAGCAATGATGATGCGGCCCTTGCAGCACTGGGCGATGCGTTCCGGCAGCAGGGGAGAGAAACGGGGGCCACGGTTTTCATTCCGGGTGTCGCACCATCCTGGCACTACCAGGAGGAGTCTCCCATCCGTGAAACCATGAAGGCGGCGTATCGTGGACTCTTTGGCGGGGAGATGCGTCTTCGTGGCCTGCATGCCGGCCTTGAGACCGCCTGGATTGCACAGAAGATACCGGCAGCAGACATCATCGCCATCGGCCCTGATATCCGGGACGCCCACACCATACGGGAATCTGCATCCCTCCCTTCCGCGGGGCGTGTATGTCTGCTCGTCCGGGAGACACTCAGGCGGTCTGTCGACATTCCCCGGAGAGCAGATCGGTAGCTGATTCTGTGATGGCGTCTGACTCGCATATTGTCACTTATAATTGCCTTCGGGGCTGATATCTGCCACTAAACGTTCAAAATGATATTCTGAGAGTTTAGTGGATTATGGGAGGTTATTCGTTTTCATTTTAGCACGTTTGAGTGCTGTGTGATACTGCCTCGCATATCATTTTTTATTTTATTTGCATCACTAGGCCACGGGGAAAGCCGGTATACATCAGTTGCCTGCCTCTCCCTCTCAGTGTGTGAAGATGGTCAAAATGGGAAAAAGTGGTATTTTCATTGTGGTGCTATTGATGTGCCTTTCCATTTCCGCGGTAAGTGCAATGGATATGATCGATTCACAGAACAGCGCCGGTTCTGATGAGATATCCTATCAGACAATTCAGCCTGACGTTTCGTATATAAACAGGCCTACCTGTGTACCGGAATTCCCGGTGGTGGCGCTTCCCCTTGGCATGGTTGTTGGTCTTCTGGGTGCTGCATTCCTGCTTCGTCGCTAATTACCCCTCCTTTTTTTCTCTGTTTATCAATACCGAAAAAAATAGAGGGCGGGGGTACCTGACATTCAGGGATTTCCCGTCACCGAAAAAAGATGAGCTGATCTCCCGCCTCTTTGACGGAGAGTGTCGGAGTATTTCCGTGTATGTCCGGCCCTTTACCTCAGGCACCACACCAAGTCACGCCCGGTCCTTTCGCCGTACTTCTCCCGCCGCTCTCCTTTTTAATCCTGATGACTGTTCCGATACGCTCATGTAAGGCCGGCACATGGGAGATGACACCGATTATCTTTCCCTGATCACGCAGGGAGGAGAGGGTGGCAAGGGCCATCTCGAGGGCATCCGCGTCCAGTGTTCCAAATCCTTCGTCAAGAAAGAGGGAATCGACCTGTATCCTGCCGGATGCCATCGAGGCAAGGCCGAGGGCGAGTGCCAGACTCACCAGAAAACTCTCGCCGCCGGAGAGGTTTCTCGTCGAACGGATGGTGCCTCCCTGGTAGTTGTCTGTTACCGCGAGTTCCAGGGGCAGTTCCGGGCTTTGAATCAGGAGATACCGGTCGTTCATCGCCTGCAGCTGGCGGTTCGCTGATGCGATCATCACCGCAAAGGTGAGGCCCTGTGCGAAGTTGCGAAACTTCTTCCCGTCTGCTGACCCGATGAGGGCATGGAGCTCGTCCCACCGGGCGGTCTCGGTTCGCTGCGCAGCAATCCGTGCCTGCTGTCCGGCATACCTGGCCTCCTCCTCTTCCTGCCGCCTGAGCTGCTGCAGGACTTCACCTCTCCGGGTATTGGCTTCCTGTTCGGCTGTGGTGAGTGCATGCAGATCTTCGGTGAGGGCTTCTTCGTCTTTCACCGGGCCGGTTGAGGAGCGGTGCACCTCCGCTTCTCTCAGTGCGGTCGTATACCGTGCCGCAAGGCCTGCCTGCCACCGCTCAAGACGGTCGCGTACGGCTCTGAGGGCTGCAGTCTCATCCGGTGCAAGGAGGGCAGCTGCAAAGTCATCCTCTGCGAAGAATCCGGCACTGCATACTGCCTCATCAAACTGCTGCTCCGCCTCTTCCCGCTCCTCACGCTGTGTCCGGATAGCCGTCCGGAGGGTTCTGGCTTCTCCTTCCAGCCCTGCATACTCCTGTACAAGCTTTCGGTGCAGTTCCTGCGCCGCTTTATAGACTGCCTCTTTCTCCCGAACTGTCCGGGAGGACTGCTGTTCGACCTCGTCCGGGCTGGCGTCCCCGAAGAGTTCCCGGCGTTTCTCCCTAAGCTGGTACAGGTCTGTCTGCTGCATGGCAGTGCGTACCGCACAGCCCTTTGCGGCGTCGAATCTCTGGATCGCTTGACGGAAGCACCTGATGAGGGTATGGATGGCCCGTGTCTGCTCTTTGAGTGCCCGGATGGCCCTCTCTGCCATATCATAGCGTTCGATTCTCTGACCGGCGGTACTGAGAGCAGCCCGCACCTCCCCCTCCCGGTCCTGTGTATCCGGATCAAGGCCGCGGGCCAGGCACCCGTCCGCCCATGCCTCTTCCCGGTGTGCCGCCCGTTCATGGATGGCGGCGAGCGCCTCCTGTGCAGCCAGTGACTCGCTTTCGCTCCGTGCGATCGCCGAGAGATGCGTTTTTTCCGTGTCCCTGAGTGCGGCGACAGCTGCCCGCTCCCGTCTGAGATCTTCGTCTGCTGCACGGGGCAGCGCCGCTGTGTCCCGGACATACGGATGGCTGGTGGCACCACAGAGTGGGCAGGGCTCCCCGGCCTTCAGGTGAGAGCGCTCCTCCTCCAGATCACGGACCCGTGCGGCCAGGCGGGCAGTCTCCTCCATCTGCTCTGCAAGGCGCTCCCGTGATTCCCGTTCGCGAATGCAGGCTGCCTGTGCCGCCCGGTGGTTTGCGGCCTCTTCTTTCTTCTTCTGGATGCGTTCGGCGAGTTCACGGCTCCGTCTGTCATCATCCGCAGCGTCTGTGAGGCGGTCAAAGAGCCTGTTCAGATGGGTTATCCGCTCCTGGCAGGCGGCTCTCTCTCTGCGGAGGGCGTCAGGATCTGCGTACCAGAGTGCCCCGTCCAGTGCCTCTTCCAGGGAATTAACCTTTCCTTCTGCATCGGTGCATATCCGTGCGGTGTCCGGGGGAAGTGGCGATGCGGCATTACCCGGGACGGCGTCTCCCACCTGTGCAGCGATTCCCGTAAGTGCTGCAGAAACAGTGGTGGTGTTCACTGCTATGCGGTGTTCTGCGAGGAACCATGCCACCGCGTCAGCTGCTGCCGGGGAGACGGCACCTGCTTCTGCTGCCTCCCGCAGTTCTTTCCGGGCCTCCTCCCAGTCATGGTCTGCTCTCTCCGCTTCCCTGACCAGTTCCCGGAGCCGGTCTTCCGCGGCCCCCTTCTGCATGTCAAGGGCCCGCACCTTCCGTATGACCGGCCCTGTTCGTTCTGCCTGTTCCTGTGCGTCCCGAAGCGCCTCGTGCTGAAGCATGACGGCCGCCTCTGCCTGCCGGACCGCCTCTTTGTGTATTGGCAGTGCTGCTTCAAGCCGGGTGAGAGCTGCCTTGTCATTCTGCTCACCTTCCCGGAGGGTCGTCACCCGGCGGTAGGGCCCTTCCAGTGCGGCAGCCGCTTCCCCTTTGCGGAGGCGGCTGAGCGGTTCCTCTGCTGCAGCCCGTTCTTCGGTCCAGTCTGCCTCTTCCCGTTCCGTCTCGGAGATCACGCGGGCAATTCTCTCCTGCTCCCGGTGCCAGGCGATCCCTGTTCTGCAGCCTCGTATCTCCTCCTGCAGGGCATCTGTGTTCTGTATGAGGGCTGCCTCCTCCTCCCTGAGTGTTGCTGTTTCTTCATCCGAAAGCAGGGTGATTCCGCTGCCCTCCGCCTCCATCACCTTCAGTTTATCCTGCTCATCCCGTCTCCGCTGATGGACGGCAACCGAGATTCTGGAGTAGATCTCCGTTCCTGTGATCTGCTCAAGCAGCGGGGAGCGGTCATCAGGCGAAGCGTTTAAGAATGCCGCAAAGTCACCCTGTGCGAGCATCACCGAACGGGTAAACCGGTCGTAGTCCATACCGGTCAGCTCCTCGACCCGTTTGGGCACCTCACGTTTTCGTGTCGTAAGAATCTCCCCGGTGAGCACATCTGCAATCTCATGGTGCGGTGTCTGGAGTGCACCGTCCGGCCTCCCGTGTGCACGGTCCTGTGCCCATGTACACCGGTACACCCCGCCTGCTGTGGCAATCTCCACCTCTGCACTGCACTCCGCCGCCTGGCGGTGCATAATTTCATTTGTCGATTTGCTGATGGTTTTGAGCCGGGGCGTGCACCCGTAGAGGGCGAGGCAGATGGCATCCAGAATGGTTGTCTTCCCCCCGCCGGTTGGTCCGGTGATCGCAAATATCCCGTCTGCAGTGTAGGCTTCGCCGGTGAAATCAAACTCCCAGTTTCCGGCAAGCGAGTTAAGATTGTTCAGCCGGATCTTCCGGATTCTCATAACGGCGCCCCTCCGAATGGTTCATCGGCGTCCAGTTCCCTGAGCACTTCCCGGAATGCGGTCATCAGCCGCCCCTGCTGGTCGGGGGGAATATCTGCGGTTTCCATGCAGCGTTCGAATACCTCGGTCTCCGTCAGTTCTGCAAGTTCCTCGCAGGACTGGTATGCCGAGAGTGCTGCAGAAACGAGACGGGCATCCTTCACCTTCAGGATCTCAATCTCTGTCCCTTCTGCCATCGCAGTCACCTCTCCCATCAGGTCACCCGGAATGGCGGCACCGTCGTATATCACCTCGGCCCAGACCGGGCCACCGTCCTCTCTGAGTGCATGTATCCTGCGGCTGATTGTTGGGAGATCCCCCTGAATGGTGGCGAGCCGGTGGAACTGAGGGACCGGGACGGAACGGACGGCAGCAGGCATTCCCGGCATGGTGGTCACAAGAATTACCTCCTTTTGCTGTTCGGCCTCCCCGAATCCGACCGGCACCGGAGATCCGGGATAGCGTATGGTTTCAATGCCTGCCACGGTCTGGGGGACATGGAGGTGCCCGAGGGCCACATATGCGGCCTCCTCTGCAAAAATATCCGCGCCGACCCGTTCAATGAAGCCTGCGACCTGTTCGCGGACGCCATCGCCATCAATGGTCGTCCCCCCGGCAACAAAGAGATGTCCCGTGATGATCACCGGCACCGCCGGCCCGGTGGATGGCTGCATGGCACAGGCCGCATCCCATGCCTCACGGTACAGGGACCGTACGCCCTCTCTCATCCGGCCCGCTCTCTCATGAATGGAGCTTCCGGGCACCGAGCGGCGTATATCCCTGTCACGGAGGTAGGGAACCGCGGCCACGATGAGGTCCGGTTCTCCATCCGGCCCGTTCAAAAGAAAGGTGTTTCCCGGCCTTCCTTCACCTGCTGTTCCCACGACATGAATATTGAGGGCTGCGAGGATCTCCTGCGGCGCCTCAAGGAATGCCGGAGAGTCGTGGTTTCCCGCCGTGATGATGATATGGCGGCAGCCTGCCGCTGCCGCTGCGGTCAGGAACTGGTAATAGAGTGTCTGGGATCGGGCAGACTGGGTCCCGTTGTCAAAGATGTCCCCGGTCACGAGCAGGAGGTCAACGTCCTCCCGATGTATAATATCCGCCAGCCAGGTGAGAAATGCCTCTGCCTCAGCGTCCCGGCGGCGCCCGCAGAGGGTCATACCGAGGTGCCAGTCGGCAGTGTGGAGGACCTTCAGATGTCGCCGCCCCCTTCTGAGAAATGAGCTGCGGCCGTATTGTGGGCCGTATGGATGGTTCTGCCCTGCATATGGTGTTTGCGTCTTTCTGCTATCATAAAGGAGTGGTCTGCGGAGTGAAACTGTTGTCTGTGAAGCCGGTGACTGAGTGTCATAGAAATATCACACAAATCTGCTGTATTCTCTGGTCCGAAAAGAAGTTGTTTCGAGGCTTATATCGTTGTATCGAAGGGTGTTTCAGGCAGAGGGAAAATGGTGTCCGTTTTTGTTCGTCATCCCGGTTTCCCGGTGCGAAAGATCTCCTGTGAGAAAGAGGAGAAGTGATGGTAGTGCAGATGGTCCCTTCCCGGCCCTCCTGCCAGCACTATTCCCGATAGGCGCGGTATCCGCCCTTTGGGATGTGCATCACAAACCGTGAGCCTTCTCCTTCCTTTCCTTCCTCAGTGATGGTAATGAAAGTGAGGGCGAGGATCTCTCTGCTCAGGAAGAGGCCGAATCCGGTATTCTGCCCGTACCCCTGTTTGAATATTTTCTCCTTGAGCTCCTCCGTCACACCCCGGCCGTCATCTTCCACAATCAGGCAGGCCTCACGATCCCTGTGCTCAAAGCGCACGGTCACCGTTGTCACATTGCCACCGTGGCGGTGGGCGTTTTCAAAGAGGTTCTCCAGCACCTTCCGAAACATCGGGTCAACATAGATTTCCAGTGTACCAGTATTGCAGAAGAATGTGATACCGGTCCGGCTGACTACGCCTTTGGCCCGTGTGGCCACGTCTGCAACATTCTGCCATGAAGGGGTGAAGGTGCCGAGGTCTTCATAATCCCGGGTGAACGAGAGCTGGTCTTCGATCATCGCAGCGGCATGGTCAATCTGGGCGACTCTTTCTCTCAGCTCTGGTTTCATCGTCCCTTCGGCCTCCATTTCGGCGAGTTCTGCCACCATCCGAATTACCATCACCTGGTTGAGGACATCATGCCGGGTTATTGATGTGAGCAGTTTGATCTTTGTGTTCGCCTCCATAATGGCGGCACGGGCTGCATGGTGCGTGGAGACGTCCTGAGTGATGCCCACCACCCATATGGGTCTTTCGGCCTCGTCCCGTTCAATGATCTGGCCGGTGATCTGGATCCAGCGGCCCTTATTCGGGTTCCCGACCGGAAACTCAACGGAGAAGGTGTTCTTTCCCCCGTGGAGAATCTCTGTAAACGGCTGGTCAAGTGCGCCCTCATATCCGTTCTTCAGGTAGTGCTTCATCTGGTCCATGAGGGCTTCTATGGTGGTGACATTCTGAATTGCACGGTCAGCAAGGGGGTTCTCGTAGGTTACATAGCCGGTTCCTTCACGCCACTCCCACGAGGCCAGACCGGCCCCTTCCATTGCTATCTTCAGCCTGAGTTCATTTGCCTTCATCTCCTCTTCTATCCGTTTTCGTTGTGTTGCGTCACGGATGAGGATGATTGTCCCACCTGACCGGAAGTCGTATCCCTCTACCCTGCTGACGGTCAGGTCAGACCAGCATTTTTCTCCGGCACTGTCTGTGTGCGATACTGTGAGTGAACGGGCCTTTCTGAGATCAGCCAGACTGGTCCCGAATACTCTCCCCAGAAGTGCATCGGCAGATGAGGTGACTGCCGCTTTTTCGGTTATGCCTGCAGCCTGGCAGGCGGCACTGTTGATATCAATGACCACACCGTTTCCGTCTGCAACAATAACTCCTTCATGAATCTCGGTGATGATACGGGTTCGTGCAAACGGCATGATACTGAAAAGACGCAGCCAGAATATGGTGATGAAGATGAGGATGGCACTCAGGGCGAAGAAGAGCGGGGTGAGGTCGGCAGTCTCGGCACCAACCACGACAAAGATTGAGATGATATTGGCGGTGAAGGGAATGAGGGCGCTGAAGATCAGGAGATGTACCTGCCGCCGGAAGTGCCGGGGAGAGGAGATCAGAAGGCTTGCAAGAAGTACCAGGGCGCTTGCTATCAGGGCGTAGGAGTAGACGAGGTGTACCCAGAACCAGATGCCGTATGGGCCGGTGTAGTTGTTGAATATCCAGAGCCAAGGGTCGGGGAGCTGCAGATAATACAGGCCTGTCCAGGCATTGGTGAGCAGAATGCCGATGCTGATTGCCGGAAGAATAGCGATTACGGTCCGGTGCCAGACCTGCATCTCCTCGTCCTTTCCGGTATAGGCGAGCGTAAAGAAGAAGAACGCAAGCGGTGTGATGATGATGAAGATGAACTTTATTCCTGAGAACACGAACTTCAGGGTGATGTCAGGCACAGCGACGATAACGGCGTCACAAAAGAGCCACCCGGTCAGTGAAGCGGTGGTGTATGAGAGCCATACCGTTCCGCGTGTGTCATTCCGGGACCGGAGCACATATGCAATACCTCCGGTGATACATGCCGTTCCCAGTAAAAGCACAAATACGATTAGCTCCGGGGTATTCATCGTCATCATCGCTCTCTATGCTGCTCTCTGATCTGTTATTTGTGGATTGTTCTGTCAGATGACGCTGTAGATTGGTTTATATTGGGTTTCTGTATTAATGATGGTATAGATGGGTGTAAGGCCGTCGTGCTATGGGGTAAGGAGCGGCCCTCCCTGATCTCCGGTCTTTCGACAGCAGAACTGAACCATCCTGCCCGAAGTATTCCGCGCTTCGGGACGCCACAGGATGCACTGTCGTTAGCGATGCCGGTAATGAAATCCTCATCCGGCTTCTCAATCATTCGATGATCCGATAATCCCTGCCTTTCATACGGTCTCCATCGTTTTGGCACTATTCCCCGGGTAAACTGGCATAGTGTGCACCTTTTAATATCTCAGACGTTGTTGTTTTTTAAGTAACAACAGTTGGGGCCACGTGTTTCGGCCTGCCCCTGCATCCGTGGATCTCCTGAACACATACAATAGTAAAAACCGAGTGATAGCATGCAGTCACCATTTGCCCTTCTGGCCAATTCAATAATCAATCACCCAAAGACCGTTGCAGCGGTAGCCATTGGCGTGATCCTGGTGATGATCTTCTTTGCGTCCGGCGTTCAGATGAAGACCGGCACCGAGACCTATGTGGACATCAACTCACCCTCAGGTTCCCTCATCAAACACTATGAGGATACGTATAGCTCTGATTCTGTCATTCTCATGTTCGAGGGTGATGCGGTCTATATGCCCGAGATGCTGGATTATCTCCGGGACCTCTCGGATGATATTGAGAACGAATATCAGGTCGTCTCGGTACTGAGCGTAATCGACCTGATTAATCTCTATAACGGCGGGGTGATACCCGGATCTGAAGCAGAGATAAAAAACATCGTCAATCAGCATAAAGATGTCATTCCCGGTGCCTCGACGACCGGTGCAATGACCCTGATGCAGGTGATCGTGCAGCCCGGTCTCTCCGACTCCGCCGCTACCGCCGCCCTCAATAACATTCGCTCCGTGGTAAGTGCCCATTCTCCGCCGCCCGGAATTTCTGTGACGGTTACGGGAACCGCGGCATTCTCTGATGAGATGAAGACCTCGATGGGATCATCCACCGGGATGCTGATTGGCCTTGCGATGCTGTTGATGGTCGTTGCGATGGCATTTCTCTTCGGACATGTGCGCTACCGCTTCCTGCCGGTATTTATTGTGATGATGGGTGTCATCGTCTCCTTTGGTATGATGGGCGCAAGCGGCACCGGGCTCACCATGATGGTGATGGCAGCCTTCCCGGTGATGATCGGTATCGGTATCGATTACGCCATCCAGTTCCAGACCCGGTTCGATGAGGAGGTGCGCAAAGGCTCCATTGACGAGGCGGTCTATACCACCATCACCCAGTCAGGCAGTGCCGTTGCCATTGCGATGGTCGCCACCTCGCTTGGATTTATCGCGCTTGCCATGGCACCGTTCCCCATGGTGGTTGATTTTGGGGTGATCTGTGTGGTCGGTGTTCTCTCCTGCTATCTCTGTGCACTGGTCATCGTCCCCACCTTTGCCAAACTGGTGCATTACCGGCCCCTGGAACCGAAATCTCACAAAAACGGCACTGGAAACAAGGTTTCCATGATGGAGCGCTATGACATTGTGCTCGGAAAGGTAGCCGGATGGATAGCTGACCACCCGGTCGGAGTACTCCTTCTTGTGGGTTGTATTGCGATGATCGGCATCCCCCTTGATGACAAGATTGTCATCAACACCGAAGAGGAGGCGATGGTGCCGCCGACGATGCCTGCCAAGGTGAGCATGGAAAAACTGGGCAGTGCGATGGGGTCGACCTCCACGATACCACTCGTAGTGCGCAGTGACGACATCTTTGAACCCGATACGTTGCGCTGGATGTATGCATTCACCGAATATGAAAAACTGAAGCATAGTGAGATCACCGGTGCAACGAGCATTGCCAGCGTCCTTACCTCGATGAACGGCGGTGTCCTTCCGCAGGACCGTGAACAGATTGCCGCCCTCTTGAAACTCGTTCCTGAGACTACCCTGTCGCGGTACACGGATGGCCAGATGGAGGCGGTCATTGAGTTTTCCACCGAGGATCTGGACCTTAACAGTATGAAGGCGCTTCTTGATGAGATGCGTGTTGACCTTGGGTGGTACGAGAATGACCCCGGTACGACTACGGTCTTTACCGGCACGCTGGTGCTCTTTGGTGACATGATCGACGGCATCACCGAGTCCAAGAGCGACATGAACCTGATGGGATTCGGCCTGATATTTGCCTTCCTCATCCTTATTTACCGGAAGGCTACGGCTATAACGCCGATTATCCCGATCATCATGATCGTCGGGTGGAACGCGGTCATCATGTATGTACTCGGTCTGGAGTACAACATCCTCACTGCAACCCTTGGTGCGATGACCATCGGAGTCGCATCCGAGTATACGATCCTCATCATGGAGCGGTATGATGAGGAACGCGAACGGGGGCTTTCGTGCCACGATGCAATCCAGACCAGTATCCAGAAGATCGGAACCGCGATTACCATCTCCGGTCTGACAACGGTTTTCGGCTTCTCCGCCCTGACGCTCTCGGAGTTTCCCATCATGGCCAACTTCGGCCTGGTGACCGTGATCACGGTGGCCTTCTCTCTCATGGGTGCGATTCTTGTGATGCCTGCGGTGCTTGCCATTACCAGCAGGATTCAGGACTGGCTTGCAGCACGAAAACCTGCAAACGCGTTCTGAGGTGGACGCACAAAAATGCAGGGTCCGGTCTTTCGGCCCTGCACTGTTCGTTTCTTTTTTTTTCCATTCCGCCGGACAGCGGCCTGTTCTTCAGATGGCGGGATACATCAGTGAAACGGGGCAATAATCAGTCCCATGGCACTCATTCGCCCGGATGGCTCTTCATTGCATGACTCTCTCATGCGATTCAGGAACCGTATGTGCGGGACAGATCACAGGAGAATGGGCGTACTCTCTCGTGTTTCTGATACGGATTATCTGCTCTGGTCTGCCGGAGCATCCCGGAGGTTCCCCCGCACCGCTGAGAACCAGACGCCTGCGGTGCAGAGGAAGCCGAATGCCAGAAAGGCGTAGTGTGTCGCCGTGAGGAGTTCTTCGGTCATGCCAGGTGTGATGATGACGGTTCCGATCACGATAGAGAATGCCATCATTGCAATGGTCATGGAGAGGTTCTGGCCCAGCACCCGCATGGTGGCGGCGGTGGCAGATGCAATGCCTGCCTGTGCGTTCCCAACCGAGCTCATAATGGAGTTCATATTGGGGGGTGAGAAGATGCCGTAGCCAAGCCCAAGGACCATCAGCACCGACACGATGAAGAAAAAGGGCGTTTCTCTTCCGATAAAGGAGAGGAGAAAGAGGCAGGCGGTGACGATGGCCATGCCTGCGGTGGCGAGGACGCGGGGCTCGATGCGGTCCGAGAGCCTGCCTGCTACAGGCGCTGTCACAGCCATGAGGACGGGTTGTGCAAGGAGGATGGTGCCTGCCGCCTGTGGGGAAAGGAGTCTGATATACTGGAGATAGAGGGAGAGGAGGAAGGTAACTGCATAGGTGGATGAATAGTTGATGAGTGCAGCGATATTTGAATAGGTGAACCCCCGGTTGCCGCGGAGGAGGCGGACAGGGAAGATCGGTTCGTCTGTCCGGGTTTCCCAGCAAAAGAAGCCGAGAAGGCCACAGGCGCCTGCAAGGGCAAGGCCTGCCGCCCAGATGGCAGGCAGGCGGGAGGCGCCTAGGATGAGAAGGATGAGGGAGACCCCGTAGATTACCGTCCCCGGATAATCAAACACACGCTCTGGTGCGCTATTTTTGTCCTTTGGGATGACAGAATATCCGACGGCCAGAGCGGCGAGGATGGTCGGTGCCGTCACCAGAAAGAGGGCCCGCCACCCGAGATAGCCGGTGATGATGCCGCCGAAAAACGGGCCGGCGGCGAGGCTTACATAGACGACGGCCGTATTGATGCCGATAATTTTTCCCCGCTCCTGCAGGGGGTAGTTGGTGGTCAAAAGCGGGAGGGCGGTTGCAAAGGTCATTGCACTCCCGAATCCGGTGATGGCCATCCCTGCCATCAGCAGCCAGAATGAGGGTGCCAGCCCGGCACAGATGAGGCCGGTGCCCATGATGGCTATTCCCAGAAGGAAATATCTCCGTCTCCCGAGCATATCAGCCGTCTTACCGAAGGGCAGCAGGAACATGGCATAGGGAAGGAGAAACGCGGTCGGGACCCATCCCAGCAGGGTGGCCGGGACCCCGAATGCCGCTGCAATGAGGGGCAGGGCAATCTGGACACCTGAGGAGATGAAAGGAGTTGCAAAGGAGGCAAGGCAGACGGCGAAAAGAATCACCGTGAGGGTGCGTCTCGGCAGCGGGGATGTGGCAGTATCCATGGAAAACTCCGGTATATACCTCTGTTGGCATAGCAGGGAATGAATGTTGGGGAGGGAAGTGTGCTTATTCGTCCCGGAGGTTGCCACGGGCCGCAGAGAACCAGATGCCTGCGCCGCAGAGACCGGCACAGATGGCAAAGCAGACCTGCACCGCAAGCAGGAGTTCACCGGTGACTGCAGGGCCGAACTCCACACCGCCGATGACGATGGAGAATATCATCATCGCAATTGCCATCGAGAGCATCTGGCCAACGACCCGCATGGTCGCGGCGGTCGCCGAGGCGACACCGGCGGCATGGTCGGGCAGGGCGCTGATGATGGAGTTCATATTCGGGGAGGAGAAGATGCCGAATCCGCATCCGACGACGATGAGCAGGCCTGCCACAACGGGGAGGGAGGTATTTGGCCCGAGGAGTGCGAACCCCGCAAGTCCCCCTGCGACGATGGCCATGCCGGCGGTGGCAGGTATCCGGGGTTCAACCCGGTCAGAGAGTCTCCCTGAGAAGATGACGACGAGGGTCATCACGGCGGGCTGGGTGATGAGGATGATGCCCGCAAAACCGGGCGAGAATCCCCTGACGCCCTGCAGATAGAAGGAGAGCAGAAATCCGATGGCAAAGGTGGCGGCGTAGCTGATCAGTGCTGCGATATTCGAGTAGGTAAATATCCGGTTGCCGGCAAAGGCCCGCACGGCAAAGATTGGGTTTTGGACCCGCGCTTCCCACCAGAGAAAAGCTCCCAGTCCGGCTGTCCCTGCCGCTGCAAGAAGCCCGCCCTGCAAGTCGGGGATCCGGGAGAGGCCGGTGATGAGCAGGATGAGGGCGGATGCATAGATGAGTGCCCCCGGATAGTCGAATCTGCCGCCCTGTCGGCCGGTTCCCCGGGTTGCGGGGATGTCACGCACACCCGGGATAAATGAGAGAACAGCGATGCCTGCCGCCAGCGCGAAGACAGCCCGCCAGCCGAAGGCACCGCTGATGATGCCGCCGATGAAGGGCCCTGCGGAGAGTGCAATATAGATGATGGACGTATTGATGCCGATGACCGTCCCGCGTTCCCGCAGGGGATAGTTCATCGTGAGAAGGGCAATGCCGGTTGCATAGATCATTGCACTTCCGATGCCTGCCGCAAACATCATCCCGAAGAGCGGCCAGAACCCCGGGGAGAGGGCGGCACCTCCAAGCGAGACGGCCATCACGAGGATGCCTATAAGAAAGATCTGTCTCTGCCCGAGGGTGTCAGCAATTCTGCCGAACGGGATAAGAAAGATTGCGGAGGCAAGCAGGTATGCGGTGGGGATCCAGCCGACAAGGTCTGCATCCACCATGAATTCTGCGGCGATAAGGGGGAGGGCAATATTGATGGCAGAACCGATAAAGGGCAGAATAAATGTGGCGGCGCTGGATGCGATGAGAATGGCCCGGAGTCTTTTCCGGGAAAAGGAAGGAGGGGATCTACTGTCCATCAGAAGGAGAAATGTTCATTGTGGACAGGGTTAAGGGTTATGCAGGCGGCATCTCTTCTCGACGGCCAGGATTGTCAGGAGTGCGGCTGCTGACAGGGGGAGGGCAATGACAATCGGGTTTACCACGCCCCATGGCATCGGAAGAACGGACTGCACCCCGAAAAGGGCATCTGATATGCCGAGAACGGATGACTCCTTTACGTGAACGAATGCGGTCCACAAAAACCATGACCCCGCGCCTGCCAGGATGCTTATTTTTGCGGCATAGACGGATGGTTTCTCTGCATAGAGTGCATGAGCATATGCCGGAATGAAGGATGCCGCACATAGACCCATGAATATGACGGTGGCCCGCGCAATGATGTTAGCAGGCAGGGCATAGGCAATGACCGTGCTGACAACAATCATCGCAAGCGTTCCGAACTGAATCGCAGTCATTGATGGCTTCTCCTCCTTAACCAGGGGGTTTAAATCATATCCTATGGTGGTTCCCATCGTGTGGAAGAGAGAACTCAGGGTGGACATTGCCGCTGCCAGAAGGGCGAGCATAAAGATGATGATAAAGAGATCCGGCATGGCAGAGTTGATGTACAGCGGAATGATGCTGTCCACATTCCCTCCGGCGGCATCAACTGCAAGGATGCCGGAATTCTCCATAAACCAGACATTGGTAAGGGGCCCGACGGTGAATGCGACCCCGGTCATCATCAGTACAAACGGCCCCCCGATCATGACCGCCCGGTGAATCGAGCGGTTATCTTTCACGGTCATGAACCGGACAGCAAGCTGGGGCTGGGCCAGCACCCCGATGCCCACTCCGAGGACCATGGTGGTGATCATGGTGAGCCATATCGGCGACAGCAATTCCGGCATGGACGCCCAGCCTGTCATACCGGCTGCGGCAAGGTTCTCCGGCACCAGCGGTGCAAGTGCATCGAGTGCGGCGTTTGCCGTACTGACTCCCCCGAGGTATATGTAGGTCAGGGCGAGCAGAATTGTCATCCCGACAAACATGATCGCACCCTGGAGTGCATCGGTGTACATCACGGCGATAAGCCCGCCGAGGATAACATAGAGCGCCACAATCGCCGCGAATGCAAAGAGGGCAGTATCGTAGGGGATGGTGAGCGTTGTCTCGATGAACCGTGCACCGCCGATGAGAATTGCCGCTGTGTATATCGGCATGCTGACGATGATGATGAGCGCCGATACTTTTCTGATAAAGGGTGACTGATAGCATTTCCCCAGAAGATCCGGGTATGTGAGGGCGCCTGTTGCATGCCCGAGGCTCCGTGTCCTCTTTCCGAACAGGATGAATGCCGCAAGAACGCCGACGCCGATGCAGAAAACGGTCAGCCACACGAGGCCCATGCCAAGCTGTGCTGATATGCCACCGAATCCGACGATGGCGGATGTGCTGATAAAGGTCGCACCATAGGAGAGTGCAAGCACCACCGGATTGATTCGTCTTCCGGCGATCAGGAAATCATCGCTTCCTTTTGTCTGGCGGTAGCCGATATATCCGAGAAATATCACTGCTCCAAGGTAGACAAGCGTGATTGCAGCAAACGTCAGGGTGTCAACTGCCATCTTCCAAACCCTCTTCAGAGCCTTTTTTCCAGTTTATGATGCCGTACGCTATACATGCTGCCGTCAGGAGAGCTGACAGCAGGTAACCTGCCCAGATACCAGGATCAGAAATTCCAAACATGGGATAAACCTCTCGGTATTGAGAATGGTGACCAGAATACACGGGCTGTCGGATTTTTGTGTTATCCGAAAGCCCTATCTAAAGCTGATAAAGCTAAAAAAACCAAAGAAAAAAACAGGGCCTGAGGTAAGGGATACGATCCCTGTCCCATTGCCGGCAATGCTGTCTTCGGTCATATTCAAAATACCTGAGCTGAGTTGGATAAGATAATATTTAATGGTGATCTCACTGGGGAAGAAACGGCATCTCCTGTGGTCAGCCCGGGAAGGCGCACGGCGGAGATGCGTTTACCAACGGGGTTTGGAGCGTATTGACGTAAAATTTGCCAATATATTCAAGAAAACAGTTTAAATGTATTTATAAAAATGGGGATTATCCCAGCCGGATATAGAACTCCTGCGCATCACCGATGACTAGCGGGAGGGTTGCCGTATCATATCCTGCATCCTCTGTGATGACTTTGATGCGTGCTGAATAGATGCCGGGTGCGAGGTCAGCTGTATATGCAATCCCCGTGCTGCTGTTTGTCTCCGGTGAACATGTCCTGGCATTGACCGTCTGCCAGACACTTCCCACATCACCCGTATCTTTCAGGGCAACCTCTTCTGAAAACGGGAATGCGCCGTCATAGGCGATATTCCAGGCGAGCTGTGCGGTCTGTGCGTCCTGTGCCATGAGATTAAATGCTGTGATCCGGATGGTGGCATTCAGAAGCGCATCGGGCGTAAGGCCGGGAATGACGGTTATCATTGTCTCGGGAAGGATTTCCATAATATTTCCTCCCTCCTGGTTTTCGAACTCAACATATGACCCGTCTGCAAAGAGGCTGAAGTTAAGCGTGCTGTCGATGGTTTCATTCACCTGCAGGCTGAAGTCCACGGTCCATGTCTGTTTAATCGTGACATTGCCGACGGTAAAGGAGAGGGACGCCGGCCGGCTTCCGTCATCTCCCCGCCACATGACAGACTGGTCCTCTGTGGAGGGGTATCCACTCAGGTGGGTGGCAGGGATATAGGGGTCAGCAGTCCAGTTGTAGAAGTCAACAGCGGTGGGGGGCAGGTACTCCAGCACCTCCTCTGCTGTGTAGGTGACATCCTCGGGCATACCGGCAAAGTTCAGGTTCACACGGGTGTTGACCCCTGCCTCCCGCAACAGGGTGTCCCGGATCAGGCGGAATGCCTCGGCGAGATCTTCCTCACTGTCCGCGAAGTAGTAGTCGCCGCCGGTATCCTCGGCAAGACGTTTCGGGACCGCTTCGTCTGACTGGGAACCGCCTGACGGGTAGTAGATTGCATAAATTTTCACATCGTTGGCGAGTGCATAGTTCACCATGTTCTGCTGGTCTGAGGGGAGATCACTAAAGTAATAATAATCCGACCCGCCCTTTGCCAGAGTGTTTGAATCAGGGAGAACGATCATCACATTCTCCGGGTTATCTGCAAAGGGGTCACCATAATACCGGTAATTATTCTGCATCAGCACCACCACGGCCTGGATGGCACTCCCCTGTTTATTGTCTGCAAGGTATTCGATGGATTTCTTTAGCCCATAGCGGAGGGGGGCGCTCGCCTGCCCGGTGTCATCCGCTTTGAAAGGTACGGTGTAGCGGAGGGCTGACTCAAGTTCGCTCCAGTCTGAGATGTTTCCGGCGGCAAAGGCCACATCAGTGGTGGCATAGTCTGCATAGGCGGTAATGCCGTTTCCCGGGTAATGGGATGCCAGTACATAGCCTTTATTCTTCTCCAGATTGTCAATGGACGCAGTGTCATCGCCCACCAGTTTCACCCAGTTAAACGTGGGGAGGTTGTCACTGATGTAGTGGAGGTCCACGGCCCCGGTGGGGAAAACGGTGGCGTCTGTCGTTGGATCACTGTAGCTGATGAGTGCAGCGCGGTCATAGCCGGGTGTGAGGCCCATCTCCTCGCTGCCCCCATCGACCAGGTACATTGCAGCGCGGCGTGCCCGTTCCATCCGGTCTTCTGCACCTTCATCGGCGAGCATGTCCTCACCACGGTCGAGGCAGAGAGCTACGTCAATCGGGTCATGGGTAAGCAGTTCATTGCCGTCGCCTATCAGCCGGATGGTCACGTTCAGCTGGTCGCCGGGTGCGATGTCGACATCCGAGACTTCTGTCTCGACCCGCAGGTAGGGGTAATTGCGCCAGGTGATCTCAGGTGAGGTCTTGGTCTGGTTGTTCCACATTGCAGTGACGGTGGCACCTCCGCGAGAGAACGGATCATACCCGTCCGCTCCCCGGACAGGGAAGGCCCCTGCCCGGAAAAAGAAGGTGGCAAATCCATCGTCCCCGGTAATGGCTGCCACGGCACTGCCGCTAAAGCCCCCTTCACTGGTTGCAGAGATTTCCGGTTCCTGTGTCATGGTGTTTGTGGCATTTATGCTTCCCGGGGTGATCCATGCCTGAATGGTCTCTCCGGAGACGCCGGTGCCGAGATCGTTGTACACACGGGCCTGGACTGCGATCAATGCGTTCTGGTCCACATCGTATGACGGAATGTTATTCGGATTTAAGGTGACTGAGAACCGGGTGCCGCTGCCCCCTATAAAGGAGAGGGTGGATGCCACAGTGGCTGTGCCCGCACTGGCGGAAACGGTGACATTGCCTATGCCGGTCTCCGGGCCGTAGATCATTTTTGCCACTCCCTGTGCACCGGTGACAATCTCTCCCGATTCCCCAAGGGTAGTGGATATACTCACCGGGTAATTGGCGATTGAGTTGCCGTACTGATCCTTGATGACATAGCTGATCTGGAAATAACTGATGCCGTCTGCGGGGCAGGTGTTTGTTACCGGATAGTGTGGTA
Organism: Methanogenium sp. S4BF; assembly: GCF_029633965.1. Taxonomy (NCBI): domain Archaea; kingdom Methanobacteriati; phylum Methanobacteriota; class Methanomicrobia; order Methanomicrobiales; family Methanomicrobiaceae; genus Methanogenium; species Methanogenium sp. S4BF. The sequence goes on along the minus strand of NZ_CP091277.1, from coordinate 1,896,223 downwards.
CGGTGACGATATACTGGGTGATCTGAGCGGGTATACGCTCCCCGATTACATCAACGGTGATGAGGCGCTGCAGGCTACTGCCTGGCGAGGGGTCCACCGAGATGATCACCGGCCCTGCGGTATTCGGTGCAAGGAATGATACGGTGCAGTCGCCGTCATCATCGAATGGCATGGTGATCGTCTGGACGGTCTCCATTCCATCTGTGAAACCCGCACCTTCATTTGAGACTGAGAAGGTGACGGTGGCATTTGTATCTGCGGTTATGGTATTGCCGTACTGATCCCTCATCCGTACGGTGACAGGGCCTGCAGAGGCCGCCTGGACAGCATCAGGTACAATACTCTCATACGTATATGGGTCAGACGGAATCACATCCTGCATAAATATGATGCTGAGGGGTTCAGTGGTATTACCGGTGAATGTGACATTCGCCTGGATATATGCCGTGCCGGCATGGTCAGAGGTGAACTGTGTTTCATAGGGAGCAACGGTATCGGTGGGTACACTGAGTGCACCGGAGGGATCTGCGGTGCTGTTCAGGTATGAAAATGAAACAGCAGCTATTTCGGGGAATGATGAATCCGGTTCGAGAAAAATGTGTGCCCCGGTCCCTCCTGCCCTGATCTGATCCTGGTCAGAGATGATCGTTATCTGGTCGGGCGTGACCCCCGCTGCAGAGGTGATACACAGGAGAGAGCATATGAGGAGGATAATCATCCCCCACGTCCGGGGAAGATGCATAATGCATACTATCTCCAAATCCTGTATATAGTAATATTGAATGATGAAATTATATCGATTTGGTAATAAATCTTGATGTCTGTTTTTGCGCTCAAAAAACTAATTTTATTATTAAAAGAGTGTGTCTGTTTGTGCAGAAATTGAGAATAATATATATATTATTATCCGGGTTCTGATGTATTCATGGTAGGTCTTTTCCGGTTGGAGCGCAGAATATCTTCCAATCAGTCCCGTACCGAATATGGTGAAAAAGACAGAAAGTATATGCAAAATTGAGGTTTTTTAAAAAATGGCGAGTGATGCAGGATGAAACAGGTGACACGTATGGCATGTATGCTCCTTCTCGTGCTCTCCTGTACCGGGTTTGGGGCGGCGGATACCATTGCCACAGGAATGACGGATGATAGCGGAAGTGGAGGAGGGTCCTCTCTTTTCAGCCATGGTCCGTATCTGACCGGCACGACAGTGAACGAAACGACGGTGAACTGGCTGTCCTCCCTCGCCGTAGGAGGGACGGTTTCCTGTGCAGGTGATGCCTATTACCGGGAAACGGGGCGGTATGAACAGGAGGTGACAGATGACGCGGATACCTCTCTCCACCATGTCCACCTCACCGGTCTTCAGCCGGATACCACCTATCATTATATGGTCACCATCGGCAGAGAAACGTCCGGCGACCTGACCTTCCGGACCTTCCCGGAGAACGGCCCGTTCACCTTCATTGTCTACGGAGATACACAGGAACAGATCCCCTACTTTACCCAGGCAGAACGTCATGCGCTGGTTGCAGAACGGATCGCCGCAGCAGAGCCGGATGCCCTCTTTGTAATGCACATGGGTGACACGGTCTGTGTTGTGGAAGATGGTGAGGAATGGAACCGCTTCTTTGCGGCAGGAAACTCTCTCTTTGCCAATACCACCGTAATGCCAGTGATGGGCAATCATGAGAATAATGCTTCCGTCTGGTATGACACCTTCGGCATGCCGGAGTGGTACTCCTTTGACTGCGGGGATGCGCACTTCGTAGTGCTGGATTCAAACGACTGGACTGCCCCGCATTTTGATGAGGAGGCGGCATGGCTCAGGGCAGATCTTGCGGCGAACCAGGAGTGCCGGGAGAACAGCCCGGCGGCCCGGACGTTTGTTGCATTCCACCACCCGCCGTACAGCTCCGATACCCGGCATCCCGGCGGATGGACGGATCTCCGTGATCTCTGGGGCCCGATTTTGGAGGAATACGGGGTCGATATGGTCTTTAACGGGCATGTCCATGCCTACCAGCGGTATGCGGTGAACGGCGTCCAGTATGTGGTTGCACCACCCGGCGGCGGACTGCTCTACAATCTCACCGACGAGAAGACGGAAGGATATGCGGCAAGTGCCGCCCAGGAACTTGGGTATGTGCGGGTGACGGTGGATAAAGACGGCGTTTCTTCCGTCTTTGTCCCGGTGGCAGCGGTTTCGATGGATAGCCGTGCCGTTACTAAAGTGTTCCCGGTGGGGGCGGAGTTTGATCCGGTGCGTATCGGGCATGATGATGGGGTTGCCGGAGTGATTGGGATGATGTCTGAGGGTCTTTTTTCTCTTTTAAACTGACCTTTCGTATCGATTTATTGGTCGATAAATCCGTACTCTCTGATTATTTGACAGTATCCGGAGATATCGGATATATCCCCCCACATCCGTCCCAAGGAGGGTCCTGTGGATAGCTCCTGTGAATAATGGTGGTCCGTCCGCAATGATGTGGATCTCTTGCCTGATGATGCAGGTGAGAATCCTGTGCGAACAGACTTCCATGAAAAGAGTCTTTTCCGTGCGATTTTGAAAAAAGAATTGGGTTATTTATTCAGCTCTTCCGTTTCTGCCCTTGTTTCTGTCTGCACCTTCTCAAGCTGTTTTACTGCTTCCTTGCCTGCCATATAGGCAAAGGTGAGAGCAGTCGGGTGTCCCTGAATGCCGCCCCAGCGGTCCATGCCGGGTGCAGTGATATTATGGTCAGGGGTGTAGCCGCAGCCGAATCCGTTGAAGAATGCGGTGATGACGGGGTAGGCGTAGTCAAAGATATCCGGCCGCTCCATCCCTGCTGTTGCCAGGAAGTAGCCGGGGTGGGTGGTAAAATGCTCTTTGCCATAATGCACCAGATTGAGCTTGAACTTCTGCGCCCAGATGGTGTGCGCCCGGTCGATGAACGCCTTCATCTCCGATGTGATGGACATGGAGTAGATGGGGGAGGCAAGGGCGACGATGTCTGCCTCCGGTACTTTCTTCGTAAGAATCGGGATGAGATCATCATCCATGATGCAGACACCGGTTTTATGGCAGGCATTGCACCCCCGGCAGGAGTGGTAGTCCAGCGTGGAGAGAACGATTTTCTCGATATCTCCTCCCGCGTCTGCAGCCCCCTCCAGAAAGCGGTCCAGCAGCTGTTCGGTGTTTCCCCGCCGGTGGGGGCTGCCGGAGATGCCCAGCACCCGTACCGGGCGGTTGGCTTTATGGGCCATGCTGAGCCCTTCCCTCATTTCCCTCTCCTCTCTGCTCTCCCCGGTAGCAGTGGTGTCATCTCTTTTTTTCATATCTCTCTCTTTCCTCTCAGGCCTGACTTCCCGGGCTCTTTTCCTGTTCTCCTTTGCTTTCCTCTTCACCAAGCCGCTTTTTGATCTCTTCGACCATCCGCGTTCCGAGGGCTGCTGCGTCCGCCGTCGCTGTCGGGTGAGCAGCAACCGCCCCCTTCTCGTCCACACTTTTCACCATAAGGTACGAGATGTCGCGGTTTTTGATATCCATGACATGGAAGAAGCACTTCACTGACGGGATGAGGGCGTCAAAAACATAGTCCCAGTCCTGCCCGGCCGTTGAAAGAAACGCCGCGAGGCGTTTTCCCTGCCGTTCTGCCGGAATGACCGGGAGATGGAGCACATATTTCCGGGAGCGAAGCACCTGCATCCGGTCGACAAGCGCCTTTGCCTGTGCACACAGTCCCATGCAATAGACCGGAGAGGCCATCACCACGATGTCTGCGGCGATTATCCTGTCCAGCACCCAGTGAAGATCGTCATCCTCCATGATGCAGTGGTTCAGCTTCTCGCAGGCATTGCACCCCCTGCAGGGACGGATCTCTATCTCATCGAGCGCATACTTCTCCACCGTGACACCGTCTTCTGCCGCCATCGCGTCGAGGAGGGCATCAAGGAGCGTCTCAGAATTGCCGTGCCGCCGCGGACTTGTCGCAAAGGCGAGGACATTCACACCCATTACGCCACTGTTCGCAGGAATCTTACTTTAGGGTTTGCAACGGAGGGTTGGGATTCCCTGTCTCGTGGTATTTCCCGGTTTTCTTTGTGCCATTTACAGGCTCCATCGTCCGTCAGGGAATATCAGTGATTCTCTGTTCTGAAGTGCGGAAAAAAGATGTGGGAAAGAAAAGGATATTGGGAAAACCACTCTGTATTGTCCGGTGGGATGCAGGTGATATTACCCGCGGGGTATCCGACCGTTCTCGTTCTGTAAAGTAATTGAGCAAAGATATGGTGCCGTCACCCTGAACTGCCGGTAAAAAACGGGGTTGCAGCCTCCCGCTCCCGTATGCAGGGTTTTTCTGTCGGCCTGGTACCTATGGCCGCATGTAATAGACCTGGCGTGCGTCGGTGAAGTTGAACTTCCGGACGACAAACCCTTCCTCAATGAGCCTGCGCAGTGCATTTCTGACTGTCCGCGGTGCCCATTCGACCTGGCCGGATATCTCTGAGAATGTCCGGGGTTCGTGATTTTCGAGGATATCCAGTACGGCACGTGCTGAACCCGGAAGCTTCTCTTCGGGGATCTGGGGCTTGATGCTGTCCTGGCTGGGCGTTACAGTATACGTTGTCATTGGTGTCCTCCTTGACTGGTGTATGATGGTTGTGGTGCTCATGTTTTAGCACCGTTTTTCCGGTTGCTGTTCTTTTGATGGTGGTTGTCGTTCTCCGACCTAATCTACGGTTGGATTTTGGAGATAGTGATGTCCTTCTACGGTATGGTTTATCTGGGTCACTGTGTGGTACCTCCTGAATCTCTGCGCACTGTCGTGTTCAACCAACGGATCTTCGCGGGTGGATTATCACAACCTGTCTTGCGACATATGTGTTCTCCACTGGCATCTGTCCGGACCCAATGGGTCCGTGTCGCATCGCCCGGAATTTCTTCCCCGTACCGGACCACTATCTCGCCTGTTCTGATGAGGCAGCGGGCATTCCCGGATCCCTGCCCCATCGTCCCGGGGTCATCGGTGGGGGTCTTATGATTCTGAAGGTAGGCAGCCATACTCCCTGCATTGTCCGTCACCGGTTCAGAGACGAAGCCACTGCGGATGGTATTGTCTGTCATTCCACACCGGGGGGTCTGTCGATCTGATGCGACATTTGTCACCCCTATCTCTACGCCAATACATATTAAACCTTTCGCATACGTGAAACTATTACAAAGTTGTGATAAATCCAATTCTGGCTTAAAATTGATTTTTTGAGAAAAATTGCCTGATTTCAATGATTGTTGATATTTTAAGGCTTTCCTGACCGCAATGCTCTAATCAAAGGTATTATATGCTCCCTTCAGGTGCGTGTGTCCGACTGCCGATGGACTACCGGGGGGCAAACGGGACCGGGCGCTGGATGATGCCCGGTGTGTATCGGGCAAAAAAATCATTCAGCCTCGGACTCTTCCGGTTCTTGTGGCATTCATAGAGAATAAGGAATTCTCCGACCACCTTTTCGGGAATGCCGGTGACGTCAATGATTTCATTTGCCCGGTACCCCCGTGCATACAGCACCACGGTATCGGTGAACTGCCGGTGATATCTGCGGACGATGTCGACAGAAACGCCGCATTCATCAGCGGTACTGTCCACATCCTCACCGCAAAGGAAGCGATCGACACAGACCGAGCGTATGGACGGAATATGCCCGTATTCATGAATGGCACCCCGTGTCGGCAGCCGGATGCCTGCGCCTCTCAGTTCCTTGATGTCACGCTGGATGGTGCGTGAGGAGGTGGTGAGCAGGAGTGCCAGGTCATGCTGGGTCAAAAGGCCGCCCTGGTCATAGGCCTCACGGGCGAGTCGGATCAGTTTATACTGCCGCATCCCCTGCAAACCCCCCTTCTCAAATGCCGCTGCGTCCTCCGGTACCGATATCGTGAGAAATACGGGCCGGAGCGGCATCTCCCCGAATGCCCTCCCCGGGGGTTCCCGCATATCTACCGTATGATAGATTATTTGCATGTCCCCGCGGTGCCATCCGTAGAATTCCCCTGCGAATTCGTTCATCAGATTGACAAGGGAACGGCTGGTCGCATGTTTTAAGCCGTATTCCTCTTCAAGAATGGCAAGGAGCTGGTACTCTTTGGTTTTGGTCCAGGCGCTTCTGAGAGACGGAACCTCGGTACGCTGCATAGGCATGAGACGTTTCCTGATGGTAGATGGATCCTTCTGGATGATAAACCTCACGACAAATGTCAGATCAGTTTATATGGAAAATCGTTGTGAATTGGCATGATACAGACGTTTCTCCGGGAGAATGCAAATATTTATATATCATTGTTGGTTGCAGCGCATGTATTCTCCGCCGCCCGCAGCGTGAGATGCCGGCCGTCTTCCTGCGCTCAAAAAAAGGGGGGAGATCTCAGATCTCTTTAAAGCAGAGATACCAGTCCTTGCACTCGTATCCCTCCTGAAGGCGTGCTTCTGCAGCTGCCTGGGTTGCCGGCGCCGGCACAACCACCTTGTCGCCCGGCTGCCAGTTTGCGGGAGTGGCGACACCCTTCTCGTCGGTTGTCTGGAGCGCCTTCACCAGCCGGACAATCTCCGGAATATACCGTCCGTTTGTGAGCGGGTAGTAGATCATGGCACGCAGAATGCCCTCCGGATCAATAAAGAAGACACACCGGACCGTTGCCGTGCTGCTCGCCCCTTGCTGAACCATGCCATACAGGTGGGCCACATTCATGTCGAGGTCGGCTATGACCGGGAAGGGAATGTCTACTCCCATCCTTTCCTTAATGTTACGTATCCACCCGAGGTGGGCATGCACCGAGTCAATGGAGAGGCCGATGAGGTACGCATTCAGCGCCCGAAGCTCCTCATACACTCCTGCAAATGCCATAAACTCGGTGGTGCAGACCGGGGTGAAGTCTGCCGGGTGACTGAAGAGCACCACCCATTTTCCCCGATAATCCTCCAGTTTCATCGGCCCCTGTGTCGTCACGGCGGAGAAATCCGGTGCAGGTTCACCCAGCACCGGTCCTCCCTGACAGCAGAGGCATTCGTCAAACAACTCGTCGTCACACATTTGTATTCCTCTTCATCATGAGGCGATTGCCGTTTTAGGCGGCAGGGCGTCTCATTTGTATCATTCTCACCGTCGGACGGGCTGAAGCAAAGGAGTGACTGTTCTGCACCCGGCTGCTCCGCTCGGCTGTTCAGATCATTGAATAAGGGGGGATACCGCCGGGAAAGCGCCTGGCGGATTATTTTTTCATCAGGTCGTCGATTGCAGTGCGCCCATAGGTATAGGCCGGCATGCCTGCAAGCAGGAATGTCACCCGGAGTGCCTCTTCCACCTCGTCATAATCGACACCAAGGCTGGATGCCCCTGCTGCCTGTGCCCGGACCGCATGCCGGTCACGGAGGGCTGCTGCCACACAGATTGCGATTATCTTCTTTGTCTGTCGGGACAGTTTTCCGTCTTTCCAGATCAGTTTATCCATTGACGCGACCCAGTCCTTCAGTTCCGGGTCTTCTTCCGCCCACTTCTTCACGATAAGAGGGACCTTGCCGATCTCCTCTTCCAGTTCTTTGAGCTGTGCATCCATCGGTTTTTACTCCTGCAGGGCCATCGGCTCACCGCAGCAGACGAGTTCTCCCCCGCCTACTTCTTTTACTTCAACGACATTTCCGCAGATCTCACATTCAAAGACCTGTCCTTCATCTGACACATTTACCATTTATCTTCACTCCGTTGTCGGGGAGGTGGTTCCTCCCCTTTTCAGGTTCATTCCTTCAGCGTTTCGGGGGATGTCTGGCATCTTCAGGGGTCTTGATATCTTCCCGGATGTGAGTCATCGGGAAACAGTCATAATACTCACAGGCACATGTAGGACATTTCCTGAGATCCTTGTCGGACTCATCAATGGCAAATTCAAGGCCGCAGTCAATACACTTGTATGTCCCTGGTCCGACTTTTTCACCGGCTTTCACTCGTTTTGGGCTTTCACTCATGAATACTTACCTCTATGCCTACATCATACTACGGTGTAATAAACTTTTCCCGGCCGATAGTTCTGAATAAATACTGCGTCACGTTTTCTCATCAGGAATCATTATTATGATGAGCACCATACCCTCCATCAATGGCACCACAGATTATTGCCCTACTGGGAAGTCCGCGACCAAAGGGAAATACGGCAAAACTGATGAATGAAGCGGTGCGGGGGATCCGTGATGCGGGCTGTGAGGTGGAGATCGTTGCTGTGCCGCGACTCAAATTCAGCCCCTGTAAAGAGATACTCTACTGTCAGGAGCATGCCACCTGTGGAATAAATGATGATGTGACCCCCTTTTTTGAGAAATTCCGTAATATTGACGGTCTCATCGTGGCCACGCCGGTGATGACGATGGGCATTCCGGGTGCCCTGAAATCGTTTATGGACCGGTTTCAGGTCTTTTTTATGGCGAAGTACTTCAGGAAAGAGCCGCTCGTCACCCCCGAAAAGAAGAAACACCGTAAAACGCTTCTTCTGAGCATCGGAGGGCAGAATATTGAACATGATTTCGACGGTGTCATCCTCTCCATGAAGGCTTTCTGCGACATCATCGACTGCCCGTACTGGGATGAGGTGCTGCAGAATAACATGGATGAAGTAATCGACATTACGACACAGCCGGCAGTAATGAAGGCCGCCTACGAGAAAGGATATCAGATGGGTGAGCTTATCGCCCGTGATATGGCAGTGTAACCCGAACTGGCAGGAAGGCCGTCATCCCCTGCATTTTTCCCGGTCGCATCCGTGATGACACCCTCAGGATTTTCACGCCCGAAAGGAAATTATGGCTTTTTTCCCATGAGATAGGGGGTATGTTCTGTTCGGCAGAACCCGGGTTCGGTGTAACCACTCTTTCATGGATCCTCTCTTCGTGAGAGTCCCCGGCTTCTAGAAAAGGCCGCGCTCCTTTAGACTGGTGTGCCCCGTCTTTGCGACGATCACATGGTCAAGCACCCGGATGCCGAGAATCTCTCCTGCCTCAGCGAGGGTGCGGGTGATGGTGATATCTGCGTCTGAGGGTTCGGTGCTGCCGGAGGGATGGTTATGGACAAAGATCACAGAGGCGGCACGGTCTGTGAGTGCGGGGGCAAACACCTCGCGGGGGTGCACCGGAGAATGGGTGAGTGTGCCTTTTGTGATTGTATGACGCCGGATAACCTCCCCCGCCCCGTTGAGGGTGAAAGCGACAAAGTGCTCCTGTTGTTTGTGAAGCAGGTCGGCAGACATCATCAGGATATCCTCCGGCCGCGAGATCGTGGTGCCGGGCTTTTTGATGTAGCGGCGGGCGAGTTCAAAGGCTGCCACCATCTGGGACGCCCTGCTCCCTCCGATTCCCTTTATGGCCTTCAGATCATCGTAGGTCATCTCGGTCCCCTTCTCATCCAGAAGGGCGGTGATGTCGGTTGCGATTGTGTTTACATCACGGCCGGAAATGCCTCTCCCGATGATTGCCGCAACGAGTTCACGGTTATCAAGGACTGCCGGTCCGGCGGCGGCGATCCGCTCCCGGGGCCGGTCAACCATTTCAGTATCGCGCATCCGTTTCACTGCCATATTGTTCCCTTTACCACCAAAATTGGTTACTATAGTGAGAGAATGGCAAACAGGGCATAAAACGGTGACGGTATGCAGCAGCCTCCCCTGCGGTCGGGGAAGTTTTTAATAGGGAGTATGTCCGTTCTATTCCTATCCAAAAGGAAGAGGTCAGAGATTACGATGACAACAGAAGAGAATGCGTGGGCAGCGTTTGCCGGAGAATCGCAGGCGAATCGCAAATACGCTAATTATTCAGTGAAGGCAAAGGATGAGGGATACCCGGTCGTGGCGAAACTCTTTGCAGCAGCATCCAGAGCAGAGGAGATCCATGCACGGCGTCTTCTCGGGGCCCTGAAGGCAATCGGGTCAACCGAGGAGAATCTCAGCGGTGCCGTTGAAGGGGAGACGCACGAGTTCACCGAGATGTACCCTTCTTTTATTGAGGAGGCAACGGCCGAAAATGCCAGTGAGGCACGGACGGTATTCACCCATGCAATGAAGGCAGAGGAGGTCCACGCGGGACTCTATGCCAAAGCGCTGGATGCTGTGAAGGCCGGTGGCGATCTTGAGGAGACTCCTGTTCATCTCTGTCCGTTCTGCGGCAACGTAGTGCTTGGCGAAGTGCCGGAGCGCTGCCCCATCTGTGGTATTCCGGGCACAAAGTTTGAACTGATTGAATAACCCTCCCTTTTTCCCTGCCGGGCCGGTAAGCCTTATCTGCCTCTGTGGTCTAGATGAGATCATGCCGAATGTCACGATATATTCTACGGAAGGGTGCCAGTACTGCCGCCTGACGAAGGGATATCTCTCCCGTCTGGGGGTGCCGTTCACTGAAGTCGATGTCGGGAGGGATCGCAGCGCCGCAGAAGAGATGGTGAAGCTGTCCGGCCAGTACGGGGTGCCGGTCACCGTGGTGGATGGGGAGGTTATCGTCGGGTTTGATGTGGCCCGTTTCCGCGAACTCTTTGAAACCGGGGAGGCCCCGGACGTCTACGATGTGCTCATCATCGGGGGCGGGCCTGCCGGTCTCACGGCTGCGATGTATGCCTCACGAAAGATGCTCTCGGTGCTGGTGCTCACGGAGAATATCGGGGGTCAGGCCCTTGAATCGTGGGCCATCGAGAATTATATGGGGTTCCGTCTGGTGACCGGCGGGGAGCTGATGCAGAAATTTGAGGAGAAGGTGCGTGAGGAGGCGGGCATCACTCTTGAGCT